>NZ_JBIVSV010000002.1:269442-643031 GCF_044756385.1 Streptomyces sp. NPDC091972 | reverse complement strand
GGGGGGGGGGGGGGGGGGGGGGGGGGGGGGGGGCGCCCCCCCGGCCCGGGGGGGGGGCCCCCCCCCCGGGGCCCCCCCCCCCCCCCCCCCGGGGGGGGGGCCCCCCCCCCGCCCCCCCGCCGCTCCGGGACTGGACGGCTGCTGACCGGTGTGACCTGGGCGGTCCTGCTGCTCGGTCTGTGGCTGTGGGGCCGCGAGGTCACCGCCGTGCGGCACGGCCTGTCCGTGCCGGCCGCCGGTGACGTCGCCGCGGTCGGGCGCCCGCCGGGAACGGCCGAACTGCCGCCCGCCGTAAGGCCGTTGCCGGGAGCGGCGCGGCCGCAGCGCCTGGACGTCCCGGGGCTCGGGGTGCAGGCGCCGGTGGTGGCCCGCGGCCTGGACGCCCGGGGTGCCCTCGACCCGCCTCCCTTCGACCAGCCCGGTGTCGTCGGCTGGTACGCGGCCGGCGTCCAGCCCGGGGCCGCCGGGACCGCCCTGATGGTGGGGCACGTCGACACCGACACCCGGCCCGCCGTCTTCTTCCGGATCGGCTCGCTCAGGCCGGGCGAGACGGTCCGGGTGATCCGTGACGACGGCAGGGTCGCCGAGTTCACCGTCGACGACGTGCGGACCCTCACCCGCGAGGACTTCGACGCCCGTCTGGCCTACGGCCCCCGCGAGCCGGGCCGCGCCGAACTGCGCCTGGTCACCTGCGGCGGCACCTTCGACCGGGCGAGCCGCAGCTACACGGCCAACGTGATCGTCTCGGCGTATCTGACGGGCACGGGTCTGTAGGGCTCCCGTCCGGGGCACCACCTGGCCCGGTCGGCGACCCGCTCCCCCCGAAGCCGCCGACCGGGCCGGTCCTCGACCGCGCGCCCGGGCTGCGGGAGTAACCCGGCGACGGCGCGGGAGGCCTGGAGGCCCGGTGGGATGACTCGGCCAGGGGCTGGGGCCGTAACCTATGAGAAGACTCTAGAACGGATGAGCGCCCGGGCCTAGGGGCCGACTGACCTTCAGCCCTGGGCTCGTGGCTCTCCGTCACACTTCCTGGTGGGCCTGGGTGCTACGCGGGTCCGTCAGCGGTTCCGTCGATCTCCCGGCGCAGTTCGGCGTCGTCCGCGACGCCCTCGATGACCGCGCTCGCCACCTCGTCCAGGGGCTGCCGACGGCGCCGCGCGTACTGCCGCAGCGCCATGAACGCCTGATCGGCGTGGACGCTCCAGCGCTCGGCGAGCATCCCCTTGGCCTGCTCGATGCGGACCCTGCTGGACAGGGCTTCCTGCAACTGGCCGGACAGGGTGCGGTACTGGGCGTAGGTGTGACGGTTCTGCAGGCCGAGGGCGGCGGCGTCGGCGAGGGCCTGGGCGACCTGGAGTTCGGAGGTGACGTCGTCGGCCGGGGCGGGGTCGGGCAGCGTGGGCGCGAACACGTTGAGGGCGCCCAGCAGGTTCTCGCGGCGGCGCAGCGGGACCGCGAACGTGGTCACGATGTCGTGCCGGAGGGCCCGTTCGGTGAAGTCGGGCCAGCGGGCGTCCGCGTGGGCGACCCGTATGGAGACGGGCGGTACCGGCCGGCCCGAGCCGTAGCTGTCCAGACACGGCCCGCCGCCGTGCTGCGCCTCCAGCAGGTCCAGCGCCACCCGCTCGTGCCGGCTGCTGGCGGCCAGCAACACCGACCGGCCGCCGTCGATGAGCATCACCCCGGCCGCCCGCGCGCGCAGCAGTTCCACGCAGTGGTCGGAGACGCGTTGCAAGTACCGGGTCGCCTCGAAGCCGTCGACGAGGGTGTCCGCCGCCTCCACCAGTGCCGAGGCCAGCCGGATCTCCCTGGTGACGTACCGCATCGCTGAGCACTCCCCTTCATCGACGAGCGCCCCTGTACGGCGCGCACCTACTCCGACCTTCGGGGCTGTAACAGCTCCTGGACAAGGCCCGGGAGAGCTCGTGGGCGGCGCGACCGGTGTGTCACGATTGAGGCTTGCCACGGTGCACCCAGGGGGGAATCGGATGTACGTCAGCAGGGGGGCCAGGAGGGCGGCCCGCACACGGGCTTCGGCGGCGGTGCTGGGGGCGGCACTGCTGCTCGCCGCGTGCTCGACGCCGGACGATCCGAACAAGGGGGACGAAGACGGCAAGGCAGGTGCGGGGATCACCCAGCAGCCCAAGGAGGCCGACCCGTTCTGGGTCAACCCGGACGGCAACGCGGCCCGGCAGGTCGCCGCGTACCTGAAGAGCGGCAAGGGCGACGAGGCGGAGCAGATCCGCAAGATCGCCCAGCAGCCCACGGGCGAGTGGATCGGCCCGGAGAACCCGGAGCAGGAGGCGCGCGGCTTCACCGAGGCCGCCGACAAGGCCGGCCGTACGGCCCTGCTCGTCCTCTACAACATCCCGCACCGCGACTGCGGCCAGTACTCCCAGGGCGGCGCCGCCGACGGCAACGCCTACCGGACCTGGATCGACGGCGTGGCCGCGGGCATCGGCGACCGCTCCGCGACGGTGATCCTCGAACCGGACGCCGTCCTGCACCTGGTCGACGGCTGCACCAAGGACGAGTTCCACGAGGAGCGCTACGACCTGCTCACCGGTGCCGTCGAGAAGCTCAAGTCCCTGAAGAACACCAAGGTCTACCTGGACGCGGGCAACGCGGGCTGGGGCCACCCGGACCAGATCTTCGAGCCCCTCAAGTGGGCGGGCATCGCCAAGGCCGACGGCTTCTCGGTGAACGTCTCCAACTTCTACTCCACCGAGGACTCCATCGCCTACGGCAAGCAGCTCTCCGCCAAGGTCGGCGACAAGCACTTCGTCATCGACACCAGCCGCAACGGCAACGGCCCGTACAAGGACGGCGACGAGAACGAGCGCTGGTGCAACCCGCCGGGCCGGGCCCTGGGGGAGGCCCCGACCATCAAGACGGCGGACCCGTTGGTCGACGCCTACCTGTGGGTCAAGCGCCCGGGAGAGTCGGACGGCGAGTGCAAGGGCGGCCCGAAGGCGGGGGAGTGGTGGTCCGACTACGCCCTGGAACTGGCGCGGGGATCGAACACCTAGGCCCCGTCCGCGTCAGACGCTCACCTGTGCGTGCGGCCGGGGCACCGCCTGAAGGGCGATGTCGACGGTGGTGTGGAGGGCCGCACGGGTCGCGCCGGCGGCCGCGTGCACGGCGTTGCCTTCGCTGACGACCATGACATAGCGGGCGAGTGCGTGCGGGTCGGTCCCCGCGGGCAGGTCGCCCTCCTCGACGGCACGGGCCAGACGCCGCGCGAGGGCGCGCTCGCCGGCGAGGCGGCTGTCGGCCAGGAAGCGGGCGATGCGGCCGCTGTCGCCGCCCTCGGCCAGGCCGCCCTGCACGGACAGGCATCCGGAGGGGCGGTCGGGGCGGGTGAGCGCGTCGGCGTTGGCGCGGAGGAAGGATTCGATGACCGCGTAGCCGGTCGGCTCCGCGAGAGCCTCGCGGGCGTAGGCCATGTCGGCCTCGGCGTAGCGGGCGACGGCGCGGTGGAAGAGCTGTTCCTTGTTGCCGAACGCCGCGTACATGCTCGTGCGGTTGATGCCCATCGCCTCGGTGAGGTCGGTGAGGGACGCGCCGTCGTAGCCCTGGCGCCAGAAGACCTCCACCGCACGGTCCAGCGCGGCCTCCGCGTCGAAGCCCCGAGGTCTGCCGCGTACCGCCATGACGCCCTCCTGTGTCGGTCCCCGAAATTTTAACCGAGCGGTACGGAATAGCTGCCCTGCTGCCACGGTTCTCCCGGACGAACGACTTGAGTACCGAACGGTACGGAAATGGAGAACCCCTCATGGGTCAGCTCGACGGCAAGACCGCCCTCGTCACCGGTGCCACGTCCGGCATCGGCCTCGCCGCCGCACGACGGCTCGCGGCGGAAGGCGCCCATGTCTTCCTCACCGGCCGCAGGCAGCAGACGCTCGACGAGGCGGTGGCCGCCATCGGCGACAACGCCACGGGAGTACGAGCCGACGTCGCCGACCTCGGCGACCTCGACCGCCTCTTCGACCAGATCCAGCGGCACGGCAGCCTCGACATCGTCTTCGCCAACGCGGGCGGCGGAGAGTTCGCGGCCCTGCCCGACATCACCTGGGACCACTACGCCGACACCTTCAACACCAATGTCGCGGGCACCCTGTTCACCGTGCAGAAGGCGCTCCCGCTGCTCCGCCCGGGCGCGTCGGTCATCCTGACCAGCTCGAACATCGACACCAAGGGCGCCGCCTCCTTCAGCGTCTACGCCGCGACCAAGGCCGCGCTGCGCTCCCTGACCCGCAGCTGGGCCGCGGAACTCGTCACCCGCGGCATCCGCGTCAACAGCATCGCCCCCGGCCCGATCGAGACGCCCGGCCTCAGCGGCCTCGCGGGCACCCCCGAGGCTGCCGAACAACTGCTTGAGGGCCTGGCCGCCGGAGTCCCCATGCAGCGTCTCGGCCGTCCGGAGGAGATCGCCGAGACGGTCCTCTTCCTCGCCGGTGAAGCCAGCAGCTACATGACCGGTGCCGAGATATACGTCGACGGCGGCGCAAGCCAGATCTGACCCGCACCGCAGCCGCCCCGGACACCCCTGGAGGAACCATGCACAACGTGACCGACCTGCTCGCGGCCAACCTGCACGAAGTCTTCGGCAACCGCGACGCCGCGACCCGCCGCGCGGCCGTCGACCGCCTCTACACCGAGGACGTCGTCTTCACCGACCCCGAGGGCACCACCACCGGCCGCGACGCCCTCGCGGACAAGGCCGCCGCCCTTCTCGCCGACGCCCCCGCCGACTTCGAGTTCACCGAGGACGGCCGGCGCTACGCCGGCCCCCACACCGGAGCACTCGCCTGGGCCTTCGGTCCGCCCGGCAGGCCCGCCGTCCGCGGGATCGACGTCATCACCGTCCGCGACGGAAGGATCGCCGCCGTCACGACGATGTTCACCGCCTGACCACCGTCGACGTGCGGCTCGGCCTCATGAGCCCGACCAGCCACGAACGCTCCCGCACCCGAAGAGCACGGGTGCGGGAGCGTTCTCGGTCCTACGGCACCCGAACCCACTGTGCCTTCGACGGCGTCCCCTGGTCGTCGTCGACGAACAGCATGTACCACCCCGACTGCACCAGGTTCCTGTTCTCCGGCACCGTCACCTTCACCTTGTCCCCGGACACCGTGAACTTCAGCTCGACGGACCGCTGATCCACGTCGGTCACATGCGTCGACGCACTGGGCCGGATCAACCGCACCTTCTTGATCGCCGAAGCCTGCGGAGAGGTGAACGTCCCGGAAGCACCCCGGGCGATGGTCTGCGGCCCCCCGGACAGCGAAGGACGCGAGTCCCGGTACAGATAGGGCGGCGTGTAGATCTCGATCCGCTGCTCGAAGACACCCGGCTTGGTGTTCGCCTTGTCCCCGTACAGCGAGTCCGACCCGAAGAACATCACCCGCCCGTCCGGCAGCAGCAGCGACCCGGAGTGGTAGTTGCGCCCCACCAGCGGGTCGGCCACCGACTCGAAGGTGTTGGTGTCCGGGTGGTACAGCCGGGCCTGGAGGATGTTGGAGTCACCGCGCCCGCGGTAGTCCTCCGAACCTCCCGACACCAGCACCGAGTCGTCGGGAAGGATCGACGCCTGCGGGTACCGCGTCCCCTTCTCCAGGGTCGGCCCGTCCACGAACTTCGGGCTGTCCGCCTTCAGGTCCACGATCCGCGTCCGGTTGCTGGACCGCGCGGACTCGCCGACCCCGCCGCCCCCGATCACCATGTACTTCTCGTCCTGCGCCGGCGGCAGCAGCACGGTCCCGGAGGTCTCCATCTCGTCGGCGTCGCTGAGCCCCGGGATCTTCGTGAACTTGTTGCTCTCCACGTCCCAGACGCCCGGGTCGCGCCCCACGTCGTCCGGCCCGTACCCCGCGTTCGACCCCGAGTAGAAGACCTTGCCGTTCTGCATCAGGAACAGCGCCGGGTAGGTCGGGAACTGACGGACCTTCGAGAGGTACGTCCACTTCCTGGTCTTCGGGTCGAACACCTCGTTCTTGCCGGGGACGAGCTGCCCGATGTCGTCGAGCCCGGAGACGCTGAGGATCTTCCCGTCGCTCAGGGTGGTGAGCGTCGGGTACCAGCGGGCCTCCTTCATCGGGTCGACCTTGATGTACTTCTCGGCGACCGGGTCGAACTCGAAGGCGTCCCGGATTCCCTGGAAGTCCTTCTTGTCGAGCGCGAGCTTCTGCGCGATCCCGTAGGTGTTGCGCGCGTCCGTCCCGGTGAGCCCCTGGATCCGGTAGTTGTCCTGGGTGCCGGTCTCGTACTTACGGCCGCTCTTCTGCGCCTCGACGTAGATACGGCCGAGCCCGGGGTCGTTGCGCAGGAACTTCCCGGTCGCCTTGTCGAAGACCTTCGTAGCCCGCTCCACGACCACCGGGTCCTTGGACACGAAGGTCTTGCCGTTCTCCTTGCCGGTGAACTTGGTGCCCGCGGGCAGGGTGATCGGCCGGTCCGGGTTCTCGTTGTGCACGATCATCAGGCCACCGGCCTTGGTGACGTCACCCTTGAGCTTCTCGTACCGCTTGGTGCCGCCGGCGATCAGCAGGTTGCCGTTCGCGAGCTGGGTGTGCCCGGTGCAGAACAGGTCGCTGGGCGTCGGCACCTTCTTGACGGTGCCCTTGACCGGGTCCCAGATCCGGGTGTCGAACTTCTTCGCGTCGAAGTTGTCCTGGTTGTTGCCGGACCCCGCCACCAGCAGCACCTTCCCGGTGCGCAACAGCGCCGCGTGGATGGTGTTCTGCCGGTACTCCTCGGGGAAGTCGACGATCTCCCACTTGCCGTTCTCGGCTTTGTACTCGGGCTTGTCGATTTGGTACTGGTGGTATTTCTCCGTCCCGAAGCGGTACAGCCACGGGCCGTTCATCCCGGCCAGCGCGAGCACCACCGCCGTACCGATCGCGAGTCGACGGGCGCGGCGGCGGCCTGCACGGTCGTTCATTCCTTACGTCCCCCAAGTCCACCAAGGGCGATCTGCATGGTCTGGTCGTTGCCCCCCTCGTCCGCGGAGCCCCCGGGACGCGGCTCGGGGGCGGCGGCCCAGGTCGGCCTGTGGGCCGGGGCGTGCTGCGCCGGCGTGTGCTGGGCGGGCAGCGGCTGCGGCTGGTACTGCGGCGAGACCTGAGCCGGCACCTGCGCCGGAACGACCGGTGCCTGGGGTGCCTCAGCGGGCGCGGCGGGCTTCTTCCTCGCCTGGCGCAGCATGTGCCGCCAGGTGAAGATCGGGGTCGCGGTGATCAGCATGGCGAAGGTCGCCCAGATGATCATCGCGGGGTGCGAGTGGCCCAGCGCGACGCCGGCGCCGATCGAGCCGCCGAAGATGGCGATGAAGTACCAGTGGTAGCGGAAGGTGCCGAACCACCGGTCGGGGCTGGCCGAGTCGCCCTTGGGCGTCACCACGAACTTGCTCTTGCGCCGCAGCAGCGAGTCGACCAGCGCCTTTGCGTACAGCGGGGCGGACAGCGCCGACATCACCATGCCCGCGACACCGCCGGAGCCCTCGGGCTCGTGCGGGGAGACGTTGTGGCGGCGGTTCCAGATGTACAGGCCGATCTGGAGCGCGGAGGCGTTGCCGTAGAGCATCAGCCACACGGTCGGGTCGATGTTCACGCCCGAGGCGCCGAGGCCCAGGAACAGGGCGCAGCTCAGGGCCGCGAGGATCCAGTTGAGGGCGGACATCGGGTAGAAGATGATCATCATCGTGTAGTTGAAGAGCTTGCTCGGCGGCAGCGAGTACCAGCCCTTCCAGTACTGCTTGAGGATCGTCTCGTACGTCCCGCGCGACCAGCGCATCTGCTGGGTGAAGAAGTCCGTCCAGGCGCTGGGCCCCTCACCGACGGCGAGAACGTCCGGCGTGTAGACCGAGCGCCATTTCCGCCCCGTGGCCGGGTTCTTGTGGCGGTGGATCTCGAACCCGGTCGCCATGTCCTCGGTGATCGAGTCGTAGAGCCCGCCGATCTGCTTGAGCGCGCTGATCCGCACGGCGTTGGAGGTGCCCACGAACATCGGGGCGCCGTACTTGTTGCCGGCGCGCTGGATCAGGGCGTGGAAGAGGAACTGCTGGGACTCGGCGGCCTTGGTGACGAAGTTGTCGTAGTTGCCGTAGACCTGCGGGCCGATCACGAAGCCGACGTCCGGGTCGCGGAAGAAGCCGAGCATCCGCTCCAGGTAGTTGGGCAGCGGCACGTGGTCGGTGTCGACCGAGGCGAAGAAGTCGTACTGGTCGCCGTGCGCGTCCAGCCAGGCGTTGTAGTTGCCGTGCTTGGTCTTGGCTCGGTGCGGGCCCTTGGGCTGGTTCCACTTCTCGACGCCCTTGCGGGAGAAGTGGTGCACCCCGAGGCGGGCGCAGACCTCCTTGACCGCCGGGTCGTCGCCCTCGTCCAGGAGCCAGACGTGCATGAGGCCGCGGTGACGGATGCGCACCGCGGCTTCCAGGGTCTTCGTCACCATCTCCAGCGGCTCCTTGCCGGGCACGAAGGAGGTGAGGAAGGCCACTCTGGTGCCGGTCTCGGGCACCACCGGGACCGGGTCGCGGGCGACCAGGGTGGCGTGCGCGTTGGACAGGACGTTCATGCAGCGGAAGAACTCGATCAGACCGATCGAGACGAGCATCACGATGTCCAGGGCCGGCAGCCACGAGAAGGCCGGGTAGTCCCGTTCGGTCCAGTGCTCGGGCTGGAGCAGCCAGAACAGCAGGACCAGGGAGAGCACCGGGGCCGCGGCGAGCATCAGGGCGACTCTGATGCGGTGCGGTTCCTGCGAGATCAGCGAGCGGTACTGCACTTTGTAGGGCCGGCTCGGGTCGGGCTGTGTGAGGGGGCCGGCCAGTCTGCTGTAGTGCTCGTAGTCGTACTTCGGAAGCGTCTTCTTTATCCGGCGCAGTGTGCCGGTCCGATGCGAAGGCAGCCTGAGCTGTGTGGTGTCGGACGGGTCGAAGTTCTGCCGGGCGCCCGTCGGCGTCGACGTCATGAGTCATCCCCCCACACGCGGACGGGCCGCGTGTTGTCGTTTCCTTACGGCTGATCAGGTCCCCCTCGACCTTCACAGACGTATCAGTGGTGGGCCGCAGTCACCACAATCTTCACAGCATTAGACAGGTAACAGCGGCCTTCCGGTTGCAGACGCCCCCTCCGGCGTCGTCAGCGGCGGGGCCCCCTTTCCCCACAACACCGGCAACCGTCTCCTTGCCCCCCAACTGCCGCGTATACGCAGCATCTTGAAAACCAGGGTTCTACGGTGCTCATCATGATCGCAAGATGCGAAACGCGGTGTTTACCGGTCATACGCGTTCATTGTGGCTCCTGTGGGGGCCTTGTGGAGTCGTTGCGGACATCCGTACGTCCGCCACCCCGATCCGGTTCACGCCCCTCCCTGCCGAAAAGCCCCGTCATGCCGGAAGGCCCCTCGCTGGGCGAGGGGCCTTCCGTGTCGGTGCGCCGCCAGGGACTCGAACCCCGGACCCGCTGATTAAGAGTCAGCTGCTCTAACCAACTGAGCTAGCGGCGCCTGCTGACCTGCACAACTCTACCCGACGCGAGAGGGTGCTCCGGCTCGCCGTACATCATTCGGACCGTCAGCATGCGCGTCCGGACGACAGTTGAGAAACTGACGAATGTGCACAGTTGCGGACATTTCAACCTGGAGTGTGAGGGGCGTCGCATGGAGACTCCGGTGTTCGAGGAGATCGATCCCGCGAGCGACTGCGACTGCCCCGGATGCGTCCACTGGCGGCGCGTCCTGCCCCGCTCGACCGGCGGCCACCCCGCCGCCACCCGGGCCGTGATCCTCGCCGCCGCGGCCTCCACCGCCCTCGGCGCGGTCCACGCGGCCCCCGCCTTCGCCGCCCCGCACGCCCCGGCCCGTCCGGGCGGACCCGCGGTCGACGAACCCGACACCCCCCAGGGCCGCAAGGCCCCGCTGCACGGCCCCGGCGGCAGGCCGGCGGTCGTCAAGGCGCCGACCACCACCCGGGCCGACATCATCCGGCGGGCCAAGCAGTGGGTCGCCGCGAAGGTGCCGTACAGCATGTCCTCCTACTGGGGCGACGGCTACCGGCAGGACTGCTCGGGCTTCGTGTCCATGGCCTGGAACCTGCCGGGCAACGAGTGGACCGGCAGCCTCGGCCAGTACGGCATCAGGATCGCCAAGGACGACCTCCAGCCCGGCGACATCCTGCTCTTCCACAACCCGTCCAACCCCGAGCAGGGCTCCCACGTCGTCATCTTCGGCGGCTGGACGGACTACACGCACACCTACTACCTCGCCTACGAGGAGACCCGCCCGTACGCCCGCAAGCAGGCCACCCCGTACGCCTACTGGAGCAACTCGGACCGGTACGTGGCCTACCGGTACAAGGGGCTCGCGGGCCCCTCGGCGGAACCGGCCCCGTCCGCGCCCGCCACGCCCGAACCCGGCACGCCCGGACCGGCCACACCCGTGCCGGACAACGGCAAGCCGGAGGCGCCGGCCGCGACGCCGTTCCCGGGGCCCGCGTACTTCGGTCCCGGGGCCGACAACAAGTACGTCACCCAGCTCGGCCGCATGCTCGTGCGGCGCGGCGCCGGGCGCTACTACACCTCCGGTCCGGGACCCCGCTGGACGGACGCGGACCGCAGGGCCACCCAGGCGTTCCAGCGGGCGCAGGGCTGGCGCGGCGAGGACGCCGACGGGCTGCCGGGGGCACAGACCTGGACGCTGCTGGTGACCGGCAGGGGCAAGGACATCGGGGCGGCGGGCGCAGGGACCGGGGCGGCGGGTCCCTCGGCGCCCGCCTCGCACGGCGTGCCCGGCTACCCGGGGCGCGCGATGTTCCGGCCCGGCGCGAGCAACGAGTACGTCACCCGGCTCGGCAGACAGCTCGTGAAGAAAGGGTTCGGCAAGTACTACACGACCGGGCCGGGGCCGCGCTGGGGCGAGCCGGACCGGCGCGGTGTCGAGGCCTTCCAGCGCGCCCAGGGCTGGCGGGGCGGCGCGGCGGACGGCTATCCGGGGCCGGAGACCTGGCGGCGGCTCTTCTCGTAACCACTGTGGTGACATCTGGCGCGGAGGCTGGAGACACGCATGAGCACGACCACTTCACCCACACCGGAGTCCGAGGGCCACGCACGCCCCGCCCGGCTCATCCAGAACGAGGCGACCACCGAGATCCCGGTCCACCTGCTCTTCCGGGACGACCCGGACCCGGTGTCGGTGCCGCTGAAGCCCGCGGTGGTGGCCCGCCGGCAGGGCACCGGGGAACAGCCCCGGCTGCGCCGGCCCGACCAGGCCGTCCCGCGACCCACCCCCGACGTCGACCCCGAACTGGCCGAGCGCCCCGCGCGGGTGCTGCCGGGCTCGGTGGGCGTCCTCGCCGGCGCCTGCGGACTGGCCGGCTGCGCGATCACCTCGTGGTGGGCCGGGGTGCTGCCGCGGCTCGCCCTGGAGGCGCTCAGGGTCCCGGCGTTCGCGGGCGCGGCCCTGGGTCCGGCGCAGTGGGGGGCGTACGCCGGGGCCGGCGCCCTCGGGCTGTTCGGCTTCGGCGGACTGGCCCGCGGCCGCACCGGGCGGGCCTGGGTGCTCGGTCTGTTCGGCCGCTACCGGGGGACCGTCCGGCGCACCGGCCTGATGTGGGTCAACCCGCTGCTGCTGCGCCGCCGGGTCGACGTACGGCTGCGGCATTGGCGCGGCGAGCCGATGCCGGCCGCCGACGCGAGCGGGGTCGCGCTGCGGGTGGTCGTCCTCGTGGTGTGGCGGGTGCGGGACACCGCGCGGGCCACGCTCGGCGTCGACGACCACGAGACGTATCTGCGCGAGTGCGTCGAGGCCGCGCTCGCCCGGGTCCCGGTGGAGGTGCCGGGTTCCGGCCGGGGCTCGGCCGACGCGGCGGGGGAGGCGCTGACCCGGCTGGTGGCCGCGGAGACCGCGCCCGTCGGCGTCGAGGTGTTCTCGGTGCAGCCGCTGCGCGTGGAGTACGCCCCCGAGGTCGCCGCCGCGATGCACCGGCGCCGGATCGCCGCGCTGGACGCCCAGCAGCGGGCCACCGTGCTGACCTCGGTGGTGGACTCGGTGGAGGACACGGTGACCCGGCTGACCATGCGAGGCCTGGTGGAGCTGGACGACTACGAACGCAAGGCGCTGGTGAAGGACTTGACGGTGGCGTTCTGCGCGGGGCGTGGAGAACAAGGGCCGTAGTTGGTATGGACATGTTCAACGCTCAGTAATATTCTGGGACTTGGTCTAGACCTGCAAGCTCACTGAACTTCCCCCACGTTCTCCAGGAGCGGCAGCATGCGCAAAAAGACCAAGTGGTACGCCGCGGTGATGGGCCTCGCCACCACCGGAGCCCTCGTGCTCTCGTCCGGCGGCGCCAGCGGCCACGGCTACACCGACCTCCCCATCAGCAGGCAGAAGCTCTGCCAGAACGGCACGGTGGCGAACTGCGGCTCGATCCAGTGGGAGCCGCAGAGCGTCGAGGGCCCGAAGGGCTTCCCGGCCGGCGGGCCCGCCGACGGGCAGATATGCAACGCCGGCCTGAGCCAGTTCAGCCAGCTCAGCGCCCCGAGGACACCGTCGGGCTCCGCATGGCCGGCGACGAAGGTGACGGGCGGGCAGAGCTACACGTTCCGCTGGCAGTTCACCGCCATGCACGCGACGACCGACTTCAAGTACTACGTCACCAAGCCGGGCTGGAACCAGAACCACAACCTGGCCCGCTCCGACCTCAACCTCACCCCGTTCCTGACCGTCCCCTACAACGGCCAGCGACCCCCCTCCACCCTCTCGCACAGCGGCACCCTGCCGTCCGGGCTCAGCGGACGGCACGTGATCGTCGCGGTGTGGACGATCGCCGACACGGCGAACGCGTTCTACGCCTGCTCGGACGTCACGTTCTGAGCATCGCTTGAGACAGTCCAGGCTTCCCCCGGGGTAGGTTCCCCCACACGATCACGCGATCACGTGATCGGTGCCTGACCTCGGGGGATCTGTCATGAGCGCCTTCTTCTACGTCATTCCGGTCCTGATCATGGCCGTGGCCCTGTCCGGCGCGTACCTCATGGTGCGGCGCTGGCTGCGGATGCGCCGCGCCTTCAGGAGCGGGCTCACCGCCGAGGCCCGGTGCCTGCGGGTCTACGCCGTGGCGCACGGTGGCGGCGACAGCCGGGTGCGCACGAGTCTGCGCCATGTGTACGAGTTCAGGGCCCGCGACGGCCGGGTCGTCCGCTTCGAGGAGGAGGGCGGTCCGGGCACCGTGCTCGAGGGCGACGTCGTCACGGTGCACTACGCCGAGGGCCCGCGCATCGTGGCCACGGCCCGCCCCGGCAGCGGCGGTCACGGCTGCGCCGCCGGTGCGGTGGTGGCCTTCGTCGGGGTGGTCGTCCTGATCTGCGCCGTCTCCATGGCCGCCTTCGCCACGATGTCCTAGACCTCCACATCTGACGGGCCGTCAACTACCGTACGCCCCCATGGACTCCAGGAGGCGTACGGTCGCGGAGCTCGTCGGCGCGCGGTGGGGCGACCACCGGCCCGGACTGTGGTTCGAGGGGCGGGAGTTCACCCACCACGAGGTGGCGGCGGGCGCCGCGGCCCGGGCGGCGCTCCTCGCCGACCTGCTGCCGGGCGCCGGCGCCCACGTCGGGGTGCTGCTCGACAACACCCCCGAGTACCCGCTGTGGTTGGGCGCCGCCGCCCTCGCCCGTACCGCCGTCGTCGGGGTCAACCCCACCCGCCGGGGACCCGAACTGGCCCGCGACATCCTGCACACCGAGTGCCGCCTGCTGATCACCGAGGCCTCCCACCTGCCGTTGCTGCGGGGCCTGGAGCTGCCCGGCGTCCGCCTGCTGGTGACCGGCACCGAGGAGTACGACACCCTGCTCGCGCCCTATGCCGGCGCCGAACCGGACGCCTCCCGGGCCGTTCCCGAGGACCGGCTGCTCCTCTGCTTCACCTCCGGCTCGACCGGCGCCCCCAAGGCCGCACTCTGCTCGCAGGGCCGGCTCGCGGCCGCCGGGCGCTCCCTGGCCGACCAGTTCCGGCTCGGGCCGGACGGGGTGCACTACGTCTGCATGCCGATGTTCCACGGCAACGCGGTGATCGCCGACTGGGCGCCCGCGCTGGCGACCGGGGCCGGGGTCGCCCTCAGGCGGCGGTTCTCGGCCTCGGGGTTCCTGGCGGACGTGCGCGCGTACGGGGCGACGTACTTCACCTATGTCGGCCGGGCCGTCCAGTACGTCCTCGCCACCGAGCCCCGCGAGGACGACCGGGACAACCCGCTGCGGCTCGGCTTCGGCACCGAGGCGGGGGCCGAGGACGCGGCGGCCTTCGAGCGGCGGTTCGGGGTGCGGCTGGTCGAGGGGTACGGGTCCTCCGAGGGCGGCGCGGCGATCCAGTGGACGCCGGGGACTCCGCGGGGCGCGGTCGGGCGGGCGGGGCCCGGGCTCGTCGTACTCGACCAGGAGACGGGCGAGGAGTGTCCGCCCGCACGCCTCGACGCGGCCGGGCGGCTGTTGAACGGGGACGAGGCGATAGGCGAGCTGGTGAACACCGGCCCGAACCCCTTCGAGGGCTACTGGCGCAACCCCGGGGCGGAGGCCGAGCGCCGCCGGGGAGGTTGGTACTGGACCGGTGACCTCTTCTACCGCGACCGCGACGACTACCTGTACTTCGCCGGCCGCACCGACGACCGGATCCGCGTCGACGGCGAGAACCTGGCCGCCGCGATGATCGAGAACATCCTCGCGCGCTACGAGGGGGCGGCGGCCGTCGCCGTGTACGCGGTGCCGGATCCGGTGACCGGGGACCAGGTGATGGCGACGATCGCCGGGACCTTCGACCCGGTGGCCTTCGCGGACTTCCTCGCGGCCCAGCCCGACCTCGGCACGAAGATGCCGCCCCGGTTCGTGCGGGTGGTCGAGCGGATGCCGGTCACCGCGACGAACAAGATCCAGCGGGCCCGGCTCAGGAAGGAGGGCCTGCGCTGCACGGACCCGGTGTGGTGGCGGCCACCGGGCGAGAAGACGTACCGGAGACTGGCCCCGGAGAACGCCGAAGGGCCCCTCGCTCCCACGAGAGGCCCTTCACCGGTGCGCCGCCAGGGACTCGAACCCCGGACCCGCTGATGCTGCATCTCCTGGGGGGTAACCCCCAGACCCCCAGCCGACCTGTCGGGACCCGGAGAACGCCGAAGGGCCCCTCGCTCCCACGAGAGGCCCTTCACCGGTGCGCCGCCAGGGACTCGAACCCCGGACCCGCTGATTAAGAGTCAGCTGCTCTAACCAACTGAGCTAGCGGCGCATGACTCTCGCCCTCCGCCTTCGGCGGCTGGCGACAGAGAAAATACTACCCGGTCGGAAGGGGTGCTTCTGACCACCGTGAGCCGGACCCGCGCCCCTAGATCGCCAGTGACAGGAGAACCGGGGCCGCACTCCGGTTCAGGCGGTCCGTCGCCTGGCGGAGACGGTGGGCCTGCTCGACCGGCAAGGACAGCGCGAGGCAGCCCACGGAGGACCCCGCGGTGATCGGGACCGCCGCGCACACCGTGCCCACCGCGTACTCCTGGAGGTCGAGGTGGGGAACCGTCGGCGGCTGTGCCTCCAGGCGGGAGAGCAGCAGCTTGTCGTTGGTGATGGTGCGCGAGGTGAGCCGGGTCATGCGGTGCCGGGAGAGATGGTCGCGGCGGCCGTTGTGGTCGAGCTGGCTGAGCAGGCTCTTGCCCAGCGCCGTCGCGTGCGCGGAGGAGCGGAAGTCCACCCACTCGTTGACCGCCGGGGTCGCGGGACCGTCGGCGTACTGGTCGATGGTGACCTCGCCGTCGACGTAGCGGCTGATGTAGACCGCCGCGCCGATCGAGTCACGCAGTTCGTCGAGGGTGCGCTGGAGCTTGTCGCGCAGGGCCTCGTCACGGTCGTGCGAGGAGGTCAGCCTGGTCAGGGCGTCCCCCGTCACATACGCGCCGTCGGCCACCTGCTCGACGTACCCCTCGCGGCGCAGCATCCTCAGGAGCGCGGTCAGTCGCTCCGGGCCGAGGCCGGTGGTACGGGCGAGTTCGACGTCGGTGACTCCGGCGGTGTGCCGTGCCACGGTCTCCAGGACGCGCAGTGCGTCCTGGGCCGAGTGGTACGGCGCGGTCGGCTCGTGCTTCAGCGCCACGGTGTTCCCCCTGCGCTCGCTCGGTCGCACTACTACTGGGCCGTAATCCAGACAGCGATCCCTTCCACGATAACCGGCAAAAGGCTTGTAGTGAGCGGCTGTTGACGAGATTCCGTCCCCGGGCCGGGCCCTCTCAGCAGGGGCGCTGACACGCTGGCACATGCCAGAGACATGACCCGGCTCCGGGACCTCGGAGATTGAACTCTGTTCACTTCTCGCGGTCAGAGAACCGCGCTCAGAAATTCCCGGGTGCGGTCCTGCGCCGGGTCGCTGAAGATCTTCTCCGGCGGGCCCGACTCGATGATGCGACCCGAGTCGAACATCAGGACCTGGTCGGAGATGTCCCGGGCGAAGTTCATCTCGTGGGTCACGCAGAGCATCGTGATGTCGGTGGTGCGGGCGATGTCCCGCAGCACGTCGAGGACGCCCGCGACCAGCTCCGGGTCGAGCGCCGAGGTCACCTCGTCCAGCAGCAGCACCCGCGGCCGCATCGCCAGGGCCCGCGCGATCGCCACCCGCTGCTGCTGACCGCCGGACAGCTGCGTCGGCCGGGCGCCCGCCTTGTCGGCGAGCCCCACCAGGTCGAGCAGCTCACGCGCGCGTGCCTCCGCCTCGTCCTTGGACATGCCGAGCACGGTGACGGGCGCCTCGGTGATGTTGCGCAGCACCGTCATGTTCGGGAACAGGTTGAACTGCTGGAAGACCATCCCGATCTTCTTGCGCACCTCGCGCAGCTGCTTCTCCGGCGCCGGGAACAGCTTCTCGCCGTCGACGGTGACCGTGCCCTCGTCGGGCTTGGTCAGCGTCATCAGCATCCGCAGGATCGTGGTCTTGCCGGACCCGGAGGGACCGATCAGTGTCACGTGCTTGCCGGAGTCGACCGAGAAGTTCAGCCGGTCCAGGACCGTGTTGGACCCGAAGCGCTTGGTCACGTCCTCGAAGCGGATCAGCTCGCTGCCGTCGACCGGCGGGTTGGTGTTCGCGTCGGGTTCTTTCGTCAGCGGGGTGTCAGCGGACAAGACGTCGCTCCAGGGATCGCAGGAGAAGGGAGGCCAGGTAGGAGATGACGATGAAGGCCACGCCGATCACGGTCAGCGGCTCGGTGAACTGGAAGTGCTCCTGCGCGAACAGCCGCGCCTCACCGAGCATCTCCAGGACCGTGATGACCATCAGCATCGGCGTGTCCTTGAGCATCGAGATCACGTAGTTGCCGAGGGCGGGCACGACCCGGCGGATCGCCTGCGGCAGGATCACCACCTGCCAGGTCCGCACCCGCGGCAGGTTCAGCGCCGTCGCCGCCTCCCACTGGCCGGCCGGCACCGCCTCGATACCGGCCCGGTAGACCTGCATCGTGTACGTCGAGTAGTGCAGCCCGATCCCGATGACACCGGTGGTCAGGGCCGAGAGGGTCACGCCCCACTCGGGCAGCACGTAGAAGAGGAAGAACAGCTGGACCAGCAGCGGGGTGTTGCGCACGAACTCCGTGACCACGCCGACCGGCCAGCGCACCAGCCGGGAGGGCGCGCGCATCAGCAGCGCCCACACCAGGCCCAGCGCGAAGGAGATCAGCGAGCCGAGCGCGAGGGCCTGAAGGGTGACCAGCAGACCGTCCCAGAACTGCGGCATGAAGTCGCCTACGGCACTCCAGTCCCACTCCATCAGACACCACCTCCGACCGGCTCGGGCACCTTCACCTCACGGGTGGGCGCCTTGCCGACCCCCGCCTTGAGCTTCTTCTCCAGGCCCCGCATCAGCCGGGTGAGCAGGAAGGCGATCACGAAGTAGATGAGCAGCAGATACGTGTAGATCCCGGCGCTCTCCTGGAGCGCGAGCCGCACCAGGTTGCCGCTGAAGGCGAGGTCGCCCATGCCCATCACGGACACCAGCGCGGTGCCCTTGAGCAGTTCGACCAGCAGGTTGGAGAACGGCGGGATCATCTCCGGCACCGCCTGCGGCAGCAGGATCAGCCGGAGCCGCTGCCAGGGCGTGAAGCTCAGCGCGATCCCGCCCTCCTGCTGGGCCGGGTCGACCGCCTTGAGCGCCCCGCGCACGATCTCGGAGCCGTACGCCCCGTAGGTCAGCCCGAGCGCGAGCGTGCCCGCCCACATCGGCACCAGCTGCCAGCCGAAGGCCGGGGGCAGCACGAAGAACACCCAGAAGATCATCACCAGCGCGGAGGTGCCGCGGAACACCTCGGTGTAGAAGCCCGCGAGGAAGCGGACGATCCACAGCCGATGGGTGCGGGCGACGCCGACCACGAAGGACACCGCGGCGGCGAGCAGCGCGCTGAACACGAGGAGCTGGACGGTGGTCCAGACCCCTCTGAGCACCAGTTCCCAGAGTCCGGAAGTCATCCGCCGCACAGCTCCTTCGCGGTCAGGTCCGTCATCTCGGCCTTTGTGAACCCGAAGGGCTTGAGGATCCGGAGCAGCTCCCCGCTCTTCTTCAGCTTCCGCAGCTCGGCGTTGAAGGCGTCCCGCAGGTTCGTCTCGGTGCGGCGGAACGCGAAGGCGCCGCCGTCGGTGTGCGGCTTGCCGCCCACGATCGGGGTGAAGGCCTTGGTCGCCTCCGCCTTGGCCGATTTCTTCACCACCTCGCGGGTGGTGAGCGCGGTCCCGGCGAACACGTCGACGCGTCCGGCCTCCACCGCGTTCAGTCCGGCGACCTGGTCGGGGACGATCAGGATGTCGCTCTCCTTGTAACCGGCCTCGACGGCGTACCCGATCTCCGCATAGCCGGTACCGGTGGCGAACTTCGCCTTCTTCTCGACGACGTCCTTGTAGTTGTGAAGACCTTTTGGATTTCCCTTGCGGACGATGAAGGAATCGAGCATCTGATAGTCGGGATCGGCGAAGATCACCTGTTCGCAGCGTTCCGGGGTGACGTACATCCCGGCCGCCACGACATCGAACTGCTGAGAATTCAGTCCGGGAATGAGCGACCCGAACTCGGTGGGCACGGGCTGCACCCGGTCCACCCCGAGCCGCTTGAATACGACCCTCGCGAGTTCCGGTGCCTCGCCGGTCAGGTCGCCGTTCTTGTCGATGTATCCGAAGGGGATCTCGCCGGCGATTCCCAGCCGTACGACGCCCGCCGCTCTGAGCCGGTCGAGCAGTTCACCGCCTCCTGCGGTGGAGGCGGTGGCCACGCGTGAGCAGCCGGCGGTGCCCAGTGCGCCGAGCGCCGCCACCCCCGCGAGCAGCGATCGGCGGGTGGTTCCGGATATGTGTTCGCCGTGTTCCAGTGGTGGAGCCATGGCGGCGCGGCTACCCGACCGGATGCGACTTATGCGGATCGATTTGGGCCCTGTTTTTCCACCGGGGGTCCTCTTGACCGGCGCGGGACCATCGAGTGCATGGCTGACCGCTACATCGAAGTCTCGCTGGTCAAACGCCGGATCACCGCGACACCGGTGACGTCTGTCACGCGAAGTACGCCCGCAACGAGGTCCACGCCCTTTTCCCTCCCCTCGCGAAAACGGAACCATCCCTGAATAATCCGACAGTTACCCCGATTCCCGGACGGCTGCGACGACCTCTCACGCACGGGCGCCCTCGGCGGGCCCCTCCGCTTCAGCCGGCCCTAGCGCTCACCCCGCGCGAGCCGGGGCGGGTGGATGCCCGCCGCTCCCGCCTCGTACAGGGCGTGCGCCGCCCGCAGCACCAGGTCGTCCCGGTGCCGGGCGGCCACGATCTGGAGGCCCACCGGGAGCCCGTCGCCGTCCGTGCCGACGGGCACGCTCGCCGCCGGCTGCTGCGTCATGTTGAAGGGGTAGGTGTACGGCGTCCACCCCGTCCAGCGGCGCTGCCCCGAGCCCTTCGGGACCTCCCTGCCCGCCTCGAACGCGGTGATCGGCAGGGCCGGGGTGACCAGCAGGTCGTAGGAGTCGTGGAAACGGCCCATCCGGCGCCCCAGTTCCATCCGGACGTCCACCGCCGCCAGGTAGTCGAGCGCGCTCATGCGGGCGCCGAGAGCGCGGATCTCCCGCAGCCCCGGGTCCAGCAGCTCCCGCTGGTGCGGCCCGAGATGCTGGGTCACCCGGGCCGCCCCGCTGAACCACAGGGTGTGGAAGGCGTCCACGGGGTCGGCGAAGTCGGGGTCGGTCTCGGTGACGTACGCGCCGAGTCCGGCGAGGCGCTCCACGGCCCGCCGCACCGCCGCCGCGACCCCGCTCTGTACGGCCACCTGGCCGCCGAGGGACGGCGAGTAGGCGATCCGCAGCCCGCGCACCCCGCCCGGCAGGGCAGCCGTGAACGGGCCGGCCGCCGGGCCAAGGGCCGACCAGTCGCGGGAGTCCGGTACCCCGATGACGTCGAGCAGCAGCGCCGCGTCGGCCGCGTCCCGGGTCATCGGGCCGACGTGGGCGAGGGTGCCGAAGGCGCTCGCCGGATAGAGCGGCACCCGCCCGTACGTCGGCTTCAGGGCGAAGATCCCGCAGAACGCGGCCGGGATGCGCACACTGCCCCCGCCGTCCGTGCCGAGCGCGAGCGGCCCCGCACCGAGCGCCACGGCCGCCGCGGCACCGCCGCTGGAGCCGCCCGCGGTGCGCGACGGGTCGTAGGGATTGCGGGTCACGCCCGACAGCGGGGAGTCCGTGACGCCCTTCCAGCCGAACTCCGGGGTGGTCGTCTTGCCGAGGAACACGGCGCCCTGCTCGCGCAGCCGGGCCACGGAGGGCGCGTCCTCGTCCCACGGGCCGTCCTCCGGGATCGTGCGGGAGCCCTTCAGGGTCGGGGTGCCGCGCGTCAGCAGGATGTCCTTCACCGTGACCGGGACGCCGTCGACCGCGCCGGACGGCTCCCCGCGCCGCCAGCGCTCGGCCGACGCACGCGCCTGCGCCAGGGCCTCCGCACCGGTCAGCCGCACGAACGCGTTCACCTCCGGCTGGACGCGCTCGGCCCGCTCCAGGGCCGCCCGGGTGGCCTCCACGGGGCTGAACTCGCCCTTGCGGTAGCCCTCGACGAGTCGTACGGCGGTCAGTTGCGAGAGGTCCTGCATGTGCTGCCCCTCTGTTCGGCGGTCAGTGCCCCGGTACATACCCGCGTTCTTTGTCGACCACGTTCGTCAGCGATCTGCCCGCCGACCAGCGCTCGTACAACTCCACGAACTGCGCGCCGAGTTCATCGCGCCAGCCGACCGTGTCGCCGCTCATGTGCGGGGACACGATCAGACCCGGCACCCGCCACAACGGGCTCTCGGGAGGCAGGGGTTCGGTGGCGAAGACATCGAGGGCGGCCCCGGCGATCCACCGCTTGGACACCGCCTCCACCAGCGCCTCCTCGACGACGAGCGGGCCGCGTCCGATGTTGATGAACCGGGCGGAGGGCTGCATCGTGCCGAAGCGGCGGGCGTCGAACATGCCGTGCGTCTCCGCGGTGAGCGGGGCCGCCGCGATCACCCAGTCCGCGCGGGCCATCAGCCGGTCGAGGTCGTCGGGGCCGTGGATTCCGGTGCGGGGACGGCGGCCGACCAGGGCGGTCGTGATGCCGAGCGCCTTGAGGGTGGCGACGATCGCCCGGCCGATGGGCCCGGTGCCGACCACGCACGCGCGTGTGCCCGCCACCCGCTGCGACTCCCGGTGCCGCCACACGCCCTCCCGTTGCAGCTCCAGGGTCCGCGGCAGGTCCTTGGCCATCGTCAGGACCAGCGCGGCGACGTACTCGGCGATCGGCTGGTCGAAGACCCCGCGGGCGTTCGTCACCACAGTGTCGGAGGCGGCGAGTTCGGGACACATCAGGTGGTCCACGCCGGCGCTCGCGGTGTGCACCCAGCGCGGCCGCGGGCCCTCGCCCGGCCAGGCGTCCCGTACGGCGGTCGAGGTGAAGTCCCAGACCAGCAGCACGTCGGCGGAGGGCAGCCGCTCGGCGAGCGTGGCCTCGTCCGCGTGCTCGATCCGGGCCCGGCCGGTGAGCCGTCCGAGCCTGGGGAGGGGGTCGGCGTCGAGGACCAGAAGGGTGGGGACGGACATCGAGGCACCGTTTCTGCGGATGATCGCGGGGGCTGCCGGGCGTCCGATGTGAGCGGGGGCACCGGCGGCAGCCCCGGTCTCCACGTGCGCGTGACATGGGCGGATCGACCACGCTCGCACCCGCTCCTGCCTTCGTCAACACGGCCCCCGTACGTCCCCGTCGAGATCGCTGGGGAGCCATGTGCGCGGCTGTGACCGGGGCGGGCGCCGTTCCCTGCCTGTACACGTCATCCCGCAACCGGAGGCGGGGCCGCGCATCCCGGTGATCTCGGCCAACCAGGTGACCGTGTGGGCGGCGTTGCGCCGACTGGGTACCCGAGCCGTGGGACCGTACCAGGCGCTGATCGACCCGGCGGCGAGGTCCGGTCCCGTGCGCCCGGAGATTCCGGGTCTGCCGGCAGTCCGGGAACTGCCGGACGGAGAACAGCAGCAGGAAGGCTGGACATGACCGCACTCGGATTCCTCTACCCGGGCCACTCCGCCGAGGACGACTATCCGCGCATCGAACAGCTCCTGGGCAGCGACATCCGCCTGGACGTGGTGCACACCGGCATCGGCACGGACGCCCACAGCGTGGACGCCCTCCTGGAGATGGGCTCCGCCGAGCGGCTCGCCGCGGGCGTCGAGGAACTGCGGATGTCGGGCGCCGAGTCCGTCGTCTGGGCCGGCGGCAGTTTCGTGCACGGCTGGGAGGACGCCCAGGAACAGGTCCGCACCCTGGCCGTCACGGCCGGCATGCCCGCCTCCTCGACCTCCTTCGCCTTCGTGCACGCGGCGAAGGAGATCGGGGCCGCGCGGGTGGCGGTCGCGGCCACCTACCCGGACGACGTGGCCGGCCTGTTCGCCGAGTTCCTGCGGATGGGCGGGGTCCAGGTCGGCCGGGTCCACGGCGCCGGGATCGTCACCGCCGCGGAGGTCGGCACCTGGGGCGAGGAGGAGGTGTTCGCGCTGGCCCGGGAGGCCGACTCGCCGGACGCCGGGGCGGTGCTCCTCCCGGACACCGCACTCCACACGGTCACCCACATCCCCGCCCTGGAGAAGGAGCTCGGCAAGCCGGTCCTCACCGCGAACCAGGTCACCGTCTGGGAGGCCCTGCGGCTGACCGACCGCCGGGTGAACGCTCCCTCGCTGGGGGCGCTGTTCACGAGGGAGCCGATCGTCCAGGTGTGACGCGGGCGGCCTCAGACGCTCACCGCCGGGACTCCTGCGGGGCCCCGGTGGTGAGCGCCTCGCGCATGGTGCGCAGCCGCCGGTGCTGGAGGTTGCCATAGACGACGAGCCAGCCCAGGAAGACGGCGCTGAACACGCCGAAGCCGACGGTCTGCCGGGCGCCCGCGGTCAGGGCCGTCAGCACCACGACGGCTGTGAGCAGGACGGCGAGGAAGACCGCGGCCGCGACCCGGTGGCGGGAGCGGTGCAGGCGCTGTTCGACCAGGTCACGCATGGCCTGCCGCTCCTCGGGCGCGGTCGGGACCTCGCCCCGGCGCAGTCGCCGGTCCAGCGTGATGAGGCCGTCCGTCGATCCGGCGGCCCGCTTCTCCTTGCGGCGCATGGCCGTCAGCACGGCGATCCCGCCGAGGGCGCTGAAGGCCACGCGCACCAGGACGGAGGCCGGAGACCGCCCCGGGAACAGGAGCAGGACCAGGGCCGAGGCGGCCAGTACGGACAGGACGTACTGAAGCCACAGATGTCTGCTGATCAGGGTGTTGAGACGGTCCACGGCGTCCCCCTCACAGCCGGGTCCGGGCCCGGCGCCGGATGCCGACGACCCGCATCGTCAGACCGATGGTGAGCAGCGCGAGCGCCACCACGCAGTACGCCCACGAGCCCGTGCCGCGGACGGCGTCCACGCAGGTCAGGACCGCCCACAGACCGGCCACGACACACAGTGCGGTCCAGGCGGTGTCGGCGATGCGGACGGAGAGCTGGTCGCGTTGTCCGGTGCCCGGCTCGAGGGTGCCGGGCCCTTTCGGTCGCGGAGTCTCAGAGCGCGTCATGAAGGCTGCCTCCGGTTGGGTATCGGGGCATTTCGGGTACCCCGGCGCCCCGCCCGCAAGCGGTCAACTCCCCTGCCGGATACGGAATCTGATGCTCCGTGGAGCCATGGCGGGCCCGCTCCGCGCCGCCCCCGGCGCAAACCCCGGGAACAACCGGGGACGTCCGCCTGTTACCCGCAGAGCGACAGCGCACGGACACACAGGAGGAGCCCACCGTGGCGGAAGACGAGATCCGGGGTACCGCACAGGGCACCGCCCCCGTACCCCTCTCGGTACTCGACCTGGTCACCGTCGGCGCCGGACGCACGGCCACCGACGCCCTGCGCACCAGCGTCGCCATCGCGAGGCTCACCGAGTCCCGCGGCTTCCACCGGTACTGGGTCGCCGAGCACCACTCCATGCCGGGCGTGGCGTCCTCCTCGCCCGCGGTGATCCTCGCCCACCTCGCCGCCCACACCAGCCGCATCCGGCTCGGCTCGGGCGGTGTCATGCTCCCGAACCACGCCCCGCTGGTGATCGCGGAGCAGTTCGGCACGCTGGAAGCGCTGGCCCCGGGCCGGGTCGACCTGGGCCTGGGCCGGGCCCCGGGCACCGACGGCGCCACCGCGGCCGCCCTGCGCCGCACCGACCGGCTGCACGAGGGCGCCGACGACTTCCCCGAGCAGCTCATGGAGCTCACCCGCTTCCTGGACGACGACTTCCCGGACGGCCACCCCTACCGCCGTATCCACGCGGTGCCCGGCCCCGTCCAGGCGACCTCGCCCGGCGGAGTCCAGTCCCCGCACCGGCCGCCCGTCTGGCTGCTCGGTTCCTCCGGCTTCAGCGCCCGGCTGGCCGGCTCCCTCGGCCTGCCCTTCGCCTTCGCGCACCACTTCTCGGCGCAGAACACCATCCCGGCCCTGGACCTGTACCGCGAGTCCTTCCGCCCCTCCGCGGTCCTCGACGAGCCCTACGCCCTCATCGGCGTCTCCGCCCTCGCCACCGACGACGAGAAGGAGGCCCGCCGCCAGGTCCGCGCCGCCGCGCTGAGCATGATCCGGCTGCGCACCGGCCGCCCCGGCCTGGTCCCCACCCCCGAGGAGGCGGAGGCCTACGAGTTCAGCCCCATGGAGGAGGAGTTCGCCACCTCCTGGAACGCCAACGTCATCCACGGCACCGCCGACGAGGTCCGCGCCGGCCTCGACGACCTGCACAAGCGCACCGGCGCCGACGAACTGATGCTCACGGGCAACGCCCACAGCGGCGACCTGCGCCTGCGCTCGTACGAACTGGTCGCGGACGCCTACGGGCTGCCGACGGCATCCTGAACCGGGCGGGCGAAACCGGTCACGGTTCGTCGCCCGCCCCCCGTGGAGCGCCTACGCCTGCACGCCCATCAGCCCGGAGATACGATCCGGCGACACCGGCCGTGAGTACAGCCAGCCCTGGCCGGTGTCGCAGCCGATGCGGCGCAGCCGGCTGGCCTGGGCCGAGGTCTCCACGCACTCCGCGGTGACGGTGAGCCCGAGGCGGTGGGCGAGCTGGATCATCGCCTCCACGACGACCTCGTCGGCCGGGTTCGGGGCGACGCCCTCCCCCTCGTACTGGAAGCCCCGGACGAAGGAGCCGTCCAGTTTCAGGACGGAGACCGGGAGGCGGCTGAGGTAGGCGAGGTTGGAGTAGCCCGTGCCGAAGTCGTCGATCGCGATGCCCACGCCCATGTCGCTCAGCGCCTGGAGGGCCTGGAGCGGGCGGCCCGCGGAGCCCATCACCGCGGACTCGGTGAGTTCGAGCTGGAGCAGGTGCGGGGCCAGGCCGGTCTCCGCGAGGGTCTGCGCCACGTCCGCGACCAGGTCGGAGTCCCAGACCTGACGGACCGCCACATTGACGCTGACGAAGATCGGCGGCTCGTCGGGGTGGTCCAGCTGCCACTGCCGGGCCTGACGGCAGGCGGTGGCGAGGATCCAGCGGCCCAGCAGGACGATCGAGCCGTCCTCCTCGGCCAGTGCGATGAACCGATTCGGCGTCAGCAGGCCGAACTGCGGATGGTTCCAGCGCACCAGCGCCTCGACCCCGCGCAGCCGGCCGTCCTCCATGCCGACCAGCGGCTGGTACTCCAGCTTGAACTCGCCGCGCTCGATGGCCGGACGCAGGGTGGAGGCGAGGGCCTGGCGGGTCATGCGGTGGGCGTTGCGCTCGGGGTCGAACAGCGTCCAGCGGTCCCGGCCGTCCGCCTTGGCCCAGTAGAGCGTGGTGTCGGCGGCCTGCATCAGCCCGGTCGCCGAGGTGCCCTCGGCCCGCCGTTCGACCACCCCGATCGACGCCGACACCGACATCCGGTGCCCGGACAGGTCGAAGGGTGCCTGGATCGCCTTCAGCAGGGACTCGGCGAGGTCGGCGAGCTGCTCGGTGCCGGTGGAGTCCTCGACGAGCAGCGCGAACTCGTCGCCGCCCAGCCGGGCCACCAGGGGAGCGGCCGCCCGGTCGAGGCCGGCCTCGTCCGCGCAGCGCGTCAGACGCTCGGCGACGGCGGCCAGCAGCCGGTCGCCCACCCTGTGGCCGAGGGTGTCGTTGACGGCCTGGAACCCGTCGAGGTCCAGGTAGCACAGCCCGATCCGGCCCGTGCCGCCCTGCTCGTACGACTCCGGCTCCAGCGCGGCCGTCAGCCGCTCGAAGAACAGCGTGCGGTTGGGCAGCCGGGTCACCGGGTCGTGCATCTGCAAGTGCCGCAGCCGCGCCTGGAGTTCACGGCGGGCGGTGATGTCGGCGACCGACAGCAGGACGCCGGGGGAGCCCTGCGAGTCGGCGGTCAGCGGTGTGACGGTGATCTGCGCCCACATGGAGTGCCCGTCGGGATGCTTGAGCCGCCGCTTGCAGCGCAGCTTCGCCTGCCGGCCGCGCAGCACCTCGCGATAGGCGTGCCAGGTGCGCGGGTCCGACGCCAGGTCCACCAGGTCGGCGGCCGGGGTGCCGGTCAGCTCCTCCGGCACCGCGCCGAGCAGCTCGCCGAAGGCGGGGTTGGCGTCGATCACCGTGCCCTCGCCGTTCACCACGGCCATGGCCAGCGGCGCCGCCGCGAAGGCCGCGCGATGCGACGGGGGCTCGGTACGAGAAGGTGTCGCGATATCACTCTCTGTAACGGCTGACCCGTCGAGGTCTGCCGCGGGCGCCGGCCCTTCGGACGTTCCGTTCACCGCTCGCTCCCGCAGTGCACTCGATCGCTGTCCGCGCAGGAAAGTGTGCCGATCATAGAGGCTGCCCCCAGGCCCTTCCAGCCATTGCCCAGTCTGGGGGGCCGGCAACCCCTTCTGACAGATCGTTTCTGCCCGCGACTGGACGGGTTCTTCAGGCCGGAGACCGGTTGTGACGTTCCGTGAGTGATTCGGGGGTGTCGGCCGGTCCGGCGGGTCACGCCAACTCACTCGTCCGGTGCAGATAAACAGGACGTAGTACAGCAAATCAACACAGGCTGGGTGCGGTGTCCCGTGAACCGCTCCCGGAGGTCCCGTTGCCGCGCCCTTTTCCGCGCACTTTCGCGCGTCCGCCACTGCGCAGCACCGCCGCCGTGTTCACCACCATGGCGGCCCTCGCCGCCACCTCCCTCGTCACCGCTCCCTCGGTCGCCGGGCCCTTCTCCTCGGCACCCTGCACCCTCGAACGCACCGAGGCCCACCACTCGGAGGGCCTGGACACCTGGAACACCGCGTACCCGCGCCCGGCCCGGGCCCTCGACGCGGTGATGATCTTCCTGTCCTTCCCGGACGCCCCGCCGCTCACCACCCCCGCCCAGCTCACCGCCGACCACTTCCCGGCCACCACCCGCTTCTTCGAACGGGCCTCCTACGGCCGCTTCACGCTGCGCCCGCACCCGCTGCGGGACTGGATCCGGATGCCGCGGCCGTCGACGTCGTACGCCATACAGCGCGACTGGAGTGCCGCGGACCGGGGCGCCTACCTGCGGGACGCGCTCGCCGCGGCCGACGGGCAGGTCGACTTCTCGCGCTACGACGTCGTCTACTTCGTCGCCGACCCGGACGCGCCGGGGGTCGACTCGGACGCCACGAAGGTGGTCAACCTGGACGTGCCGCTGCGGGCCGACCGCACGGACATCCGCCGGGTCGTCACGGTGTTCGAGAAACATCCGCCGGACCGGCTGGTGCTGGCCCATGAGACCGGGCACGTCTTCGACCTGCCGGACCTGTACCACCGGCCGGTGGACGGCAAGGGCGACTGGGACACCTACGTGGGCGACTGGGACCTGATGGGCAGCCAGTTCGGTCTGGCCCCCGAGCTGTTCGCCTGGCACAAGTGGAAGCTGGGCTGGCTGGAGCGACGGCAGGTGGTGTGCGTACGCGGGCCAAAGCCGGCGCGGCTGACGCTGGAGCCGGTGGGGGCCGGTCCCGGCCGGGCCGGGGTCCTCGGGTTCGGGCGCGGCACGAGGCTCGCGGTCGTGCGCACCGGGACCGACAGCGTGCTCGCCTTCGAGGCGCGCGGGGCGGTGGGCAACGACACGGCGGTCTGCCGGCAGGGTGTGCTGGTCTACCGCGTCCACAGCGGCGCGGCGTCCGGCGGCGGCCCGATCCAGGTCCTCGACGCCCACCCCCGCACCGAGGCCTGCTGGGAGAACTCCGTCTACCCGCCCCTGGCGGACGCCCCGGTCGAGCCCGGCGAGACCTTCAAGGTGCCGGACGAGGACGTACGAGTGAAGGTGACGGACCGAACGGCGACGGGCGCGTGGAACGTGGAGATCACGGTCGGCTGACTTCGCGGCCGCGCAGGAACGACGATGGCGAGGCCGGTTCGCGCTTTCCGCGACCATGCCTCGCCATCGACAACGTGCGCCGCCAGGGACTCGAACCCCGGACCCGCTGATTAAGAGTCAGCTGCTCTAACCAACTGAGCTAGCGGCGCCTGCTGACGTCGTAGACCTTAGCATCCTGATCGGCCGGGGGAAAAATCGAAATCCGCACGGCGGTGCGGGCGGCGCGCACGGCCGCCCAGAGCAGGATCTCGGGGCCCGGCAGCCAGGGGTGGCGGGTGTCCGGGCCGACCAGCCAGCGGGAGGTCGCGGCGGATTTCGCCGCGCCGAGCGGGGCCGGGACGGTCACCGCGTCGCCGGTGCCGTGGCACAGCAGCGGCGGCATCGACGCCGTACGGCCGCACTCCTCCCACCGCAGCAGGGACGGCAGCCGCTGAGCCGTGCCCGGCGCAGCGAAGAGCAGCATCCGGCCCCGGAGCGTCGCCACCGGCCCCGAGCCGGGGCCCTCGTCCCACAGCCGGTCGAGCATCCTGCGCCCGAAGATCGCGGGGGCGCTCACCACGTCGAAGACGGTGCCGCAGGGCAGGACGACCGGGGCGGCGGGGCGCTCCTCCCAGAACGACAGGGTGCTGCGCGGATACGTTCCTGCCGAGGCGAGCCAGGCGGCCCCGTCCGCGGTGACGCCGGAGACGTCGAAGCGGTCGGAGAAGGGTTCGTCGCGAGTGCTCATGCCATCTACATCTACCCGGCGTGAGCGGTCGGTTCCTCAGGGTTGCGGGAATGCGGGACAGGAGGGGGGAGTGTGGAGTATCTTGCCCGGCTGGCATATGCCACAGCCGATCAGGCCAGAGCGATCAGGCCAGAGCGATCGGACCGGAGCCGGTCAGACCGGGTCCGCGTGCCCCGCTCCGCCCTCCGCACCGCGCAGCAGGTCCCGGCCGAACTCCACCATCTTCTTCGCGTAGTCCTCGGTCCACTCGGCACGCTCGGCGATGTCCGCCGTCGTGAGCCGGTCGAAGCGCCTGGGGTCGGCCAGCTGGGCCGCCGCCATCGCCTGGAACTCCACGGCACGGTCCGCCGCCGCGCGGAAGGCGTGCGCCAGCTCGGTGGACCGGGTGAGCAGCGCGCGCGGGTCGTCGATCGACTCCAGGTCGAAGAAGTGCTCCGGGTCGTCGGCCACCTGGGCGGGCTCGAACAGCAGGGGCGCGGGGCGTAGCCGCGGCTCGTTCCGACGCGGCGTGGGCTCCGCCATGTCTTCATCCTCCTCGTACGTCGTCCGTACCGTCGGCCCGCCTGGGGAGGGCCACCGTCCATTGTCCCGCGCCCGTGCAAGAGGGCCCGATGCCCACAGATAGTGCGCACCGTCACGGACGCCACGGCACCCGGTGTTCCGCGAGGCGGGCCAGGACCGCGTGGTTCGCCTCCCAGCCGTCCGGGAACTTCACCAGGGTGCCTAGCTGGACCGGCTCCGTGGACGGGTAGTCGTCCAGCAGGTCGCTCACCCCCGCCCGGCACACCACCACGCACGCGTGGCGGTGGCGCGAGGCCAGCACGCACAGGCGGCCGGTCTCCAGATGGAAGGCGGTGGCGTCGGGGCGGCCGGAGAGCGGGTGCAGGACGACCGTGACGTCGTACTCACGGCCCTGGAGACGGTTCGCCGTGTCCACGGTGACGTCCGTGACACCGAGGTCGGTCAGCGCGGCGCGGACCGCCGCCGCCTGGTCACGGTGCGCCGTGCCCACGGCGATGCGGTCGGCCGTCAGCGGCGCGGGCTCCGGTGAGCGCTCGGACGTGGCCGCCCCGCCCCGGTCCAGCAGGCGCCGTACGACGGTCGCGACGGCCCGCACCGCCTCCGGGTCGGTGCGCGGGGTGTGCCGTGCCGGCAGCTCCAGCAGGCCCCAGCCGGACTCCGCCGCCGCGTCGATCACCCGGTCGGGGCCCGAGCCGTCCGAGGGGACACCGAAGGTGAGCCGGCGGTCGTCGTGGCCGGTGCCGCTGCGGAAGGGCGTGTACGGGTAGAAGGCGTCCGAGACCAGCGGCGCGGCCGAGGCGGGGAGCCGCCAGGACACCGGCAGCCGGTGTTGGGGCAGCTCGGGGTTGTGGGCCAGCAGCGTCGTCACCGCCGAGGCCGAGGGGTCGTACGACAGTCCCGCCCACTGCTCGCTGCCCACGATCGCGAACGGATCGAGCTGGCCGGGGTCGCCCACGAACAGCGCCCGCTCGAACAGCCCCGCCACCGCCAGCAGCGAGTCCGAGCGCATCTGGTACGCCTCGTCCACGATCGCGTGCGCCCACGGCTCGTCGGCCTTCACATGGCCCCACTTCGCGGCCGTGGAGATCACGACCGGCAGCCCGGTCAGATCACCGGCCTTCGCCGACTTGCGGACCTGCGGGAGGTCGTCCAGCGCCTTGTCGTACGGGTCGGCGTCACTGCTGTGCAGCCGCCCCACCGGCAGTTCGGGGTTCTTCTCGGCGAGCCTGAGCACGAGGTCGTCGACCTGGGCGTTGGTCTGCGCGACCACCATCAACGGGCGCCCGGCGTCGGCCAGTTCCAGGGCGGCGCGGACGACGAGGGTGGACTTGCCGGCGCCGGGCGGGGAGTCGACGACGACTCCGCGGTGGGTGCCGTGCAGGGTGTCGTGGAGGATCGCGTCGGTGGCGCGAGCGGCCTCGGCACCGGGGTCGAAGGTCCGGTGGCCTCCGGGGGCCGGGGTGGTCACAGCACGTCCTCCGGGGTCACGGGATCGGCGGTCTCCTGCACGGCCTCACCGGGCGGCCCGCCGTGCGTCCACGGCGTGTTCTCCGGGTCGGGCAGCTTGGCGCCGCCGCGCTGCTCGTGCTCGAAGAGCGTGAAGCACACCCGGTCGCCCTTCTCCGGGACGGACCCGGTCTCCGGCTCCTTGCCGCGGCCCATCTTGTCGAGCACCTTGAGCACGATCAGCGCGCCCTCCTCCTCGCAGCCCACGAACTCGGCCGACTGCGGCTTGCCGCCCAGCGAGCGGTACACCTTGGCGCGCTCGCCCAGGTGCGGCCGGTCGTCGGTGCGCACGGTCACCAGCGGGCGGGGGCTCGGCCGCTTGCCCTCGCTGTACGTCATCTGCACGTCGACGACCTCCCCGGCGAACGCCTCCCCGGCCAGCCGCCGCCCCGCCATCACCAGCGGGTCGTCGAGCGCCTCCTGCGCCTCCAGGCGGGCCTGTTCGCGCTCGCGCGCGGCGAGCTTGTTGGCGGCGGTGACCGCGTCGTCGCGGCGCGGCTGCGGGGGCTCGCCCGCCACGACCCGGTCGCGGTGGCCGGTGAACGACCAGCGGTCGCGCGTCCACCGCTCCTCGACGTGCGCCCCCTCGGGCAGCGCCCGCAGCAGGTCCACGCCCCGCCACACCGCGTCCCAGGTGGGGCGGGTGTGGTGCGCGACGAGCGCGCGGATCTCCTGCTCGGCGGCGGTGAGCGCGCCGAGCCGGTCGTCGGCCTCCAGGCCGTCCTCGGCGGCGGCGAGGGCGGTACGCGCGCGGTCGTAGCGCTCGAGGGCCGGGGCGAGCAGCTTGTTGTCGAACGCCGGGTCGGTGGCGGGACCGGCGGGCGGGTGCAGGAGCTGGCCGCGGTCGTCCCGGGCGAGCTCGGCCTCCAGGGCCGCCTCGGCGCCCGAGCGGCCCTCGGGCGGGTCGATCCACGCGAGCAGCGCGCCCAGGTGCTGGTCCTCCAGGCTGGACTGCCCGGTCGACCAGTGCCGGGCCAGCACGTCCGTCATCGCCAGCAGCAGCGAGGAGCCCGGTACCCGGGCCCGCTCCCCGAAGTGGGTCAGCCACCGGCCCAGCAACGGCACCCGGGGCGGGGCCGGGTACGGCGTCTCCGGGTCCTGCTCCGCCGTACGCCGAAAGCGCATCGAACGGCCGAGCAGCCGTACGAAATCGGCGCCCGCGCGGCTCGGCAGGATCAGCTGCGGGGCGTCCGCGCACAGCTCGACCTCTACCTTGACCCGCTTGCCCGTCTCCGGGTCGGTCTCGTTGCGCTCGGCGGCCTCCACCGCCTCCGCGTACCCGTCGACGTACGGCAGCACGATGTCGGCCAGCTCGGCCAGGAACGCGAACCTGAGGTCACGGTCCCGGGGCTGCGGTACGACCAGGAGGTGCGGGGCGTCCCGGTCGGTCCCCACGAGCGCGCCGAGCGGGGCACCGGCCTCGCCCGCGGTGGTCAGCGGGACCAGGACGAGCGGACGGTCGGAGAGATGGCGGTGCCGCACGGTCGCGGCGGGCTGGGCGCGTCCGGTGCTGACGGCTTCCAGGCGGGCGAGCGTGGCGATCAGCGACATGCGGCCACCCCCAGCGCCTCCGCGCGCAGTTCGGCCGCCCTGCGCAGCGCCGCCACCGCCGGGTCGTCGGGGTCGCCGGTCTCGCCGCGGGCCGCCGCCAGGACGTCCTCGACCGTCGTCAGACCGCCGAGCTCCGCGCGCACCGAGCGGCCCAGGGAGGTCACCTGGCCGGCCGCGCGGGAGCGGTCCCGGCAGTGGAAGGCCAGTTCGCACGCGGACAGGCACTCGGGGGCGTAGGTCGCCGGGACCGACTCGACCGCGGCGGCCAGCTCGGCGGCGGGCCGGTCGGGGGCGAAGCAGGTGCCCTCGGGCAGCGCCTCGGCGATGTCCTCGATACGGGTGAGCCGGGCCAACTGGCGGGCGGTGACCGCGCGCTGCTTGCGGATGTCGACGGCGGAGGCGGTGGGGAGGTTGGAGAAGTCCTTGGGGCAGACCAGCAGGACCCGGTGGCGGACCCTCGGCGACGGTTCCAGCCGGGCGGCGACCTCCTCCAGCGCGAGGACGTACACCGCGGCCTGGCGGGCTGCCGCGCCCACCTTCGACGGGTCGGCCGAACCGTCCAGCATCGGGAAGGACTTGATCTCCACGACCGTCCAGCTCCCGTCCGGGTGCACGACCACCGCGTCCGGTTCCAGGAAGGCGGGGGAGCCGGCGACGTCCAGCGCGAGCATGGGATGGTCGAGGAGCGTCCAGCCCTGCGCCTCGCCTGCCTCGCGCAGGGCGAGGGCGGTGCGCGCGGTCCGGCCCTCGGGTCCGATCGCGGTGAGGTCGGGCACGTGGGCCCCGTCGGGCGGCTCGGCGCCGCGGTCCAGCCGCTCGTGCACCAGCCGCAGCAGCTCCGCGCCGCCGTCCGCCTTGACCTTCGCCTCGAAGGCGTTGCCCCGGGTCAGGGCGAACTGCGACTGCCCGAAGGCGGACGGCGAGCCCAGCGCACTCGCCAGGGCCGTCTTGTTCACCCCGGCGCCGTCCAGGATCGCGCGCCGCCGGCACCCGGGGTTGGCGGCGAGGGCCGCCAGGGCGCGCGCGTCCAGCGCCTTGGCCGGTACCTCGGGACCGCGCAGCTCAGCGAGCCGCTGCCGGAGCGCCGTCCCCCGCGTCCGTGGGAGCGGCACTCGGTTCGGCTCCGCCTGGGAAGCGTGATTCGCGCTGCCGTGGAATGTGCTCACCCGCGGAAGTCTGGCATCCGCCACTGACAATCGAGGTCTCTGTGTCGCGAGAGGTCACGGACACGGTGGCTATCCGGGCGCGGACGCCCGCCGTGGCCCGCTCCGCCGCCCGGCTGACGTACGGGGCGAGGAGGAACCCGAGCCCCATCACCGCCGCGCCCGCGACCGCGTCGAGGAAGTAGTGGTTGGCGGTGCCCATGACCACGATGGTGGTGATGAGCGGGTAGGCGACGGCCGCGGCCCTGGTCGTCCGCGTCCTGCCGTAGCGCCACAGCATCACACCGCACCACAGCGCCCAGCCGACGTGCAGGCTCGGCATGGCCGCGTACTGGTTCGTCATGCCGCCCATGCCCCGCGGCGCGCTGGCCTCCCCGCCCCACCAGCCGTACGAGCTGTACTGGGCCATGGTGTCGACGAAGCCGTGGCTCGCCGAGAGGAGACGGGGCGGGCAGGTCGGCAGCAGGGTGAAGCCGATCAGGCCCATGAACGTGGACGTCATCAGCCAGGTGCGGGCCGCCCGGTAGTGCACGGCCCGGGAGCGGAAGAGCCAGACCAGGACGGCCGGCGTGACCAGGTAGTGCAGCGAGGCGTACCAGAAGTCGGCCGGTACGCCGATCCACGCCTGGTCGGTGAACAGCCGGTTGAGCGGGTGCTCGGCGTTGAGGTAGAGCACCTTCTCGATCTTGAGGATCGCGAGGCCGTGGTCGACGGCGCCCGAGACATCGCCCCTGGCGAGAAGCCGTCCGGCGCTGTAGCAGGCGTACACCAGCAGGATCAGGGGCAGCTCGGTCCACCAGCGCAGCCGCGTGCCCGGGACTGCCTCGATGCCTGGTGTCTCGGTCAGCGGCATCCGATCCTGTCCCCCTTCGTTTCGCGCGGCTTCCGGCGGTCGTCGTCCGGTCGTGCCACTTTACGGCGTATGTGCGGGCCCTTGTGGAGTGCCCCCACGCAGCGCCTTCGGCCCTCAAAGACGCTGGGAACGCCCGTCGGGTTGCCCTCACACAGGGTGCGCGATGATGGAGGGGTTCTGCCTCCGTTTTCCCCCGGAAAGGTTTCTTCATGGCACCGCGCATCCTGCTGGCCCGCCACGGACAGACCGAGTGGTCACTGTCCGGCAAGCACACCGGCAGGACCGACGTGCCCCTCCTGGAGGAGGGCCGGCAGGGCGCCAAGCTGCTCGGCGAACGGCTGCACCGGCCCCCGTACGACGGCCTTCCCGGCCTGGAGGTCCGCACGAGCCCGCTGGCACGTGCGCGTGAGACCTGCGAACTCGCCGGGTTCGGGGACCGGGCGGCCACCTGGGACACGCTCATGGAGTGGGACTACGGCGCGTACGAGGGCATGACCCCGGACGAGATCCAGGCGGTGCGGCCGGGGTGGCTGATCTGGCGGGACGGCGTCCCCGAGGGGGAGTCGCTCGCGCAGATCACGGCACGCGCGGACGAGGTCGTCGCCTGGGCGCGGTCGGCGGACCGGGATGTGCTGGTGTTCGCCCACGGGCACATCCTGCGGTCCATCGGGGCGCGGTGGCTGGGGCTGCCGATCGACTTCGCGGCGCGGATACGACTCAATCCGACGTCCTTGTCCGTGCTGGGGTGGGCCTACGGGGAGCCGGCGATCGAGAGCTGGAACGATCTGGGGCATCTGGGTTCGTAGCCGGGTGCCGGTGCGTCGGGGCTGGTCGCGCAGTTCCCCGCGCCCCTGGGTGGGTGCAGTCACGTCTTGCCGAGCTGTACCCGCCGTTTCCTCAAGCGGTCCGCGGCAGTGACGCGTGGCGTTCCAGGAACGCCGACACCCCTGAGGCCCGCCGGTGCGGCAGCAGCACCCTCGCCGTCGCCGCCAGCATGGTCCGCACGCGGGACGACTGGACCTCGCCCAGCAGCTCCAGCACCCGCAGCCCAGCCGCCGCAGCCTCGTCGGGCTGGCCGCCGCGGGCCAGGTCGTCGGCGAGCTCGGCGGTGTAGAGCGCGATGTTGCGGGTGAAGTGCGGGTCCTGGAGGTGCGCCGCCCGGCGCGCGTGCCGGGCGGCCCGGCGCCAGTCGCCCAGCGTGGACCAGCACTGCGCCTCCAGGCCCTCCAGCTCGGCCTCGCCGTAGAAGCTCATCCACTCGGGGTCGGCGTCCGACAGGCCCCGCTCGAAGTAGGCCTGCGCCCGGGCCAGCGCCTGCTCGCACCCGGTGCGGTCGGCGAGCCCCGCCCAGCCGCCCGCCTCGCGCAGCGCGAGCAGGGACATGAGCCGGGGCGAACCCAGGGGCCGGGCGACCCGCTGCGCGGCCTGCGCGGCCCGCACCGCCTCCCGTGGCCGCCCCGAGTCGCGCGCGAGGAAGGCGGTGTTGCAGAAGGCGTGCGCCTCCAGGGCGTCGTCCCCGGTCACCCGGGCCGTCGCGAGTGCTTCCGCGTAGTGCGAGCGGGCGTCGTCGAACCGTCCGGAGTCGTGCGCCAGCCAGCCCACCGAGATGGCGAGCTCACCCGCGCCCGAGTGCAGCCGGTCGGCGGTCGTCTGCCGGGTCGCGCCGGCGTCAAGGAGCGCGTAGGCGGCGCGCAGTGGAGCCGCCGCGCGCTGGTACAGGCCGTCCGCGCCGTGCCGGTCGTCGAGCAACCGGATCCTTCGCACGGCTTCCTCCAGGGCACCCGCCTCCCCGGTCCCGGCGCGGCGGACCGGACGTCCGGCGGCCGTGGCGTCGAGGGCGAGCCCGAGGGGGCCCAGTGAGGCGGCGGCGACGGTGGCGCCCCCGCCGGTCATGAATGCGCGACGCAGCACGTCGCTCTCCTCGTAGTTGTCGTACGTGTCGTCAGGGTCCTGCGTGTCTTGCGTGTCATACGGCTCGTACGTCCCCGGTGTCTCACCCGTGGTGCGCGCCCGGCGCCCCCGTACGGACGCCCGGGAGGCGAAGCCCAGGTCGGTGAGCGTGCGGCCGGGGAACATGTGCAGGAACACCCGTTCGTACGCGTAGTTGGGGCAGCGGATCTCGCCCGCCTCGACGCGACCCACATAGCGCGCGTCGCAGCTCACGCTCTCGCCGATCTCGCGCGCGGCCCGCCGCACCGCCGCGGCGAACTCGGCCGGCGAGCGCTGTCCGCGCAGCCGCCGGAACGCGAGGTTCGGCCGCGGTGGTGTGGGGGACTGGGACGAGGTCACCATTGACGACGCCATGGCCGGGTCCTCTCGTGCGAACCGTCGAACCATGCCGGAGGAGGGGCGAGTTGACTGGTTTGTCAGTGAGACGCCCTGTTTCCGGCGGGCAAGAACGTACCTGTTGTGCCGGGGTCGCCATGCGGGGTTTGGCTACAAACCGGATATCTCATCCGGGATCCGCCATGAACTGCCATCCTTTGCGGCGGACTTCTGCCGTAGCCGTTGACGCCGGCGCGCGTTGAACCTCCCGGAGTCGGACGAGGGTTCCTTGGTGGAGGCCGCGATGGAGATCAGCCGGAGCGTCAATCCCTGTACGCCGGTGTCGTGCGACGTGGTCACGGTGCCGACGCGACACGGCCTGGAGGCCGTCGACATCCTGCGGCGGGGGGTGGGGGACGGGGTCGGGCCGGTGCTGCACGACGACGGCGGCGAGACCTTGGGGTTCCTGGTGCCACCGGGGACGGCGGCCGCGTGGGACGTGCCCGGCAGCACCTGCACGGAGACCGACGGCCGGGGGCTGCGGCTGGCCCCGGAGCCGCCCGTCGAGGGCTCGGACTGGCTGCTGCCGCCGGGGGACGCCGACCTGGCGACGGACCCGGCCGTACTGCGGGCGGCCCTGGGCGAGGCGGCGAGACTGATCGAGGCCGCGGACAACTGCCGGTGACGGGGACCTGACCGGGAGGGCCGCGCCCGGCCTCGCCCGCCCTCGGACGCGGGACGTCCTCCCACCGCGGATAATGGCGGAGTGGGAAAGTCCAGGAGATCCGCCGAAGCCGTCGTGGAACCAGTGGACGGCGGTCTGGCCGAACTCATCCCCGACCGCGAGCGCACGCACGCGTGGACGCTGCTCATCGACGGCGCGCCGCAGTCCCACGTCGACCTGGACGACCCGACCCACCTCTCCTTCGAGTACCAGCGCCGGCTCGGCCACGTCATCGACCTGGTCGCACCCCCCAACAAGCCCGTGCACGCCGTCCACCTCGGCGGAGGCGCCCTCACCCTCGCCCGGTACCTCGCCGCGACCCGCCCCCGCTCCACCCAGCAGGTGATCGAGCGGGACGCGGCCCTCGTGCAACTGGTGCGACAGAAGCTCCCGTTGGAGCCGACCGCGCGGATACGGGTGCGGTCCGTGGACGCCCGCCAGGGACTCGCCAAGGTTCCCGACGGATGGGCCGACCTCGTCATCGCCGACGTGTTCAGCGGCGCCCGCACCCCTGCCCACCTGACCTCCACCGAGTTCCTCGACGAGGTCCGCAGGGCGCTCCGGCCGGGCGGCTGCTACGCCGCCAACCTCGCCGACGGGCCGCCGCTCACCCATCTCCGCGGCCAGATCGCCACCGCCGCCGCCCGCTTCCCCGAGCTCGCCCTGATCGCCGACCCGACGGTCCTGCGCGGCAAACGCTTCGGCAACGCCGTCCTGGTCGCCTCCGACACCCCCCTGCCGGTCCCGGAGCTGACCCGCCGCGCCGCCTCCGACCCGCACCCCGGCCGCGTCGAACACGGCAAGGCGCTCCTCGACTTCACCGGCGGGGCCGTACCCGTGACGGACGCAGAGGCGGTGGCCTCGCCGGCGCCGCCGCCCTCGGTGTTCCGCTGACTCAGTACGTGCCGATCTCCACCCGCGGCGGGCCGTCGTGCCAGGTGCAGAACACCGACACCCGGTCCGCGCCCGAGGAGAACTCCACCCGGATCCACGACTCCGTCTTCCACACCTGCATCGACCACCCCGTGCCCGGTGTCGCGGACACCAGGGTCGCCGACTTCTCACCGAGGTCGAAGACCGCGCGGCCGCCGTCGGTGTCGTAGCTCCTGATCTGGCCGGAGGCGGTGGGGGAAGGGCTCTTCGAGGGGGTCGGCGGCGCGCTGGTGGCCCTCGGCGTCGGTGCGGGGCTCTTCGACGGCGCCGCCCGCCCGGTCCGCGTCGGCGTCGGTGACGCAAGCGGCTTCGACTCCTGCGTGGTCGCCTCGGCCGCCGTGATGGGCAGGGCGCGCGGCGGGTCGTAGGCCGTGCCCGTCATGACCGTGTGGACGCCCCACCACGACAGCGTGACCGCCGCGCCCGTGGCGAGCGTCCAAGCCAGTACGTGTACGAGTCCTCTGCGCATCGCCCGCCATACTGCCTCACCCGTCTCACCGGCCGCACCCGGACTGAGTTGTCCACAGGCCCCGACCGCACTCGCCCGAATCGCGTACGGTGCGGCGCATGGCAAGTGTGCTCGTGGTCGAGGACGACCAGTTCGTGCGCTCGGCGCTCATCCGGCACCTGACCGACGCGGCACACACCGTGCGCAGCGTCGGGACGGCGCTGGAGGCGCTGCGCGAGGTCGCCCATTTCCGTTTCGACGTGGTGATCCTGGACCTCGGTCTGCCCGATCTGGACGGGTCCGAGGCCCTGAAGATGCTGCGCGGGATCACCGACGTCCCGGTCATCATCGCCACCGCGCGGGACGACGAGACGGAGATCGTCCGCCTGTTGAACGCCGGGGCGGACGACTACCTCACCAAACCCTTCTCGGTCGAACACCTCTCCGCGCGGATGGCCGCCGTCCTGCGGCGGTCCCGGGCCGCAGGAGGGGACGCGCCGCCCGAGACCGTGCTGCGCGTCGGCGGCCTGAGCGTCGACCCGCTGCGCCGCCAGGCCGAACTGGACGGCGTCCGGCTCGACCTGACCCGACGCGAGTTCGACCTGCTCGCCTTCCTGGCCGCCCGGCCCGGAGTGGTCGTCCCCCGCAAGGAACTCCTCGCGGAGGTCTGGCAGCAGTCCTACGGCGACGACCAGACCATCGACGTCCATCTGTCCTGGCTCCGGCGGAAGCTGGGGGAGACCGCCGCGCAGCCCCGCTATCTCCACACCCTGCGGGGCGTCGGGGTCAAGCTGGAGCCGCCGCTGTGAGGTGGGCTCTGGTCAAGGTCTGTCTGGCGGTCACCACCATGGTCGTGGTCGCCTTCGCCGTCCCGCTCGGCCTCGTCATCAAGGAGATGGCCCGGGACCGCGCGTTCTCCAACGCCGAGCGGGAGGCGGCCGCCGTCGCCCCGGCCCTGTCCATCACCACCGACCGGGACCAGTTGGAGCGGGTCGTGGCCTCCGCGGGCTCGGACTCCGGGATGGCCGTCCACATACCGGCGGGCGGAGGCCAGCGGGCCGTGGACATCGGGCGGCAGCGGGCCGCCACCGGTGACATCGCGACCGTGCGCACGCTGGGCCGCGCCTCCACCACCGGGGTGCCCGGCGGCTCCACCCTGCTCCAGCCGGTCGCGCTCAGCTCCGGCGAGATAGCCGTCGTCGAGGTCTACGTCCCCGAGTCCGAGGTGAGCAACGGCGTCGCGACCGCCTGGGCGGTCCTCGCGGGCGTCGGCATCGCGCTCGTCGTCGGCTCGGTCGCGGTCGCCGACCGGCTCGGCGTGCGGATGGTGCAGCCCGCGCAGCGACTCGTCGAGGGCGCCCACGAGCTGGGGGAGGGGCAACTGGGCGCGCGGGTGCCGGAGGAGGGCCCGAACGAACTCAGGCTGGCGGCCGTCGCGTTCAACTCCATGGCCGACCAGGTCGTCCAACTGCTGGCGAACGAACGGGAGCTGGCCGCCGACCTGTCCCACCGGCTGCGCACCCCGCTGACCGTGCTGCGGCTCAACGCGGCCTCGCTCGGGGACGGACCGGCCGCCGAGCAGACCCGGGCGGCGGTCACCCAGCTCGAGCGCGAGGTCGACACCATCATCCGCACCGCCCGGGAGGCCAAGCCGCAGACCGCGGCCGCCGGACCCGGCGCCGGGTGCGACGCGGCCGAGGTGGTCCGGGAGCGGATGGGCTTCTGGTCGGCGCTCGCCGAGGACGAGGGCCGCAAGTGGCGGGTGGCCGGCACCGAGCGGCCGGTGCGCATCCCCGTGGCCCGGGCCGACCTCGCGGCCGCCCTGGACGCCCTGCTCGGCAACGTCTTCCGGCACACCCCGGAGGGCACCGCCTTCGCGGTCGACGTGCACAACGGCGAGGACGCGGTGATCGTGCTCGTCTCCGACGCGGGCCCCGGCATCCGCGACCCGGAGGCCGCCATGGCACGCGGGCGGGGGTCAGGCAGCACCGGTTCGACGGGGCTCGGCCTCGACATCGTGCGGCGGCTCGCCGAGGCGACGGGCGGGGACGTGCGGATCGGGTCGTCGGTGCTGGGCGGCACCGAGGTGCGGATCTGGATCCAGCTCGACGGGCGCGAACCGGTACGCCGGGGGCACCGGGTGCGCAGGCGCCGCACCGGCCGACTGGTCTCGACCTTTAACCGATCCCGATCCCTTCCTTAAGCGCGCCCTAAGATCCTCAACGCCCGCCCTGATCAGGTCATTTGCCCGATTCGGGATCGCTAGCGTGCCACGCCATGAGCATGCATCGGCGCAGACTGAACAGCAAGAACAAGGTGATCGGCGGGGTGGTCGCCGCCGCCGTGGTGGGGACCGGGGCGGTCCTGTTGAGCGGTACCGCCCAGGCGGCGGGGATCGGCGCCGCGTACACGAGGACGAGCGACTGGTCGACGGGGTACACCGCGCAGTACGTCGTCACCAACAACAGCGGTTCGGCCCAGAAGGACTGGAAGCTGGAGTTCGACCTGCCGGGCGGAGTCACGCTCGGGTCCCTGTGGAACGGGGAGTCCCGTGTGAGCGGGCGCCATGTCCTGGTGAAGCCGCCCAAGTGGGACACCGACGGCCTGGCCGCGGGGGAGTCGGTCACGGTCGGGTTCGTGGTCAGCGGCACGGGCGACCCCACGGGCTGTCTCGTCGACGGCGGCGACTGCTCCACCGGCGGCAGCGGCACTCCCGCCCCGGCACCCACGGCCACTCCCTCCGGCCCGGCCGCTCCCACGCCCGCCCCCACCCCGGCCCCCTCGGGCAGCGACGGCTTCGCGCCCTACGTCGACACCTCCCTCCACCCCGCCTTCGACCTGCTGGCCGCAGCCGACGCCACCGGCGTGAAGGACTACACCCTCGCCTTCGTCACCGACGGCGGCGGCTGCACGCCCAAGTGGGGCGGGGTCAGCGATCTGGCGAGCGACGCGGTGGCCGGGCAGATCGGCGCGCTGCGGGCGAAGGGCGGTGACGTCCGGGTCTCCTTCGGCGGTGCCTCCGGCTCCGAGCTGGCCACCACCTGCTCCTCGGCGGACGCGCTCGCGGCGGCGTACGGCAGGGTCGTGGACGTATACGACCTGACCAAGGTCGACTTCGACGTGGAGGGCGGGGCGCTGCCGAACACGGCGGCGAACACCCGGAGGGCGCAGGCGATCGCCAGGATCCAACAGGACCACCCGGACCTGGACGTCTCGTTCACCCTGCCCGTGATGCCCGAGGGCCTGACCCAGGACGGCGTGAACCTGCTCGCGAACGCCAAGTCCAACGGCGTGCGCATCGACACCGTCAACATCATGGCGATGGACTACGGGCCCGCGTACAGCGGCGACATGGGCACGTACGCCGAGCAGGCCGCGACCGCCACCCAGGCGCAGGTCAAGGGAGTCCTCGGACTGTCCGACAGCGCGGCCTGGAAAGCGGTCGCCGTGACCCCGATGATCGGGGTCAACGACGTGGCCTCGGAGGTCTTCACGGTCGAGGACGCGGGCCGGCTCGTGGGCTTCGCCAAGGCGAAGGGGCTCGGCTGGCTCTCGATGTGGTCCGCCACCCGGGACAAGCAGTGCCCCGGCGGTGCGAAGCCCTCCGCGGACGCGACCTGCAGCTCGGTCGTCCAGGGCCCGTTCGCCTTCTCGAAGGCCTTCGCCGCCCGCAACTGAACAGCGGGTCGGCGGCGAGGCTCCTGGGTCACCGGGAGGCAGGGATGTCGGTCACGTTTCGACAAATCAGTTCGAAAGCTATTGACGCATGACCTGACATAACGCTGTCATTGCGCCACCGTGTTCGGTCAAGTTGGTTTCTGGTCGATTACGACTGGTCTCCGAGCCCCTCCATGACTGAACCCCTGCCTTCAGGAGCCGTCCATGCGTGACCTCTCGTCTTCCCTCCCCTCGCCCAGCCGCCGCGGTGTGCTCAAGGGGGTGGGTGGTGCCGCCCTGTTGGGGGCGGGTATCCCGTTGCTGTCCGCTTGTGGCGGCAGTGGCAGCTCCAGCGACCCGAAGACCGTGACGCTGGGGTCGAACGCGTCGGACGCGGTGCCGAAGAAGGCGTTCGCGGAGATCTACGCGGCGTTCAAGAAGCAGTCCGGGATCACGGTCGACGTGAACACCAAGGACCACAACACGTTCCAGGAGCAGATCAACTCCTACCTCCAGGGCACGCCGGACGACGTGTTCAACTGGTTCGCGGGCTACCGGATGCAGTTCTTCGCCGCGAAGAACCTCGCCTCGCCGATAGACGACGTGTGGCAGAAGATCGGCGCCAACTTCCCTGACGCCATGCAGAAGCTGTCCAAGGGCGCGGACGGCAAGTACTACTTCGTGCCGCTGTACACGTACCCGTGGGCGATCTTCTACCGCAAGAGCGTCTTCGCGCAGCACGGCTACGAGGTCCCCACCACGTGGGACGAGCTGGTCGCGCTGTGCAAGCGGATGAAGAAGGACGGGCTGGTCCCGATCGCGTTCGGCGACAAGGACGCCTGGCCGGCGATGGGCACCTTCGACCAGATCAACTTCCGTCTCAACGGCTACGACTTCCACGTCGAGCTGATGGCGGGCAAGGCGGCGTGGACGGACGCGAAGGTCAAGGCGGCCTTCGACCACTGGGCCGAGCTGCTGCCCTACCACCAGGACGGCTTCATGGGCCGCACCTGGCAGGACGCGGCGCAGACGCTGGTGTCCAAGAAGGCGGGCATGTACCTGCTGGGCTCCTTCGTGGCGCAGCAGTTCACGAACAAGGCCGACCTGGACGACCTGGACTTCTTCGCCTTCCCGGAGATCAACCCGGCGTACGGGCAGGACACCGTGGAGGCGCCCACCGACGGCTTCATGGTCTCCAAGGCGCCCAAGAACAAGGCCGGCGTCACCAAGCTCCTGGAGTACCTGGGCACCCCGGAGGCGGAGCAGATCTACCTCAAGGCCGACTCCAGCGTGGTGGCCGCCTCCAGCAAGGCCGACACCTCGTCCTACACGCCGCTCCAGAAGAAGGCGTACGAGATGATCTCGGGCGCCAAGAGCCTGACCCAGTTCATGGACCGTGACTCGCGGCCGGACTTCACCTCGACGGTGATGCAGCCCTCCCTCCAGAAGTTCCTCCAGAACCCCAAGGGCGTCGACAGTCTGCTGTCCTCGATCGAACGCCAGAAGAAGACGATCTTCGCGTCCTCCTGAGCTGAGCGGCTGAATGACTACCGACATCACCGAGAAGAGCCCGGAGGCGGCCGCTGTGCCGCCTCCGGGCACTGCCCCTGTCAAGCGGGTCCCGCACGGCCACAAGCGCCTGCTGACCCGTCGTGACCGGATCACGCTCGCCTTCATGGCGGGCGTGCCCACGGTCCTGCACGTGGCCCTGGTCTGGGTCACCGCGCTGGCCTCGATCGCTCTGGCCTTCACCAGCTGGGACGGGATCGGCTTCGACTCCATCACGTGGGTGGGGCTGGACAACTTCCGTCAGCTCTTCACCGACAACCCGCAGTTCTGGCCCGCCCTGGAGCACAACGTCGTCTGGTTCGTGGTGCTCATCCTGATCCCCACGCCCCTGGGCCTGTTCCTCGCCGTGCAGCTCGACAAGAACATCCGCTTCTCCCGCGTCTACCAGACCGCGTTCTTCCTGCCGGTCGTGGTCTCCCTCGCGGTCACCGGGTTCGTGTGGCAGCTCGTCTACAACCCCGACACCGGGCTGATCAACAGCCTGATCGGGGCGAACAAGCCCGGCCACTACATCGACTGGATCGGCGACCCCAAACTCAACCTGTGGGCCGTGCTGATCGCCGCGTCCTGGCGCCACACCGGCTACATGATGATCCTCTACCTGGCGGGCCTCAAGGGCGTGGACCCCTCCCTCAGGGAGGCCTCCGCACTGGACGGCGCGAACGAGTGGCAGACGTTCAAGAACGTCATCTTCCCCACCCTGCGCCCCACCAACACCGTCGTCCTCGTCGTCACGATCATCGAGGCGCTGCGCGCCTTCGACCTGGTGTTCGTCTTCAACAAGGGCGCCCAGGGCACCGAGCTGCTGTCGATCCTGATCACCAACAACATCATCGGCGAGTCCAGCCGGATCGGTTACGGCTCCGCGATCGCCGTGGTCCTGCTGGTCATCTCGCTGGTCGTCATCATCCCCTACCTGATCGCGACCTTCCGGAAGGAGCGGCGCGCATGAGCACCCTGACCGCGCCGGCCAAGCAGCGCACCCCGGTCCGCCCGGCCCGCATCCTGCTGCACGTGTTCCTGGTCGTCACCTCGCTGGCCTGGCTCGCGCCCCTGCTGTGGGCGGTCTTCGCGGCCCTGCGCCCCTACGCCGAGACCAGCACCAAGGGATACGTGTCCTGGCCCGACAAGCTGAGCCTGGACAACTTCACCAACGCCTTCGAGCAGTCCGACATGCTGCACTACTTCGGGAACACGCTGATCATCGCGATCCCGGCCGTGCTGCTGACCCTGCTGGTCTCCTCGATGGTGGCCTTCTACGTCTCCCGCTTCGACTTCCGGCTCAACATCTTCCTGCTGCTGGTCTTCACCGCGGGCAACCTGCTGCCCCAGCAGGTCATCATCACCCCGCTGTACCGCATGTACCTGCTCATCGACCTGCCCGGCATCACGATGAGCGGCAAGCTGTACGACTCCGCGCTCGGCCTGGTCCTGATCCACGTGGCGTTCCAGTCCGGGTTCTGCGCCTTCGTCCTGTCCAACTACATGCGGATGCTGCCGCACGAGCTGACCGAGGCCGCCCTGGTCGACGGTGCCTCCGTGTGGCGGATGTACTGGCAGATCGTGCTGCCGCTGTGCAAGCCCGCGATGGCCGCCCTGGCGACGTTGCTGTCCATCTGGATCTACAACGACTTCTTCTGGGCCATCGTGCTGATCTCCACCGGTGAGAACATGCCGATCACCTCGGCGCTGAACAACCTCTCCGGCCAGTACTTCACCGACCCCAACCTGGTCGCCGCCGGCGCCCTGCTCACCGCCATCCCGACCCTGGTCGTCTACTTCGCGCTCCAGCGCCAGTTCGTCAGCGGACTGACCCTCGGCGCCAACAAGGGCTGACCGCCCGCACCCGAGAGAGAACCACCGTGCCCCACCCCTTCACCCCGCTCGCCTCGGTGCCCGTGGACCCGCGCAGGGCCCGCGTCCACGAGGAGGGCTGGCAGTCCTGGAGCCCCAGCGGCACGTACGCCCTCGGTGACAAGCCGTACCGCCCGACGAACGACAACTGGGCGACGGTCTGCTACCGGCCGGGCGTCACCGTGCCCGAGGGCGCCTTCCAGGGCGAGGGGCTGCTGGCGCTCGATCCGGGCGACGGGTCGCCGGTACGGCTGTGGGCGGCGCCGGACCCCACGCGTGCGGTCCCCTCGATCCGCCTCACCGTGGACGGCGCCACCGCGGAGGTCTTCGCCGACGGCCCGGTGCGGGAGCTCACGGGCACGGACATCCAGTCGGTGCTGGGCGAGTGGGCCGCCGGGCTCGGGGTCGAGGCCCCGCGTCCGGCGCCCACCGTCTGGTGCTCCTGGTACGAGTACTTCACCGACGTCACCGAGGACGACATCCACGAGAACCTCCGTGCGATGGAGACCCTCGACCTGCCCGTGGACGTCGTCCAGCTCGACGACGGCTACCAGAAGGCTCTCGGCGACTGGCTCACCCTCTCCGGCCGCTTCCGCTCCCGCGCGGGCATCGCCGACGCGATCCGGGGACGGGGCCGCCGGGCCGGCATCTGGACGGCACCCTTCCTGGTCGACCCGGCCGGCGACCTGGCCGCCGAGCACCCCGACTGGCTGGTCGAGGACCTCGACGGGGGCTTCCTGCACGCCGGCCGCAACTGGGGCCACGACTTGTGCGTCCTGGACACCACCCACCCCGAGGCGGCCGAGTACCTGGCGTCGGTCTTCAGGACCCTGGCGGCCGAGGGCTACGACTACTTCAAGGCCGACTTCCTCTACGCGGGCGCGCTGGAAGGCGTACGGCACTCCGCCGCGGACGCGCTCACGGCGTACCGCTCCGGGATCGAGCTGATCCGCGGGGCCATCGGCGAGGACGCCTACCTGCTGGGCTGCGGGGCGCCCGTCCTGCCCTCCGTCGGCCTGTTCGACGCGATGCGGGTCAGCCCCGACACGGCCCCGCACCGCCGCCCCGAGGCCGGCGACTACAGCCAACCGGGCCAGGACGCCGCCGAGTTCACCGGCGCCGCCCGCCAGTGGCAGCACGGCAGGCTCTGGGTCAACGACCCCGACTGCCTGATGGCCCGTCCGGCCGTGGAGACCCGGGAGCGCTGGGCCGCCCACGTGGAGGCGACCGGCGGCCTGATCGCGTCGAGCGACCGCCTGCTGTCCCTGGACCAGTGGGGCGTGGAGACCACCCGCCGCCTGCTCGGCGGAGAGGTCTGACGAGCCCGCTGCGGTGGAACGCGGTGGGGCGCGGCACCCCCCTCGGCTGCCGCGCCCCTTCCCCGTCCCCCGGCCCCGCGTCGGTCACGGGATGCTGTGGACCTCCGGGAGCGAGCCCGTGCGGGCCGCCCGGCCGTACCAGAGGGCACTGGACTTGGGTGTCCGTTCCAGCGTGGTGTAGTCGACGTAGACCGCGCCGAAACGCTTCTCGTAGCCGTACGCCCACTCGAAGTTGTCCAGCAGGGACCACAGGTAGTAGCCGCGGACGTCCGCGCCGTCGGCGATCGCGCGGCGGACCGCGGCGAGGTGGCCGTGCAGGTAGGCGATCCGCTCGGGGTCGTGGACCCGGCCGTCGGGGTCGGGCTTGTCGTCGTAGGCCGCGCCGTTCTCCGTGATGTAGATCGGCAGACCCGGTGCCTCGCGCGTGTAGCGCATGATCAGGTCGTGCAGGCCCGTCGGGTCGATCGTCCAGCCCATCTCGGTGCGCTCGCCCGGCGTCTGGTGGAAGGTGACGTCGTCCGCGCCCGGCCAGGGCGAGTGGTCGCTGCTGCCGTGGCCGTCGGCGCGCGGGGCGTTGGCCTCCGGGTCGGCGGCCGAGACCAGCGCGGGCGTGTAGTAGTTGAGGCCCAGCGCGTCCAGCGGCTGGTGGATCAGGGCGAGGTCGCCGTCCTCGACGAAGGACCAGTCCGTGACCGACTCCGTGGCGGTGAACAGCGTCCGCGGGTACGCGCCGTGCAGGATCGGCCCGTGGAAGACGCCGTTGGCCAGGTCGTCTATCTTCTGCGCCGCGGCCAGGTCCGCCGGGTCCTGCGAGAGCGGCCGCACGACCGAGGAGTTGAGGCTGATCGCCACCGAGTTGCGGGCCGGCATCGAGGCGCGCAGGGCCGAAGTGCCCAGCCCGTGCGCCAGGTTCAGGGTGTGCGCCGCCTTCAGCGAGGCCGCGGGGTCGGTACGGCCCGGCGCGTGCACCCCGGAGGCGTAGCCGAGAAAGGCCGCGCACCAGGGCTCGTTGAGGGTGATCCACTGCTCCACCCGGTCGCCGAGCGCCTCCCCGACGATCTGCGCGTACTCCGCGAACCGGTACGCCGTGTCGCGCTCCGGCCAGCCGCCCGCGTCCTCCAGCTCCTGGGGCAGGTCCCAGTGGTAGAGCGTCACGGCCGGCTTGATGCCGTGCGCGAGGAGCTCGTCCACCAGCTTGCGGTAGAAGTCCAGACCCCGCTGGACCGCGGGGCCGCGCCCGGTCGGCTGCACCCGGGACCAGGAGATCGAGAAGCGGTACGCCGTCAGGCCCAGGTCGGCCATGAGCGCCACGTCGTCGCGGTAGCGGTGGTAGTGGTCGACAGCGATGTCACCGTGGTCGCCGCCGGCCGTCTTGCCCGGGGTGTGGCTGAAGGTGTCCCAGATGGAGGGCGTACGGCCGTCCTCGCGCACCGCCCCCTCGATCTGGTAGGCGGAGGTCGCGGCTCCCCACAGGAAGGCGGGGGGAAAGGTCACCGGGGTCGCCGGCGATTCGGGCTCTGGCATGGAAGCGCTCCCATTGGAGGTCGTCGGACCGACGGATGAGAAGGGGAGGGGGAGGAGGGGGACAGGGGCCGCGGCGGAGGCGGCCCGGTCCCGGGAGAGGTGCGGGAGAAGCCGTGGGACGGCGTCAGCCCTTGATCGCGCCCTGCATGATGCCGCCCACGATCTGCTTGCCGAACAGGAGGAAGGCGATCAGCAGCGGCAGCGTGCCGAGCAGCGCGCCCGCCATGATCACGGCCTGGTCGGGGACATAGCCCGTGCCGAGCGAGTTGAGGGCGACCTGCACGGTCGGGTTCTGCTGGTTCAGGGCGATGATCGGCCACAGGAAGTCGTTCCAGGCGAACACGAAGGTCAGCAGGCCGAGCACGGCCATCGCGGGGCGTGCCGCCGGGAAGACCACGTGCCACACCACCCGGATGCTGCTGGCCCCGTCCACCCGGGCCGCCTCGATCAGCTCGGTCGGCAGCGCCTGCACCAGGTACTGCCGCATGAAGAACGTGCCGAAGGCCGTCACCAGGGTCGGCAGGATCACCGTCTGGAGCTGGTTCGACCAGCCGAGGTCCGCCATCCACAGGTACAGCGGTACGACCGCGAGCTGCGGCGGGATCATCATGGTGCCGATCGTCAGCAGCAGCAGGAACCCCGAGAACCTGAACCGCAGCTTGGCGAAGGCGAATCCGGCGAGCGTGGAGAACAGCACCGTGCTGATCGTGATGGCGCCCGCCACGATCACGCTGTTCACCATGGCGGTGCCGAGTCCGGCCTCGTCCCAGGCGGTCTGCATGTTCTTGAACAGGTTCCCGCCGAACCACAGCGGCGGCGGCGTCTCGGCGAGCCTGCGGTCGGTGCGCGAGGCCGCGATCGCCGTCCACACCAGGGGTGCCAGCGAGACGAGCGCGAAGACCGCGAGGACGATGTAGGTCATCGGGCCCGCGTGGAGCTGCTTGCCCGCGCCCATGACCCGCCGGGTCCGGCGCCCCTCCTTACGGGACTGAGGCAACGTCAGTTCACTGGTGGTCATTGGGACTTCCTCAGCCGTCGGGTGACCAGCAGATTGATCGCGGCGATGATCAGCAGGATCAGGAACATCGACCAGGCGATCGCGGACGCCTTGCCGAGGTTGCCGATGATCCAGCCCTGGTCGTACATGTACAGGCCGAGCGTCTGGTACTGGTGCTCGGAGCCGCCCTTGGAACCGCTCACCCCGCCGAACAGCAGGGGCTCACCGAAGAGCTGGGTCGCGCCGATGGTGGACACCACCACCGTGAACAGGATGGTCGGCCGGAGCTGCGGGACCGTCACGTGCCGGAACTGCTGCCAGCGGTTGGCCCCGTCGATCGCCGCCGACTCGTACAGGTCGGCCGGGATGGCCTGCATCGCCGCCAGGTAGATCAGCGCGTTGTAGCCGGTCCACCGCCAGATCACGATCGAGGAGACCGCGAACTGCGAACCCCAGTCGGACTCCCGCCAGTTGATCGGGTCGATGCCGACGAAGTCGAGCAGCCAGTTGACCATGCCGCCGTCCCACGAGTACAGCAGCGTGAAGACGAGGGTCGCGGCCGCCACCGAGGTGGCGTACGGGGTCAGCATCACGACCCGCCACACGGTCGAGCCGCGCAGCTTGTAGTTGAGCAGGTGGGCCAGCCCGATCGCCGCCATGAGCTGCGGCACGGTCGAGATGACACCGATGGTGAAGGTGTTCTTGAGGGCGTTCCAGAAGAAGTCCGAGCTGAGCAGGTTCTTGTAGTTGTCCAGGCCCGCCCAGGTCTGGGTGTCCAGCGAGGACAGCTGCACGTCGTGCAGCGAGTACCAGGCCGTGTACAGCAGCGGGACCAGGGAGAAGGCCCCGAAGATGACGAAGAAGGGGGCGATGAACACGTACGGAGACGCCTTCATGTCCCAGCGGTACAGCCGGCTGCGCCAGGGGCCCTTGCCCTCGGGCGGCGTACCGCGACCGTCAGCGCCCCGGGCCGCGCCCGGCTGGGAGCCGGGCGCGGCCTCGACGCTCGACGCGGGATGCGCGAGTGCCTGCTTGGGGCTTGTCACTGGCCGAGCACGTCCTTGATCTCGTTCGTGGCAGCGTCCCAGCCCTGCTCGGGGGACTTGCCCTTCTGCTCGACCTGGAGGATGCCGATGTCGGTCAGCGCGGTGTTGATCGGCTGGTCCTTGATGCCGAAGACCTGCGCCGGGATCGTCTTCGCCGAGTCGGAGAAGATCTGGGTGATCGGCGCGTTGCTGAAGAACTCCGTGGTGGCGGCGGCCGGCTTCAGGGCCGAGTACGCCGACGGGGTGGACGGGAAGCTGGCCTGCTTGGCGAAGACCTTGGCCTGCTGCTCGGGCGCGGTCAGCCACTTCGCGAGCTCGACGGCCTCCTTCTGGTGCTTGCTCGCCGTCGGCACACCGATGAACGAGCCGCCCCAGTTGCCCGCGGTCGGCGCGGCCGCCACGTCCCACTTGCCCTTGCCGGCCTCACCGGACTTCTCCTGGATGTAGCCGATCATCCAGGCGGGGCAGGCCACGGTGGCGAAGGAGGCGTTCGCGTAGCCCTGGTCCCACGGCTTGTCGAACTGCTTGAGCTTCGCCGACATGTTGCTGGTGGCCACGGACATCGCGACGTCCCAGGCGTTCTTCACACCGCTGGACTTGTCCCAGACGACCTTGCCGCTCTTGTCGTAGTAGCGCTCGCTCTCACCGTTGAGGACCGCGTTGTAGACGGAGGAGGCGGAGTCCACGAACTTGGTGCCGCTGGGCGCCTTCTTCATGTACTGCTTGCCGAGGTCGACGTACTTGTTCCAGTCGCCCTTCCACTGCGCGGCGAGCTTGGTGCGGTCCGTCTCCAGACCGGCCTTCTCGAACAGGTCCTTGCGGTAGCAGATCGCCATCGGGCCGATGTCGGTGCCGAGGCCGATGAGCTTGCCGTCCGGGGTGGTGGCCTGGGCGTTCTTCCAGTCCAGCCACTGCGACTTGTCGACGTCCTTGCCGAGGTCGACGAACTTGGCGCCCTGCGTCTGCACGGCCTCGGTGATGTTGCCGACCTCGATGGCCTGGATGTCGTCGGTGCCGGAGCCGGCCTGGAGCCGGGTGAGGACCTTCGGCCAGTAGACGTCGGTACGGGTGGTGACGTTCTCCTTGATGGTGATGTCGGGGTGCGACTTCATGTACTCGTCGTACAGGCCGGCCTGCTTGTAGCCGAAGACTCCGAAGGTGCCGATGGTCAGCGTGGTCTTGCCGCCTCCGGAGTCGTTGCCCGAGCCCGACGAGTCGCCGTCGTCCGAGTCGCCGGCACAGCCTGCCAGCACTCCGGTTGTCAGTGCGGCGACGGCCGCCAGGGCCAACAGCCGGTGGGACCGGCGGGTAGTCGTGCGCATTGCGTCCTCCTGTTGCCTGACGTGCCGACCCCCCGGCCAACTGCGTTGTTGGACCCGTTAGTTCTAGCTGCGGCTCGGGCGGGGAACGTGCGGGATATTTATGTGTCAGGTACCGTGGGAGCGCTCCCATCGGTGATGTGTTGAAGGTTCGCGGGTCGGAGCGAGGGTGTCAAGGGAGTCGACGCGGGGAGATGCGTTCAGTTATCAGCCCGTTAACTGGACCCGCTCGGCACGGCCGCCGCTCGCGCACGTGGCCCTGCGTCGCGGGGGCGGTGGCCCCCGCGACAGTCACCTCCACACGCGGGACTGTTAAATTCCAGGCCAGCTTAGATACACGGTGGGAAGGGCGGAGCCCATGGCAAGCCACGGAGCGCGGAGCCGGAGCGGTGGCCGGCCCACCCTCGAAGAGGTCGCCGCGCGCGCCGGCGTCGGCCGGGGGACCGTTTCCCGGGTGATCAACGGCTCGCCCCGGGTCAGCGACGCCACGCGGGCGGCCGTCGAGGCGGCGGTGGCGGAGCTCGGGTACGTCCCGAACACGGCCGCGCGCGCCCTCGCGGCCAACCGCACGGACGCGATCGCCCTGGTCGTGCCCGAGCCGGAGACCCGGTTCTTCGCCGAGCCGTACTTCTCCGACATGCTCAAGGGCGTCGGCGCCGAGATCTCGGAAACCGAGATGCAGCTCCTGCTGATCTTCGCGGGCAGCGACCGCGAACGCCGCCGGCTGGCCCAGTACCTGGCCGCCCACCGGGTCGACGGCGTCCTGCTGGTCTCCGTCCACGCCGACGACCCGCTGCCCGACCTGCTGTCCCAGCTGGAGATCCCGGCGGTGATCAGCGGCCCGCGCTCGGCGGCCGAGACGCTGCCGTCGGTCGACTCCGACAACTACGGCGGCGGCCGCTCGGCGGTGGAGCACCTGCTCGCCGGCGGCCGCAGCACGATCGCGCACATCACGGGCCGCCTCGACGTGTACGGCGCCCAGCGGCGCGTCGACGGCTACCGGGACGCGCTGCGCGAGGCGGGCCACGAGGTGGACGAGCGGCTGATCGAGCCCGGCGACTTCACCGAGGAGGGCGGGCGCCGGGCGATGACGAAGCTGCTGGCCCGCCGGCCCGACCTGGACGCGGTCTTCGCCGGCTCGGACGTCATGGCGGCGGGCGCCCGCCAGGTCCTGCGCGAGGAGGGCCGCGCCATCCCCTCGGACGTGGCCCTGGTGGGCTACGACGACTCGGCCATAGCCCGCCACATGGACCCGCCCCTTACCAGCGTCCGCCAGCCCATCGAGGAGATGGGCCGCCACATGATCGACCTGCTCCTCTCGGAGATCGCCGACCGCCGCCCGGCGGTGTCCCGGGGCCTGGAGCGCAGGCAGGTGGTCCTCGCCACCGAACTGGTGGAGCGGGCGTCGTCCTGACCTGGTGCGTCAAGAGGTTGAACGCAAGGATCTCCGGCCGGTGCCACGGCGTACGGGAGTCGGCGGCGTGGTGACGGGCGGTGCCGCGGCGCTCAGGCCGTCCTGAAGTAGTGGCCCGCCTCCAGGTCCGGCAGCAGCGCGGGGTGCTCCGGCCGCCAGCCCAGCAGCTTGCCGGTGAGCACGGCGGAGGCCCGCATGTCGACGGCGGCGAAATGGCCGAGCCAGCCGAAGTGGTCCGTCGCCTCCTCGGGGGCCACGCTCACGATCGGCACGTCGAGCCCCCGGCCGATCGCCCCGGCGATCTCGCGGAACGGCACCTCCTCGTCGCCGATCGCGTGCAGCCGTACGCCCGCCGGTGCCGCCTCCAAAGCCAGCCGGAACAGCCGGGCCGCGTCGAGGCGGTGGACGGCGGCCCACCGGTTGGAGCCGTCGCCGACCATCGCCGAGACGCCCTTGTCGCGGGCGAGGTCGATGAACATGGGCACGAAACCTGCGTCGCCCTCGCCGTGCACGCTCGGGGGGAGCCGGAGCACCGACGAGCTCACCCCGCGTTCGGCGAGCGCGAGCGTCGCGGTCTCGGAGGCGAGCCGGTGCCTGCCGGGGGAGTCGGGGTCGGCCGGGTCCTCCTCGGTGCCGACGCGCCCCGGCGCGGTCAGCAGTCCCGAGGTGACCACGAGGGGCTTGCCGGTGCCTTCGAGCACCTCGCCGATGGCCTCTATCGCCCGGAGGTCGGCCTCGCCCGAGGCGGTCAGGTTGCCGAAGTCGTGGATGAAGGCCAGGTGGGCGACGCCGTCGGCGGCCTCGGCACCCCGGCGCAGACTGTCGAGGTCGGTCAGGTCGCCGAGGTGCGCCTGCGCCCCCATGGCCTTCAGCGCCCGCACGGACCGGTCCGAACGGGCCAGGCCCACGACCTCGTGCCCGGCACCGAGCAGCTCACGGGTGACGGCGGAACCGACGAAGCCGGTCGCACCGGTGACGAATACACGCATGGTGATCCTTCGCTGTGAAGAGTGAACGCACGAGTCGAGTGCCTCTTCAGCCTGCGAAGACAGGACCGCGGCCGTCCAAAGCCTGTTTCGCATAAGGCAATACGGAACAGGCATCACAGCAGGTGGGGAGGTCACGGGCCGGAAGACGCGGGAAAGGCCGACGTACGCTTCAGGCATGACCGATCTCGACCTCCGGCTGGTCCGGTACTTCACGGCCGTGGCCGAGCACCGGCACTTCGGACGGGCCGCCGAAGCGCTGCACGTCACGCAGCCGTCGCTCAGCCGGCAGATCCGGCGGCTGGAACAGCAGCTGGGCGCCCGGCTGCTGGAGCGGACCCCGCAGGGCAGTCGGCTCACCGAGGCGGGGGAGGTCTTCCTGCCCCGGGCGAAGGCACTGCTGCGTTCGGCGGACCAGGCGGCGAGCCTGGCCCGGGCGGCCGCCGAGCCGAGCCGGATCACCGTCGGGTACACGGCGGGGATCATCGTCACGCCGGCGGTGCGCGCGCTGCGGGAGCGCTTCCCGGACGCCGACGTCAGGACCGCGCACGTCGACTGGAGCGAGCGGACCACGGTCCTGCCCGAGCTCAAGGTCGACGCCCTGGTGACCCGGCTGCCCTACCCGACCGACGGCGCCCAGGTGACGGTCCTCTACGAGGAGCCCCGGGTGCTGGTGCTGCCGGTCGGCCACCGGCTCGCGGGCCGGGAGTCCGTCCACCTCGACGACATCGCCGACGAGCCGCTGGTCCGGGTGGCCGACCCGGTGTGGAACGCGTACTGGCGCGTCGACCCCCGTCCGGACGGCCGCCCGGCACCCGACGGGCCCCTCGCCGACGCCCTGGAGGACAAGTTCGAACTGATCGCCTCAGGACAGGCCCTGGCCATCACGGCGCTGCCCAGGGCCGGTGCGATGCGCCCCGATGTCACCGCGGTCCCGCTGCACGGTGTCGAGCCGGCCCATGTGGTCCTCGCGACCCGCGCCGAGGAACGGAGCCGGCTGGTGGTGGCCTTCCGCAAGGCGGCGCGGACCCTGCTCAAGGCGTCCGGCTCCTGAAACGACCTCAGCCGGTGACCCTGTCTCCAGGATCACCGGCTGAGGTGAAGAGGGTGAGTGACGGGACTCGAACCCGCGGCATCCTGGACCACAACCAGGTGCTCTACCAGCTGAGCTACACCCACCATGTTCGGCTGTCCTGGTTTCCCCGACCGGCCGAGAAAAAGTGTACAGGGTCCGAAGGGGTGCTCGCGCCCGCGTTTACTGAGCAGGCAGAACGTGCTTCGCGGCGATCGTCCTGGCGGTGTCGGAGTCGGGTCCGGGCTGCGGGACGAAGATCGCCTCGCGGTAGTAGCGCAGCTCCGCGATGGACTCGCGGATGTCGGCGAGGGCGCGGTGATTGCCGTTCTTGTCCGGGCTGTTGAAGTAGGCCCGCGGGTACCAGCGCCGGGCGAGCTCCTTGACGGAGCTGACGTCCACGATCCGGTAGTGGAGGTAGTCCTCCAGGGTGGGCATGTCCCGCAGCAGGAAACCGCGGTCGGTGCCGACGGAGTTGCCGCACAGCGGGGCCTTGCCGGGCTCCTTGACGTGCTCGCGGACGTAGGCGAGGACCTGCTCCTCGGCGTCGGCGAGGGTCGTGCCGCCGGACAGCTCCTCGAGCAGTCCGGACGCGGTGTGCATCTGACGCACCACCTCCGGCATCGTCTCCAGCGCCTGGTCCGGCGGGCGGATGACGATGTCCACACCGTCGCCGAGCACGTTGAGCTCGGAGTCGGTGACGAGGGCGGCAACCTCGATGAGCGCGTCGTCGGACAGCGAGAGGCCGGTCATCTCGCAGTCGATCCACACCATGCGATCGTTCATGCGAACACCCTACGGCTGACGTCCCGCTTTGTGGCGCCCCGTGTCGGTGCCGGGCACCGGAACGCCGGGCGGGCCCTCACGGACCGCGCCCGGCGTCAGGACGTCAGGTGCCGCTGCGCTGCCCGGGCAGGCTCGCCCGGCCGCCGACGTACAGCTCGCGGCCGTTCTCCGAGGGCGGACCCACGGGGGCCGGGGTGCGGCGGGTCTGGAGCGGCACCGGGCCGCCCTCGGGGTGCAGCGGCACGGGCGCGCTGGGCGCGGGACCCGTCGGGCCCCCCACCGGACCGTCGCTGTCCACCGGCTTGTCGCCCTGCGGACGGCGGGCCCGGTACGCGGCCCGGTAGGCGGCCGGGGACGAGCCGAGCTGCCGCCGGAAGTGCCCGCGCAGGGCCACCGGCGAGCGGAAGCCGCAGCGCCCGGCGACCTCGTCCACCGAGTAGTCCGACGTCTCCAGGAGCCGCTGCGCCTGGAGCACCCGCTGGGTGATCAGCCACTGGAGCGGGGCCGAACCCGTCAGCGAGCGGAACCGGCGGTCGAACGTACGACGGCTCATGTACGCCCGTGCCGCGAGCGTCTCCACGTCGAACTGCTCGTGGAGGTGCTCCAGCGCCCAGGCGACGACCTCGGCGAGCGGGTCGGCGCCGATCTCCTCAGGTAAAGACCTGTCGAGGTAGCGCTCCTGGCCGCCCGAGCGGCGCGGCGGGACCACCAGGCGGCGGGCCAGCGCGCCGGCCGCCTCGTTGCCGTGGTCCGTCCGCACGATGTGGAGACAGAGGTCGATGCCGGCCGCGGTACCGGCCGAGGTCAGTACGTCGCCGTCGTCCACGAAGAGTTCTCGTGGATCCACGTGCACCGACGGGTAGCGCTTGGCCAGTGTCGGCGCGTACATCCAGTGTGTGGTCGCGGGGCGGCCGTCCAGCAGGCCCGCCGCCGCCAGTACGAAGGCGCCGGTGCACAGCCCGACTATGCGGGCGCCTTCCTCGTGCGCCCGGCGCAGTGCGTCGAGCGCCTCCTCCGGTGGCGGTGAAGTGATCGAGCGCCAGGCCGGTACGACGACCGTGCCCGCGCGTGAGATCGCTTCCAGGCCATGCGGTGCGGTGAGTTCCAGGCCCCCTGTGGTCCGCAGCGGGCCTTCCTCGCCGCCGCACACCAGCAGTCGGTAGCGCGGCACGCCGGCGTCCTGGCGGTCAATCCCGAACACCGACAAAGGTATGGAACTCTCGAAGATGGGGCCGCCGCTGAACAGCAGCACCGCGACGATCTCCTTGCGGCGGCGCCCGGAAAGCTTCCGGGCCGCGGCTTCCGGCGCGGCGGTGGAGTCGTGGCTCATACTGCTAAGCCCCCCTCGGTGGTCGCGGCTCCTCGGTTGTGTCGCTCCTGCACGTTTCCCCTCGGTCCTGCACGAGTCCCCCGCCGTAAGACGTCAAGATCGAATCTACTGTGTCCTGTGCTGTCGGCGTGACCAGTTCGTCATCCGGCACATTGTCGACATGGCAACTTGGCGTAAAGCATTCGATCACGAAGCGTTGCACTCGTGGGCCGTGCAGGGAAGTGCGCCTTGTGGCGGTGGCTAATCCACGTAGGGTGCACAGCCCCTCGGACACCCTATCCGTGCAGGTGGAACGGCGGTTGGGGGGTGCTTGGACCAAGGGACACGCCCAACGCGGAAGTTGGCTGAAAAGAATCGTCGCGGTGCATGGAAACCGGTCAGCCGACCGGTGTATTTCCCCCGCTGTGACGACCGCCTCGACGGACCCCGGTACCGCTCCTGTGACGACGGCCACGACGGGGCGCGCCCTCCTCGGCGCGCAGGCGGGCGGCGCCGCGCTCCGACTGGCGCAGGAGGATACGGCAGACGGCTGTGACGGCGGCGAGGCCGAGGGCGGTGCCCGTCGCACCGGCCAGCGAGGTGCCGTACCAGACGAGCACCACGGGGACGAGGACGCAGCTGAAGGCGGCCCAGCGGACCACGTCCGTGCTGGAGTCCTCGGAGGGCGGTCGGTGTCCGGTCATCGCGTGCTCCCTGGGGCGTCTCCCTGCGGCGTGGGTCACGGGTTCAACGCCTGTTCGACCCTTCGGTCACTGTGTCGAGGGGCCGTCCGGTGGTCCCGGGGCGGCGAGGCCGCCCGCATCCTGTGCAAACCGCCTGTACAGCGCAGCAACCATTGCGTTACGGGCGCCCCCTCGTGCATGCTCCCTGGAACCCTCACGGACCGAGGGCGGGCTCTGGGCTAAGGAGGCGTGCCGCCGTACCCTTGGGGGTATGGGGTTGGGAAGATGATTCCCGGACACAGCTCCGTCGCTCACGGTCGTCCCTCCCACACAAGGATCACAACGCCGAGACAGCCATGGCCGGTCACGAATTCTTCGAACCAGCGGACCGCAAGCGGCCCGTCGCCGATCCGACGGCGGCCGAGCCCCTGGCGGCGGAAGAGCCACGCCACTCCTGCGATCCCGCCTTCAAGCACGGCGTCGTGGTCGGCTTCGACGGCTCCACGTCCAGTGAGCGCGCCCTGGCGTACGCGATCGGCATGGCCCATCGCTCCGGCTCGGGCCTGATCATCGTGCACGTCGCCAACCGGCTGCCCACCACCGTGTGGGCCGGCTGCGAGCCGCCGGTCTTCGTCGACGTGCCGGACCACCGCACCGAGGTGCTCGGCCTCGAGCTCGCCTGTGCGGACTACCTGGCCGAGGTCCCCTGGATCCTCGTCGAGCGCGGCGGCGACATCTGTCACGAGCTCGAGGAGGTCGGGCGGGAGTACGAGGCGGACGCGATCGTCGTCGGCTCCACCCACGGGATCGTCGGACGCATCTTCGGCTCCGTCGCCGGACGGCTCGCCAAGCGGGCGAAGCGGCCCGTCATCGTCATCCCGTAACTCGCCGTTCTCCCTGGTGAGATGGACGAAGCTACTCGTGCGTAGAGGTGTTTGTGCCCTTGTGAAGGGCATATAGGGGTCATCGCACCACCGCACCCGCACGAAGGGAGCCCGCCGTGGACAAAGACGTCTCCGCGGGAAGCGCAACCACCACCGCGGTCGGCCGACTGGCCCTGGGAATCACCCTGTTGGCGTTCGGACTCGGCCACACCGAGGTCATCGACGGTGTGACGGCCGCTGACGCCATGTCAATCGCCCAGTACGTGGGGGGCGTTGCCCTCTTCGTCGCCGGACTGCTGGCCTTCCGCGACGGCGACGCCGCGTCCGGTACGGCGTTCGCGGCGCTCGGGGCCCTGTGGTTCACGTGGGCCGTGTCGGCCGACAGCCAGGTCTCGGAGAACGCCGCCGGTCTGTTCCTGCTGCTGTTCGCCCTCGTGGCGCTCTCGCTCACCCTCGCGGGCGGCGGCGACCAACTCGGCCAGGCCGTGCACGGGTTGTTCTTCGTGTCCCTCGTGCTGCTCGCGATCGGCGTGTTCGCCGACAGCGACGGTCTCGCGAAGGCCGGGGGCTGGTTCGCCGTGGCGGCGGGGGCGGTCTCCTGGTACGCGGCGACCGCGCTGCTCGCGCACTGGCCGACGGTGCTGTCGAGGCGTGCGGCCGGCCGGGGCGTGACGGCCACCGGCTAGCCGCCCGGGCCGGGGGGTTGGGCGGCTCCCCGGCGACGAGACGGACCCCCGGTGCCGGGTGGCATCACGTGGGGTCCGTCCTCGTTGTCCGGCCTCCGCGGGCAGTGGGGGTTGCTCGCGCCCACGCGGCGGTAGCCGCAGATCGACACAGCCCCGCGCCCCGGAGTGCCCTACTCGACCGTCACCGACTTCGCGAGGTTGCGCGGCTTGTCGATGTCCCGGCCCAGGGCCAGGGCCGTGTGGTACGCCAGGAGTTGGAGGGGGATGCCCATCAGGATCGGGTCCAGCTCGTCCTCGTTCTTCGGGACCACGATGGTCTCGTCGGCCTTCTCCTGGTGCTGGTGGGCGACGGCCAGGATCCGGCCGCTGCGGGCCTTGATCTCCTCCAGGGCGGCCCGGTTCTTCTCCAGGAGGTCGTCGTCGGGGACGATCGCGACCGTGGGCAGGGCCGGCTCGATCAGGGCCAGGGGGCCGTGCTTGAGCTCGGAGGCGGGGTAGGCCTCGGCGTGGATGTAGGAGACCTCCTTGAGCTTCAGGGAGGCCTCGCGGGCCACCGGGTAGCCCCGGACGCGGCCGATGAAGAGCATCGAGCGGGCTTCGGCGTACTGCTCGGCCAGCTTCTTGATGTGCTCCTCCTGCTCCAGCATCTCGGTGATCTGCGCGGGCAGCCTGCGCAGGCCCTCGATGATCCGCTTGCCGTCGCGGACCGAGAGGTCGCGGGTGCGGCCCAGGTGCAGGGCGAGCAGGGCGAAGGCGACCGTGGTGTTGGTGAAGCACTTCGTGGAGACCACGCAGACCTCGGGGCCCGCGTGCACGTAGATGCCGCCGTCCGCCTCGCGGGCGATCGCCGAGCCGACCACGTTGACGACGCCGAGCACCCGCGCGCCCTTGCGCTTGAGCTCCTGGACGGCCGCGAGGACGTCGTAGGTCTCACCGGACTGGGAGACGGCGACGTACAGGGTGTCGGGGTCGACGACCGCGTTGCGGTAGCGGAACTCGGAGGCGGGCTCGGCGTCCGCGGGGATGCGGGCCAGCTCCTCGATCATCTGGGCGCCGATCATGCCCGCGTGGTACGAGGTGCCGCAGCCGAGGATCTTCACGCGGCGGATCTGGCGGGCCTCGCGGGCGTCCAGGTTGAGGCCGCCGAGGTGCACGGTGGAGAAGCGGTCGTCGATGCGGCCGCGCAGCACGCGGTCCACGGCGTCGGCCTGCTCGTGGATCTCCTTGTGCATGTAGGTGTCGTGGCCGCCCATGTCGTAGGAGGCGGCCTCCCACTCGACGGTGGTGGGCTCGGCCGTCGTACGGGTGCCCTCGGTGGTGTAGGTGCGGAAGTCGTCGGCCTTGAGGGTGGCCATCTCGCCGTCGTCCAGCGTCACGATCTGCCGGGTGTGGGCGACCAGCGCGGCGATGTCGGAGGCGACGAACATCTCCTTCTCGCCGATGCCGAGGACGACCGGGGAGCCGTTGCGGGCCACCACGATGCGGTCGCTGAAGTCGGCGTGCATCACGGCGATGCCGTAGGTGCCCTCGATCACCCGCAGGGTGTCGCGGACCTTGTCCTCCAGCTTCTCCGCCTGGGAGCGCGCGATGAGGTGGACGAGGACCTCGGTGTCGGTGTCGGAGAGGAACTCGACGCCGTCCGCCTCCAGCTTGCGGCGCAGGTCGGAGGCGTTGTCGATGATGCCGTTGTGGACGACGGCGACCTTGCCCTCGGCGTCCAGGTGCGGGTGGGCGTTCACGTCGGAGGGGGCGCCGTGGGTGGCCCAGCGGGTGTGGGCGATGCCGGTCGTGCCCTTGAAGCGGGCCGGGACCTTGGCCTCCAGGTCGCGCACCCGGCCCTTGGCCTTGACCATCTTCAGCCCGGCCGTCTTCGGCGAGGTGACGACGATGCCCGCCGAGTCGTAACCGCGGTACTCGAGGCGCTGGAGGCCCTCCAGGAGCAGAGGGGCGACATCACGCTTCCCGATGTATCCGACAATTCCGCACATGTAGCTGTGTCCCCTAGCCGTAGACCATGCGGCGCAACTGCCTGAGCGTCAGCTCCGGCGGCGCCACCGCTCGATATTTGAGGTCCGCCTCGATCCGTCCGAAGATCTCCGCGTTCACCAGGCCCTGGGCCTGGAGCTCGCGGTGGCGGCGACGGACGTAGTCCTCGGTCGTCTCGTCGAAGAAGGCGAGCACGTCCTGGATCACCCGCAGCGCCTCGCCCCGGTTCAGGGGCGTGGACCGCGTCAGATGATCAACGAGTTCGTCGTGCACCCGGTAGATCCTGGGGTACCGGGAGCCGTTTCGCAAGAATCCTGCCCGATATCGGGCAGGAGGCTGTTGATGGTCTTATGGACGTCTGTTCGTGCGCTGTCCATCCCGCGTCCCACACCTCGTTGCTCATGGCGACGACTTTCAGACGCCATGGACATTCCTCGCATGGGCGTACCCGAGACGCTCGCCGACCGCATGAGCATGGCCGAGCAGCACGAGTACCTGCGCGCCAGGTTCTCCCGGCGCACGATGATCAGAGGCGGCGCCGTCACGCTGGGCGCCGTCGCGGGTGGCGCGTTCGTACCGGGTGCCGTCGCCCGGGCCGCCACCCCGACGCGGACCTTCGCCGGCGCCGAGAGCGTCGACGGCGCCCTCGTCGCCCCCTTCGGCCGCCACCTCGCCTACGGCAACGACGCACGCACCGAGATGACCGTCTCCTGGCAGGTGCCGGTCGCGGTCAAGAAGCCCTTCATCCGGATCGGGGCCCGCCCCTGGGACCTCTCCCGCAGGATCGAGGCCGAGGTGCGCACCCTGTACACCCCGGCCGGCGTCGGCGCCGGCGGCGACCACACGCAGTACTACCTGCACGCCAGGCTGACCCACCTGCGCCCCGGCCAGACCTACTACTACGGCGTCGGCCACCAGGGCTTCGACCCCGCCGAGCCGCACCTGACCGGCACCCTGGGCACCTTCACCACCGCACCCGCCCACAAGAAGCCGTTCACCTTCACCGCCTTCGGCGACCAGGGCGTCAGCTACCACGGCCTGGCCAACGACAGCCTGCTCCTCGGCCAGAACCCGGCCTTCCACCTGCACGCCGGCGACATCGCCTACGCCGACCCGGCCGGCCAGGGCATGACCGCCGACACCGGCTTCGACGCACGGGTGTGGGACCAGTTCCTCGCCCAGACCGAGTCCGTCGCCAAGTCCGTGCCGTGGATGGTGTCGTACGGCAACCACGACATGGAGGCCTGGTACTCGCCCAACGGCTACGGCGGCGAGGAGGCCCGTTTCACGCTCCCCGACAACGGACCCGACAAGAAGCACCTGCCGGGCGTCTACTCCTTCGTCTACGGCAACACCGCGATCATCTCGCTCGACCCCAACGACGTCTCCTACGAGATCCCGGCCAACCTCGGCATCTCCGGCGGCACCCAGACCACCTGGTTCGAGCGGCAGCTCAGGAAGTACCGGGCCGCGAAGGACATCGACTTCGTCATCGTGTTCTTCCACCACTGCGCCTACTGCACCTCCACGGCGCACGCCTCGGAAGGCGGCGTGCGACAGGAGTGGGTGCCGCTGTTCGAGAAGTACCACGTGGACCTGGTGATCAACGGTCACAACCACCAGTACGAGCGCACCGACGTCATCAAGGGCGACAAGGTCGCCAAGAAGCTCCCGATCGGCGGGACCGCGTACCCCGAGACCGAGGGCGTCGTCTACGTCACGGCGGGTGCCGCGGGCCGCAGCCTGTACGCGTTCTCCGCGCCCGACTCCTACGAGGGCCACCTGAACGAGCGCGACTCCGTCTCCTCCTTCGTCAACACCAAGGACGGCAAGGTCGACGAGACGGTGGCCTGGTCCCGGGTGCGCTACCTCAACTACTCCTTCCTGCGCGTGGACGTGGAACCCGCCGCACGCGGCCACTACGCCAGGCTGAAGGTGTCGGGCATCGCCGAGACCGGTGACCGCATCGACCACTTCACCGTGGCGCGCAGGGCGAAGTGACCGCTTTTCCGCGGGGGCCGGGGGTCATCCCCCGGGGTGATGCAGCATCCGCTTGAGGACCGCCTGCTTGGCCAGGGCGAACTCCTCGTCCGTGAGGACACCCGTGCGGTGCAGCTCACCGAGCTCGCGCAGCCGGCGCAGGAGGGCGTCGTGACCGTCCTCGGCGGGGGCGACCGGGGGAGAGGGCGTCTCGGGCCGTGCGGTGAGTGATGTCCGTGCGTCGACGGCGGCGGCCCGGGCCGGGTGGGGGAGCCTGGCCTGGACCGCCGCCGCGACCAGCGCCATCAGCGGGTCCTTCTTGAAGCCCCACAGCTCGACCGCGTGGGGGTCGTACTTCGCCGGGGCCTTGGTCGGGGCGTGCCGGACGGTGAAGCGCAGGTGGCCGTTCTCCAGACCGACCGAGGGCTGCCACTCCACGGCTTCGACGTCGGCCAGGGCGAGGGTGCGGGGGCCGGCGGAGGCCTTGGCGTCCTCCGTCTTCCAGTTCCACTCCAGACGGATGTGCTCGCCGTCGAAGGCGGCGGTGCCGTCCCCCGCGGAGTACGCGAGGGGGACGGCCGGGCCGGGCAGCAGGTACGCGTCCACCGGGCCGGTGGGGACCTGGTCCAGGAGCAGGGCGCTGCGGACCTCGTCCACGAAGTACTCGGCGACGCCGTAACGGTCCGACTCGACGGTGAGCTGGTACGGGTCGTGCGGCTCGGCCAGCCGGCCGCCGGTCGCGAGCAGCAGCGGGTCGGCGCCGTCCCGCAGCCGCAGCCGCAACCGGCCGGTCCTCCTGCCCTGTTCGAAGAAGATGCCCGCCAACGCGCCCAGGGGGACGACGAGTTCACCGAGCTCCTTGCGGAGGAGGCCGACGTTCTTGTCCCGTCCCGGAGTCAGCCGCAGGGCGTCGCCGTCGAAGACCCATGTGCCGTCCTTCTGGAGGATTTCCGCCATGGGTGAATTCTGGCACCCGTGGCCCGGGAGGACCGTACTCCCGGGCCAGGCCCGGCTGTCGGGCCGTACTACAGGCCCGCGATGGGGTTGTTCAGGGTGCCGACGAGCTGGAGGGCGCCGGACGGGTCCGCCAGGTCCACCATCTGCCGGTTGTTGCGCAACTGGAGGCGGTTGAGACAGGACAGGGCGAACTCGGGCGCGAACATGTCGTACCGGGCGAACTTGTCGGCCAGTTCGGGCACCGAGTGCTGGTAGTCGCGGGTGACCTCGGCGACCGTGCGCCAGAAGTCCTCCTCCTCCATGACTCCCTCGGCGGCGAGGTTCGCGGCGAGGAAGCGGAAGAAGCAGTCGAAGACGTCCGTGAAGATCGACAGCAGTTTCGTGTCGTCGGGGACCTCCACGCGCAGCCGCTCGACCGTCGGCGGCAGCACCGCCTCGGTGTCCATGACGGCGATCTCCTCGGCGATGTCCTTGTAGATCGCCCGCTCCACCACGCCGTCCTTCAGGACCAGGATGACGTTCTCGCCGTGCGGCATGAACACCAGGTCGTAGGCGTAGAAGCTGTGCAGGAGGGGGGTGTAGTAGGCGCGGAGGTAGCGGCGCAGCCAGTCGGCCGGGGCAAGGCCCGACCGCTCGATGAGGGCGCCCGCGAAGGACCGGCCCTCGTGGTCGACGTGGACCAGGGAGGCCATCGTCGCGAGCGACTCGCCGTCCTGGAGGGACGGGACGGGGCTCTCGCGCCACAGCGCGGCCAGCATCTTGCGGTACGGCGAGTAGCGGTCCGTGGCGGCCTCGTACTCCAGGTGCCGGTAACCGACGGCGGCCCGCTCGCGGATGATCGACAGGCCCGTGGACTTCAGGACCGGGTCGCCCTCGATGAGCTGGGCGAGCCAGTCGTTGATGGCCGGGGTCGCCTCCATGTACGCGGCCGACAGTCCGCGCATGAAGCCCATGTTGAGGACGGACAGGGCCGTCTTCACGTAGTGCTTCTCGGGGTGCGACCGGTTGAAGAAGGTCCGGATGGACTGCTGGGCCAGATACTCGTCGTCGCCCTCGCCGAGGCAGACCAGCAGGTCGCGGGCGACCTCGGCGGCGAAGGTGACGGTGAGCTTGTTCCACCACTGCCAGGGGTGGACGGGGATGAGGAGGTAGTCGGCCGGGTCGAGGCCCTTGTCCCGCAGCACGCCGTGGAAGCGCTCCACGGTGTCCTCGCCCAGCTCCTGCCGTACGAAGGTCTCGTACTCGATGCCGACCCCGGCCGTGAACGCGGCGCGCGAGCGGTGGGCGGCGAGCCAGACCAGACGGACCGGGCTCGCGGTCTCGGGGGCGTACGAGAGGTACTCGTGGATGCCGAAGCCGAGCCGGCCGTTGTTGGCCACGAAGCACGGGTGGCCCTCGGTCATCCCGGTCTCGATGTCCTGGAAGGAGCTCCTGGCGAGCTCGGCGACCGGGATGCGCGGCTTGGTGAGCTTGTAGCAGGTGCCGGAGAGGGTGGAGGAGATCTCCTCCAGGTAGACCGGCAGGATCTCGTCGCTCAGGCCGAGGGTGTCCTTCAGCTCGATGAAGAAGTCCAGCGCGGCCAGCGGGAGTTCCGTGCCGTCGCGGTGCCGGGTGATGGAGTCGGCGTCGACCTGCCAGTGGTCCAGGGCACGGCGCACGGCCGTGAAGTCGTAGCGGGTCTTGCCGTCGTCGCTGCGGACGACGTACTGGTCCTTGTCGGTCTCCTCGGGCTCGATGAGCCGCTCGTGCGCGAACTCGGCGAGGCCCTTGCGGACCAGCAGGCGGTTGGCCGTCTCCCAGCGCTCGGGGGAGAGGTGGGCCACGGTGTCGGCGAGGCTCACGCGGTCACCCCCGTGGCTGCCACGCTGTGTTGAATTCTGAAGAAGCGCTCCCTTGTGCAGAAGCTCAACAGGGCCTTCTTCTCCGGCTTCTGTATCTCGCGCTCGGGCACGAACCCGACCGCCTCGTTCAGGGCGTGGACGGCCTTGTTGGCGACGTCCGGCTCCACGACCACCCGCTCGACGGCCGGGTCCTCGAAGAGGTGGGCCATCACGGCGGTGATGACGGACCGGGTGAAGCCGTGGACGGGCGTGTCGGTCGCCGGGGTGAGGAAGTGCATGCCGACGTCACCGGGCCGGGGCTCGTACAGCCCGACCAGCTCGCGGTGGGCGGGGTCGTACTTCTCCATCAGGAACGCGGGCTCGCCGTCCTCGTCGAGACCCAGCAGCGCGTGGTGGTGCTCGTCGGCCGCGATGTCCATGTAGGCCCGCTCGACGTCCTCCAGCTTCGCGTCCTGCATCATCCAGAACGCCGCCTTGGGGTGGGTGACCCACCCGTGCAGCAGCTCGGCGTCCTTCAGCGGGTCGAGGGGGCGGAAGGTGAAGGTCATACGGAGAACTCCTGGAACGCGATCGTCTTCTCGACCGGGTAGTACTCGGTGCCGAGCAGCTCCCGGATGATGCAGCTGTTGCGGTAGGCGCCCATGCCCAGGTCGGGGCTGGTGATGCTGTGGGTGTGGACACCGGCGTTCTGCAGGAAGACGCCTCTGCCCGTCACGTCGATCGCATAGGTACGGGAGACGTCGAAGTTGCCCTGGGAGTCGTAGACCAGGCGGTCCTTGACCGGTGCCAGGAACTCCGGCTCGGCGTACTTGTAGCCGGTCGCGAGGACCAGGCCCTGCGACTCGATCTCGAAGTCCTTCTCCTGCTCCTCCTGGCGGAAGGCGAGCGTGTACGTGCCGTTCTCGTACCGCGCGCCGGTGAGCGAGGAGTTGGTGAGCAGCCGGGTGGGGACCGGGCCGCCGAGGTTCTTCTGGTAGAGCAGGTCGAAGATCTCGTTGATGAGGTCGCCGTCGATGCCCTTGAACAGGCCCTTCTGCTCAGCGGTGAGCCGGTAGCGGGTGGCCTCGGGGAGCTCGCGGTAGTAGTCGATGTACTCCGGGGAGGTCATCTCCAGCGTGAGCTTGGTGTACTCGAGGGGGAAGAAGCGCGGGGAGCGGGTCACCCAGTTCAGCCGGTAGCCGTGGACGTCGATCTCCGAGAGGAGGTCGTAGTAGATCTCGGCGGCGGACTGGCCCGAGCCGACCAGGGTGATGGACTCCTTCTTCACCAGCTCCGCACGGTGCTGCATGTAGCGGGAGTTGTGGATGAAGTCACCGCCCAGCCCCTGGCAGGCCTCCGGCACGTACGGCGGGGTGCCGGTGCCGAGGACCAGGTGGCGGGCGCGGAAGGTGTCGCCGTCGGACGTCGTCACGACGTACAGCTCGTCCTCGTGGCGGACCTCGGTCACCGTCGTGCCGAAGCGGACGCAGCTCAGTTTGCCGGCGGCCCAGCGGCAGTAATCGTCGTACTCCACCCGCAGCGGGTAGAAGTTCTCGCGGATGTAGAACGAGTACAGCCGGCCTTTCTCCTTCAGGTAGTTGAGGAAGGAGTACGGCGAGGTCGGGTCGGCGAGGGTGACCAGGTCCGACATGAACGGGGTCTGGAGGTGGGCGCCGTCCAGGAACATGCCGGCGTGCCACTCGAAGTCGGGCTTCGACTCCAGGAAGATCCCGTCGAGTTCGGCGATGGGCTCGGTCAGGCAGGCAAGGCCCAGGTTGAACGGGCCCAGCCCGATCCCCACGAAATCGTGGACGGTGGACGGGTTCTCAGGACGCGCGGTCAAGGGACTCTCCCAGGTACTGCTCGGCGTGGCCGGCGATCAGGTCGAGCACGACGGACATGTCCTCGACCGTCGTCTCGGGGTTGAGCAGGGTGAACTTCAGGTAGTGGCGGCCTTGCACCTTGGTGCCCGCGACCACCGCGTCGCCGGAGGCGAACAGGGCCTTGCGGGCGTACAGGTTGGCGCGGTCGATCTCGGCCGGGTCGGTGACCGAGGACGGGATGTAGCGGAAGACGAGCGTGGAGAGACTCGGCTCGACGACCACGTCGAAGCGCGGGTCGGCGGCGAGCAGCTTCCAGCCCTCGGCGGCCAGGTCGCAGACCTCGTCGAAGAGCTGGCCGATGCCGTCGGCGCCCATCACGCGCAGGGTCATCCACAGCTTGAGGGCGTCGAAGCGGCGGGTGGTCTGGAGGGACTTGTCCACCTGGTTGGGAATACGTTCCTGCACCATGCGGCGCGGGTTGAGGTACTCCGCGTGGTAGGTGGCGTGGCGCAGCGTGGAGGCGTCGCGGACCAGTACGGCGGACGAACTCACCGGCTGGAAGAAGGACTTGTGGTAGTCGACGGTGACCGAGTCGGCGCGCTCGATGCCGTCGATGCGGTCCCGGTACTTGACCGAGGCGAGCAGCCCGCAGCCGTAGGCGGCGTCGACGTGCATCCAGGTGCCGTACTGCTCGCACAGCTCGGCGATCTCGGGCAGCGGGTCGATGGAGCCGAAGTCGGTGGTGCCGGCGGTGGCGACGACGGCCATGGGGACGAGGCCGTCCTGCTTGCAGCGCTCCAGCTCGCGGGCGAGGGCGACGGTCTGCATCCTCTTGTCGGCGCCCACGGGAATGGAGACGACCGAGTCGGCGCCCAGGCCGAGGAGTTTGGCGGACTTCTTCACGCTGAAGTGGCTGACTTCGGAGGCGAAGACACGCAGCCTGGCCGTCGTGTCCGCCTTGGCCTCCTCGCGGGCCAGCAGCAGGGCCTGGAGGTTGGACTGCGTCCCGCCCGAGGTGAACACCCCGTCGGCGACCGGGCCCAGGCCGATGCGCGCGGTGGTCCAGTCGATCAGTTTGCGCTCGATCAGGGTGCCGCCGGCCGACTGGTCCCAGGTGTCCAGGGAGGAGTTGACGGCGGAGAGGATGGCCTCGCCGAGCACGGCCGGGATGACGACCGGGCAGTTGAGGTGGGCGAGGTAGCGGGGGTGGTGGAAGTAGATCGCGTCCCGGAGGTAGACGTCCTCCAGCTCGTCGAGCACCGCCGCCGTGTCCAGCAGGGGCTTGTCGAGGTCGATCTCGTCGATGCGGGGGGAGAGGGCGTCGACGGAGACGCCGGTGAACGGCCTTGTGGTGGTGGCGAGTTTGGCCGCCACCCGCTCGATTCCTTCGGTCACGGAGCGGCGGTAGCTCTCCGCGGTCGTGTCGTTGAGCAGGTGCGAGCGCATGTGGGGGTCCTCCGGTGGGGACATCCGTACGGGACGGGGCAGGAGCGGGGCGGATACCCGGGCTTCAACTTAGGTAAGCCTAACCTAATTAACGCGAGGCGAAACCTGCCCCACCCGTGACCGGCGTCACGTCGACGGGAGTTACTCCGCGGCCCGGAGCTGCTCCTCGGTCATGCCGTGGCGCCAGTAGCCGACGAAGGTGACGCGGCGCCGGTCGATCCCGCGCTCGCGCACGAAGTGCCGCCGCAGCTCCTTCACGCACCCGGACTCGCCCGCGATCCACGCGTACGGCCGCTCGGCGGGCGGGAGTTGTGCCTCACGGACGGCGTCCAGCGCCTTCTCCCCGACGAGCCAGGTGATCTCGGCGTCCGCGCCGGTCGTGAGGTCCTGGATGGTCCCCGCCTCCCGCACCTCCAGCCAGACACGGGCGCGCTGCCCGGCGGGGAGGTCTTCGAGGATCGCGGAGACGGCGGGGAGGGCGGTCTCGTCGCCCCACAGCAGCACGAGGTCGGTGTCGGCGGGCGGCCGGAACCGGATCGCCCGGTTGTCGGCGATCGCGGGCCCGAGCAACTGCACCCTGTCCCCGGCGCGGGCCCGCGCGGCCCATGCGCACGCGGGCCCGGCGGGCTCGTGCAGCACGAAGTCGATGTCGATCTCGTCGGGGTCCCGGCGGAGGCTCCGTAGCGTGTACGACCGCATCACGGCCCGCACGTCATCGGGCTGCTCCCGCCACGCCTGCCACCACCCGTCCCCGAGTTCGACGGGAACTCCGGGCTCGGTGCGCCCCTCGGCGGGGAGGAAGAGGGACAGCGACTGGTCGCGCCCGTCGGAGAAGAAGTGCCGGAGATCCTCACCGGTGAAACTCACCCGGACCAGAGACGGGCCGAGCCGCCTCGTCCGCACGACCTGGAGGGAGAAGAAACGGAACGGGGCGGCTACGGCCGTAGTCATACAGAGCTCCTGAGGCTCAGGAAGGTGTGGGGGTCAGCTGACCTTCTTCGCGGTCTCGATCGCCTTCGCGAGGTTCTCCACCATCGCCACGCACTTGTCGTACGACAGGATCGGCTCGGGCGAGCGGGCGATGACCTGCCCGGCCTTCACCGCGGGCAGCTTCTTCCAGGTGGCCTCGGTGATGTCGGCCGGCTGGATCGTCGCCGTACGGTCGTCCATCATGATGATGTCGGCCTTGTACTTGTCGACGTTCTCCCAGCTCAGCGACTCGTACCAGCCGCCGGACGCCTTGAGCACGGACGCCGGGGGCTCCACGAAGTTCACGCCGAGGGCCTTGAAGTACTCCAGGTCGATGGAGAGGTTGGTGCCGGAGACGTAGAAGACGTCCTGGGCGGCGGACCCGGCGAGCACCTTGATGTCGGGGTGGGCCTTGGCCGCGGCGCGCAGCCGCTCCGACGCCGCCTCGAACCGCTTCTTCGCGTCGGTGACCTTCGCCGCCTTCATGTCGGCGCCGAGGGACTCGGCCAGCTCCCACACCCGCTGGAGGGGCGTGGTGATCTGACGGTCGTACACGGAGACCGCCACGCTCGGCGCCAGCTTGGCGATCTTGGAGGCGGAGGCCGCGGGGACGTACCAGAGGGTGCCGGCGCTGTCGAAGGTCGTGGAGATGAGGACCTCGGGCGCGAAGGCCGCGTACTGCTCGACGTTGAACTGGTCCCAGACGTTGCCGAAGACGGTCAGCTTGCTGACGTCCATGTCGCCGGCCTGGACGTCGGCCTTGCCGTCCTTGGTCTTGGTGGGGCCGAAGACGCCCTTGACCTCGATGCCGTAGTCGTACAGCGCGGCGGCGACGCCGACGAAGGCGACGATCTTCGTGGGGACCTTGTCGAGCTTGACGGTCGTGCCTCGGTCGTCCTTGAAGGTCCACGCCCCGGACTTGGCGGCCGTGGTCCCCTTGCCAGAGCCCTCGCTGCTGGAGTCGTCGTCACCGCAGGCCGCGAGCACGGCGCCGAGGCCGAGTGCGCCGCCCGCGGCGAGGATGCCACGGCGGGTGAGGTGGGCGGCTCTTGCGTTGGACATGTGTGGCTGCTTTCGAACGGGGCTGAGCGCCCGCCGGACAAGTTCGAACGTAGGTTAGCCTAACCTCATCGAATGTCCAGAGGGCGGGGCGCCGCCCCGTCGAAGCTGTGGGTGCTCTGTGAGCTGCGGTTTACCCCACCAGCCCCAACTCCCGTGCGATCAGCATCCGCTGGACCTCGCTGGTGCCCTCCCCGATCTCCAGGATCTTGGAGTCGCGCCACATCCGGGCCACCGGGTACTCGTTCATGAAGCCGTATCCGCCGTGGATCTGGGTGGCCTCGCGGGCGTTGTCCACCGCGATCGTGGAGGAGTACAGCTTGGCGAGGGCCGCCTCCTTCTTGAAGGGCTCGCCGGAGACCAGGCGCGAGGCCGCGTCCCGCCAGGCGAGCCGGGCGGTGTGGGCCTTCATCTCCATGTCGGCGATCTTGAACTGGATGGCCTGGTTGGCGCCGATGGGCTTCCCGAACGCCTCCCGCTCCTTGGCGTACTTCACGGACTCGTCCACACAGCCCTGCGCGAGCCCGGTCGCGAGCGCCGCGATGGCGATCCGGCCCTCGTCGAGGATGCGCAGGAACTGGGCGTAGCCGCGGCCCTGTTCGCCCAGCAGGTTCGCCGCCGGGACCCGGACGTCGGAGAAGGACAGCTCACGGGTGTCGGAGGCGTTCCAGCCGACCTTCGAGTACGGCGGGGCGACCGTGAAGCCCGGGGTGCCCGAGGGGACGATGATCGAGGAGATCAGCGGCCTGCCGTCGGGCTTGCGGCCGGTGACCGCGGTGACGGTGACCAGGCCGGTGATGTCGGTGCCGGAGTTGGTGATGAAGCACTTGGTGCCGTTGATGACCCACTCGTCGGTGTCCGGGTCCAGGCGGGCCGTCGTCCGGGTCGCCCCGGCGTCGCTGCCGCCGTCCGGTTCCGTGAGGCCGAAGGCGCCCAGGATCTCGCCCGAGCACAGCCGGGGCAGCCACTCGCGCTTCTGCTCCTCGGTGCCGAACAGGTGCAGCGGCATGGCGCCCAGGGAGACGCCGGCCTCCAGGGTGATGGCCACCGACGAGTCCACGCGCGCGAGTTCCTCGAGGACGAGGCCGAGGGCCAGGTAGTCGCCGCCCATCCCGCCGTACTCCTCGGGGAACGGCAGCCCGAACAGGCCCATGCGGCCCATCTCGCGGACGATCTCGTACGGGAACTCGTGGTGCTCGTAGTACTCGCCGATCTTCGGCGCCACCACGTCGTGCGCGAACTCCTCGACGGTACGGCGGAGTTCTTCCAGCTCGGATGAGAGACGGTGGTCCATCGGGGGTTCACTCCTGGTGGGAGAGGGCGCGGACGGTGCGGGACGGGCTGGGTCGGCCCAGGTGTTCGGCCATCCAGGCGCTGGTGGCGACGAGACGGCCGAGGTCGACACCGGTGTCGATGCCGAGGCCCTGAAGCATCCACACCAGGTCCTCGGTGGCGAGGTTGCCGGTGGCGGACTTGGCGTACGGGCAGCCGCCGAGGCCGCCCGCGGAGGCGTCCACGGTGGTGACGCCGTGCTGGAGGGCGGCGTGGGTGTTGGCGAGCGCCTGGCCGTAGGTGTCGTGGAAGTGCACGCCCACCTTCTCGACCGGGACGTCGAGTTCGGTCAGCAGCGCCCGCACATGGCCCGGGGTGGCCACCCCGATGGTGTCGCCGAGGCTCAGTTCGTCGCAGCCCATGTCGAGCAGGGCGCGGCAGACCCTGGTGACCTGGGGGACCGGGACCGCGCCCTCCCACGGGTCGCCGAAGCACATCGACAGGTAGCCGCGGACGTGCACGCCCTCGGCCTTGGCCCGCGCGACGACCGGCTCGAACATCGCCAGCGCCTCGTCGACCGTGCGGTTGAGGTTGGCCTTGGCGAAGGACTCGGTGGCGCTCGCGAACACGGCGACGCGGGTCGCGCCGAGCGCGAGGGCCCGGTCCAGGCCGCGTTCGTTGGGCACGAGGACGGGGAGGTCCACCGGGAGGTCGCTGATCTGCGGGAACAGCTGCTCCGCGTCGGCGAGCTGGGGCACCCACTTCGGGTGGACGAAGCTCGTCGCCTCGATCGTCGTCAGCCCGGCCTCGGCGAGGCGCCGCACGAACTCCGCCTTGACCTCGGTCGGCACGGTCGACTTCTCGTTCTGGAGGCCGTCGCGGGCGCCGACCTCGTGGATGCGGACCCGGGCGGGGAGCCCCGCTTCCGGCAGGACCATGGGGAGCGTCATTTCTCCTCCTCCACCGGGGCGATGACGGCGAGCACCTGGTCCATCGCGACCGTGGTGCCCGGCGTGACGTCCAGTTCGGCGACCGTGCCGGCGTGCGGGGCGGAGATGACGTGCTCCATCTTCATCGCCTCGACCACGAGCAGGCTCTGCCCGGCGGCCACCTCGTCCCCGACCGCGACCTTCACGACGGTCACCGTGCCGGGCATGGGGGCGGTGAGGGAGTCGGCCCCCGCGTGCCCGCCGCGGGTCAGGGACGCGGCCACCGGGTCGTGGTCCCGCACGTGCCAGGCGTCGCCGTCCCGGCCGATCCAGTCGGCGGCGCGGTGGAAGGTGTGCCGGACGCCGTCGAGGGTGACGGTGACCTGGTCGCCGGTGACGGTGTGGGTGCCGCGCGGGACGTACTCCACCGGGTCCTGCACCCGCAGGTGGAAGCCCACGGGCTTCGGGGTGCCCCCCAGCCGCCAGCCGCTCGGCACCGAGAACGGATCGGTCCAGCCCTCTTCGCGAGGCCGCAGCGCGTCGAGGCGTACGGCCGCCGCCGCCTCGTACACCTCCTCCGGCACGTCGGTGGAGACCAGGTCGTCCACCTCCCGCTCGACGAGCCCGGTGTCCAGCTCGCCCCGCACCACGTCCGGATGGGCGAGGAGCCGGCGCAGGAAGCCCGCGTTGGTCTGGACGCCGAGCGTCACCGTCTCCGCGAGGGCCGCCCGCAGCTTCCTGAGCGCGGTCGCGCGGTCCGGGCCGTACGCGATGACCTTGGACAGCATCGGGTCGTACAGGCTGCCGACCTCGGTGCCCTCGCTGAGCCCCGAGTCGGTGCGGACGCCGTCGCCCTGGGGTTCGCGCAGGCGCAGCACCGTGCCGCCGGACGGCAGGAAGCCGCGGGCGGGGTCCTCCGCGCAGACGCGGGCCTCGATCGCGTGCCCGGTGAGGGAGACGTCCTGCTGCCCGTACGGCAGCCGCTCGCCCGCGGCGACCCGGAGCTGCCACTCCACCAGGTCGAGTCCGGTGACCAGCTCGGTGACCGGGTGCTCCACCTGGAGCCGGGTGTTCATCTCCATGAAGTAGTACGACGAGGGGTCGTCGCCCGGCACGATGAACTCCACCGTGCCCGCGCCCCGGTAGCCGCAGGAGCGGGCCGCCTCGACCGCCGCCTCGCCCATCGACGCGCGCGTGTCCTCGTCGAGGAGGACGCTGGGCGCCTCCTCGATGATCTTCTGGTGCCGGCGCTGGAGGGAGCACTCGCGCTCGCCGAGGTGGATCACGTGGCCGTGGCCGTCCGCGAGCACCTGGATCTCGATGTGCCGGGGCCGGTCGACCCAACGCTCCACGAGCAGGGTGTCGTCGCCGAAGGAGGTGCGGGCCTCGCGGCGGGCGGCGGCGATCTCCTCCTCCAGGACGGTGAGGTCCCGGACCAGCCGCATGCCCTTGCCGCCGCCGCCCGCGCTGGGCTTGAGCAGCACCGGGGCGCCCAACGCGCGCGCCGCCTCGACGAGTTCGGGGTCCCGGCCGCCGGGGACCACGGGCACACCGGCCGCCTGCACGGTCTCCTTGGCGCGGATCTTGTCGCCCATGAGGGCGATGGCGTCGGCGGGCGGCCCGATGAAGACCAGCCCGGCGTCGGCGCACGCGCGGGCGAAGGCCGCGTTCTCCGCGAGGAAGCCGTAGCCGGGGTGGACGGCCTGGGCGCCGGTGCGGGCGGCCGCCTCCAGCAGCCGCTCGGCGGACAGATAGCTCTCCGCGGCCGGCGCCGGCCCCAGCCGTACGGCGGTGTCGGCCTCCCGGACGTGCCGCGCGTCGGCGTCGGCGTCGGAGAAGACGGCGACGGAGCGTACGCCCAGAGCCTTGAGCGTGCGGATGACGCGGACCGCGATCTCGCCCCGGTTGGCGACAAGCACTGTGTCAAACATGGGTCCTCACATCCGGAAGACGCCGAACTGGGGGTCGCCCAGCGGCGCGTTGGCGCATGCGGTCAGGGCCAGGCCGAGCACCTGACGGGTGTCCAGCGGGTCGATGACCCCGTCGTCCCAGAGCCGGGCGGTGGCGTAGTAGGCGTTGCCCTGGCGCTCGTACTGGGCGCGGATCGGGTCCTTGAAGGTCTCCTCGTCCTCGGCGGACCAGGTCTCCCCCCGGGACTCCAACTGGTCCCGCTTGACGGTCGCGAGGACGGAGGCGGCCTGCTCGCCGCCCATGACGGAGATCTTGGCGTTGGGCCACATCCACAGGAAGCGGGGAGAGTAGGCCCGGCCGCACATCGAGTAGTTGCCGGCGCCGTACGAACCGCCGACGACGACCGTCAGCTTGGGCACGCGCGTGCAGGCGACCGCGGTCACCATCTTGGCGCCGTGCTTGGCGATGCCGCCGGCCTCGTAGTCCTTGCCCACCATGAAGCCCGAGATGTTCTGGAGGAACAGCAGCGGGATGCCGCGCTGGTCGCACAGCTCGATGAAGTGGGCGCCCTTCTGGGCCGACTCGGAGAAGAGGATGCCGTTGTTCGCGACGATCCCGACCGGGTGGCCGTGGATCCGGGCGAAGCCGGTGACCAGGGTCTGCCCGAACTCCGCCTTGAACTCGGCGAAACGCGAGCCGTCGGTGATGCGCGCGATGATCTCGCGGACGTCATAGGGGGTGCGGGAGTCCACCGGCACCGCGCCGTAGAGGCCGTGGGGGTCGACCTTCGGCTCCACCACTGGCTCCACCGACCACGGCAGCGGCCCGCGCGCGGGGAGGGTCGCGACGATGTTCCGGACGATCCGCAGCGCGTGGGCGTCGTCCTCGGCGAGGTGGTCGGTGACGCCGGAGATCCGGGAGTGCACCTCGCCGCCGCCGAGCTCCTCCGCGGTGACGACCTCGCCGGTGGCGGCCTTCACGAGGGGCGGGCCGCCGAGGAAGATCGTGCCCTGGTTGCGGACGATGACCGCCTCGTCGCTCATGGCGGGGACGTAGGCGCCCCCGGCCGTGCACGAGCCGAGCACCGCCGCGATCTGCGGGATGCCCGCGCCGGACATCCGGGCCTGGTTGTAGAAGATCCGCCCGAAGTGCTCGCGGTCCGGGAAGACCTCGTCCTGCATGGGCAGGAAGGCGCCGCCGGAGTCCACGAGGTAGACGCAGGGGAGGCGGTTGTCCAGGGCGACCTCCTGCGCCCGCAGGTGCTTCTTGACCGTCATCGGGTAGTACGTGCCGCCCTTGACGGTCGCGTCGTTGGCGACGACGACGACCTCGCGCCCGCTGACCCGCCCGATCCCGGCGATGACCCCGGCGGCCGGGGCCTGCCCGTCGTACATCCCGTCGGCGGCGAGCGGGGCCAGCTCCAGGAACGGCGAACCGGGGTCCAGGAGGGTGTCGACCCGGTCCCTGGGCAACAGCTTCCCGCGCGCGGTGTGCCGCTCGCGCGCCTTCTCGCCGCCGCCCGTCCCGGCGGCGGCGAGCTTGTCCCGCAGCTCGTCCACGAGGGCCCGGTGGGCCTCCTCGTTGGCCTTCCAGGCCGCCGACGCGGGATCTGCCGCGCTCGTCAGCTCGGGTGCCTGATCCATGTCCCGCGGTCCCCTCACCCAGTGATCGCCTGTTAATGAGCGTTAACCATTTCCATCAGGTTAACGACCGCTAACCTCCCTGTCTAGAATTGCCTCCATGGCCACCAGAACCGACGCCCCCAGCCGCCGCGAGCAGATCCTCAAGGAGGCCGCGCGGCTGTTCGCCGAGCGGGGGTTCCACGGCGTGGGCGTGGACGAGATAGGCGCGGCGGTCGGCATCAGCGGTCCCGGGCTCTACCGGCACTTCGCGGGCAAGGACGCGATGCTGGCGGAGCTGCTGGTCGGCATCAGCGGCCGTCTCCTGACGGGCGGCAAGCGCAGGGTCGCCGAGGCGGGCGGCCAGGACCCCGAGGCGCTGCTGGACTCGCTGATCGAGGGCCACATCGACTTCGCGCTGGACGACCGCCCCCTGATCACCCTGCACGACCGCGAGCTGGACCGCCTGCGCGACAGCGACCGCAAGCTGGTGCGGCAGCTCCAGCGCCAGTACGTCGAGCTGTGGGTGGCGAGCCTGCGCGAGGTCTACCCCGGTCTCGCCGAACCCGCGGCCCGCTCGGCCGTGCACTCCGTCTTCGGCCTCCTGAACTCCACCCCGCACCTGGGCCGCCCCGGCTCCCTGCCGGGCCGCGGCGCCACGGCGGAGCTGCTGCACCGCATGGCCAGGGGGGCGTTCGCGGCCGCGGCGGCGTGACGAGCGTTACGGGAGCAGCTCTGGACGCCTCTCCCTACCCGCCGGTACCTTGATGTTCTGAGCAAGCGCTTAGACATGGACCCATTCAGTCAGGTGGAGGTGGCGGCGGTGCGCCGTACGGTGTTCAACGAGGACCACGAGGCGTTCCGGGAGACCCTGCGCGCCTTCATCGAGGCCGAGGTCGTCCCGGTCTACGACGAGTGGTTCCAGGCCGGCCAGGCGCCGCGCGACTTCTACTACAAGCTCGCCGAGCTCGGCATCTTCGGCATCCGCGTGGACGAGGAGTACGGCGGCGCCGGCATCGACTCGTACAAGTTCGAGGCCGTCATGTACGAGGAGACCGCACGCGCGGGCGTGCAGTTCGGCGGCTCCGGCGTGCACGTCCTGCTGGGCCTGCCCTACATCAAGATGCTCGCCACCGACGAGCAGAAGAAGCGCTTCCTGCCGAAGTTCGTCACCGGCGAGGAGATGTGGGCCCTCGCGATGACCGAGCCGGGCACCGGCTCCGACCTCGCGGGCATGAAGACCACCGCCAAGCTCTCCGAGGACGGCACGCACTACGTCCTCAACGGCTCCAAGACCTTCATCACCGGCGGCGTGCACGCCGACCGCGTGATCGTCTGCGCCCGCACCTCCGCGCCCACCGCCGAGGACCGCCGCCACGGCATCTCCCTGTTCGCCGTCGACACCAAGTCCGAGGGCTACTCCATCGGCCGCAAGCTGGACAAGCTCGGCCTGAAGACCTCCGACACCGCCGAGCTGGCGTTCGTCGACGTGAAGGTCCCCGTCGAGGACCTCCTCGGCGAGGAGAACAAGGGCTTCTACTACCTCGGCCACAACCTGGCCTCCGAGCGCTGGGGCATCGCCTTCGGCGCCTACGCCCAGGCCAAGGCCGCCGTCCGGTTCGCCAAGGAGTACGTGCAGGACCGCACGGTCTTCGGCAAGCCCGTCGCCTCCTTCCAGAACACCAAGTTCGAACTGGCCGCCTGCCAGGCCGAGGTGGACGCCGCCGAGGCCGTCGCCGACCGCGCCCTGGAGGCCCTGGACGCCGGTGAGCTGACCCCGGCCGAGGCCGCCAGCGCCAAGCTGTTCTGCACCGAGGTCGCGCACCGCGTCATCGACCGCTGCCTCCAGCTGCACGGCGGCTACGGCTTCATGAACGAGTACCCGATCGCCCGCCTGTACGCGGACAACCGCGTCAACCGCATCTACGGCGGCACCAGCGAGATCATGAAGACGATCATCGCGAAGGACATGGGCCTGTAGGCCGCACGAAACCGACGGCCGGTACAACAGCTCCATGAGCCAGGCACTCCAGGACCTCCTCGATCTGCTCGACCTCGAGCAGATCGAGGAGGACATCTTCCGCGGCCACTCCCGCCCCGCCGTCGTCCCCCGCGTCTTCGGCGGTCAGGTCGCGGCACAGGCGCTGGTCGCCGCGGGGCGGACGGTCCCCGAGGACCGGCTCGCCCACTCCCTGCACGCGTACTTCCTGCGTCCCGGCGACCCGGGCGCGCCGATCGTCTACACGGTCGACCGCATGAACGACGGCCGCTCCTTCACCGCGCGCCGCGTGCTCGCGATCCAGCACGGCCAGCCGATCTTCGCCCTCTCCGCGTCCTTCCAGCGGCACGAGGACGGCTTCGAGCACCAGGCCGCCATGCCGGCCGCCCCCGACCCGGCCACGCTGCCCACCTCCGCGGACCGGCTGCGCGGCTACGACCACCTCGATCCGACGGTCGTGGAGCGCTTCCTCGAGGCCCGCGAGGCGATCGACCTGCGGTACGTGGACGAGCCGCCGTTCGGGCAGTACGGCGAGCCGCGCGAACCGCACTCCCAGGTCTGGTTCCGCACCAACGGCAAGCTCGCGGACGACCCGCTCCTGCACGTCGTCCTCGCCACGTACGTCTCCGACATGACGCTCCTCGACTCGATCCTGCTCGCGCACGGGCGCGGCGGCTGGGCGGTCGGTGACGTGGTCGGCGCGTCCCTGGACCACGCGATGTGGTTCCACCGCCCCTTCCGCGCCGACGAATGGCTCCTGTACGACCAGGAGTCCCCGTCGGCCTCCGGCGGCCGCGGCCTCGGCCAGGCCCGCATCTACACCCAGGACGGCCGCCTGGCCATCTCGGTGATCCAGGAGGGCGTGGTCCGCGCACCCCGACACCCCTGAGCAGCCTCGCACCGACCCCCGCGGGCGCCGGGACGCCACCGTCCGCCCCGGCCGGGCGGGTCGGGGCGCCGGACCCGGTCCCCGCGCCCTTTGCCGTCACAGCGCGCGGCCGCTCGTCTCCGCCGCGTGCCTGGAGGTGCCGGAGTCCTGGCACGGGTGCCGGGTGAGTGTGGTCTCGGCCGTTGCCCCCCATGCCTCGGCGCCGAGCCCTAGGCCGATGCCGGTGGCCATGGTCTCGTCGCCCGTCGCACGCACGCTCCTCGGCGCCCAACCTTGAGCGGGCGCCGGGATGCTGCCGTTCGTCCCGGCCGCGCGGCTCGCGGTGACGGACCTCGTCCCCGCTTCCCTTGCCGTCGCAGCGCGCGCGGCCGCTGCTCTCCGCCGTGCGTCTGTCCGTGCCGGAGTCCGGGCACGGGGTGCCGACTGGCCGTGGTCTTGTCGCCCGCCACCCGTGCCTCGGCGCCGAGCCCCGGGCCGGTGTCAGGACGTCGCCGTCCGTCCCGTCCCGCCTCAGTCGCAGGGGACCACGCACCCGCGCGTCCCTTGCCGTCGCAGCACGCGGCCGCTTGTCTCCGCCGTGTGTCTCTCAGCGCCGGAGTCGGGCACGGGTGGCCGTGGTCTCGTCGGCCGCCGCCGCACCGACGTTCCTCGGCGCCGAGTCTTGAGCGGGTGTCGTAGTGCTGCTTCCCGGCCGTGAGGCTCGTGGTGCCGGAGTCCGCGGACCGGTGCCGGGTGGTGTCGATCACCGCCACCGGCGAGCCGGTCTCGTCGGCCGCCGCCGCACCCGCGTTCCTCGGCGCTCCCGCAGCCGGCCGTCCCGTTCCGCCGCGGGGCGCTACCGCAGGCCCGCCTCGTCGAGCAGGTATGCCGTCATCGGGTCGTAGTAGCGCGGGCTCACCACGTGGTCGTCGAGGGGGACCGTCACCTGGAGGGTGCCCTCCGCCTCGCCGACGAAGAGGGCCGGGTCGTTGGAGTCGGCGTAGCCCACGGAGTCCACGCCGTGCCGGCCCGCGTACCCCGCCCAGCCGTGGTCGGCGACGACCAGGTCGGGCAGCGGGCGGCCCTCGCGCTCCAGGGCCGTGAGGATGGCCTTCATAGGGTCGCCGGAGTGGGTGTGCCACAGCGTGGCGCCGTGCTCCAGGACCGCCACGTCCGCGAACTGCATGACGTACCCCTCGTCCGTCTGGAGCCCGTCCGGGATGACCACGATCTCGCAGCCGGCGGCGCGCAGCGCGGCGGCCGTGGCGTGGTGGACGTCGAGGAGTCCGCCGGGGTGGCCGGTCGCGAACAGCACCCGCTGCTGCCCGTCCGCCGCCTTGCGCAGCCTGGCCGCCATCCGCTCCAGGGCGCTCACGGTCAGCTCGGGATCGATGGTGTCCTGGCCGTACCGGTACTCCGGGTCGTCGTTGACGCCCACCCGCTCCGCCATCACCGCGAGCACGTCCTGCTCGTCGGTCCACCGCTCCCCGAGCTCCAGCCCGAGCCAGTAGTGGCGGTTGCCGTTCGCGAGCTGGCGGTAGTGGGAGAGGTTGTTCTCCCGCGGGGTGGCCACCTCGCCCGCGATACGGGTCTTCACGAGGTGGTCGACGAGCTCGGCGCGGCTGGGTGTCCCGGGTATCGGCATGCCTCCCATTCTGAGGCACGCCTTCACGGGACCGCCGCGCATCCCGCACGCTGGGACACGGCTCACCCGGTCATGGCCGGCGCAGCGCGAACCACAGCTCCATCCGTACGTCCGGGTCGTCCAGGTCCAGCTCCAGCAGCGCCGCGCACTTCGCGATCCGCTGCCGGACGGTGTTGCGGTGCACCTCCAGCGCGACCGCCGTACGGTCCCAGCTGCCGTGCAGGGACAGCCAGGAGCGCAGGGTCTCGGTGAGGGCGGGGGAGAGCGGGGCGAGGAGGGCCCGGGCGTGCGCCTCGGCGTCCGGCTCCGGCACCAGGTCGGCCAGGGCGGGACGGGCCCCGTACCGGACGAGCCCGGCGCGGGTCGCGCGGGCGCGGGCCAGCGCACGGCCCGCCTGGGCGTCGGCGACCGTCCACTCCGCCGGTCCGGCGGCCGCGCTGACCCCGAGCGTCCACCCGGGCTGCGGGGCCGGTTCCCGGTCGGCGGGCAGCAGCACCCGTACGACGTCCCCGGCCACGTCCACCAGCGGCGACCCGAGCGCCGCGCCGAGCGCGGAGGCCACGACCGGGTCGGGAGCGGCGGGACTGTCGGGCCGGGCGTGCACGACGACCCACCGCTCGCCACCGAGGAGCGGGGCCACGTCCTGGGCCGGGGCGCCCAGCAGCAGCCGTACCAGGGCGGACGAGCGCGCCGCCTCCGACCCGCTCTGGTGCTCACCGGTGAGCAGCGACAGCAGCACGGCGGCGACGGAGGCGATGGTGTGGTCGCCGGGGTCGCGGCGGGGCGCGGCGACCCCGAGGACGAAGCCGTGCCCGGCGCCGAGGGCGTAGGCGGCCAGATGGAGGCCGGCGGTGGTGTCGGTGGCCGTGGTGGAGGAGCGCTCGGTGACGAGCCGGCTCAACCGCGCCAGCTCCCCGTCGCCCTGCCGCCTGCCCGCCGCCGCGACCTCCGTGCCCTCCGGGCCGTACAGCACCGCCCACCCGCCGACCCGCTGGGCGAGCTGGCGCAGCACCGACGGCACCGGGTCGGAGCGGGAGGCGGCCGCGGCCAGGCTCTGCTGGGCCTCGGTGACGCGGCGCAGCTCCGCGTGCCGGGCCTGGGCCATCAACTGCCAGACGGCCCGGGCCACACCGGAGAAGGTGGTCTCGGGCGGGACCTCGACCAGCGGCAGCCCGTAGGCGTCGCAGGCCGCCACCAGGGCGCGGGGGACCGTGTCGTGCACGGGCGCCACGCCGAAGCCGAGGGCCGCCCCGCCGGCCGCGACGATCCTCGCCACGTAGTCGTCGAAGTAGGTGCCCGAGCCCGCCGCCTCCGGGATGTGCACCCCCGCCGTCAGCAGCAGCTCACCGCCCAGCAGGTACGGGTACGGGTCCGCCATCTCCGAGGTGTGCGCCCAGTGGACCGCCGTGGCGGGGTCCGAGGGCCCGGCGATCTGCCGCAGCCCCAGGTCCTCCCGGGCCAGCAGTGCGGCCAGCGGGACCGGTGGGGTGGGCGGGACAGCCGGGTCCGGCATCGTGGACGTTCCCTCCATCCGGTGCCGTTCGAATGGATGAAACGTACACTTCGCAGTCGCTTTCCGGCCACCTAGTGTCGACGCAGACCGGCAGGCCGCGGGCCCGCACGGTGCAGACCGGCAAGGTGCAGACCGGCAGGAGGAGGGCTCCGACATGGCCGTCGACTACACAGTGATCGTCGTCTATCTGGCCGGCATGCTCGCCATGGGGTGGTGGGGCATGCGCCGCGCCAGGTCCAAGAGCGAGTTCCTGGTCGCCGGGCGCCGCCTCGGCCCAGTGATGTACTCCGGCACCATGGCGGCGATCGTCCTCGGCGGCGCGTCCACCATCGGCGGTGTGGGCCTCGGCTACCGGTACGGTCTCTCCGGCGCCTGGATGGTCTTCACCATCGGCCTCGGCCTGCTGGCCCTGTCCGTCTTCTTCTCCGCCCGCATCGCCCGCCTCAAGGTCTACACCGTCTCCGAGATGCTGGACCTGCGCTACGGCGGCCGGGCCGGGGTCATCTCCGGCGTGGTCATGTGGGCGTACACCCTCATGCTGGCGGTCACCTCGACCATCGCCTACGCCACGATCTTCGACGTCCTCTTCGACATGAACCGGACCGTCGCGATCGTCCTGGGCGGCTCGATCGTCGTCGCCTACTCCACCCTCGGCGGCATGTGGTCCATCACCCTCACCGACATGGTGCAGTTCGTGGTGAAGACCATCGGCGTGCTCCTCCTGCTCCTGCCCATCGCCGTCGTCAAGGCGGGCGGCTTCGGCGAGATGAGGGCCAAGCTGCCCACCGAGTACTTCGACCCGCTGGGCATCGGCGGCGAGACGATCTTCACCTACGTGCTGATCTACACCTTCGGCATGCTCATCGGTCAGGACATCTGGCAGCGCGTCTTCACCGCCCGCAGCGACACCACCGCCAAGTGGGGCGGCACGGTCGCCGGCACCTACTGCCTCGCCTACGCCCTCGCCGGCGCCGTCATCGGCACCGCCGCCAAGGTGCTCTACCCGAACCTGGCCAACGCGGACGACGCCTTCGCCACCATCGTCAAGGACGAACTCCCCGTCGGCGTACGGGGCCTGGTGCTGGCCGCCGCGCTCGCCGCCGTCATGTCGACGTCCTCGGGCGCGCTGATCGCCTGCGCGACTGTCGCCAACAACGACATCTGGTCGCGGCTGCGGGGAAGGACCGCCGAGGGCGAACGCGACGAGGTGCGCGGCAACCGCGTCTTCATCCTCGTCATGGGCGTCGCCGTCATCGCCACGGCCATCGCCCTCAACAACGTCGTCGAGGCGCTGACGGTGGCCTACAACCTCCTCGTCGGCGGCCTCCTCGTCCCGATCCTCGGCGGCCTGCTGTGGAGGCGCGGCACCGCCCAGGGCGCGCTGGCCTCCGTGGCCGTCGGCGGCCTCGCCGTCATCGGTCTGATGGCCGGCTACGGCATCCTCGCCAACGAGCCCGTGTACTACGGCCTGTTGGCCTCCCTGGCCGCCTACGTCGCCGTATCCCTGGCGACCCCGGCGACCGACACCGCGGTACTCGCGGCCTGGCGGGAACGACTCGCCGGGCGCGAGGTCCCCGAACCGGTTCCGGCACCCCGGTAGACCGAACGCAGAGACACAAGGAAGGCATACGACCATGAGCTCCCCCGAGACCCCCCGCGGCCCCGTCGACTCCTCCCGCATCCCGCGCTACGCCGGGCCCGCGACCTTCGCCCGGCTGCCGCGGCTCGACGAGGTCGGCCGGGCCGACGTCGCCGTGGTCGGGGTGCCGTTCGACTCGGGGGTCTCCTACCGGCCGGGCGCCCGCTTCGGCGGCAACGCCATCCGTGAGGCGTCCCGGCTGCTGAGGCCCTACAACCCGGCGCAGGACGCCTCCCCGTTCGCCCTCGCCCAGGTGGCGGACGGCGGCGACATCGCCGTGAACCCGTTCAACATCAACGAGGCCGTCGAGACGATCGAGGCGGCGGCCGACGAGCTGCTGGGGACCGGCGCCCGCCTGATGACCCTGGGCGGCGACCACACCATCGCGCTCCCGCTGCTCAGGTCCGTCGCCAAGAAGCACGGCCCGGTCGCCCTGCTGCACTTCGACGCCCACCTGGACACCTGGGACACGTACTTCGGGGCGGAGTACACCCACGGAACGCCGTTCCGGCGCGCGGTGGAGGAGGGCGTCCTCGACACCTCGGCGCTCTCCCACGTCGGCACCCGCGGCCCGCTCTACGGCAAGCAGGACCTCACCGAAGACGAGAAGATGGGCTTCGGCATCGTCACCTCGGCGGACATCTACCGCAGGGGCGCCGACGAGGTGGCCGACCAGCTCCGGCAGCGCATCGGCGACCGCCCCCTGTACATCTCCATCGACATCGACTGCCTGGACCCGGCCCACGCGCCCGGCACCGGCACCCCCGAGGCGGGCGGCATGACCTCCCGCGAGCTGCTGGAGATCCTGCGCGGTCTGGCATCGTGCAACCTGGTGTCGGCGGACGTCGTCGAGGTGGCCCCCGCGTACGACCACGCGGAGATCACCTCGGTGGCGGCCTCCCACACCGCCTACGAACTGACCACGATCATGTCCCGCCAGATTGCAGAGGCCCGCGCGCAGTGACTCACGACCACGACCTGGTGCTCCGTCCGACCGAGGCGCAAATCTCGGCGGCCCTGAACCCGCCGCCCGGCCGCAACGGCGGAGACCTGGTCGTGGAGACCCTGGCCGGGCTGGGCGCGACCACCGTCTTCGGCCTGCCCGGCCAGCACGCGCTCGGCATGTTCGACGCGCTGCGCCGCTCCGACCTGCGGTACATCGGCCTGCGGGTGGAGAACAACGCGGGGTTCGCGGCGGACGCGTACGGCAGGATGACCGGGGAGGCGGCCCCGCTGCTGCTGTCGACGGGCCCGGGGGCGCTGACGTCGCTGGCCGCCCTCCAGGAGGCCGCGGCCGCCTCCGCCCCGGTCCTGGCGATCAGCAGCCAGGTCCCGACCGCCGGCCTGGGCGGCGGCCGGCACGGCTACCTCCACGAACTCCCGGACCAGTCGGCCTCCTTCCGGGGCGTGGTCAAGTCCGTCCACACCGTCCGCACCCAGTCCCAGATCCCGTCCGCGGTCGAGGCGGCCTGGAAGTCGGCGCTGACCGCCCCGCACGGGCCGGTGTGGGTGGAGATCCCCCAGGACGTGCTGCTCGCCGAGACCTCGATCCCGGTGGTGACGGGCGGCGACGCCTTCCCCGAGGAACTGCCGCCGCGCCCCGAACTCACGGCGCTGGCCGCGCACCTGCTGTCGAACGCCGTCCGCCCGGCGATCATCGCGGGCGGGGGAGTCGTACGGTCGGACGCCTCCCGCAAGCTGCGGCAGCTGGCCGAGACGCTCCGGGCGCCGGTCGTCACCACCCCCGGCGGCAAGGGCGCCTTCCCCTGGACGCACCCGCTGTCCCTCCAGTCGTGGATCGAGGACCGCCACACCACGGACTTCCTGGAGGAGGCGGACGTCCTGCTGGTGGTGGGCTCGGGGCTCGGTGAACTGTCGTCCAACTACCACACGTTCAAGCCACGCGGCCGAGTGATCCAGATCGAGGCGGACCTCGGCAAGCTGGAGTCCAACCATCCCGCGCTGGGCATCCACGCGGACGCCCGCCTCGCGTTGCAGGCGCTGCTGGAGACGGTGACGCCGAGGACGGACGAGGAGGCCCCGGAGCGGGTGCGGGAGGTCCTGGCCCGCGTGTCGGAGCGGATCGCCGCCCAGGAACTCACCCTGGAACAGGATGTCCTGGCGTCGGTCCGCAGGGCGCTCCCCGCCGACTCGCCGTCCTTCTGGGACATGACGATCCTGGCCTACTGGGCCTGGTCGGCGTTCGACGCCAAGGGCCCCAACCACATGCACTCGGCCCAGGGCGCCGGCGGCCTCGGCTACGGCTTCCCCGCGGCACTGGGAGCCGCGGTCGCGGACCCCACCCGTCCGGTCCTGGCGGTCTCCGGCGACGGCGGCGCCCTCTACTCCGTCGCCGAACTCGCCACGGCCCGCCAGTACGACCTGAACGTCACCTGGCTGATCGTCGACGACGGCGGCTACGGCATCCTGCGCGAGTACATGACGGACGCCTTCGGCCAGGCCACGGCGACCGAGCTGACCCGCCCGGACTACGTGGCACTGGCCGAGTCCTTCGGCGTCCCCGGGGTCCGCACGACCCCAAAGACCCTCGCGGACGACCTCGCGAAGGCGCTCGGCTCACCGGGGCCCTCGGTGGTCGTCCTCCCGGCGGTGCTGCGGATGTTCGCGCCGACGCACCTGTAGCCGGGGTCCTACCAGATCGCCTCGACCCACTCCGGGTGGTCGACGAACGGGTTGCGGTTGTGCTGGTAGGTGTCGTAGATGACCTGGTTGCGGCGCTCCTCGAAGGCGCTGGGCGGGTCCGCCTCGTTCCAGGCCTTGAGGACGGAGAGCTTGCCCATGTACGGGTTGGAGCCGTTGCCGACCTTCTCGTTGGGCTCCAGGTCGGCGAAGCCGTCGCCGCCGTCGTAGCGCACGGCCATGTAGAGGATCATGCGGGCCACGTCACCGCGGTCCGCGGCGCGCGGCGCGAAGGAGTCGGAGTCGACGGTGGAGCCGCCGCCGTTCGTGACGGAGCTGCCGCCGTTGTCGAAGTCCAGGTTCCCGCGGATGCTGTTGACCTGGACGTCACAGGCGCGCAGGTGGTGCAGGTCGGTGCCCGGGCCGGTGACCTCGCCGAAGTCGCCGTGCGACTTGGCCCAGGTGTGCTCGCGGTTCCAGTCGCCGACGTCGCCGCCGTTGAGGGACTTGCTGCGGGAGACGCCGCTGTACAGCAGGAGGACGTTGCTGCTGTTGTTCGGGTCCTGGTCGGTGACCTTGAGCGCGTCCCAGACCGCGGAGTACGAGATCTTCGACTGGCTGCTGATGATCGTGTGCAGGGACGACTTGAGGCTCGAACCCGTCTTGCCGATCGCGTTCTTGTAGTACGTCGTGTCGTACGCGGTCGTGGTGGCGGCGGCCGGGGTCGTGGTCACGACGGGGGCGGCGAGCCCGGCCAGCACGGCGGCGGTGGTGAGTGCCACCGTCTTCCAGTTGCGGATGCGTGTCGCCAGCATAAAAGGGGGTCCCATCTACGCGGGTTGAATGGAGGCGGCAGATGGGAGCGTGACATGGACATGCGGCCGTGTAAATGGATGGCACGTGTCCATTCGGTGACCGGAAACGGCAAATCAGGTCGTGTCTACGCGAGTTGACACACGAAACGGCCCCCGACCGGGTGATCGGGGGCCGTTCGCGAGGGCAGGGACTAGTCGGCGAAGAGAGCGCCGAACTGGGGGGTGCCCGAGGTGGAGACGCCCACCGCGGTCACCGACAGGGCGCGGGAGCCGGTCGTGCCGATCTTCGTGCCGGTGGACGGCAGGTAGGTGACCGCTCCGTCGCCGCCGTCCTCGTAGGACCCGATGACCAGGTCGGCCTTGCCGTCGCCGTTGACGTCGTCGAGCTTGACGTCGGCGCCGAACAGGTCGTTCTTCTCCGAGGTGCCGGGGACGCCCGTCGTGTTCTGCTCGAAGGACTGCAGGCCCGTGGAGGTGTTGATGCCGCTCGCGGAGCCGTACATGACGGTGACCATGCCGGCGTTGGAGACGCTGCCGAGGTCCTCGTTCGGGGCGGAGACGACCACGTCCTGGAAACCGTCGCCGTTGACGTCGCCCAGGTCCAGGTCCCAGCCGAAGGAGTCGCCCTTCTCCGAACTGCCGGGCACGTTCCCGGTGTTCTGGGTGATTCCGGTGGTCGAGGCGGGGCCGGACGCGGAGCCGTAGGTGATGCTGACCCTGCCGCCGTCCGAGGAGTCCGGGACGGTCTGGCCGTCGCTGGTCGTGGCGTCCCAGCCGGCGCCGGTGACGATGTCGCCGTAACCGTCGCCGTTGATGTCGCCGATACCGGTGACGATGCCCGGCTTGAGGGTCTTGACGCCCGCGACGCTCAGGCCGTTCGCGGTGCCGGGCACCCAGTAGTTGGTGTTCCAGCCGATGCCGGTCTGCGTCTCGTAGCCGTCGACCACCAGGTCGGTGCGGCCGTCGCCGTTCACGTCACCGGCGGTGAGCTGCTGCGGGCCGTAGGGGAAGCCGGAAGAGCCCGGCATGATCGGCGGCTTGATGGTGTAACGCCCGCCGGGCTGGCCGGTGCTGCTGAAGCCGCCCTTGTAGACGTAGAGGGTCGCGGACGAGCTGCCGACGGCCAGGTCGGCCTTGCCGTCGCCGTCGAAGTCGCCGGCGGCCAGGGCCAGGCCCCAGTTGTCGTGCGAGGAGACGGCCGGGTCCGGCACGTCGCTCGCCTTGCCGGTGAGGCCGCTCGCCGAACCCCACAGGATGGCCAGGGCGCCGCCGTCGGTGTCGGTGCCGACCTTCTCGTACGGCGAGGCCACGGCGACGTCGTCGTACCCGTCGCCGTTGAAGTCGGCGTACGCCGTCGCGCCGCCGAACCAGTCGCCGGCCTCGGCGCTGCCGGGCACGGTGCCGGAGTTCTGGCTGAGGACCGAGCGCTTGGCCGAGGTCACGCCGTTGCCGGCGCTGCCGTAGAGGGCGACGACCTGGCCGGCGTCGGCGTGGCCGCTGACGGAGGCGCCGGCGGCCGTGGCGAGGACGTCGCCGATGCCGTCGCCGTTGAAGTCGGCCTTCGTGACCTTGAAGGAGTCCGCGGCGGTGGCCGTGGCCGCCGAGACGGTGAGCAGACCGCCCGTCAGCGCGGCCGCGGCGGCCGTCGCGAGGGCGAGTCTGAGGTGTGCGTGGTGCTTCTGGTGCATGCGGGATTCTCCTGCGGCATGCGGGGGATGCCTGGCGGGCATCCGGGTCGATGGGGTGCGAACCGTCCGTGTTTGCCGGGTGTTGTCCTCGGTGACACGTGCGGTTGGCGATCAAGAGACCTGCGGCGGGGTGCAAGGGTTGTACGTGAGTCGAAGGTTTTTTCCTCTGTCCCCGGCTCCCGACCCCGTGAGAACACCGAGGGCCGGGTAACGATTCGTACAACCGTCCCCCACGCGTACAACCATTCGCACCCGTCCGAGGGTCAACTGGGCATGACACGGGGGATACACAGACACAAGAAATGGATCGCGGCCGGTGCGCTGGCCGCCTGCGTCGCCGCCGCCGCACCGGCCGCCGCGGCCACCACGCCGGCCGTGAGCTGCACATCGGCCAAGGCCGGCCTCGCCGACAAGCTGAAGCGGGACATCACGGCCGCCGTCGCCAACCGCTCGGGCACGATCGCCGTGGGCCTCTACGACCGTACGACCAAGACCACCTGCACCCTGCGCTCCTCCACCGCCTACGACTCGGCGAGCGTGGTCAAGGTGACCGTCCTCGCCACGCTGCTGTGGGACGCCAAGAAGCACAACAGGTATCTGACCACCACCGAGAGCAACCTCGCCAAGGCCATGATCACCAAGTCCGACAACGACGCCACCAGCAAGCTGTGGCGGCAGCTCGGCCTGACCAAGATCAAGGGCTTCCTGTCCGCGGCCGGCATGACCCAGACCAAGCCGGGGGCCAACGGCTACTGGGGCCTGACCCAGATCACCGTCACCGACGAGCAGAAACTGCTCAAGCTGGTCACCGCCAAGAACACCGTCCTGAGCGACAACTCACGTGCCTACATCCTGAAGTTGATGGGGCAGGTCGTCTCGTCGCAGCGCTGGGGCACACCGTACGGCCGCGGGTCGAACATCTCCTGGCACGTCAAGAACGGCTGGCTCCAGCGCTCCACCCACGGCTGGCGGGTGCACAGCGTCGGCACCTTCACGGGCGGCGGCCACGACTACATGATCACGGTGCTCACGCACGGCAACAGCACCATGAACTACGGCGTCACCACGATCCAGGGCGTCGCCAAGGTCATTCACCGGGATCTCGCGGCGAGCTGACGCCTGCCGGACTCCCGCACGTCACCGAGCCGGACGGCCCTTCACGACACGGCCTCCCGTTCGTCACGAACCCGTCCTACGGTGACGCGCATGCAGCTCAGAACCGTACTCGCGACCACCACCGCGGCCCTGGCGGCGGCGGCCTGCCTGACAGCGGCAGGACCCGCCGTCGCCGCGGCCCCGGTGAGCCACGCCTGCTCCCCGTCCGTCTCCCTCGACGGCTACTCCGACGCCCTCGACAAGACGACGTTCGACGGCACCTTCGTCGGCAACTTCTCCGCGCTCGCCGTGGACCGGGACGGCTCGCTCGCCGCCCTCTCCGACCGCTCCGCCCTCTTCGACCTGGACGCGAGAACTCTCGCGCCGAAGGAAGTCGTCCCGCTCGCCGACGAGAACGGCGCAGCACTGGACTCCGAGGGCCTGGTGATCGACCGGGACGGCACCCGGCTGGTCACCTCGGAGACCGAGCCGTCGATCCGCCGCTACCGCGCCGACGGGAAGCTCCTCGACCGGCTCCCCGTCCCGGCCGCACTCCAGGTCGCCCCGGCCGGCCGCGCCACCTCCAACCAGACCTTCGAGGGCCTGACTCTCCTGAACGGCGGCCGCACCCTCCTCGCCTCCATGGAGTACGCCCTCTCCGGCGACACGGCCGGGACCGTCCGCTTCCAGACCTGGCAGCGGCACGGAAAGGGCTGGCAGACCGGGGCCCAGTACGCCTACCGCACCGACGCCGCCTTCCTCGGCGTCCCCGAGGTGCAGGCCCTCCCCGACGGCCGTCTCCTGGTCCTGGAGCGCGGCTTCACCTCCGGCGTCGGCAACACGGTCCGCCTCTACCTGGCCGACCCCCGCCACGCGACGGACACCCGCGGCATCGAGAACCTGACTGATCAGGCGGACGTCCGCCCGGTCAGGAGGACGCTGCTCACGGACATCGCCGACTGCCCGGCCCTGGGCGCCACCGCCAGGCAGCCCCAGCCGAACCCGCTCCTGGACAACATCGAGGGCATGGTGATCACCGGGCGCGACCACGGCCGTCTGAGGGTGCTCCTGGTCAGCGACGACAACCAGAACGCGGTCCAGACGACCCGTTTCTACCGCCTCCGCGTCCGCGTCTGACCACCGGTTGTTGCGGAGGGATGAAATCCGCTTCTGTCCGCGTTGGTGTCTTCCGGTAGATCAGGACTTCTGGACGACGGAGGACACCGCGTGGATCCGCAACGGGGCTGGGCGCGACGACTGGCCGGGTACGCCTGGCGCTATCCCAAGGACGTCGTACTCGCCCTCGGCTCCTCACTCGGCGGCATGGCCGTCATGGCGATCGTCCCCCTGATCACCAAGGTGATCATCGACGACGTCATCGGCGACCACACCCGGGACATGGCCCCCTGGGCCGGCGCCCTGATCGCCGCCGCCGTCCTCGTCTACGTCCTCACCTACGTCCGCCGCTACTACGGCGGCCGCCTCGCCCTCGATGTCCAGCACGACCTGCGCACCGAGATGTTCGGCACGATCACCCGCCTCGACGGCCGCCGCCAGGACGAACTGTCCACGGGCCAGGTCGTGGGCCGCGCCACCAGCGACCTCCAGCTCATCCAGGGCCTGCTCTTCATGCTGCCGATGACCATCGGCAACTTCGCCCTCTTCCTGATCTCCCTGGTCGTGATGGCCTGGCTGTCGATCCCGCTCACCCTGGTCGCCCTGGCGGTCGCCCCGGCCCTGTGGGTGATCGCCAAGCGCTCCCGTTCCAGGCTGCATCCCGCCACCTGGTACGCCCAGGCCCAGGCGGCCGCCGTCGCGGGCGTGGTCGACGGCGCGGTCAGCGGTGTACGCGTGGTGAAGGGCTTCGGGCAGGAGGACCAGGAGACCGGCAAGCTCCGGGAGGTCGGCCGGCGCCTGTACGCGGGCCGCCTGCGCACGATCCGCTTCAACGCGAAGTACACCCCGGCCCTCCAGGCCGTCCCCGCCCTCGGCCAGGTCGCGATGCTCGCCCTCGGCGGCTGGCTCGCGGTCCGCGGGCACATCACGCTCGGCACCTTCGTCGCCTTCTCGACCTACCTCGCCCAGCTCGTCGGCCCGGTCCGCATGCTCGCCATGGTCCTCACGGTCGCCCAGCAGGCCCGCGCCGGCACCGAGCGCGTCCTGGAGCTGATCGACACCGAGCCCTACCTGAAGGACGGCGGCAAGGAACTCCCCGCCGACGCGCCGGCCACCGTCGAGTTCGACGACGTCTCCTTCGGCTACGAGGACGGCCGCAAGGTCCTCGACGGCCTCTCCTTCGAGATCCGCCCCGGCGAGACCCTCGCGGTCGTCGGCTCCTCCGGCTCGGGCAAGTCCACGGTCTCGCTCCTGCTCCCGCGCTTCTACGACGTCACCCACGGCGCCGTCCTCATCGGCGGTCACGACGTCCGCGAGCTCACCCTCGACTCGCTGCGGGCCGCGATCGGCCTGGTCCCCGAGGACTCCTTCCTGTTCTCGGACACCGTCCGCAACAACATCGCCTACGGCCGTCCCGACGCGACCCAGGAGGAGGTCGAGAAGGCCGCCCGCGCCGCCCAGGCGGACCGTTTCATCGCCGAGCTGCCCGAGGGCTACGACACCAAGGTCGGCGAACACGGCCTCACCCTCTCCGGCGGCCAGCGCCAGCGCGTCGCACTCGCCCGGGCGATCCTCGCCGACCCGCGGCTGCTCGTCCTCGACGACGCCACCTCCGCCGTGGACGCCCAGGTCGAGCACGAGATCCACGAGGCCCTCAAGCACGTCATGGAGGGCCGCACCACCCTCCTCATCGCCCACCGCCGCTCCACCCTGAACCTCGCCGACCGCATCGCCGTCCTGGAGCACGGCCGCCTCGCCGACGTGGGCACCCACGAGGAGCTGGAGAAGCGCTCCGCCCTCTACCGGCGCCTGCTCACCGACCCCGACGGCCTCGGCGGTGTCTCCCCTGGCCACGCCCGGCCGGTCGCCGTGCAGGAGGACACCTCCGTACGCGACGAGCTGGACGCCGAGTTCGACGCCGAGCGCGGGGTCACCCCCCGGCTGTGGACCGGCGACCGCGAGCGCAAGGACCTGGCCCTGGCCGGCACTCCGGCCACTCCCGAACTGCTCGCCCAGGTCGACGCGTTGCCCCCGGCCACGGACACCCCGGACATCGACGAGGCGCGCGCGGTCACGCCCGAGGAGTCGTACGGACTGCGCCGGCTGCTGCGCGGGTTCGGGCGCCCGCTGCTGATCAGCCTGGGCCTGGTCGCCCTGGACGCCGGCATGGGTCTGCTGCTCCCGGTGATGATCCGGCACGGCATCGACGACGGTGTCTCGCGGACGGCCATGGCCGCGGTCTGGACGGCGACCCTGTTCGCCCTGCTCTCGGTGCTCGTCCAGTGGGCCGCCCAGATCGGCGAGACCCGGATGACCGGACGCACCGGCGAACGGGTCCTGTACTCCCTGCGGTTGAAGATCTTCGCCCAGCTCCAGCGGCTCGGACTCGACTACTACGAGCGGGAGCTGACCGGGCGGATCATGACGAGGATGACGACGGACGTCGACGCCCTCTCCACCTTCCTCCAGACGGGCCTGGTCACCGCGTTCGTGTCGGTCGTCACCTTCTTCGGCATCATGGTCGCGCTCCTGGTGATCGACGTGCAGCTGGCGCTGGTCGTGTTCGCGACGCTGCCCCCGCTGATCGTCGCCACGTACTTCTTCCGCAAGGCGAGCGTGAAGGCGTACGAACTCGCCCGTGAACGCGTGTCGTTGGTCAACGCGGATCTCCAGGAGTCGGTGTCGGGGCTCAGGATCGTGCAGGCGTTCCGCCGGGAACGGGACGGTGGGGCACGGTTCGCGGAGCGCAGCGACAGCTACCGCTCGGCCCGGATCCGGGGCCAGTGGCTGATCTCGGTCTACTTCCCGTTCGTCCAGCTGCTGTCCTCCGTCGCCGCCGCGTCCGTGCTGATCGTGGGCGCGGGCCGGGTGGACGCGACCACGCTGACGACCGGCGCGCTGGTCGCCTACCTCCTCTACATCGACCTGTTCTTCGCCCCGGTCCAGCAGCTCTCCCAGGTCTTCGACGGTTACCAGCAGGCGACCGTCTCCCTGGGCCGCATCCAGGAACTGCTCCAGGAGCCCACGTCCACCAAGGCGGCCGAGGAGCCCCTGGAGGTCCTCTCCCTGCGGGGCGAAGTGGCCTTCGAGAACGTGCACTTCGCGTACGGCGACGACGAGGAGGCCCTCGGCGGCATCGAGCTGCGCATTCCCGCGGGGCAGACGGTGGCGTTCGTCGGCGAGACCGGCGCGGGCAAGTCCACCCTGGTCAAGCTGGTGGCCCGGTTCTACGACCCGACGGGCGGCCGTGTCACGGTCGACGGCACCGACCTGCGCTCCCTGGACCTCACCTCCTACCGCCACCGCCTCGGCGTGGTCCCGCAGGAGGCGTACCTCTTCCAGGGCACGATCCGGGACGCCATCGCCTACGGCCGCCCGGACGCCACCGACGCCGAGGTGGAGGCGGCGGCCCGCGCGGTCGGCGCCCACGAGATGATCGCCACGCTGGAGGGCGGCTACCTCCACGAGGTAGCCGAACGCGGCCGCAACCTCTCGGCGGGCCAGCGCCAGTTGATCGCCCTGGCCCGCGCCGAACTGGTCGACCCGGACATCCTGCTCCTGGACGAGGCCACGGCGGCCCTGGACCTCGCCACCGAGGCCCAGGTCAACCTGGCCACCGACCGCCTCGCCGGGCGCCGCACCACGCTCGTCGTGGCCCACCGCCTCACCACGGCCGCCCGCGCCGACCGCGTCGTCGTCATGGACCACGGCCGCGTCGTCGAGGACGGCACCCACGAGGAACTGCTCGCGCGGGGCGGCAGGTACGCGGACCTGTGGCGCACGTTCGTCGGCGAGGACGAGCCCGCGGCGGCGTGACGGGGGGGTCGGGGGCGGCGGCGGTGACTGGATTCGGGTGTCGGCTTGACGGTCGTGCAACCGTCCGACATACGTTGTGCGTCCGTACACCTGTACGCCCGAAAGCTGCGGGAGGGACGGCAGTGAAGAGTGGTGCGATACGCAGGCTGGCGGAGGGGCTGGCGGTGACAGCGGTGGCCGGGATGCTCGCGGTCGCCGCGCCGGGGCACGCGCACGCCGCCGCCTCCTCGTGCGAGGGGCGCAAGGTCAGGTCGTTCCCGTTCCCCACCGGCACGGTGGAGGTCTACAAGCGGCGCGGTTACGTGTGCGCGCTCACGCTCCCGAGGCGCCCCGGGGCCCGGCAGTACATGATGGTGAGCCTGCGCGCCTACGGTCTGCTGCCGGTCAAGGACGCCGGCCGGTACAAGTACCGCGCGGGTCCGGTCACCGTGCACGCCGGGCAGCGGAAGCTGTGGGTGAAGGGCCAGGTCGGCCGGGGCAAGTACGACTCGGACGGCTGGATCCGGCTCTGAGGCACAGATTCCTCACAGGGTTTTCCCCATCGAGTGGCCATCTCCCCTGGTGCGGACCGCACTTGCGCCGCTAGCGTCCGGCGCACATCTGTACTCACAGGGGAGGGTGCATGCGCAAGGCGCTCAGATGGCTCCTCACGCTGGTCGTGCTCATAAGCACGGTCGGCACGGCAGGCGCGGCCACCGCCGCCGAGCCGGAGGCCCAAGGCACCGGTGCCACCACCGACATCAAGGATCAGCTCCTCGCCGTCCCGGGGATGAGCCTGATCGAGGAGAAGCCGTACACCGGTTACCGCTTCTTCGTGCTCAACTACACCCAGCCGGTCGACCACCGGCACCCGTCCAAGGGCACGTTCCAGCAGCGCATCACCGTGCTGCACAAGGACGTGAGCCGGCCGACGGTCTTCTTCACCGGCGGCTACAACGTCTCCACCACGCCTCGCCGCAGTGAGCCGACCCAGATCGTGGACGGCAACCAGGTCTCCATGGAGTACCGCTTCTTCAAGCCGTCCAGGCCCGACCCGGCCGACTGGAGCAAGCTGGACATCTGGCAGGCCGCCAGCGACCAGCACCGCATCTTCAAGGCGCTGAAGAAGATCTACTCGAAGAACTGGATCTCCACCGGTGGCTCCAAGGGCGGCATGACCGCCACGTACTACGAGCGCTTCTACCCGCGGGACATGGACGGCGTCGTCGCCTACGTCGCCCCCAACGACGTGGTGAACAACGAGGACTCGGCCTACGACCGCTTCTTCGCGAAGGTCGGTACCGAGGAGTGCCGCGACCGGCTGAACGCGGTGCAGCGCGAGGCCCTGGTCCGGCGCGAGCCGCTGGAGAAGAAGTACGCCGACTACGCGGCGGCGGAGGGCCTCACCTTCACCACCATCGGCAGCCTGGACAAGGCGTACGAGGCCGTCGTACTCGACTACGTCTGGGGCTTCTGGCAGTACAACCTGCTGGCCAACTGCGGTGACGACACGCTGATCCCGCCGGACGCGAAGACCGCGACCGACGACCAGATCTGGAACTCCGTCGACACCATCTCCGGGTTCTCCGCCTACGCCGACCAGGGCCTGGAGACGTACACGCCGTACTACTACCAGGCGGCCACCCAGCTCGGCGCGCCGACGATCGAGTTCCCGCACATCGAGAAGAAGTACATCCGCTACGGCTACCAGCCGCCGCGCAACTTCGTCCCGCGCAGCATCCCGACGAAGTTCCAGCCGTACGCCATGCGGGACGTGGACACCTGGGTGCGCCACAACGCCCACCACATGCTGTACGTCTACGGCCAGAACGACCCGTGGGGCGCGGAGCGCTTCCGCGTCGACAAGGGGGCGAAGGACGCGTACGTGTTCACCGCGCCCGGCATGAACCACGGGGCGAACGTCGCCGGTCTGGTCGCCGACCAGAAGGCGTTCGCCACGGCCAGGATCCTCGCCTGGGCGGGTGTGTCCGCCACGGCCGTGTCCGAGGCCAAGCCGCTCGCGAAGTTCGACCGGAAGCTGGACGTCCGGGACGTGGAGCGCGAGCCCGCCCTGCGTCCGTAGTCCGCTCGCCGCGCCCGGCCGTCGATCACAACGGCCGGGCGCAGCCCACCGGTCGGGGGCCGCCGAGCTGGACGTACAGGGCGGTCGACAGCGGGCACCGGCCGCGCGCGTCGACCGCCTTCACCACCTTGTACTGCGGCTTCTTCGCGCCCTTGCCGTCGCAGGCGGTCTCCCTGACCTGTCCGCTGCCCGCGCCGTACACGCAGTCGCCGACGATGGTCCGCGGCCCGCCCCCGCCGCCGGGGTCGCCCGGGTGCGGCGGTTGCAGGTTGCGCATGCAGGCGTACCCCTGGGGCACCGCCCCGTCGCCGTCCTCGTCGGAGACCTGGCTCTGCGCACTGATGTGCAGCACGAAGTCGGTGGTCGCCGGGCACGGCGGCCCGTCGGCCGTGGTGCCGTCGTGCCGGGCCACGACCCGTGCCGCCGCCCGCTCGCCGGCGCAGGGCACCTCGGTGAAGGTGGCCTTGCCGAAGGAACTGCACTCGTCGACCCCGAGGAACACCGCGCCGAAACCGGAGGCGGGGCGCGCGGACGGCGAGACGGCGACCTGCGTGGCGGACCCCGCGTCGCCCTCCCCGCCGGCCGCCGACTGCGTACACCCCGTCAGCAGGGCGCCGAGCAGCGCCGCCAGGACGCACACCACCCCCGCGGAACTCTTCTCGCGCATCGCCATCCCCCCGACCGTCCCCGCCGTCCAGCGTGACCGTCGCGACGGGGCCACGCCAGACGTGTGGGGTCCTTTGCGCCTTTCGGGGGTGATGTGCGAGTTGCGCGTCGTACGGGATCTACGCCCCGCGCCCTATCGGCCGTACGACAGCCCGTACCCGACCGGGTACAGCACCTTCGCCGGGTCGTCCGCCCGCTGCACCGGCACCGGCAGCCTCCCGCGCGGAGCCACCTTCCCGGCGATCACCCGCGCGGCCGCCCGCAGTTCCACGTCGGTCCAGGAGTAGGTCGCCAGGAAGGCCGGCACGGTGGGCAGTTGGGCCACGTCGTAGGGATTGCGGATCGCGACCGCCACCACCGGCCTCCCGGTCGCCATGAGCTGCTCGACGAGCGTCCGCTGCGCGGCCGTGAGGTTGTACGTCCCCACGATCACCGCGTCCGCGTCCTGTGCCGCCGCCACGGCCCGGGCGACGACGGCCGCCGTGGGGGCCGTGCCGGTCGACAGGGCGGTGGCCGTGAAGCCCAGTTCGGTGAGGGCGGCGGCCAGGACCCCGGTGGGCGGCCCCGTCGTCCCGGACGGGGAGGCGGGGTCGGCGCCCACGACGAGCAGCCTGCGGTGGGTGCGCCGGGACAGGGGCAGCAGCCGCTCCTCGTTGACCAGCAGGGTCGTCGTGCGCTCGGCGATCCGGTCGGCCGCGGCGAGATGGGCCGCGGTGCCGACGGTCCGGGTGACGCCGCCGTGGCTGACGTACGGCTGCTCGAACAGCCCCAGCCGGGCCTTGAGCCGCAGGATCCGCAGGATCGACTCGTCGAGGCGCGCCTCGGTGAGCTCTCCGTCCCGTACGGCCGTCAGGACCGCGTTCCACGCCACGTCCAGGGAGGGCGGGTTGAGGAGCTGGTCGACACCGGCCTTGAGGGCGAGGACGGGGACGCGGTCGTCGCCGTACTTGGTGCGGACGCCCTCCATGCCGAGGGAGTCGGTGACCACGACCCCGTCGTAGCCGAGTTCGCCGCGCAGGATGCCGGTGACGATCGGGTGGGAGAGAGTGGCCGGGTCGCCCGAGTCGTCGAGGGCCGGGAACTGGATGTGCGCGGTCATGATGGAGTCGATGCCGGCGCGGATCGCGGCCCGGAAGGGCACGGCGTCCAACTGCTCCCACTGCTCCCGGCTGTGGGTGATGACCGGGAAGCCGTAGTGGCTGTCGACCGCGGTGTCCCCATGCCCGGGGAAGTGCTTGGCGGTCGCGGCGACCCCGGCGCCCTGGTAGCCGGCCACCTCGGCGGCCACCAGCCCGGCGACCGCGCCGGCCTCGGAGCCGAAGGAGCGGACGCCGATGACGGGGTTGGCGGGGTTGACGTTGACGTCGGCGACGGGGGAGTAGTTCTGCCGGATGCCGAGGGCCCCGAGCTCCTGCCCGGCGATGCGGCCGAGGGTGCGGGCGTCCTTGCGGGACCCCCCGGCGCCGATCGCCATGGCGCCGGGGAACAGGGTGGCGGGCTCGCCGACCCGGCACACGATCCCGTGCTCCTGGTCGGTCGAGACGAGCACCGGCAGTCCGCGCGGCTGGGACAGCGACGCTTTCTGGATGCCGTTGGAGAGGTCGGCGATCTGGTGCGGATCACGGGTGTTGTGCGCCCAGGTGAAGTAGATGATCCCGCCCACCCGGTACCTGGCGATCATCTCGGCGGCCGTACGGACGCCGATCTCCTTGAGGTTGGCGTCGACGTCGGCCTGGTCGGGGGCGGTGGCCGAGTGGCCGTAGACCCGCATCACGAAGAGCTGGCCGACCTTCTCCTCGAGCGTCATACGGGAGACGAGGGAGCGGAGCTTCTGGTCACCGGCGTGTGCGGTCCCGCCGACGGCGAGTGCGGCGGCGACGCCTGCTGTGGCGGTGAGGACGGTACGTCTGGAGGGCACGTGCGCTCCTTCCGGAGGTGATCCGCTGAAGGAAACTTCCGAGAGGTCACCAATATCCGGGAAGTTTCTGCCAGTCAAGGGAGTGCACAGTAACCAGGGAGGGGCCGCCATCGGCGCAGTTGGAGGGGGGCGCGCCGATGACGGCGTGCTGCCGGCCGCAGTACGGAGGAGAGGGTTGGTCAGCGTTCGCAGCCAGCAGCGAGGCCGACGCCGTACCGCGGTGACTCTCCGGCAGCTTGCCGGTTGGACGAGCGGGGGTGGGGCCGGGTTCCCGGCTCCGGCCCGATTCCCGCAAGTTGGTGGCGGCGGGGCCAACGGGACGGATGAGCCGCCGACTCGCCGCGTACGGTTGCCGCATGGGTCATGTGGTGCCGCTCCTGATCGTGCTCGGTGCGCTCGCCGTCGTACTCGGCCTCTTCACCGCCCTGGCCGGTCACGTCCGCAGACGGGGCACCGCGGGCGGAGGCCTGCGCGGGGCGCTGGCCGCGCACGACGAGGCGTTCCACGGCACGGCGGCCGACTCGTACCACGAGATCCAGGTGCAGACGGACCGGAAGGCGCCGCTGCCCGACGACCGGTGGAAGCGGGGGCCGCGCTCCGGGCGGCGCGCCTGACCGGGGTCCACCCCGTGGACGTGCCGGCCCCGGAGACGGCCGGGCGGCGATCATGAGGGCATGCCCGTCGATGCACCCGCCCCGCGCTCCCTCACCCTCCCCGGCTCCAAGTCCATCACCGCCCGCGCCCTCTTCCTGGCCGCCGCGGCCGACGGCGTGACCACCCTCGTACGCCCCCTGCGCTCGGACGACACGGAGGGCTTCGCCGAGGGCCTGGTACGGCTCGGCTACCGGGTGGGCCGTACACCGGACGCCTGGCAGGTGGACGGCCGCCCGCAGGGACCGGCGGCCGCGGAGGCGGACGTGTACTGCCGTGACGGCGCCACGACCGCACGCTTCCTGCCCGCGCTCGCCGCGGCCGGCCACGGCACGTACCGCTTCGACGCCTCTCCCCAGATGCGCAGGCGCCCCCTGCTGCCGCTGTCGCGTGCCCTGCGCGACCTGGGCGTGGATTTGCGGCACGACGAGGCGGAGGGGCATCATCCGCTGACCGTGCGGGCGGCGGGCGTCGAGGGCGGGGACGTGGTGCTGGACGCGGGCCAGTCCTCCCAGTACCTCACCGCGCTCCTGCTCCTCGGCCCCCTGACCCGCCGGGGCCTGCGCATCCGCGTCACCGACCTGGTGTCGGCGCCCTATGTCGACATCACCCTCGCGATGATGCGGTCGTTCGGGGTGGAGGTGACGCGAGAGGACGACGTCTTCGTGGTCCCGCCGGGCGGCTACCGCGCCACGACCTACGCGATCGAGCCGGACGCGTCCACGGCGAGCTACTTCTTCGCGGCGGCGGCGATCACGCCGGGCGCCGAGGTGACGGTCCCGGGCCTCGGCACGGGCGCGCTCCAGGGCGACCTCGGCTTCGTGGACGTCCTGCGGCGGATGGGCGCGGACGTGTCCGTCGGCGCCGGCGCCACCACGGTCCGGGGGACCGGCGAACTGCGCGGCCTGACGGTCAACATGCGGGACATCTCGGACACCATGCCGACCCTGGCGGCCATCGCCCCCTTCGCCGACGCCCCGGTCCGCATCGAGGACGTGGCCAACACGCGGGTCAAGGAGTGCGACCGGCTGGAGGCGTGCGCGGAGAACCTGCGGCGGCTGGGGGTGCGGGTGGCCGCGGGCCCGGACTGGATCGAGATCCACCCGGGGACGGCCGCCGCGGCCGGCACGGAGATCAAAACGTACGGCGACCACCGCGTCGTCATGTCCTTCGCCGTCACCGGCCTGCGGGTGCCGGGTATCTCGTTCGACGACCCCGGGTGCGTACGGAAGACTTTCCCCGGTTTCCATGAGGCGTTCGCCGCACTGCGCGGCGGCATCGGGGGTTGAACGGGCGTTGGGTTTCGCATGGCAAGGGCCGGTCCTGACGGGCGGGTTGGTGCGCCTGGAGCCACTGGACCACGGGCACACGGCGGACCTGGCCGTGGCGGCGGAGGAGAACCGCGGGACGTACGCGTACACCTGGGTGCCCAGGGCCGGCGAGGTCGGTGACTACGTCGACGCACAGCTCGCGCGGGCGGCGACGGGACGGCTGGTGCCCTATGCCCAGGTCTCGGTGGCGACCGGGCGCGCGGTGGGGGCCACCGCGTACTGGGAGCCGCGCTGCTGGCGCTCGGAGGACCAACTGGACGCCGTCGAGATCGGGTTCACCTGGCTGGCGGCCTCGGCGCAGGGCACCGGCATCAACGCCGAGGCCAAGCTGCTGCTCTTCCGGCACGCCTTCGAGACGTGGGGCGTCCTTCGGGTCGACCTGAAGACCGACGCCCGCAACGACCGCTCGCGGGCCGCGATCCAGAGCGTCGGAGCCCGCTTCGAGGGCGTCCTGCGCAACTGGTCCCGCTCCTGGGCACCCGGCGAGGACGGTCTGCTGCGGGACTCGGCGATCTTCTCCGTCACAGCCGAGGAGTGGCCCCGGTGCCGCGACCGGCTGGAGGAACGGGTGGCGGGGTTCCTGCCCCGGCGGGGATGAGGAGGAGCGGGGGTATGCGGTCGCGCCCCCGGACCGGCCCGACGTGGTGGCGGTGGACCGGGTCCTGCGCAGCAGCCACTGGACGGTCACGCCACCCGGCTCATGAGGTCCGCTGCTGTTTCGCGTCGCACAACTCCTGGCCCGACAGGCGTAGTTGGTCCAGGACGGTTGCCAGTACCGGATCCGTCTCCGCGCCGGTGCGTACCGCCGCGAAGAGGTGCCGGGCCGGAGGCGGGCCGTCCTCCGTCGTCAGGAGGGCCAGGTCGCGGTGGGCGTACGCCGGGCGGACCAGGCGGGGGATCAGGGCCACCCCGCGGCCCGCCTCGACCAGGGCCGCCAGCGCGCTCCAGTCGTCGACCGCGTGACGGATGTCCGGGGTGAAGCCGGCCGCCGCGCACACCGAGCGCGCCACCGCGCCCACGCAACTGCGCGCGTCCCCCACGATCCACGCCTCCCCGGCCAGTTCGCGGAGCGGTACGCGACCCCGTCCGGCCAGGCGGTGTCCCGCCGGGACGGCGATGTCCATCACGTCGGTGAACAGCTCGGTGCGGCGGTAGCGGGCGTCCGTGTGCGGGGGCGCCGCCGCGAAGTGCACCGCCACGGCCACGTCGACCTGGCCCGCGTCCAACGCCGTGAACAGGTCCGGCGGCTCGGACTCGACCACGTCGACCCGGACCCGGGGCAGCCGCCCGGCCAGGGCGCTCAGCACGTCCGGCAGCAGGCCGAGGATGCCGCTCGCCAGACAGCCGATCGTCACCGACCCCCGGCCGCCCTCGCCGTACGCCTCCAAGTCGGCCCGCGCCCGCTCCAGTTGGGCCGCGATGACGTCGGCGTGGGCCAGCAGCACCCGTGCCTGGCCGGTCAGCCGTACGCCCCGGCCGTCCTTCTCCGTGAGCGGTACGCCCGCCTCGCGGGCCAGTGCCGCGATCTGCTGCGAGACGGCGGACGGGGTCAGGTGCAGGGCCTCCGCCGTCCTCGCGAGGCTGCCCCGGCGCCGGAGCTCACGCAGGACGGTCAGCCGACGCAGGTCCACCGTGAAGGGATCGCTTACCTGTTCCACCAGGAAAGATTAACTGGACCTGGGTCCTGGTGATCGGAAACCATCGACCGCATGACGGCCTACCTCATCCTCCACGGCTGGCAGAACCACCGGCCCGAGAACCACTGGCAGCACTGGCTCGCCGACCGGCTCACCGGCCTCGGACACCACGTGGCCTACCCCCAGCTGCCCGACCCGGACGACCCCGACCTCGACGTGTGGCTCACCGAACTCGCCCACCACCTCGCCGAACTGCCCGTCACGGGAGAGCGAGTGGTCCTCGCCCACAGCGCCTCCGCCCTGCTCTGGCTGCACGCCGTCGCCCGCGGCCTGCCCGGCCTCGACGGCGTCGACCGCGTGCTGCTGGTCGCCCCGCCCTCCGCCTCCGTGCTCGTCCACCACCCGGAGGTCGCCGCCTTCGCCCCGCCCGCCCTGGAGTTCGCCCTTCCCGGACCCACCCGCCTGGTCGCGGGCGATGACGACCCCTACTGTCCGGAGGGAGCCCGCGAGACCTTCGGCGAGCCGCTCGGCATTCCCGCCGACATCCTCCCCGGCGCCGCCCACCTCGACCTGGACGCCGGCTACGGCCCCTGGCCCGCCGTACTGGACTGGTGCCTCGACCCGAGCGCGGCGATCACCCCTCGCCCGTAGCCGGCACCTCCCGCAACTGCGGTGTGCTCGCCCCGACGTACCCCACCGCCGCCACGCACAGGAGACCGCCCGTGATCAGTGCCGTGACGCCCGAACTCCAGCCCGCGACCAGGCCGCCGCGCAGGTTCCCGAGGTGCGGGCCGGCCTGGCCGACGATCGTCTCCGCGGCCGTCACCCGGCCGAGCAGGGCGTCCGGGGTGCGGGTCTGGACGATGGTCGTACGGGAGAGGACGGCCAGGGCGTCCGCCGCGCCGGCCAGCGCCAGCACGCCCAGGCCCACCCAGGCGCTGGTGGTCAGCCCGAACAGCGCCAGGGACGCCCCCCAGGCCGCCGACGCGCACAGCATCACCGGGCCCGGCCGGGCCAGCCGGGTGACCGGCCCTGACAGGACCGTCGCGGCGACCCCGCCCACGGCGAGCGCGGACAGGAACAGGCCGAGCGTGCGCGGGTCACCGCCGAAGCGCTCTTCGTTGACCAGCGGGAACAGGCTCACCGGCATGGACAGGACGGTGGCGGCGAGGTCGGTGAGCAGCGCACCGCGCACCACCCGGTGACCGGTCAGGAAACGCAGCCCGTCCAGGACGCCGTGCAGACCGGGGCGCGACTTCTCGCCCTCGGGCGGCAGCGCGGGCAGGCCGAAGGCGCCGTAGAAGGACATCGCGAAGCTCAGGGCGTCCAGCAGGTAGCAGACGCCGATGCCCCACCAGCCGAGCACGACCCCGGCGACGGCCGGGCCGACCAGCATCATCGCCTGACCGGTGACCTGCTGGAGCGCGAGACCGGCGGCCACCTGCTCGCGGGGCAGCAGCCGCGGCACGAACACCCCGGCGGCGGGCGCGCCGAGCGCGGCGAACGACGTCTGCGCCGCCACCAGCAGCAGGACGACCAGCACGGGCGCGTGCCCGGCGAAGCCCTGCACGGCCAGCAGCAGGGAGCAGACCGCCGAGCCGACGGTGCCGGTGAGGTACACCCGGCGCCGGTCGGCCCGGTCCACCCAGGCCCCAGCGAACAGGCTGACCCCGACCATCGGCACCGCCTGCGCGACACCGACCGCGCCGCTCCAGACCGTGCTGTGGGTCATGTCCCACACCTGGTACATGACGGTCACCATGGTCATGAAGGTGCCGAGCGTGGACACCGTGCGCCCGAACAGCAGCCGCCGGAAGACCGGCGAGGTGCGCAGGGGCCGTACATCGAGGAACGTACGGCTGAGGCTCATGACACGGGGAGCGGGGCGGGGGCGGGCTGAGGCACCCGGGGACGGTATCCGGCCGCGGCCGCCCCCGCCATCGAATTTGTCCCGCCGTCAGGCGGAGTCGTTCAGGAGGCGGGCCAGGTGCTCGCGGCCCGTCCCCAGCAGCTCCTCCAGCGGCGCGGCCGCCTCGTACCAGCGCTTCTCGTACTCCCAGCACAGCCAGCCGTCCCAGCCGTTCCGGGAGAGGACCTCCACGCACTCCGCGAGCGGCAGGACCCCGGCGCCGAGCGCCACCGGGGTGGTGTCCTCGGCCGACGCGATGTCCTTGACCTGGACGTATCCGAGGTGCGGGCCGAGGGCCGCGTACGTCTCGGAGGGCTGCTCGCCGCCGAGCCAGGTGTGCATGACGTCCCAGAGCGCGCCTACCTGGCGGTGGCCGACCGGGCCGAGGACCCGGATCGCGTCGGCGCCCGTGCGGTGCGAGTCATGCGTCTCGAGGAGGATGCGCACGTCGAGGTCGCCGGCGTACTCCGCGGCCGTGCCGAGCCGCCGGGCGGCCGTGGCGTCGGCCTCCTCGCGGGACTGGCCGGAGGCGGCGCCGGGGAACACGCGCACGTAGCCGGCGCCCAGGTCGCGGGCGAGGTCCAGGAGGCGGTGGATCTCCTCGACCACGGGCTCGTCGTCGCCCGGCGCGGCCACGCGCGCGTACCCCGCGAGACCGAGGACCTCCACGCCCGCCGCCTTGAACTCGGCGACCGCGTCGGCCCGTTCGCCGAGTCCGATGCCGGGGTGCACCGGCTCCTCGGGATGCGCGCGCAGTTCTACGCCGTGATAGCCGTGCGTGGTCGCGAGCCGCAGCACGTCGGTGAGGGGGAGGCCGGGGACACCGAGGGTGGAGAACGCCAGTTTCATGCGCCCTACTCTCACCCGCTGGAGTCGGTGAGGTCCAGCCGGGCGGGCGCGGCGCGGTCCGGTCGCCCGGCCGACGCGCACACCTCACTCACCCGTGCCGGTCAGGTCCAGTCGCCAGTCCTGTCCGTTCAGGTCCTTGCCGAAGGAGCGGTGGGGCTTCTCCGCGACCAGGACGAAACCGTGGCGCTGGTAGAGGCGGCGGGCGGCGGCGAGGACGTCGTTGGTCCACAGCACCAGGTCGCGGTAGCCGACCTCGCGCGCGAAGTCGACGACGGCCGACACCAGCCGGTCCCCGATGCCCAGTCCGCGCGCCTCGGGCTCGACGAGGAGCAGCCGCAGCCGGGCGGTCGCGGGCGCTTCGTCCCGTACGCACATCACGGAGCCCACCGGGCGCCCGTCCAGCTCGGCGATCCACACCCGCTCCAGATGCGGGTCGTGGTCCTGCGCGAAGTCGGCGACGATCCGTGCGACCAGGGCCTCGTAGTCGGCGTCGAAGCCGTACTCGGCGGCGTACAGGGACGCGTTGCGGGCGACGATCCAGCCGAGGTCACCGGGGCCCGGCTCGCGCAGCAGGACGTCCTCGCGGCGGGGAGGACGGCCCTCGGACAGCAGCGTGCGAACGGTGTGCATCGCCTCGGAGAGCCGGGGGCGGTCGGCGGAGGGGACGGTCGCGAGGAGCGCGCCCACGGATTCGTCGGCGCGCTCGGCGAGCAGGGCGGCGGTCTCCCGGCCGCGCGGGGTGAGGGTGACGCGGCGCCGGCGCGGATCGCGGCGCGAGACCGTGCGCTCGATCAGTCCGTCCTGCTCGAACCTGTTCAGGATGCGGCTCAAGTACCCGGCGTCCAGGGAGAGTTCGGTGCGCAGGTCGGCCGCGTCGGTGCGCGGCGAGTGCGCGAGCTCGTACAGGACGCGGGACTCGGTGAGGGTGTACGGCGCGTAGAGCCGGCGGCTGTAGTCGAGGGCGCCGATGACGTTCGTGTAGAAGCGGTTGAAGGCGCGGATGTCCTGGACGGTCATGATCGGTCGACCCCCGGATGCTTGACTGAGTCAGAGATACCGATGGACCGAGCGTAGGACGTCCGCGCCCGCCGCGGCTACCCCTCGGTAGCGGGCCGGTAGACGCACAGCTGCACGCCGGTCTTCCCGGTGACCGTGGACACCAGCTCGAAGGGCCGCTTCGCGCCGTCGTCCGGGAAGATCGACTTGCCGCCGCCGAGCAGCACCGGCATCACGATGAGCTGGAGCTCGTCGACGAGCCCCTCGCTGATCAGCGTGCGGACGAGGGTGGGGCTGCCCATCATCGCCAGCTCACCGCCCTCGCTCTCGCGCAGCGCACGGATCCGCTCCACGGCCTCCGAGCCCGGGATCCGCTCGGTGTTGGCCCAGGTCAGATCGGAGTCGCCGAGGGTGTCCGTGACGACGTACTTCTTCAGGGAGTTCAGCCGGTCGGCGAACGGGTCCCCGGCGCGCTCCGGCCAGGCCCCCGCCATCGTCAGATACGTCCGTCGCCCGTACAGCAGCGCCTCGGCCCGCTCCATCCCCTCGGTGAACGCCGGGCCCAGCACCTCCTCGTCGAAGTACGGGTGCGACCAGCCGCCGTGCGCGAACCCGCCGTCGGTGTCCTCCTGGGGCCCGCCGGGCGCCTGCACGACGCCGTCCAGACTGATGAACTCACTGACCACGATGCGCATGGGAATCACTCCGGTTCCTTGGGTGGATGACGGCAGTACAGACCGAGGCGGGGGGCGGAACTCATCGGTGGGGGGAGCGTACGGCGTCCGACGGCCGCGGGAAGGGGTTACGCGGGTTCAGGCACCGGATTCCGGCGGACGCCCGCCCGGAGCGCCCACGGGCCGTGGTGGAGTGTCACCGGTGCCGGACGGAGGAGGCGGCGAGGGGACTCCCGGGGGGGGGACACGGATGCCGGCACCCGCCTGAGAACGCGGAGCCTGGGCGGCCGTGGGCATGCGCTGCGGGGCGACGACGATGCTGCGCTGCTTGTCCGTCTGGCGGTCTGCGGCCGCCGCCGCGTGGGCGCGACCGGCCGCCGCGTGGGCGCGCCGGGCCAGTGGCCCGCGCCTGTCCACGCCTCCTCAGCCCCGGGGCGCCCCAGAAGACCCCCGCACCATCAACTCCCCCCGCACCGTCGCGATCCCCCCGGGCGGCGGCTCCTCCCGCCCCATCGCGATCCGGCCCGCCCGGGCCCCCGCCTCCGCCAGCGGCAGCCGTACCGTCGTCAGCGCGGGCACCGCGTCGATGCTGAACGGGAGGTCGTCGAACCCGGCGACCGAGACGTCGTCCGGGATCCGCAGCCCCGAGTCCCGCAGTGCCGCGCACGCCCCCAGCGCGACGGAGTCGTTCGCGGCGACGACGGCCGTGAGGGACGGGTCCCGGCGCAGCAGCTCCAGCGTGGCCTCGTACCCGGACCGCCGGTCGTAGCGGCCGTGCACGGTCCAGCGAGGGTCCTCCTCGATCCCGTGCGCCTCCAGCGCCGCCCGGTGTCCCTCCAGCCGGTGCCGGGTGGTCGTCCGCTCCTCGGGACCCGCGATGTAGCCGAGGCGTCGGTGCCCGAGTCCGATGAGGTGCTCGGTGAGCTCGCGGCCGCCGCCCCGGTTGTCGAAGGTCAGCGCGAACGCGCCGGTCTCCGGCGCCGGCGGCCGCCCGCACAGCACGATCCGCGTCCCCGCGTCCGCCAGCTTCCGCAGCTTGGCGGACATCGCGGCCTTGTGCGGCGCGGCCTCCGTCGCCCCGCCCGTCAGCACCACCGCCGCCGCCCGCTGCCGCTGGAGCAGGGTGAGATACGTCAGCTCCCGCTCGGGCGAGCCCCCGGTGTTGCAGACGACCCCGAGCCGCTCGCCGCCCGCGCGCCCGCCGGGCCCCCCGATCTCGGACTGGATCGCACCGGCCATGATCCCGAAGAAGGGGTCGGCGATGTCGTTCACGAGGATCCCGACGAGATCCGAGGTGGCGGCGGCGAGCGAACTCGCCGGACCGTTCAGCACGTAGTCCAGCTCGTCCACGGCCCGCAGCACCCGTTCACGGGTGGACGCGGCCACGGGATAGTTCCCGTTCAGCACGCGCGACACCGTCGCGGGGGAGACCTGGGCGCGGGCCGCCACGTCCGCCAGGGTCACCGTCATCTCGTCGTCCTCCGGTCGCGCGCCGCGGTGTGCCGCGGTGTGCCGCGGGCGCCCTGGCGCATCTCAGTCGTACTCCGTCGTACACGCGGGCCCCCACGGCCCGGTTCCGAGCCGAACCTTAAGCCCCCCGACCCTCGCCGTTCGCCCCCTCGAACAACTCGCCCCGTTCGCGGTCTTGTCCGGACCACTGGTCAGAGGCTAGCTTCTCCCTAGATAGAAAGCGCTTGCTGTAACGCTCATCAGTAGGGCGTGCGCGGCGCGCACAACCGCGTACGACTCCTATGAAGGGAATGACGTGACACGCAAGACGGTGCGTATCGCCATGAACGGTGTGACGGGGCGCATGGGCTACCGCCAGCACCTCGTCCGCTCCATCCTCGCCATCCGCGAGCAGGGCGGTCTCGACCTCGGCGACGGCGACGTGCTGTGGCCCGAGCCGGTCCTCGTGGGCCGCCGTGAGCACGCGCTGAGGGCCCTCGCCGAGCAGCACGGCCTGGACCCGGCGAACATCTCCACCGACCTGGACGCGGTCCTCGCCGACCCGACCGTCGAGATCTACTTCGACGCCCAGGTGACCTCCGCCCGCGAGGAGGCCATCAAGAAGGCGATCGCCGCCGGCAAGCACATCTACACCGAGAAGCCCACCGCCACCGGCCTCGACGGCGCCCTGGAGCTGGCCCGGCTCGCCGAGGCGAAGGGCATCAAGCACGGCGTCGTCCAGGACAAGCTGTTCCTCCCCGGCCTGCTCAAGCTCAAGCGCCTCATCGACGGCGGCTTCTTCGGCCGGATCCTCTCCGTCCGCGGCGAGTTCGGCTACTGGGTCTTCGAGGGCGACTGGCAGCAGGCCCAGCGTCCGAGCTGGAACTACCGGGCCGAGGACGGCGGTGGCATCGTTGTCGACATGTTCCCGCACTGGGAGTACGTGCTCCACGAGCTCTTCGGCCGCGTGAAGTCCGTGCAGGCGCTCACCGCCACCCACATCCCGCAGCGCTGGGACGAGAACGACAAGCCCTACGACGCCACCGCCGACGACGCCGCCTACGGCATCTTCGAGCTCGACGGCGGCGCGATCGCCCAGATCAACTCCTCCTGGGCCGTCCGCGTCCACCGCGACGAACTCGTCGAGTTCCAGGTCGACGGCACGGAGGGCTCCGCGGTCGCCGGCCTGCGCAACTGCCGCGTCCAGCACCGCTCCGCCACCCCGAAGCCGGTCTGGAACCCGGACATCCCCGCCACCGAGGTCTTCCGCGACCAGTGGCAGGAGGTCCCGGACAACGCCGAGTTCGACAACGGCTTCAAGGCCCAGTGGGAGCTCTTCCTCAAGCACGTCTACGCCGACGCCCCCTACCAGTGGGACCTCCTCGCCGGCGCCCGCGGTGTCCAGCTCGCCGAACTGGGCCTGAAGTCCTCGGCCGAGGGCCGCCGTCTCGACGTACCGGAGATTGCGCTGTGACGATCCGACTCCCCGACTTCAAGGGCGGCTGGAGGGCTTACGAGCCCCGCGAGGAGCCCTTCGCCGCCACCCCCGGCACGCCCCTCGCCTCCCGTACGGTCTTCTCGGCCGCGCACGTCGTCGCCGACCCGTTCGCCGACACCACCCCCGACTCGCCCGCCGCCGTCGACTGGGACGCCACCCTCGCCTTCCGCCGCCACCTGTGGTCGCACGGACTCGGGGTCGCCGAGGCGATGGACACCGCCCAGCGCGGGATGGGCCTGGACTGGGCGGGCGCGGCCGAGCTGATCCGCCGCAGCGCCGCCGAGGCCAGGTCGGTCGGCGGGCTCATCGCCTGCGGCGTCGGCACCGACCAGCTCACCGGCCCGGCGACCCTCGCGGAGGTCCGGGCCGCCTACGAGGAGCAGCTCGCCCTCGTCGAGGAGTCCGGCGCCCAGGCCATCCTGATGGCCTCCCGGGCGCTCGCGGCCGCCGCCCAGGGCCCCGAGGACTACCTGGAGGTCTACGGCCATCTCCTGCGCCAGGCCGGCGAGCCGGTGATCCTGCACTGGCTGGGCCCGATGTTCGACCCGGCGCTTGAGGGCTACTGGGGCTCGTCCGACCTGGACGCGGCCACCGGCACCTTCCTGGACGTCATCGCCGCCCACCCCGACAAGGTCGACGGCATCAAGGTCTCGCTCCTGGAGGCACGGCGCGAGATCGACATCCGCCGCCGGCTCCCGCAGGGCGTGCGCTGCTACACCGGCGACGACTTCAACTACCCCGAGCTGATCGCCGGTGACGAGCAGGGGTTCAGCCACGCCCTGCTCGGCATCTTCGACCCGCTGGGCCCGCTCGCCGCCGAGGCGGTCCGGGTCCTGGACACCGGAGACGCCAAGGGCTTCCGCGAACTCCTCGACCCCACCGTCGAGTTGTCCCGGCACCTCTTCCAGGCGCCGACCCGCTTCTACAAGACGGGCGTGGTCTTCCTCGCCTGGCTGGCCGGCCACCAGTCGCACTTCACGATGGTCGGCGGCCTCCAGTCGGCCCGCTCCCTGCCGCACTTCGCGCGCGCCTACGAACTCGCCGACGGACTGGGCCTGTTCCCGGACCCGAAGCTGGCCGAGGAGCGCATGAAGAACCTGCTGTCCCTGTACGGGGTGACCCAGTGACCGACCTGTCCCGCTTCTCCGTCAACCAGATGACGGTCAAGCAGCTGTCCCTGCCCGAACTGGTCGCCGCCTGCCGTGAGCTGGGCGTCGGCAACGTCGGCCTGTGGCGCGAGCCCGTCCGGTCGTACGGCGTCGAGGAGACGGCCAAGCTGGTCCGCGACGCGGGTCTGACCGTCACCACGCTGTGCCGCGGCGGCTTCTTCACGGCGATCGACCCGGACGAGCGGGCCGCCGCCCTGGACGACAACCGGCGCGCGGTCGACGAGGCGGCGACGCTGGGCACCGACACCCTGGTGCTGGTCTCCGGCGGCCTCCCGGCGGGCTCGAAGGACCTGCACGGCGCCCGTGAGCGCATCGCGGACGCCCTGGCGGTGCTGGGCCCGTACGCCGAGGAGCGCGGGGTGAGGCTGGCCATCGAGCCGCTGCACCCCATGTACGCCTCGGACCGCTGCGTGGTCTCCACGCTCACCCAGGCGCTCGACCTGGCGGAGCGCTTCCCCGCCCACCAGGTCGGCGTCACCGTGGACACGTACCACATCTGGTGGGACGACAACGCGCCCGCGCAGATCGCCCGCGCGGGTGCCGGCGGCCGTATCCACACCTTCCAGCTCGCGGACTGGACGACCCCGCTGCCGGAGGGCGTGCTGAACGGACGCGGGCAGATCGGCGACGGCGCGATCGACATGCGCCAGTGGCAGCGGTACGTCGAGGCGGCCGGGTACACGGGCGCCATCGAGGTGGAGCTGTTCAACGACGCGCTGTGGGCCCGCGACGGCCACGCGGTCCTCGCGGAGACGGCGGAACGGTTCGTGGCCCACACCCTGTGAAGCGGGCCCCGGGCATTTCGAAGGGGCCCGGTCACAGACCGGGCCCCTTCGGGTTTCCCCTCCCCATCAGAACCCCCGCGATCCCCCCAGATCCCCCTCCAAGAGTCCTGATGCCAAGTACGACCCGCCAGGTCGGGGGAGGGTTGTACGGGTTGCCGACTTTTTTTCGCGGAGTTCGGCGAGCGCTCCGCCCTCAGAAGAACACCCCGCATCTGAGCAGCACGTTCGCGTACGGCCGGGCCTCTCCGGTGCGCACGATCAGCCGCGCGCCCGCCGACAGCTCCTTGAGCTCCTCGTGGGAGACCAGGGCCAGCTCGGGGAGGCGGGCGTCCAGCAGCTCCGCGGCCGCCGGGTTGGCGCCCCGCACCTCCCGCGCCGCCGTGCCCCCCTCCACCACCAGCTCGGCGAGCAGCCCGTCGAGGACCTCCGCGAAGGACGGCACCCCGGCCCGGAAGGCCAGGTCGACCACGCGCGGCCCGTCCGGGATCGGCATGCCGGCGTCGCACACCAGCACCCCGTCCCCGTGCCCCAGCTCGGCGAGCGCACCGGAGAGGTGGCGGTTCAGTATTCCGGCCCTCTTCACAGCGCGCCGACCTCCTCGGCGGTGGGGAACGAGTCCTGCGCGCCCTTCCGGGTCACGGCGACCGCCCCGACCCGGGACGCGTACGAGGCCGCCTCCACCAGGGGGGCACCGGCCCCCAGCCGGAACGCCAGCGCCGCCGTGAAGGCGTCCCCGGCGCCCGTCGTGTCCACGGCGTCCACCTTCACCGACGCCACCCGGCTCACCCCCGCCGAGGACGCCACCAGCGATCCCCCGGCGCCCAGCGTCACCACGACCGACCGCGGCCCCTTCGCGAGCAGCAGCCGCGCCCAGTCCTCCGGCACGTCGCTGACACAGGCGTCCCCGAGGATCACCTTCGCCTCGTGCTCGTTGACGATCAGGGGATCGCAGGCCGCGAGCACCTCGGTGGGCAGCGGCCGCGGCGGCGACGGGTTCAGCACGAACCGGCTGTCCGGCGACAGGTTCCGTACCACCTCCACGACCGTCTCCAGCGGGATCTCCAGCTGGGCCGACACCACCCGGGAGGCGTGGAAGAGGCTGACCGCGGCCCGTACGTCCCCCGGCGTCAGACGCCCGTTGGCACCCGGCGAGACCACGATGCTGTTGTCGCCCGACGGGTCGACGGTGATCAGCGCGACCCCCGTCGGCGCCCCGCCCACCAGCACCCCCACCGTGTCGACCCCGGCCGCCCGCTGCGAGTCGAGCAGCAGCCGGCCGTGCCCGTCGTCGCCGACCCGGGCCAGCAGCGCCGTGCGCGCGCCCAGCCGGGCCGCCGCGACCGCCTGGTTGGCGCCCTTGCCCCCCGGGTGCACGGCCAGGTCCGAACCGAGCACCGTCTCGCCGGCCCCCGGCCGCCGCTCCACGCCGATCACCAGGTCGGCGTTGGCCGACCCTACGACCAGTAGGTCGTAGTCGTACATGAATGACTCCCCTAGTCGGTGACGCGGGGCGGGCGGTCGCAGCGACCGCCCGCCCGTACGTCGTCGTCAGCCCGTGAAACCGGCCACGTTCTCCTTCGTGACCACCTTCACCGGCACCTTGACGGTCTCCTCGACCTTCTTGCCCTCGAGGGCCTTCAGCGCGTTGTCCACCGCGATTTTGCCGAGTTGGGAGGGCTGCTGTGCCACGGACGCGTACAACGTGCCGCCCTTGACCGCGTTCAGGCCGTCCGGAGTGCCGTCGAACCCGACCACCGAGACCGACTTGCCGGCCTTGGAGCCCAGCGCCTTGATCGCGCCGAGCGCCATCTCGTCGTTGGCGGCGATGACGCCCTGGACGTCCGGGTGCGCCTGGAGCAGGTTCGACATCACGTCGAGGCCCTTGGTGCGGTCGAAGTCGGCGGGCTGCTGCGCGACGACCTGGATGCCCGGGTAAGCCTTGAGGCCGTTGGCGAAACCCTCGGCGCGCTCACGGGCCGCCGACGTGCCGGCCTGGCCCTGGAGGATCACGATCTTGCCCCTGCCGCCGAGCTTCTCGCCGATGGTCCTGGCGGCGAGCTCACCGCCGGCGATGTTGTCGGAGGCCACGAGGGCGTCCGTCCTGGCGTTGTTGACGCCCCGGTCGACCGCGATGACCGGGATCTTCGCCTTGTCGGCGGCCTTCACGGAGTTGCTCGCCGCGTCCGAGTCCACCGGATTGACGATGATCGCGCCGAGGTTCGAACTGGTGAAGTTCTGGAGCTGGTTGGCCTGCTGGGAGGCGTCGTTCTGGGCGTCGGTGACGGTCAGGTCCACCCCCAGCTTCTTCGCCTCGGCCTGGGCACCGGCCCGGATCTGCACGAAGAAGGGGTTGTTGAGCGTGGAGAGCGACAGGCCCACCTTCGGGTTCGCCGTCGAGGACGAGTCGTCGTGCAGGAACGAGGTCGCGCCGACGATCGCCACGGTGACCACGGCCGCGAGCCCGTACGTCGCCGCCTGGCGCCGCTTGCCGCCCGGCCCGCCGGCGCCCGCGGCCACCGGGGTCGCCCCGGCCTTGCGGCGCAGGGTGTCCAGGAGCACGGCCAGCGCGATGACGACACCGATGACGACCTGCTGCCAGAACGCGGACACGTTCAGCAGGTTGAGACCGTTGCGCAGCACCGCGAGGATCAGCGCGCCGATCAGCGTCCCGGACGCCTTGCCGGTGCCGCCCGCGAGCGAGGCGCCGCCGATGACGACCGCGGCGATCGCGTCCAGCTCGTAGCCGTCGGCGGCCTGCGGCTGCGCCGAGGACAGCCGCGCGGCGAGCACGACACCCGCGACGGCCGCGAACACACCGGAGAAGGCGTAGATGGCGAGCTTCTGCTTCTTCACGCGGAGACCGGAGAGGCGGGCCGCCTCCTCGTTGCCGCCGATCGCGTACATGGAGCGGCCGATGTACGTCCGGCCCAGCACGAAGGCCGCGACCAGCCCCATGACGACCATCACGAGGACGGGCACCGGCAGCCAGCCGCCGAGCGTGTCACCGAGGTGCGAGACGGAGTCGGGGAAGGCGATCGGGGAGCCCTCGGAGATCACCAGCGACAGACCGCGGGCCACCGAGAGCATCGCCAGCGTGGCGATGAACGGCGGGAGCTTGCCGTACGCGATGAGGAAGCCGTTGACGAGTCCGGCCGCGATGCCGGTCACCACGGCGAGGACGACGGCTATGAAGACCGGCACCCCGTGCGAGGTGGCGCTCCAGGCGAGGACGGTGGCCGACAGCGCCGCCACCGAGCCGACCGACAGGTCGATGCCCGCCGAGACGATCACGAAGGTCACACCGAAGGCGAGGATGGCGGTCACGGCCGCCTGGACGCCGACGTTGAGCAGGTTGTCGGTGGTCAGGAAGTCGCCGGACAGCGCCGACATGGCGATGACGAGGACGATCAGCGCGGTCAGCGCGCCGTTGTCGAGCAGGAGACGGCGCAGGCCACCCGCGCTCGCTCCGCTTCTGAGCGTGTCAGTGGCCACGGGGGGCCTCCTTGTCGGTCTTGACGGTGTTCGTGCTGACGGCGAGGGCCATCACGGAGTCCTGCGTGGCCTCGCCGGCGTCGAGTTCGCCGGCGATCCGGCCCTGGGCCATCACCAGCACCCGGTCGCTCATGCCGAGCACCTCGGGCAGATCGCTGGAGATCATGAGGACGGCGGCCCCTTGAGACGTCAGCTCGTTGATGAGCTGGTAGATCTCGACCTTGGCGCCGACGTCGATCCCGCGCGTGGGCTCGTCGAGGATCAGCACCTTGGTGTCGGCGAGCAGCCACTTGCCGATGACGACCTTCTGCTGGTTGCCGCCGGAGAGCGTGCGGACGTGCTGGTGCAGGCCCGCCATCCGCACCCCGAGCTGCTCGGCGATCCGCGCGGCGGCCTCCCGCTGGCCCTTGAGGTCGACGAGCCCGCCACGGGTCGCCGAGCGCATGGTCACCAGCCCGAGGTTCTCCTCGACCGACTGGTCGAGCACCAGGCCCTGGCCCTTGCGGTCCTCCGGGATCAGGCCGATCCCGGCCGCCATCGCGGCGCCCACGTCATGGCCCCGCAGGGCCGTCCCGGCGACGTGCACGGCCCCCCTGTCGTACGGGTCCGCGCCGAACACGGCCCGCACGACCTCGGTACGGCCCGCGCCGACCAGCCCGGCGATGCCGACGACCTCACCGGCGTGCACCTCGAAGCTGACGTCGTGGAAGACGCCGTCACGGGTGAGGCCCTCGACCTTCAGCAGGGCCGGACCGGTGTCCCCGCGCTCCCGCGGGTACTGCTGCTCGATCGACCGCCCCACCATCAGACGCACGAGTTCGTCCTCGGGCGTGGTGGCGGGCACCTGGCCGACGGACTTCCCGTCCCGGATGACCGTGACCCGGTCGCCCAGGGCGGCGATCTCCTCCAGGTGGTGGGTGATGAAGACGATCCCGACGCCGTCCTCGCGCAGCCTGCGCACGATCGCGAAGAGCTTGTCGACCTCCTCGGAGGTGAGCACGGCGGTCGGCTCGTCCATGATCAGCACACGCGCGTCCAGGCTGAGCGCCTTGGCGATCTCGACCATCTGGAGCCGGGCGATGCCGAGTTCACGCACGCGCGCGCGGGGCGACACATTGACCCCGACGCGCTGGAGCAGCACCTCGGCGTCGGCCTCCATCCGCTTCCGGTCGATCATCCCGAGGCGGCGCGGCTGGCGGCCCAGGAAGATGTTCTCGGCGACCGTGAGGTCGGGGACGAGGTTGAACTCCTGGTAGATGGTGGCGATGCCGAGCCGCTCGGCGTCCTGCGCCCCGCGGATGTGCACCTCCTCGCCGTCCACCAGGACGCGGCCCTCGTCGGGGTGGTAGGCGCCCGAGAGCATCTTGATCAGCGTGCTCTTGCCGGCGCCGTTCTCGCCGAGCAGTACGTGCACCTCGCCCCGGCGCAGGTCGAAGTCGACGCCGTCGAGCGCGACCACGCCGGGGAAGGACTTCCGTATGCCCTCGATGCGCAGCAACTCGTCCTCGTTGCTCACGACGTGCTCCTTTGCACAGGGTTGGGGTTCTCGCCGCAGGAGCGGCGGACGACCAGACGGGCGGGGAGGGTGACCGACGCGGGCGGCCGCCCCTCGATGCGGTCGACGAGCGCGCGCACGGCGGCCCGTCCCAGGTCGCCGGTGGGCTGGGCGATCGCGGTGACCGGCGGATCGGTGTGCACGAACCACGGGATGTCGTCGAACGCGGCCAGGGCCAGGTCCTCGGGCACGCGCAGCCCACGCGCGCGTACGGCGTCCAGGGCGCCGAGCGCCATCAGGTTGTCGGCGGCGAAGACGACCTCGGGCGGCTCCGGGAGGTCGAGGAAGCCCTCGGTGACCCGCCGTCCGCTCTCGGCCTGGAAGTCGCCCTGCCCTATGTAGGCGTCGGGCAGCTCCAGGCCGTGCGCCTCCAGGGCCTCCCGGAAGGCCGCCACGCGCTCCTGGCCGGTCGTGGTGGCGGCGGGCCCGGCGATGATGGCGAGCCTGCGGTGGCCGAGGCGGTGCAGATGGGCCACGAGGTCGCGCACGGCGGCCCGTCCGTCGGCCCGGACCACCGGCACGGCCACGCCCGGGATCCACCGGTCCACGAACACCATCGGGGTCCCCGCGCGCACGGCGTCCAGCATCAGCGGGGAGCCGCCGTCGGTGGGGGAGACCAGGAGGCCGTCGATCCGCCGGTCGAGCAGGGTGCGGACGTGATGGTCCTGGAGGTCCGGCCGTTCGTCGGCGTTCCCGATGATCACGCTGTAGCCGAGCGCGCGGGCCTCCTCCTCGACGGAGCGGGCCAGCTCGGTGAAGTAGGGGTTCAGCACGTCGCTGATGACCAGGCCGAGGGTGTGGGTCTGGTCGGTGCGCAGGGAGCGGGCGACGGCGTTCGGGCGGTAGCCCAGGGCCTCGACGGCGGCCAGCACGCGGGTGCGTGCGTCCGCGCTGACCGACGGATGGTCGTTCAGGACACGCGACACCGTGGCGACGGAGACCCCCGCCTCGGCAGCGACGTCCTTGATGCTCGCCATCGCCGCTCCACCTCCTTGTGGAATCGATTACACGAGTTCGTGTAACGAGGATTGGAATCGATTACACGGCGGTTGGCAAGACCTCGATACCGGATCGTGATGTCGCGGGTCGCGCGGACGCGGACCAGGCTGGAAGGGACAGGAGTCGTTTCCCCGAGGCCCCCCGGGCCGGAGCGGAGGAGTCATGACGGCGGCCACTCGCGACGACGTACCCGTCGCCCTCGCGGGCGACGGTGTGGAGGTGCGCACCCAGCCCATCGGCGGCGGCATGTCCGTCGGCTGGCTCCGGCTCCCGGAGGGCACGGACATGGGCCCCGCCCTCAAGGGCCTCGAAGGCGACGCGTGCCAATGCCCGCACTGGGGCTACCTGTTGAAGGGCCGGCTCAAGATGCTCACGCCCTCCGGCGAGGAGGAGTACGAGGCGGGCCAGGCGTACTACTGGGGACCCGGCCATGTCCCCGTCGCCCTGGAGGACTGCGAGTTCGTGGAGTTCTCCCCGACGGAGGACTTCCGGACGGTGATCGACCATGTGACGTCACAGACGGGGTAGCGGGGCCGGCGGTGTGTCGGGCGCGGGGGTTCCCTTGGCTGTTGGGCGCCTCCGAGGCGTCTCCTGGCGGGCGCTCGGCGTGTGTGTTCGTGGCGAACGGTAGGGCGGCGCGCGGGGGTTGGGGGCGGCGGACGCCCCGCGCGGCGGCCCGCGGCTTCCCGGGCGGGCCGTGCGCTTTCGTACTCCGGGGATCATGCGTCGCTCGCCGGGACTGGGGCGGTACGTAGAGTCCCGCGCGGCGGCCCGCAGCTTCCCGGGCGGGCCGTGCGCCTGCGTACTCCGGGGATCACGCGTCGCTCGCCGGGACCTGGGCGGTACGTAGAGCCCCGCGCGGCGGCCCGCGGCTTCCCGTGGGGGCCGTGTGCCTGCGTACTCCGGGGATCACGCGTCGCTCGCCGGGACCTGGGCGGTACGTAGAGCCCCGCGCGGCGAGCCGCAGCTCCCCGTACAGGCTGCGCGCTTCCGCTTCCCGGAGGTCACACACCACCCGCTGGGACCCGGGCGGTACAGGGAGCCCCACGCGCGGCGACCCGCACCCCTCCCGGGGACAGGTTCCGCCCCTTTGTGTTCAGGGCAAGCTGCCCGGCTCCGGCGTGGACCGGACGGCACACGGGCGTCCCGCGCGCGGCTGCCCCCCCCTCAGGCGGCACCCAGGCACCTCGTGCGGGGCTGTCCCGTCCGGCGCGGCACCTCGGGCGTCCCGCGCGCGGTTGTCCCGCCCGGTGCGGCATACGGCATCTCGTGCGCGACTGTCCCCCTGGCTCGGCACCCGGCGTCCCCCCGCGCGGCTGTCCTGCCCCGGGCGGCGCCCCACCTCCCCGCGCGGCTGTCCTGCCCCGGGCGGCGCCCCACCTCCCCGCGCGGCTGTCCTGCCCCGGGCGGCGCCCCACCTCGCCGCGCCGCTGTCCCGCCCCGGGCGGCACCCGGCGTCCCCCGCGCCGCACCCCCCCCGGGGGCGGCACCCGGCGTCCCCCGCGCCGCTGTCCCGCCCCAGGCGGCGCCCCGCGTCCAGCGCGCCGCTGCCCCCCGAGCGGCACCCGGCACCCCCCCCCCGCGGCTGTCCCGAGAGCCCCGGGGCAGCCCTCCGCCTCCCTCTCCACGGCGAACCGCACGCCCTCCAGAGCAGGCCCCCGCACGCACGACTGCCGCTCAACCCCGCCGCCCCCCTGGGCTGTCACTGCCGGGCGGTACCGTCGGGGCATGTCCAATCAGGCGGGGGCCTCCACGGGTGAACGACGGCTGGCCGTGCTCGAAGGCGTGCTGGAGCGCATCACGTACGCCAACGAGGACAACGGCTACACGGTCGCCCGCGTCGACACCGGCAGAGGCGGCGGCGACCTCCTCACCGTCGTCGGCGCGCTGCTCGGCGCCCAGGTGGGGGAGTCCCTGCGGATGGAGGGGCGTTGGGGCTCCCATCCGCAGTACGGCAAGCAGTTCACCGTGGAGAACTACACGACTGTCCTGCCGGCCACCGTCCAGGGCATCCGGCGCTATCTCGGCTCAGGGCTCGTCAAGGGCATCGGCCCCGTCTTCGCCGACCGCATCACCCAGCACTTCGGCATGGACACCCTGAAGATCATCGAGGAGGAGCCGCAGCGGCTCATCGAGGTCCCCGGCCTCGGCCCCAAGCGCACCAGGAAGATCGCGGACGCCTGGGAGGAGCAGAAGGCGATCAAGGAGGTCATGCTCTTCCTCCAGACCGTCGAGGTGTCCACCTCCATCGCCGTGCGCATCTACAAGAAGTACGGCGACGCCTCGATCTCCGTCGTCAAGAACCAGCCCTACCGGCTCGCCGCCGACGTCTGGGGCATCGGCTTCCTCACCGCCGACAAGATCGCCCAGTCCGTCGGCATCCCGCACGACAGCCCGGAGCGCGTCAAGGCGGGCCTCCAGTACGCCCTTTCGCAGTCCGCCGACCAGGGCCACTGCTACCTCCCCGAGGAACAGCTCATCGCCGACGCGGTCAAGCTCCTCCAGGTCGACACCGGCCTGGTCATCGAGTGCCTCGCCGAACTCGCCCTGCCCGACGAGGACTCCGGCGACCCGGGCGTCGTACGCGAGAAGGTGCCCGGCCCCGACGGCCACGAGGTCACCGCCGTCTGGCTCGTGCCCTTCCACCGCGCCGAACTCTCCCTCGCCGCACAGGTGTTGCGCCTGCTGCGCACCGACCAGGACCGCATGCCGGCCTTCCGTGACGTGGCCTGGGACAAGGCGCTGGGCTGGTTGAAGTCCCGTACCGGCACCGACCTGGCCCCGGAGCAGGAGGCCGCCGTCAGGCTGGCGCTCACCAAGAAGGTCGCCGTCCTCACCGGCGGCCCCGGCTGCGGCAAGTCCTTCACCGTGCGCTCGATCGTGGAACTGGCCCGCGCCAAGAAGGCCAAGGTCGTCCTCGCCGCCCCGACGGGGCGTGCCGCCAAGCGTCTGGCCGAGCTCACCGGCGCCGACGCCTCCACCGTGCACCGCCTCCTGGAGCTGAAGCCCGGCGGTGACGCGGCCTACGACAAGGACCGTCCGCTCGACGCCGACCTGGTGGTGGTCGACGAGGCCTCCATGCTGGACCTGCTGCTCGCCAACAAGCTGGTGAAGGCCGTACCCCCGGGCGCACACCTGCTGTTCGTCGGGGACGTCGACCAACTGCCCAGCGTCGGCGCCGGAGAGGTCCTGCGCGACCTCCTCGCCGACGGCGGTCCGGTCCCCGCGGTGCGCCTCACGCGCGTGTTCCGCCAGGCCCAGCAGTCCGGCGTGGTCACCAACGCCCACCGGATCAACGCCGGGCAGCACCCCGTGACCGACGGCATGAAGGACTTCTTCCTCTTCGTCGAGGACGACACCGAGGAGGTCGGCCGGCTCACCGTGGACGTGGCGGCCCGTCGGATTCCGGCCAAGTTCGGTCTCGACCCGCGCCGGGACGTCCAGGTGCTCGCGCCCATGCACCGCGGCCCCGCCGGCGCCGGCACGCTCAACGGCCTGCTCCAGCAGGCCATCACCCCGGGCCGCCCCGACCTCGCCGAGAAGCGGTTCGGCGGCCGGGTCTTCCGGGTCGGCGACAAGGTCACCCAGATTCGCAACAATTACGAGAAGGGCACCAACGGTGTCTTCAACGGCACCGTGGGCGTGGTCACCTCGCTCGACCCGGTCGACCAGCGCCTGACCGTGCTGACGGACGAGGACGAGGAGGTGCCGTACGAGTTCGACGAGCTGGACGAACTGGCCCACGCGTACGCGGTGACCATCCACCGTTCCCAGGGCAGCGAGTATCCGGCCGTGGTGATCCCGGTCACCACCAGCGCCTGGATGATGCTCCAGCGGAACCTGCTGTACACGGCGGTCACCCGGGCGAGGAAACTGGTCGTCCTCGTCGGTTCGCGCAAGGCGATCGGTCAGGCGGTGCGCACGGTCTCGGCGGGACGGCGCTGCACGGCGCTGGATTACCGGCTCTCGGTCCTGTGACGGGCGTCAATCGTGAGACAACACAAAAAATGATCGATCAAATGAGTCACGTGGGTCACAGAGCCCTTCCGGAAGCGGGTGGGGAGGGGCAGGATGAGCAAGTTGGCGGCACTCAGTGCCGCTGATACGCCCAACGGCCGACCCCGAGTGCACTCTCCTGCGCCAAATGGGGGATGGTAGAGACAGTCAGGGCAACCTCGAAGAAGAGGCACAACGTCGGTGAGGGATGACGTGAGCGACAACTCTGTAGTAGTGCGGTACGGCGATGGCGAGTACACCTACCCGGTGATCGACAGCACCGTCGGCGACAAGGGCTTCGACATCGGGAAGCTCCGCGCCCAGACCGGTCTGGTCACCCTGGACAGCGGCTACGGCAACACCGCGGCCTATAAATCCGCCATCACCTACCTCGACGGTGAGGCCGGCATCCTCCGGTACCGCGGCTACCCGATCGAGCAGCTGGCCGAGCGCTCCACCTTCCTGGAGGTCGCCTACCTCCTGATCAACGGTGAGCTTCCGACCGTCGACGAGCTCTCGGTGTTCAAGAACGACATCACGCAGCACACCCTGCTGCACGAGGACGTCAAGAACTTCTACAAGGGCTTCCCGCGCGACGCCCACCCGATGGCCATGCTGTCGTCGGTGGTCTCCGCCCTGTCGACGTTCTACCAGGACAGCCACAACCCCTTCGACGAGAAGCAGCGCAACCTCTCGACGATCCGCCTGCTCGCCAAGCTCCCGACGATCGCGGCGTACGCCTACAAGAAGTCGATCGGCCACCCGTTCGTCTACCCGCGCAACGACCTCGGCTACGTCGAGAACTTCCTGCGCATGACCTTCTCGGTGCCCGCGCAGGAGTACGACCTCGACCCGGTCGTCGTCTCGGCCCTGGACAAGCTGCTCATCCTGCACGCCGACCACGAGCAGAACTGTTCGACCTCGACGGTCCGCCTCGTCGGCTCGTCGCAGGCGAACATGTTCGCGTCGATCTCGGCCGGCATCAACGCCCTGTGGGGCCCGCTGCACGGCGGCGCCAACCAGTCCGTGCTGGAGATGCTGGAGGGCATCCAGGCCTCCGGCGGTGACGTCGACTCCTTCATCCGCAAGGTGAAGAACAAGGAGGACGGCGTCCGGCTGATGGGCTTCGGCCACCGGGTCTACAAGAACTTCGACCCGCGCGCGAAGATCATCAAGGCGGCGGCGCACGACGTCCTCTCGGCCCTCGGCAAGTCCGACGAGCTGCTGGACATCGCGCTCAAGCTGGAGGAGCACGCGCTCTCCGACGACTACTTCGTCTCGCGCAGCCTCTACCCGAACGTCGACTTCTACACGGGCCTGATCTACCGCGCCATGGGCTTCCCGACCGAGATGTTCACGGTCCTGTTCGCCCTCGGCCGCCTCCCGGGCTGGATCGCTCAGTGGCACGAGATGATCAAGGAGCCGGGCTCCCGCATCGGCCGCCCGCGCCAGATCTACACGGGTGTCGTGGAGCGGGACTTCATCCCGGTCGAGCAGCGCTGACAAACGCCGGTGCCGGGGCTGACCTGTTTCTTCAGGGGCGCGGGGAACCGCGCGACCAGCCCCCACCGGCCGGCAGCCGACGACGAACCGCGGTCCGGCTGAATCCGCAAAGCGAAAGGCGCCCTGGCGACGGTCCCCCCACGGGCCGGCGTCCAGGGCGCCTTCCCATGTCCCGGTGCGGATTCCCCCCACGGGATCCGGCCGGGCGTCTGAGAGACCAGCGCCTGAATCGCTGTCTTTCCGGTACTGCTGTTTGAGCAGAACGAGCAGAACTCCTCGTACTACTCCAGTGTGCGGTCTGCCGGGACAGCGCACGGTCGGGAGGGCCGCTCAAAGCTTCCCTAAGTGCGTGCCCCGGCAACGCAGCTCCGAGGAAGTCCCCCAAGACATCCTCAGACGTCAGTCAACGCCCCCCAAGACGCTGCCTGACATCGCCAACTTAGACCTTCGAACCCCTTCGATGGTTACGTTCGCATCACTGTGATCTGCGTCTCTTGCAAATGTCCGTTAGATACGCAAGAGCCCGGATAGGTGGCCGGGACCCCAGCGTAAGGACGATGCGCGAGTCTTGTGAAGAGCTTATGTGAGCGTGGCTCCGGACTCCAGAGGGGGTCCGTCAAAGGATCCTCAACGGAAAGCGCGCAGCCGCAGGCTGTTGGTCACCACGAACACCGAGGAGAACGCCATCGCCGCCCCGGCGATCATCGGGTTCAGCAGCCCGGCCGCGGCCAGCGGCAGCGCGGCCACGTTGTAGCCGAAGGCCCACACGAGATTGCCCTTGATCGTGGACAGGGTGCGCCGGGAGAGCCGGATCGCGTCCGCGGCCACCCGCAGATCACCGCGCACCAGCGTCAGGTCGCCCGCCTCGATCGCCGCGTCGGTCCCGGTCCCCATGGCGAGTCCCAGGTCGGCGGCGGCGAGCGCGGCCGCGTCGTTGACGCCGTCGCCGACCATCGCGACGACCCGGCCCTCGCTCTGCAGCCGCCGTACGGCCTCGACCTTGTCCTCGGGCAGCACCTCGGCGACGACCTCGTCGATCCCGACGGCCCGCGCCACCGCCTCGGCCACCGTCCGGTTGTCCCCGGTCAGCAGTACCGGCGTCAGCCCCAGGGCCCGCAGTGACCGCACCGCCTCGGCGCTGGTCTCCTTGACCGCGTCGGCGACGGCCAGGACTCCGCGGGCCACGCCGTCCCACCCCACGACGACAGCCGTACGACCGCCCCGCTCGGCCTCCTCCTTCGCGCGGGCCAGCTCGGCGGGCAGCACGTCGAAGAGGCGCCCCACGGCCACCTCGTGGCCCTCCACGCGCCCGCGTACGCCCTTGCCGGGTACGTTCTCGAACTCCTCGACCGCCGGCAGCGGTCCGGCCTGCTCCTCGGCGCCCGCGGCGACCGCCCGGGCGACCGGGTGCTCGGAGGCGTGCTCCAGGGCACCCGCGAGCCGCAGCACCTGCTTCTCGTCGGCGTCCTGGGCGACGTGGATCTCTTGAAGCGTCATGCGGCCGGTGGTGACCGTGCCGGTCTTGTCCAGGACGACGGTGTCGACGCGCCGCGTGGACTCCAGGACCTCCGGGCCCTTGATGAGGATGCCGAGCTGGGCGCCGCGCCCCGTGCCGACCATGAGCGCGGTCGGGGTGGCCAGACCCAGCGCGCACGGGCAGGCGATGATCAGCACGGCGACGGCCGCGGTGAACGCGGCGACGGTGTCCCCGGTGGCGCCGAGCCAGGCCCCGAAGGTGGCCACGGCGATGCCGATGACGACCGGCACGAAGACCGCGGCGACCCGGTCGGCCAGCCGCTGCACCTGGGCCTTGCCGTTCTGCGCGTCCTCCACGAGCTTCGCCATCCGCGCGAGCCGGGTGTCGGACCCGATCCGGGTCGCCGCGACGACGATCCGCCCGCCGGCGTTGACGGTCGCCCCGGTGACGGCGTCCCCGACCCCGACGTCCACCGGGACCGACTCGCCGGTCAGCAGGGAGGTGTCCACGGCCGAGGAGCCCTCGACGACGGTGCCGTCGGTCGCGATCTTCTCGCCGGGCCGTACGACGAACCGGTCCCCGACGGCCAGCCGCTCCGCCGGGATCCGCACCTCGCGCCCGTCCCGCAGGACGGCGACGTCCTTGGCCCCGAGCTCCATCAGCGCCCTGAGGGCCGCCCCCGCGTGCCGTTTGGCGCGGGCCTCCAGGTAGCGGCCGAGCAGGATGAAGGCGGTGACCCCCGAGGCCACCTCGAGATAGATCGTCGAGGCGCCGTCCATGCCGCCGACGGTGAGCTCGAACCGCTCCCGCATGCCCGGCATGCCCGCGTCGCCGAAGAACAGCGCCCACAGGGACCAGCCGAAGGCGGCGAGGGTTCCGACCGAGACCAGCGTGTCCATGGTGGCCGCGCCGTGCCGGGTGTTCGTCCAGGCGGCCCTGTGGAACGGCCACGCTCCCCAGACGACGACGGGCGAGGCGAGGGTCAGGGCGAGCCACTGCCAGTTGTCGAACTGGAGGGCGGGGGTCATGGAGAGCGCGACGACCGGGACGGCGAGCGCGACGGAGACGAGGAGCCGCTGCCGCAGGGCCGCGAGCTCGGGGTCCGGGTCCTCGGGCTCCGGTGCCGGGGGCGCCGGCTCCTGTGCCGTGTAGCCCGTCTTCACGACGGTCGCCACCAGATCGGCGATCTCGACGCCCGCGGGGTAGACGATCTTCGCCTTCTCGGTCGCGTAGTTGACCGTGGCGGTGACGCCGTCCATCCGGTTGAGCTTCTTCTCGACCCGGGCGGCACAGGAGGCGCAGGTCATCCCGCCGATGACGAGTTCGACCTCGGACACGGGCGCTGTCGGGGCCGTGGTGGACATGTTCCCTACTCCAGAAACGGTTCGTCCGCGCTCCTTCGGGGCGCGGGGAACAGTGCGACGGGCCGTGCCGGGCCGTCGGTCGCCCGGCGGCCCGGCACGGCACTCCTCAGGGCGGTCAGGCCTTGCCGACGAGCTCGAAACCGGCCTCGTCCACGGCGGCCCGCACGGCCTCCTCGTCCAGCGGCTCCGCCGACACGACCGTGACCTCGCCGGTGGAGGCGACCGCCTTCACCGAGCTGACCCCCGCGATCTCGGAGATCTCGCCGGAAACGGAACCCTCGCAGTGCCCGCAGCTCATCCCGCTCACCTTGTAGACGGCGGTGACGGAACCCGGGGTGTCGGTCTGGGCGGTCATGTCGTTCTCCTCGTGGAGGCGTGTGGGGTTGTTGAGTCACAGCCTATACCCCTAGGGGGTATTTCTCCAAGAGTCGTGGGCCGGGTGGCGGCGGCGGACCGGTGACCAGTCACGATGGACCGGCCAACGGAAACGGCGAGGGAGGCGCGGATGCGAGCGGTTGTCTTCGAACACTACGGCGAACCCGCACAGGTGCGGGACGTCCCCGACCCCCACCCGGCGGAGCACGGAGCACTCGTCCGGGTGGAGGCCACGGGCCTGTGCAGGAGCGACTGGCACGGCTGGCAGGGCCACGACCCCGACATCACCCTCCCGCACGTGCCCGGCCACGAACTCGCGGGCGTGGTGGAGGCGGTCGGCCCCCGCGTGCGCGACTGGCGCCCCGGCGACCGGGTCACCGTCCCCTTCGTCTGCGCCTGCGGCACCTGTGCGGCCTGCGCGAGCGGCGACCACCAGATCTGCGAGCGCCAGACCCAGCCCGGCTTCACCCACTGGGGCTCGTTCGCCCAGTACGTGGCGCTGGACCACGCCGACGTGAACCTCGTGGCCGTACCGCCGGACATGACCTTCGCCACCGCCGCCTCCCTCGGCTGCCGTTTCGCCACGGCGTTCAGGGCGGTCGTGCAGCAGGGGCGGGCCGCCGCGGGGGAGTGGGTCGCGGTGCACGGCTGCGGCGGGGTCGGCCTGTCCGCGGTGATGATCGCGGCGGCCTCGGGGGCCCGCGTGGTCGCCGTGGACGTGTCTCCCGGGGCGCTGGCCCTGGCGAAGGAGTTCGGTGCGACGGAGTGCGTGGACGCGAACGGCACCCGGGACACCGCGGCGGCGGTCCGTGAGCTGACCGGCGGCGGGGCCCATGTGTCCCTGGACGCCCTGGGATCCCCGGCCACCTGCGCGGCCTCCGTCGAGTCGCTGCGCCGGCGCGGGCGGCACGTCCAGGTGGGCCTGCTGCCCTCGGCGGACGGCAGGACCCCCGTGCCCATGGCCCGCGCGATCGCCCTGGAGCTCGCTCTCCTCGGCAGCCACGGCATGGCCGCCCACACCTACCCGCCGATGCTGGAGCTGGTCGGGGCGGGCGTGCTGCGACCGGACCTGCTGGTCACCGCCACCATCCCGCTGGACGCGGCACCGGCCGCCCTCGCGGCGATGGGCACGGCCCCCGGAGCGGGGGTGACGGTCATCGAGCCGTGGGGTTGAGGGCGGCCCACTCGCGGTCGAGGAGGCCCATGACCACCCAGTCCACCCACTCGCCGTCCCGCAGATCGGCCTCCCGCCGCACTCCCTCGACCGTGAACCCGGCCTTCTCGTAGACCCGCAGGGCGCGGGCGTTGTGGCGGTAGACCTCCAGTTCGACGCGGTGCAGGCCGAGCCGCTCGAAGCCGTGGCCGACGATGAGCCGGGTGGCCTCGGTGCCGATCCCGCGTCCGCGCCCCCGGGGGCCGATGAGGGTGCGGAAGGTGCAGCTCCGGGCCTGGGCGTCCCACTCGTGGAGGACGACCTCGCCGACCAGTTCGCCGGTGGCGCGGTCGGTGACGGCGAGGTCGAGGCGGTCGGTCTGCGCGGACCGGGAGCCGTACCAGGACCGCAGCCGCTCCGGGGTGAGCTCGCCGGCGGGGGTTCCGGTGAGGCGGACGACCTCGGGGTCCTCGATGATCTCCGCCATGACCTCGGCGTCGGCCTCGGTGAACGGCCGCAGCACGGTCCGCTCGCCGGTGAGCACGGGTTTCACGGAGAAGTCGCTCATGGGCCGACTGTGCCAGACGCCGTCCCCTGCCGGCCCGCCTTTTTCGGGTCGGCGGGACGGGGTGCGGCGCTGCTCCCTCCGGCGTCGCCCTAGTCCTCCCTCCGCCCCCGGTTCCCCGGCCGGGACGCGACCCACGCGCGCACGGTGTCCGCGTACCAGAAGGGCTTGCCGCCCTCGACGTGGTCGGGCGGCGGCAGCAGTCCGTGCTTGCGGTACGACCGCACGGTGTCCGGCTGCACACGGATGTGCGCCGCGATCTCCTTGTACGACCAGAGCCTTCGGTCGGTCATGTGGTGCACCTCCCCGCGCGCACCGCGGCGGCGGCCGGGAACGGCCGTCGGGGGTACCGGGCGCTGCGCTGGCGATCACAAAGCCTGTGCCCGGTGAACGACCCGCGGTGACCCGCGGTCAGGGTCTGTGCGCGGGGTGTGACGGGGGGCCCGCGTACACGCGACATGTGTGACACGGAAGTGGTCTTCGTGACAGAGGTGACGCAAAGGCGTACGCGGGCGTGCGGGCGCGGCGCGTTGACATCGGGGGCCACCGGCCTCCGCGGCCGGTCCGGCACGCGCCCGCAGCCGGAGGGCTACGCCCCGCAGGACCGCAGGAACGCCCGGGTCCGCCGGGCGATCGGCAGCGGCTTGTCCGGCTCGCACGGATACATGTCCTGCTCGACGATCGCGAACAGGTCCACGTCCAGCTTCTGCGCCGCCTCCAGCACCGGACCGAGCTCCGGCACGCCCGAGGGCGGCTCGCACATCACGCCCTGCGCCACGGCCGGCCCGAACGGCGTCCCCTTGGCCCGCACGTCCGCGAGGATCTCCGGGTCCACCTGCTTGAGGTGCAGGTACCCGATCCGCGAGCCGTACGCCTCGATCAGCTTGACGCTGTCGCCGCCGCAGTAGGCGTAGTGGCCCGTGTCCAGGCACAGCGACACCAGGGAGGAGTCGGTCGCGTCGAGGAAGCGGACCACGTTCTCCTCGCTGTCGATGTGGGTGTCGGCATGCGGGTGGACGACGATCTGAAGGCCGTACTCGTCGCGCACCCGCTGCCCGAGCCGCTCGGTCAGCGAGCTGAGGTTGCGCCACTGCTCGGGCGTGAGTGTGTCGGACTCCAGCACCTCGCCCGTCTTGTCGTCCCGCCAGAACGACGGGATCACGACCAGGTGCCTGGCTCCCATCGCCTGGGCGAGCGCCGCGTTGTCCGCGACATGCGCCCAGGTCCTGTCCCACACGGCCTCGCCGTGGTGCAGGCCGGTGAAGACGGTCCCGGCCGACACCTTCAGGCCACGCCGGGTGACCTCCTCGGTGAGGACCGCGGGATCGGTCGGCAGGTACCCGTACGGCCCCAGCTCGATCCACTCGTAGCCGGAGTCGGCGACCTCGTCGAGGAAGCGCTGCCAGGGGACCTGCTGGGGGTCGTCGGGGAACCACACGCCCCAGGAGTCCGGAGCCGAGCCGATCCGGATGCGGGACAGTGAGGGCTGAGGTGCGGGCGCTGTCATGCCGGTCAGCTTCGGTTCGCGCAGCAAGCGCTGTCAAGGTCTCGTCCGAATGTCTGGACAAAACATTGACAGGGCTCCTCGTACGGGGCTACAAACGCCGGGAGAGCCGACGCAGGTACGAAGGGAAGCCGATGGCGTACGACCTGATCACCATGGGGCGGATCGGTGTGGACCTGTATCCACTCCAGACCGGTGTCCCGCTGCCGCAGGTGACGTCCTTCGGCAAGTTCCTCGGGGGGTCGGCGACGAACGTCGCGGTCGCCGCCGCACGCCTGGGACGGCGGACCGCGGTGATCACCCGCACCGGCGACGACCCGTTCGGCACCTATCTGCACGAGGCCCTCCAGGGCTTCGGTGTGGACGATCGCTGGGTCACCCCGGTCCCGGGCCTGCCGACCCCCGTCACCTTCTGCGAGGTCTTCCCGCCGGACGACTTCCCGCTCTACTTCTACCGGCAGCCCAAGGCCCCCGACCTGGAGATCGACGCCCACGAGCTGGACCTCGACGCGATCCGCGAGGCGAGCGTCTTCTGGGTCACCGGCACCGGCCTGAGCGAGGAGCCCAGCCGTACGGCGACGCTGGCCGCCCTCGCCCACCGGGCCAAGGCGGGCACCACGGTCTTCGACCTGGACTGGCGCCCGATGTTCTGGAAGGACCCCGAGTCCGCCCGCCCCTTCTACGAGGAGGCCCTGCGCCACACCACGGTCGCCGTCGGCAACCTCGACGAGGTCGAGGTCGCGACCGGGGTGCGCGAGCCCCGCAAGGCGGCCCGGGCGCTGCTGGACGCCGGTGTCGAGCTGGCGGTCGTCAAGCAGGGCCCCAAGGGAGTCCTCGCCGTCGACAGCAAGGGCCACGAAGCGGAGGTCCCGCCCCTGCCCGTGAACGTCCTCAACGGCCTCGGCGCCGGTGACGCCTTCGGCGGCTCCCTCGTCCACGGCCTCCTCGCCGGCTGGGACCTGGAGAAGATCATGCGGCACGCCAACGCGGCCGGCGCCATCGTCGCCTCCCGCCTGGAGTGCAGCTCCGCGATGCCCACGGTCGGCGAGATCGAGGACGCGGTCGCGGCGGGAGCGGTCAAGTGAGCGTCGACATCACCGAACTCGTGCGGCTGCGCGCCGAACGCCCCGAGGCGATCGCCGAGGCGGCGGCCCGCCGTACCCGCAGGCCGCTGCTGAACGACAGCGGCCGCCTGATGATCGTCGCCGCCGACCACCCCGCCCGGGGCGCGCTCGGCGTCGGCGGCAACCGCATGGCCATGGCCAACCGCGCCGACCTGCTGGAGCGCCTGTGCCTGGCGCTCTCCCGCCCCGGCGTGGACGGCGTCCTCGCGACCGCCGACATCCTGGACGACCTGCTCCTGCTCGGCGCCCTGGACGGCAAGGTCGTCATGGGCTCCATGAACCGCGGCGGCCTCCAGGGCGCCAGCTTCGAGCTCGACGACCGCTTCACCGGCCACCGCCCCGAGGACATCGAGCGGCTCGGCTTCGACGCGGGCAAGCTGCTCCTGCGCATCGACTACGCCGACCCGGGCTCCCTGACCACCATGGAGTCCACGGCCCGCGCCGTCGACGACATGGCCGCGCGGAAGCTCCCCGTCTTCGTCGAGCCGTTCATCAGCGGCCGCACCACCGAGGGCAAGGTCAGGAACGACCTGTCCGCCGAGGCCGTCACCAAGTCGATCGCCATCGCCTCCGGGCTGGGCGGCAGTTCGGCCTACACCTGGCTCAAGGTCCCGGTCTGCGACAACCCCGACGACATGGGCGAGGTCATGGCCGCCTCCACACTGCCCGCCGTGCTCCTGGGCGGCGAGGTCGGCGACGACCAGGACGGGGCGTACGAGAAGTGGCGCGGCGCCCTGCAACTGCCCACCGTGCGCGGCCTGGTGGTCGGGCGCTCCCTGCTGTACCCGGCGGACGGCGACGTGGCCGCCGCCGTGGACACCGCCGTAGGACTGCTGTGAGGGCCGCCGCATGACACACAACGAGCTGTACGTCCCCAAGGGCGGGTCCGCCAACGCCCAGTACGCGGTGGACATCGACCCCAAGCGGGCCGGCTGGACCCACAGCAGCCTGCGGATCGTCGAGCTGGCCCCCGGCGGCACGCACACCTTCACCTCCGGTGACAGCGAGTGGATCGTGCTTCCGCTGGAAGGCGGCTGTACCGTCCGCACAGGTACCGAAGAGTTCCAACTCCTGGGCCGGGAGAGCGTGTTCGCCGGAGTCTCGGACTTCGCGTACGTGCCCCGGGACGCCCAGGCATCGATCGCCTCCGGCGCGGGAGGCCGCTTCGCCCTGGCAGGAGCGAAGTGCGAGCGACGACTCCCCGCCCGCTACGGCCCCGCGCCGGAGGTCCCCGTCGAAGAGCGCGGCAGCGGCACGCAGTTGCGGCACGTGCGCAACTTCGCCTCCGCCGACGCCTTCGACTGCGACAAGCTCATCGCCGTCGAGGTCGTCACCCCCGGCGGCAACTGGTCCTCCTACCCTCCGCACAAGCACGACGAGCACCGGCCGGGCGTGGAAGCCGAGTTGGAGGAGATCTACTACTTCGAGATCGACGGCCCGAACGGTTTCGGCTATCAGCGCGTATCTCCCTCCCGTGAGGGCGGTTCCGACGTCCTCGCCGAGGTCCGCTCCGGCGACGCCGTCCTCGTCCCCGACGGATGGCACGGCCCGTCCATCGCCCAGCCCGGCCACGACATGTACTACCTGAACGTCATGGCGGGGCCGGGTGAGACGCGGGAGTGGCGGATCTGCTTCCACCCGGACCACACGGAGGGGTACCGATGACCACCCGCCTGACCGTCGCGCAAGCGCTGGTCCGCTTCCTGGCCGCCCAGTACACCGAACGCGACGGCGTACGACAGCGGTTGATCCCCGCGACCTGGGGCATCTTCGGCCACGGCAATGTCGCGGGGATCGGCCAGGCACTGGTCGAGTACGGCGACGACATGCCCTTCCACCAGGGCCGCAACGAGCAGTCCATGGTGCACGCGGCCGTCGGCTACGCGCGTCAGTCCAACCGCCTCTCCACCCACGCGGTGACGACCTCGATCGGCCCGGGCGCCACCAACCTGGTGACCGGCGCCGCCCTCGCCACGATCAACCACCTGCCGGTCCTGCTGCTGCCCGGGGACATCTTCGCCACCCGGGTCGCCGACCCGGTCCTCCAGCAACTCGAAGTCCCGTACGCCGGTGACGTGTCGGTCAACGACTGTCTGCGCCCGGTGTCGAAGTACTTCGACCGCGTCACCCGGCCCGAAGCCCTGATCCCGGCCGCCCTCCAGGCCATGCGCGTCCTCACCGACCCGGTCGAGACCGGCGCCGTGACGCTCGCGCTGCCCCAGGACGTCCAGGCCGAGGCCCACGACTGGCCGGACGAGTTCTTCGCCGAGCGCACCTGGACCGTACGGCGTCCCGGCGCCGACCCCACCGAACTGGCCGAGGCCATCGACGTGATCAGGTCGGCGACCCGCCCTCTGGTCATAGCCGGTGGGGGAGTCCACCACAGCCGCGCCGAGGAGGCCCTCGCCGAGTTCGCGAGCGCCACCGGCATCCCGGTCGCCTCCACCCAGGCGGGCAAGGGCTCCCTGCGCCACGACCACCCCCAGGACGTCGGCGGCGTCGGCCACACCGGCACCGCCACCGCCAACGAACTGGCCCGCCAGGCGGACCTGGTGATCGGCGTCGGCACCCGGTACACCGACTTCACCACGGCCTCCGGCACGCTGTTCGAGAAGCAGGGCGTCCGCTTCCTGAACCTCAACATCGCGCCCTACGACGGTCACAAGCTGGCCGGCCTGCCGCTGGTCGCGGACGCCCGCAGCGGCCTGACCGAGCTCACCGAGGCGCTCCGGCTGCACGCCCACCGCGTCACGAGCGTGTACGTCGACGAGTACACCGTGGACAAGGAGCGCTGGGAGCAGCGCGTCGACGCCTGCTACGAGGCCGACGAGCCCGACGTCAGGCCCACCCAGCCGCAGGTCCTCGGCGCCCTGGACGCGCTCGTCGACGAGTCCGACGTGATCATCAACGCGGCCGGCTCCCTCCCCGGCGACCTGCACAAACTGTGGCGGGCCCGGTCGCGTGACCAGTACCACCTGGAGTACGGCTACTCCTGCATGGGCTACGAGATCCCGGCCGCGATCGGTGTGAAGATGGCCGCTCCCGACCGCAACGTCTGGGCGCTGGTCGGCGACGGCACGTACCTGATGATGCCGACGGAGATCGTCACGGCCGTGCAGGAGGGCGTCGCGATCAAGATGCTCCTCATCCAGAACCACGGCTACGCCTCCATCGGCGGCCTGTCCGAGACCGTCGGCGGCGAGCGCTTCGGCACGGCGTACCGCCACCGTTCGCCCTCCGACGGTTCCTACACGGGCGCCCCGCTGCCCGTGAACCTGGCCGCCAACGCGGCCAGCCTCGGTATGCGCGTGCTGCGCGCGAAGACCGTACGAGACCTCCGCGTCGCACTCGAAGAGGCGCGGGCAGCCGACACTCCCACATGTGTCTGCGTCGAGACCGAAACGGCAGACACAGTGTCGGGCGCGCCTCCGGCGCAGGCCTGGTGGGATGTTCCTGTGGCCGAGACCGCGACGCGCGCGTCCGCGGTGAAGGCCCGTGAGCTGTACGAACGGCACGTCTCTACCCGACGCCGCCATCTGTGAAGGAGTACTCGGTCATGACGAAGATCGTCAACCACTGGATCGGCGGCAAGACCGTCGAAGGCGCGTCGGGGAACTACGGGCCGGTCACCGACCCGGCGACCGGCGCGGTCACCACGAAGGTCGCGTTCGCCTCGGTCGACGAGGTCGACGCCGCCGTGGCCGCCGCGAAGGACGCGTTCCAGACCTGGGGCACGTCCTCGCTCGCCAAGCGCACCAGCATCCTGTTCCGCTTCCGGGCCCTGCTGGAGGCGAACCGGGACGCGATCGCCGAGCTGATCACCGCCGAGCACGGCAAGGTGCACTCGGACGCGCTCGGCGAGGTCGCGCGCGGCCTGGAGATCGTGGACCTGGCGTGCGGGATCACCGTGCAGCTCAAGGGCGAGCTGTCCACCGAGGTCGCGAGCCGGGTGGACGTCTCCTCCATCCGCCAGCCGCTCGGTGTCGTCGCCGGCATCACGCCGTTCAACTTCCCGGCCATGGTGCCGATGTGGATGTTCCCGATCGCCATCGCGACCGGCAACACCTTCGTGCTGAAGCCGTCGGAGAAGGACCCCTCGGCCTCCATCAAGATCGCCGAGCTGCTTGCCGAGGCCGGTCTGCCCGACGGCGTCTTCAACGTCGTCCACGGCGACAAGGTGGCCGTCGACCGCCTCCTGGAGCACCCGGACGTCAAGGCCGTCTCCTTCGTCGGCTCGACCCCGATCGCCCGCTACATCCACACCACCGCCTCCGCCAACGGCAAGCGCGTGCAGGCCCTGGGCGGCGCCAAGAACCACATGCTGGTCCTGCCCGACGCCGACCTCGACGCGGCCGCCGACGCCGCCGTCTCCGCCGCCTACGGCTCGGCCGGCGAGCGCTGCATGGCCATCTCCGCGGTCGTCGCGGTCGGCGCCATCGGCGACACCCTCGTCGAGAAGATCCGCGAGCGCGCCGAGAAGATCAAGATCGGCCCCGGCAACGACCCCGCCTCCGAGATGGGCCCGCTCATCACGAAGGTGCACCGCGACAAGGTGGCCTCCTACGTCGAGGGCGCGGCCGCCGAGGGGTGCGAAATCGTCCTGGACGGCACCGGGCACACGGTGGAGGGCTTCGAGGACGGCCACTGGATCGGCATCTCCCTGCTCGACAAGGTGCCCACCACCGCCAAGGCGTACCAGGACGAGATCTTCGGCCCGGTCCTGACCGTGCTGCGCGTGGACACCTACGAGGAGGGCCTGGCGCTGATCAACGCCTCACCCTTCGGCAACGGCACCGCGATCTTCACCCGGGACGGCGGCGCCGCCCGCCGCTTCCAGCTGGAGGTCGAGGCCGGCATGGTCGGCGTGAACGTCCCGATCCCGGTCCCGGTCGGCTACCACTCCTTCGGCGGCTGGAAGGACTCGCTCTTCGGCGACCACCACATCTACGGCAACGACGGCACGCACTTCTACACCCGCGGCAAGGTCGTCACCACCCGCTGGCCCGACCCGGCCGACGCCCCGGCGGGCGTGGACCTGGGCTTCCCGCGCAACCACTGAGCACCCCCGACGGGGCCGTCCGCATGGCGGACGGCCCCGTTTTTTTGCGCGCACGCGCTGCGGTTCCCGTACTCCCCAAATCGCGGATTTCTTCACGGCAAACTATTGAATCCGCCATCCTGGCCGGTTCTTCGCCACGAATTCCGCAGCAAGTCATCTATTGACGGGTCGGTTTTCGTCGGGGTTCCATGCAGCACCATGACCGACACCCTCCGCCCTGCCGACAACGCCGTCCCAGAGGCGCTGGAGCACGGCCACGCCAAGCTCAACCGTTCCATCGGCGTGGTCGGCGGCACCCTCCTGACGCTGTCCTGCGTGACCCCGGCCTCCACGCTCTTCGTGGTCGTCCCCGACCTCTTCGGCTCGCTCGGCACCGCCACCGCCCTGACCATCGCCATCGGCTCCCTGCTCTGCATCGCCGTGGCGTTCTGCTACTCGGAGCTGGGCACCCTCATCCCCAGCGCGGGCGGCGAGTACGCGATGGTCTCGACGCTGGCGGGACGACTCGCGGGCTGGCTCGTCTTCGTGCTCTCCCTCCTGGTCGTCATGATCGTCCCGCCGGTGATCGCGATGGGAACGGCGGACTACCTGGCCCCCGTGATCCACCTGGACCCCTCCCTGGCGGGCGCCGCAGTCATGCTCCTGGCCACCCTCGCCGGCCTCCTCGACCTGCGCGCCAACGCCTGGATCACGGGCGTCTTCCTGGTCCTCGAGGTGATCGCGGCCGCGGTCGTGGCGCTCCTGGGCTTCACCCACGCCGAACGCGGCCCGAGCAGCCTGCTGTCGATGCAGGTCGCGGACGCCCACGGCGGCACGGACACGGTGACGGCCATGCTCGTGGTCTCCGGCCTCGCGATCGCCCTCTTCGTCACCCAGGGCTTCTCCACGGCCGTCTACCTCTCCGAGGAACTGGAGAACCCGCGCCGCAACGTGGCCCGCACGGTCCTGGCCACCCTTGCCATCTCCACCGTGATCATCCTGGTCCCGGTGGCCGCGATCACCATGGGCGCCTCCGACCTGACCGCGCTCACCGGCGGCGACATCAGCACCATGGTCACCGCCTGGTCCAACTCCGCGGTCGGCACCTTCGTCAGCCTGTGCGTCGCCCTCGCGATCATCAACGCCGGCATCGTCATGGTCATCCAGAACTCCCGGGTCCTGTTCGCCTCGGCACGGGACAAGGCCTGGCCGGCCCCGGTGAACACGGTCTTCTCCAAGCTCGGCCGCTTCGGCAGCCCCTGGGTCGCCACCCTCGCGGTCGGCGTCCCGGGCGCGGCCCTGTGCTTCGTCAACCTGGACACGCTGTACGGCGTCACGGGCGTCTCGGTGACGGGCATGTACCTGCTGGTCGCGGTGGCCGCGCTGCTGTCCCGCCGCACCCACCACAAGCACACCCCGGCCTGGCGCATGCCCCTGTGGCCCGCGATGCCGGTCCTCCTGATAGCGGTCCTGACCTACATCCTGACCCAGCAGGAGACGGAGTACCTGCTGTGGACAGGGGGCATCACCGCAGTGGCCACCCTCTACTGGGCTCTGTACCTCCGCCCCCGAGCCGGAACGAGGTGGCTCGTCTCGATACCGGAGGAGTGAGAAGTCAGGGGCGCGGGGAACTGCGCGACCAGCCACGACGGGCTTGTACCCGGCAGTCGAACGGTCGAGACCGAGCTCGTACCCGTACCGCACCTGCTGTACGAACCGGAAGCCCCTCCACCCCCAGGATGGCCCGGAGTTCAGCCCTCGGTCGACAAGGGACCGACAGTTTCACCCCGTACCGTTGACACATGGATCTTCGACGCCTCCGGAGGCCGCGGTGGATCGCCGCCGCGGCCTCCGTCGTCGTGCTCGCCGCCGCCGGGACCTGGACGGCCGCCGCCTCCGACGACCCACCCCCGGTGCACCGCGCGGACCAGATCATGGCGATCGACGGCGTCCGCATCGACACCTCCTACTTCACGACGAACGGCACCGGCAGGCGCCCCGCGGTCCTCCTCGGCCACGGCTTCGGCGGCAGCAAGGCCGACGTACGGGAACAGGCCGAGGACCTCGCGAGAGACGGCTACGCGGTCCTGACCTGGTCGGCGCGAGGCTTCGGCAGGTCGACGGGCAAGGTCGGCCTCAACGACCCCGATGCCGAGGTCAAGGACGTCAGCAAGCTGATCGACTGGCTGGCGGAGCAACCCCAGGTCCGGCTCGACAAGCAGGGCGACCCCAGGGTCGGCGTGGCGGGCGCGAGCTACGGCGGCGCGATCTCCCTCCTCGCCGCCGGTCACGACCGTCGGGTGGACGCGATCGCCCCGTCGATCACGTACTGGAACCTCGCGGACGCCCTCTTCCCGAACGGCGTCTTCAAGAAGCTGTGGGCCGGAATCTTCGTCAACTCCGCGGGCGGCTGCGAGAAGTTCGAGCCGCAGATCTGCGCGATGTACCAGCGGGTCGCCCAGTCCGGCGTCCCGGACGCGCAGGCCGTGAAGATGCTGGAGGAGCGCTCCCCGTCGGCCGTCGCCCGGGACATCAAGGTCCCCACCCTCCTCGTCCAGGGCCAGACGGACTCCCTCTTCCCCCTCGGCCAGGCCGACCAGGCCGCGAAGGCGATCCGCGCCAACGGCGCCCCCGTGGACGTCGACTGGATCGCGGGCGGCCATGACGGCGGCGACCTGGAGACGAGCCGGGTCCGGGCCCGCGTGGCCGACTGGTTCGACCGCTACCTCAAGGGCGAGAAGTCCGCAGACACCGGCCCCGCCTTCCGCGTCACCCGCACCGTCGGCACCGACACCGGCGACGGCGAGACCCGTCTGACCGGCGTCACCGCCGGCACCTACCCCGGCCTGGAGGGGGACGACCGCAGGATCGCCCTGACCGGCCGCGCACAGGACTTCACCAACCCGGCCGGCGCGAGCCCGCCCGCCGTCTCGGCCCTCCCCGGCATCGGCGGCGGCGGCCTCTCCCAGCTCTCCTCCCTGGGCGTCGGCGTCTCCCTCGACTTCCCCGGCCAGTACGCCGCCTTCGAGTCGGCCCCGGTCGAGGACGACCTCCGGATCACCGGCTCGCCCACGGTCACCGTCCACGTGAAGTCGACGACCGACGACGCCGTCCTGTTCGCCAAGCTGTACGACGTGGGCGGGAGGGACCAGCAGACGCTGCCCTCCCAACTCGTCGAGCCGGTCAGGGTCGAGGGCGCGAAGGCCGGCAAGGACGTCACGATCACCCTCCCGGCGATCGACCACGAGATCGACGACGGCCACCGTCTGCGCCTGGTCCTCGCCTCCACCGACCTCGGCTACGCCTCCCCGGCCGCCCCGGCGACGTACACCGTCTCCCTGAAGGGCGGCCTGAACGTCCCCGAGCCCCTCGGCGAGAAGAACACCCAGGCCCCCCTGCCCGCCTGGGTGTGGTGGCTGCCGCTGGCCGGCGCGGTGCTCGCCCTGGTCCTCGTGGTGACGGGCCGCCGCCGTACGACAGCCCCCGCCGCCCCCGAGCCGGAGCTGGCCGAAGTCCCCCTTCAGATAACCGACCTGAGCAAGCGGTACGCCAGGTCCGCGGACCGTTACGCGGTCCGCGACCTCTCCTTCCGCGTCGAGAAGGGCCAGGTCCTCGGCCTGCTCGGGCCGAACGGCGCGGGCAAGACGACCACCCTGCGCATGCTGATGGGCCTGATCAGGCCGGACGGCGGCGAGGTCCGCGTCTTCGGCCACGCCATCGCCCCCGGTGCCCCCGTGCTCTCCCGCGTCGGCGCCTTCGTCGAGGGCGCAGGCTTCCTCCCGCACCTGTCCGGCCGGGAGAACCTGGAGCTGTACTGGCAGGCCACCGGCCGCCCGCCCGAGGACGCCCACATGGACGAGGCGCTGGAGATCGCCGGCCTCGGCGACGCGCTGTCCCGCGCGGTCCGCACCTACTCCCAGGGCATGCGCCAGCGCCTGGCCATCGCCCAGGCCATGCTGGGCCTGCCGGACCTGCTCATCCTCGACGAACCCACCAACGGCCTCGACCCGCCGCAGATCCGCGAGATGCGCGAGGTGATGATCCGCTACGCGGCCGCCGGGCGCACGGTCATCGTCTCCAGCCACCTCCTCTCCGAGGTCGAGCAGTCCTGCACCCACCTCGTGGTCATGGACCACGGCCGACTCGTCCAGGCGGGCCCGGTCGGCGAGATCGTCGGCTCCGGCGACACCCTCCTGGTCGGCACGGCCGTACCGGTCGAGGAGCCCGTGGCCGAGAAGGTGGCGGCCCTCCCGGGCGTGGCCTCGGCGGTCACCACCGACGACGGCCTCCTCGTACGCCTCGACGCGGACGGCAGTGCGGCCCGCCTGGTCGCCGAACTCGTCCGCCTCGAGGTCCCCGTGGAGTCGGTGGGCCCGCACCGCCGCCTGGAGGACGCCTTCCTCACCCTGATCGGAGACTCCGCATGAGCAGCACGCCGACCGAGCGCGCGGAGGTCGCCGACGGCTACCGCGCGGGCCGTACGCTGCCGGTCCGCGTCGAGCTGGTACGGCAGTTGAAGCGCCGCCGCACCCTCGTCATGTTCGGCATCCTGGTCGCCCTGCCCTTCGTCCTGCTGATCGCCTTCCAGCTGGGCGGCGGACCGGGTTCGGGCAACACCCGCGTCAACCTGATGGACACGGCGACGGTGTCCGGGGCGAACTTCGCCGCGGTGAACCTCTTCGCCTCCGCGGGTTTCCTGCTGGTCGTCCCGGTCGCGCTGTTCTGCGGGGACACGGTCGCCTCCGAGGCGAGCTGGTCCTCCCTGCGCTATCTGCTCGCGGCCCCCGTGCCGAGGGCCCGTCTGCTGTGGTCCAAGCTCGTCGTCGGCCTCGCCCTCAGCCTGGGCGCGATGCTGCTGCTCCCGCTGACCGCCCTCGCGGTCGGCACGGCCGCCTACGGCTGGGGCCCGCTCCAGCTCCCCACCGGCGGCGCACTGGGGCCGGGCACCGCGGCCCAGCGCCTGCTGATCACGGTGGCGTACATCTTCGTCTCCCAACTCGTCACCGCGGCCCTCGCGTTCTGGCTCTCCACCCGTACCGACGCCCCGCTCGGCGCGGTCGGCGGAGCGGTCGGCCTGACCATCGTCGGCAATGTGCTGGACCAGGTGACGGCCCTCGGCGACTGGCGGGACTTCCTCCCCTCGCACTGGCAGTACGCCTGGCTGGACGCCGTGCAGCCCTCGTTGCAGTGGTCCGACATGATCCAGGGCACCTCCCTGTCGATAACGCTCGCCCTGGTGCTGTTCGCCCTGGCCTTCCGGGGTTTCGCCCGCAAGGACGTGGTCTCCTAGGTCAACGGAAGATCTCCCACCGGTCTCGACAGGCCCTCTCCGTGCCCTCTTCGAGACGCATCCGCAACGCTCCGTGGCGCACGTTCCGGCCCCCCGGCCCGTCACAGTCGCAGAAGCCGACGTCAACAGGCCCAGGGGGTACGGACGATGGAGCGACAGCGGACACGACGGGTGATGGTCGCCCTCACACTGGCGGGCGGCCTGCTGCTCACCGGGTGCAGCGGGGGCGGCGACGGAGGGAGGAGCAGCGCCGACGGCGCGAAGGACGGCTCGTACGACTCGGGCTTCCCGGCCCCCGCCCAGCCCGAGGGGGAACAGGGTTACGACGAGTCCCGCGACCAGGACTCCCCGGACCGGGAGTCACCCGATTACCTCTCCACCTTCGCCCTCGACGTCGACACCGCCTCCTACGGCTACGCCCGCCGCACCCTTGCCGAGGGCCGCCGCCCCGACCCCTCGACGATCCGCCCCGAGGAGTTCGTCAACAGCTTCCGCCAGGACTACGACCGCCCCGACGGCAACGGCTTCACGGTCACCGTCGACGGCGCCCGTACCGACCGCGACGACTGGTCCCTGGTCCGCGTGGGCCTGGCCACGAGGAGCGCCGCCGAGGAGTCGCAGCGCCCGCCCGCCGCCCTGACCTTCGTCATCGACATCTCCGGCTCCATGGCCGAGCCCGGCCGCCTCGACCTCGCCCAGCACTCCCTCGACACCATGACGGAACGGCTGCGCGACGACGACTCGGTCGCCCTCGTCACCTTCAGCGACCGGGCCGAGACGGTCCTGCCGATGACCCGCCTCGGCGGCCACCGCGACCGCGTCCACGAGGCGGTCGACAGCCTGGAGCCGACGTACTCCACCAACCTCGGCGCGGGCGTCGAGACCGGCTACGAGACCGCCGTCGAGGGCCTGCGCAAGGGCGCCACCAACCGGGTCGTCCTCATCTCCGACGCCCTCGCCAACGACGGCGAGACCGACCCCGACGCCATCCTCGACCGCATCGACACCGCCCGCCGCGAGCACGGCATCACCCTCTTCGGCGTCGGTGTCGGCAGCGACTACGGCGACGCCCTGATGGAACGCCTCGCCGACAAGGGCGACGGCCACACCGTCTACGTCTCCGGCGACGACGCCGAGAAGGTCTTCTGCGAACAGCTCCCGCAGAACATCGACCTGACCGCCCGCGACGCCAAGGCCCAGGTCGCCTTCGACCCCGAGACGGTCGCCTCCTTCCGCCTGGTGGGCTACGACAACCGCCGCGTCGCCGACGACGACTTCCGCGACGACCGCGTGGACGGCGGCGAGGTCGGCCCCGGCCACACCGTCACCGCGCTCTACGCGGTCCGCACCAGGCCCGGCGCCGACGGCCGGCTCGCCACGGCCACCGTCCGCTGGCAGGACCCGAAGACCCGGGCCCCGCACGAGAAGTCGGCCGGCCTGGAGACCTTCGACGACTCGCTGCGGGACGCGGACCCCCGCTTCCAGGTCGACGCGGTGGCCGCCTACTTCGCCGACGCCCTCCGGGACGGTTACGCGGAGGACCGGCTGCCGGGACGCCCCTCGATGCGCGAACTGGCCGACTGGGCCGACGACTTGGCGGACCGCACCGAGGACGCCGCGGTACGGCAGCTCGCCGACTCCATCCGCCGGGCCCGGCACCTCGAGGACTGACACCGGCCCCATTGACCTTTTCTTACTTCAGAGTAAGTTAGCGGCCCAGTCGGAGCCGACCGGGGAGCCAGCATGGGCGTACGCAGGGATCTGAAGAGGGCGAAACACCTGGCGGGCCGGACCAGGGTCGAGGTCGTCAGGGACGAGAACGGCGTCGTACGGGAAGCCCGCACACCGCCCCTCGCCCCGCCCCCGACCACGGGCAGCCTCGCCGACCTCCCCTTCACCAACGCCACCGAGGCCCCCGACGCGGTGGTCCTGCACCGCCGGGACGGGACGGGACGGCAACCCGTCACCGCCCGGCGGTTCGCCGACGAGGTCACCGCCGTGGCCAAGGGGTTGATCGCCGAAGGACTCGAACCGGGCGGCCGGGTCGCGGTGATGTCCCGCACCCGCTACGAGTGGACCGTCCTGGACTTCGCGATCTGGGCGGCCGGCGGCCAGACGGTCCCCGTCTACGCCACCTCCTCGGCCCAGCAGGTGGAGTGGATCGTCCGGGACTCCGGGGTGCGCCACTTCTTCGTGGAGACCGACGACAACCTGAGGACCGCGACCGCCGCCGACCACCCCTCGCCCGACTCGGTGCGGTACTTCCGGATCGACAGCCACGACCTGGCCGCGCTCAGGGCCAAGGGGCTCGACGTCCCCGACGAGGAGGTCACCAAGCGCCGCGCCGCCCTGACCCCCGACACCATCGCCACCGTCTGCTACACCTCCGGCACCACCGGCCGCCCCAAGGGCTGCGTCCTCACCCACGCCAACCTGCACGCCGAGGCCGCCAACACCGTCGAACTGCTCCACCCCGTCTTCAAGGAGGTCACCGACCGGACGGCCTCCACCCTGCTCTTCCTCCCGCTCGCCCACATCATGGGCCGCACGCTCCAGATCGCCTGCCTGATGGCCCGCATCGAGATCGGCCACTGCCCGAGCATCAAGCCCGACGAACTGCGGCCCGCGCTCAAGGAGTTCCGCCCGACCTTCCTGGTCGGCGTGCCGTACCTCTTCGAGAAGATCCACGCCACCGGCCGCGCCACCGCCGAGAAGATGGGCCGCGCCGCCTCCTTCGACCGCGCCCACCGCGTCGGCGTCCGCTTCGGCGCGGCGTACCTGGACAAGTTCCTCGGCCGCGGCAAGGGACCGGGCCCCGGCCTCTACGCCGCCTGGGGCCTGTACGACCTGCTGGTCTACCGCCGTATCCGCAAGGAGCTCGGCGGCCGCACGCGCTACGCCATCAGCGGCGGCTCACCCCTGGACCGCGAGCTCAACCTGTTCTTCGCCGCGGCCGGAATCATCATCTACGAGGGCTACGGCCTCACCGAAACCAGTGCCGCCGCCACCCTCGTCCCGCCCCTCGACCCCCGCCCCGGCACGGTCGGACAGCCGATCCCCGGCACCGCGATCCGCATCGCCGACGACGGCGAGGTCCTCGTCAGGGGCGGTGTCGTCTTCGGCGCCTACTGGAACAACCCCGAGGCCACCGACGCCGTCCTCAAGGACGAGTGGTTCGCCACCGGCGACCTCGGCGCCCTCGACGAGGACGGCTACCTCACCATCACCGGCCGCAAGAAGGACCTCCTCGTCACCTCCGGCGGCAAGAACGTCTCCCCGGCCGTCCTGGAGGACCGCCTGCGCAGCCAGGCCCCCGTCGGCCAGTGCCTGGTCGTCGGCGACAACCGCCCCTTCGTCGCCGCCCTGATCACCCTCGACCCCGAGGCGATGGCCCACTGGCTGTCGGTACGCGGACTGCCCGCCGACACCCCGCACTCGGAACTCGTCGAGGACGAACGGCTGCACGCCGACATCCAGAAGGCCGTCGACCACGCCAACGCGGCCGTCTCCCGCGCCGAGTCGATCCGCGCCTTCCGGCTCATCGAGGGGGAGTTCACCGAGGACAACGGCATGCTCACCCCGTCCCTGAAGGTCAAGCGGCACGTGGTGACGGCGGCCTACGCGCAGGAGATCGAGGCGCTGTACCGGCGCTGACACGCCGAAGGGGCCGCCGAGATGCTCGGCGGCCCCTTCGGCCCTGACCAAAAGACCGGGATCAGTGACCGGCCTTCTTGTCGCCGGCCTCTTCGCTGGTGGACAGGATCGACACGTCCTCCAGCAGGTGGGCCAGCGCACCGTCCCGCTTGGCCTGGGTCGAGTTCTCCGCACACTGCTGGGTCTGCTGGTCCGACAGGATCGGCACGTCCTGGACGTTGACGACCTGGAGCACACCGATGGGCAGGTCGCTGACGGCGATGCAGGGCTTGTTGAAGGAGCCCTGGATCAGCGCCATCTGCGGGCTCATGTTCCCGTAGGTGCTCGAGTTGCCGAAGCTCTGCCACGAGCCGTTGCCGTTCGCCGCGGTCGGCCCCTGGTCGTTGCCGATCGCGAGTGCCTGCGGAGCCGCGGCGGCGGAGGCACCCACGGCGGACGCTGCGATGGCCGCGGTGGCAACAATCTTCTTGATCACTGGCCAGTCCTTTCTGAGGAAGCCCCGTGGACCGGAGCGTTCTGGCTAACTGCGCGCCCGCGACGAGGTTTCTCCCGTTCACTCCGACGGCCGATAGCGGAGGGCGCCCGGGAGCCCCGCCGGAACCCGGCCCCGCCGGGCGTCCATGACGGCGATACGGCCAAAGGGGTGAACGCCCGCAACCATTCCGCACGTGCCGGGTTGATGTGGCCGTAGGGCATTGTGTCGCTACGAGGAAAGGAACGCGAAGTGCTTAAGAAGGCAATGGCCGCCGCGGCGGCCGCCGCTTCTGTCGTCGGAATGTCGGTGGCGGCAGCTCCGACGGCGCTTGCCATCGGCAACGACAACGGACCGACCGTGCAGAACGGTAACGGCGCCACGTCGTCGTTCGGCAATTCGGCGACCAAGGGTGACATGAGCCCCCAGCTCTCGCTGGTCCAGGGCACGCTCAACAAGCCGTGCCTCGGCCTGAGCGACACCAACGTCGGCGTCCTGCAGATCGTCAACGTCCAGGACGTCCCGATCCTGTCGGACCAGCTCACCCAGCAGTGCAGCGACAACTCCACCCAGTCCAAGCGGGACGGCGCCCTGTCGCACGTCCTCGAGGACCTGTCGGTTCTCTCGGCCAACGCCGAGGAGTAGGTCGCATCCGACCGAACGGACGGCCCGCAGGAATGTCTGCGGGCCGTCCGGGTTTTTGTGCGTGTCCTTTCGCCGCGCGGTCGAGGGAAATGAGTGACGGCGCAGGGCAATCGAGTGAATTCTCCCGCGCCACGCGTTCGGTAGTTTCTCCGACGGCTATTCCTCGTTCTACAGCCTGCAGGTCATGGCGCGAGCCGTTCCGTCTGTGCTCGCTCGGTCACACGCCGACAAAGGGGCATGACCGCAGAGAAGGGAAATCTCATGAAGAAGACCGCCGCTGTTGCCGCGGGCGTGATCATGGCCTTCGGCGTGGCCGCCCCGGCCTTCGCGGACTCCGGAGCTCAGGGTGCCGCTGTCGGTTCCCCGGGTGTCCTCTCCGGCAACGTGGTCCAGGTGCCCATCCACGTTCCGATCAACGTGTGCGGCAACACGATCAACGTCATCGGTGCGCTGAACCCGGCGTTCGGCAACGCGTGCGTGAACGACTGACCGAGTAACGACTCAGCCTCACCGGCTGTCTTGGCCGGCCCTGGACCGCTCGATGCCGTCCGGGGCCGGCTTTTCCCACTTCTACAAGCAGGAAGACAACGAGATTGCGACAGACCCTGAGTAGGGGAATGGTCGCGGCCGCCGCCGCGACAAGCATTCTGTCCCTGTGCAGCAGCCCCGTCCTCGCCGACACGCACACGAGCGGGGTCGCCACGGACTCGCCCGGCGTCCTGTCCGGCGACAACGCGGCGGCGCCCGTCGAGGTGCCGGTCAACGCCTGCGGCGACTCCGTCGACGTGGTCGCCGGGCTCAACCCGGCCTTCGCCAACTCCTGCGCCGAGGGGCCGGGTTCGGGCAAGCACGGCTCACGCGGCCCGCGGCACGGCGACGACGGTCCCGGCCACGGGGACTCCGGGCACCAGCAGGACGGCGGGTACGGGGACGACTCCGGGGAGGAGGAGGGCGGCGGCTACGGCGACCACACGCCTCCTCCGGGCGGCCACCACACGCCCCCGCCGGACGACCACACGCCTCCGCCCGGTGGGCACACCCCGCCTCCCGGCGGGGAGCACACGCCTCCGCCCGGGGACCATCACACGCCTCCGCCGGGTGACCACACACCACCTCCCGGTGGGGAGCACACGCCCCCGCCCGGTGGCGAGCACACTCCGCCTCCCGGTGGGCACACTCCGCCCCCCGGTGGCGAGCACACCCCTCCGCCGGGTGGGCACACGCCTCCCCCTGGCGGCGAGCACACGCCCCCGCCCGGCGGCGAGCACACGCCCCCGCCCGGCGGCGAGCACACTCCGCCCCCCGGTGGCGAGCACACCCCTCCGCCCGGTGGGCACACGCCTCCCGGTGGGCACCACACGCCTCCGCCCGAGCTGCCGCACACCGGTGCCGAGGCCATGCTGGCCGCTTCCGGTGCCAGTGCCGCGATGATCGTGGGCGGGGTCGTGCTGTACCGCCGAGGCCGGGCCGCCTCCCGCCGCTAGTGCGCCGGGTGCCGGACCGTCGACGTCCGGCACCCGCGGCTCGCCGCACGAGCGCCGAAGCCGTCAGCCGCGCGCACCCGTCGGCGCCCCGCTGTGCCCCCGCCTCCCCGGCGCCGGGACCGCCGCTCCCACGCCCCCGGCCCGCAGCCGGCGCCGCACCCCCCGCACCAACGTCTGTGCCGTGTAGGCCGCCCCGTGCACGAACCGCATCGCAGGGCCGAACCCCGGTGCGGTGATCAGGCCGGCCAGGAAGAGGCCCGCGTGCGAGGACTCGAAGACCGAGGTCACCCGGGGTGCACCGGGCGAGCTCGTCACGAGGGCGGCGCGCAGGTCGGGGCAGAGGAGGGTCAGCCGGTCGCAGGTGGCCGTGAACCCCGTGGCCGCGACGACGTGGTCGGTCTCCAGGGCCGACAGGAGCTCTGGCCCGTCACCGCCGTTGCGGTGCACCACCTCCAGCCGGACCCCGGCCCCGTCCCGCACCGGCCGGGCCGCCGCGATCTCGTGGCCGGGCAGTACCTCCACCGTCCCCTCCACCCGGTCCCGCACCCACCACGCGCCCGCCGGGCCGAGAGCCGTCGCCGCGAGGCGGGTCCGGGTCGACTCCGGGAGGCGGTGGAAGAGGCCGGGGCGTTCGGCGTAGAACCAGTTGCGCCAGCCGCAGCCGAGGCCGCTGTGCGGGGCGCGGGCCGACTGCCACCAGGGGCGTTCCCACGGCGGTGGCACATCGTTCCAGACCAGGCGGTCGGCGCGCACCAACACCCTTACCCGTGTGCCCTGTTCGGCGAGCAGGGCCGCGGTCTCCAGGGCCGCCTGGCCGCCGCCGACGACCGTCACGTCCCGGCCGCGGAAGCCGGAGAGGTCGTGGTGGTGGCTGCTGTGCGAGACGAGGGAGGCGGGCAGGCCGCGCAGGGCCGGCGGGATCTCGACGAAGGGCATCACGCCGACCGCCAGGGCGACCGTGCGGGCGTGCACGACCTGGCCGTCCGCCGTGACCGCCTCGAAGCCGCCGGGGCAGGGGGTCACCCGGGTCACCGTGCGTTCGTCGACCTCGGGCGCGGCGTTGCGCGCGAACCACAGGCCGTACTCGGCGAAGGTCTCCACGGGGATCGGCTCCCCGTGCCGGGCCGCCGCCCGCCGTCCCGCGCAGTACCGGTCGAGCTGCCAACAGCCCTCCGGGTCCGAGAGGTTGGAGGCCCACGGCTCCGACTTGAGGAACATGCCGCGGGGCATGTGGTCGCGCCAGGACGCCATGGGCCGGCCGAAGACGCGCAGCCTCAGCCCGGCGGCCGCGGCATGGGAGGCGATGGACAGGCCGTAGGGCCCGGCGCCCACCACCAGCAGGTCGTACATCAGCAACTGCTCGCTTTCTCGTCGCGGAAGCCGTCGAAGCCGTCGGAGACGTCGCCGGACAGCTCGGGGGACACTCCCGGGGACAGGTCGTGGGACCGGTCGCGGGGCAGGCCAGGGGGGAGACCCGGGGACTGGACGCGGGGTGACCCGGTGCAGCGGGCGGTGGCGCGAGCCAGCAGCCGGTCCGCCACCCGGCGTGCCCACAGGCTCCACAGCGCCCGCCCGGGCCCCCGGTCGTCCCGCGCGTTCCAGGCCAGCTCGCGGCCGGCGCGAGGGGCGGGCCGCAGCGCGGTGAGTGGGGCGTAGTTCTCCACCACGAACTCCCGCCCCGGCAGCGGCACCCCGTCCGGCAGCGGACGGTGGGTCAGGTCGAGGTGCAGGGCGCGGACGACGTCCAGCCCGGCGCTGTCGGTGAACAGCCGGAACTGCGCCCCGGGGCGCGGGTTGAAGTCGAGCAGGTGATAGCGCCCCGTCGCGCCGCAGCGGCGGAAGTCGAGGTCGAAGATGCCCCGATAGCCCAGTGCGCCCGCCAGTTGCCCGGCGAGCGACCGCACCTGCGGGTTGGGTGTCCAGCGGCCGGCCGCCGTCAGCCCCGCCCCGCGCGGCCAGGCCCGTGTCTTGACGCCGGTGCCGCCGCCGCACACGGCCCCGGAGCGGTCGGCGTACCCGTGGAAGAACCAGTCCCGGTCGGGTCCGGCCGGCAGGAACGCCTGGAGCAGCAGCCGGCTGCCCGCCTCCCCGGTCCGCAGGTACAGGTCCCGCGCCTCCTGCGCCGAGCGGACCACGACCGTGCTGCGCAGCCCGGTCCCCGGGGGCAGCAGCCAGGGCCGGCTCCACTTGGCGACCACCGGGAGCCCCAGTCCCCGGGCGGCGCGCACGGCGTGTTCCGCGCTCTCCGGGACGACCGTCTCGGGGTGGGGCACGCCCGCAGCCGCGCACACCTCGGCCAGTTCCGCCTTGTCGGCCACGCGTTCGGGCAGCGAGCCCGGCTGCTGGGGCAGCAGGTAGGCCGGGGCCAGTTCGTCCCGCAGCCGGCCCACCGCGATGGCGCTCGCGTCGTCCATCGGGATCAGCACGGCCGGACGCGCGACACCGTTGGCGATCCGGCGCAGGGCGACGGCGATGTCACCGAGGGAGGCGCCGGGCGGCGGCGGGGGGTGGATCTGCCGTACGAACCGCGATGCCCGTACCGGGCTTCCGGTGGACTCCGCGACGAGATGGACGTGGACCCCCGCCCGGCCGAGTGAGCGTACGGCCCCCAGTGTTCCGTGGTGAAAGGGGTTCCGGTCGATCCGCAGCAGGACGGCGGGGACGCGGGTGTCGAGCAGCGACACGGGCATTTCCTTCGGCTGGTTTCACTCGGGCGGGCGATCGGTGCACTCGAAAGCCGCAACCGCGGTGGCGTTGGTCCTATTGATGTGACTGAGTGTCAGTTGACGGAGAGAAAGGAGCAGGCATGTCCTCACAGCAGCGAGGAGCCCGTTCCCGACGACTGGCGGTCACCACGGCGGCGGTCGCCGCGGCGGTCGTCCTGGCCTCGGGTCCGGGTTTCGCCGCGGGGACGGCGCGGGTCGCCGATCCTCCCGCTCCGACACCCACGCTCACCCCGCCGGCCCCGACGCCGACGGTCACCCCACCGGTGCCGGCGGTTCCGCCCGTCCCCGACACGCCGGGCACACCCGTCCCGCCGGTCCCGCCGGCGAAGAACGCGCCCGCCTTCGGCGCCTACCTCGACTACGGGCCCCGCGGCGTGGCCCGCATCGCCGAGCTCAGTCACTGGCTGGGCGGTGCCGAGCTGCGCGTCGGGCACACCTATCTGCCCGGCGACCGCTGGAGCAACATCGAGGGCCGGTACGGGTTCCTCGACGTGTGGGCGGACTGGCGCACCCGGCAGGCCGACCGGATGCTCGTCCTCAACGTGCCCATGATGGAGCGCAACGAGGAGAACGTCTCCGACGCCGAGGTGCGGCGGCTGCTGCGCCGGGGTGCCGCCGGCGAGTTCGACCGCCACTTCCGCGCGCTCGCCGAGCAACTGGTCGAGCTGAAGGTGCCGGACACCGTCCTCGTCCTCGGCTGGGAGATGAACGGCACGACGTACACCCACCGCTGCGGGCCCGACCCGCAGACGTGGAAGACGTACTGGAACAGGATCGTCACCACGATGCGCGCGGTGCCGGGCCAGAAGTTCCGCTTCGACTTCGCTCCGAGCCGCGGCCGGGACGCCGTCCCCTGGACGGAGTGCTATCCCGGGGACGACACGGTCGACATCATCGGCATGGACTCCTACGACCAGCCGAGCGGACTGTCCTTCGAGGAGCAGGTGAAGGAGCCGTACGGCCTCCAGCACCAGGTGGACTTCGCGAAGGCGCACGGAAAGCCCATCTCCTATCCGGAATGGGGACTCTTCCGCAACGGTGACAACTCCGCGTACATGCGGGGCATGCTGGCGTGGATGGACGCGCACAAGCCGCTGTACAACACGGTGACGGACTACTGCCCGCACGGGGTCTGGCAGTGCGCCGCCAACCCCAGGTCCTCGCAGGTCTACCGGTCCGTGCTCTTCGGCCGCACCGACGACCCGACCCCGAAGCCCACCGAGCCCGGCGGGGACACCCCGGCCCCGACCCCGACGACACCCACGGCACCGGCCACCCCGACGGCACCGGCCACGCCCGTGCCCCCGGCCGACTGCTCGCCGCTGCAACTCGGCGACTGGGTCGAGTACTGGCTCGGCGGGAAACTGTGCCTGCGCTTCGACTGGTGGTCGCGCAGCCGGTGAACCCGAGGCGGCGGGTCGGTCACGGCCCGTCGCCACCGCGCTCCCTCCAGCGTCGCAGCAGTTCCTTGCCCCGCCGCCGGGCGGCCACGTCGCACAGCGTCGCCGACAGCAGCGGGGCCGTGCGTCGCCGGGCCAGCAACAGCCGCTGGTTGACGACCGGTTCGGGACGCCAGTGATGCTTGTAGGGCTCGTTGCCGCGCAGCAGGCTCAGGGTGCCGCGCCCGCCGGTGCGGGTGTGCTCGGCGCACGCGTCGAGCAGCATCACCGCCACGTCCGCCTTGCTCTCCCGCAGCCGCGGGTGGGCCCCGTAGAGATAGCCGCCCGCCAGTCGCCGGGACAGCAGCGTCAGGTCCACGGCCACCACCTCCCCGCCGAGGCGGAACTCGGTGACCACGGCGTCCCCCGACCGCACCATCGGCCCGACCGACCGCACCAGGTGGTCGCAGAACCGGCTGCGCAGATGCTCGGACGTCACCTTCCGCCCCTGCCACTGGAGCCGGTGCAGCTCCAGCAGCCGCCGCAGCGCGGTGTCGACCTCCTCCGGCCGCACCACCTGACGCTGCACGCCGAGCGCGGTCAGTTTGCGCAGCTTGGCCCGCACCCGCTGGGCCTTCGCCGAGGGCAGCCGGGCGACCAGATCGTCCATCGGCACGGCGGGCAGCTCCAGGCAGAGCGAGTCGCTCACCCGGCGACGCGGGCCGCGCCAGCGCTCGTAGATCCGCTCGGCCGCGCCTCCGGGCCGCACCTCGCGGAAGTCGATCAGCGCGGTGCGGGCCGCCGCCGCGAGCCCCTCGGTGAGGGCGGCCACCGCCTCCTCGCCGCGCTCGTCGTCCAGCAGCACGTCCCCGTAGTCGGAGATCGCCCCGCCGAGCGGCACCAGCGTCGGCACCGGGCGCCGGACCCGCATCAGCGGGGCGGCGGCGACGAGGTCGCGGCCGTCGCGGACCAGCAGCAGGCGCAGCCGGCCACGGCTGCCGTAGGACAGCCACCACGAGTGCAGCCAGGCGTGGTTCTGGAACGGGGTCGCCGCCGCGCACCTGCCGTACAACCGGGCCCAGTCCGGGGCGAGTTCGGCGAAGGCGGTGTCGTCGGTGACGAGTTCCACGGAGTACGTCACGGCTGCCCGTGGACGTCGACGGCGGTGGCCGGGCTCGGCACGGACGGCGGCCGTACGGGTTCGCCCGTGCGCCGCCGGGGCCGGACCAGCAGCACCAGCCCGCCGAGCAGACCGCCCGCGCTCGCCCCGACCAGGCCGGTCACCGCGGACGACGCCGAGGACGGCCCGCCGGGACGGGTGGCGCGGGCGAACTGCCGCAGCTCGACGTGGGTGTCGGCCTGGGAGTCGTCGGCGTGCCGGGTCAGCGCGCGAGAGACGGCGTTGGCCATGTCGGCGGCCAGGTCCGGGCGCGAGGAGGTCGCCGTGACCGCGACCATCGGCGCGTCCGGGGAGGTCGCCGTCTGCACGCTCGACTGGAGCGTCTTCACCGGCACGCCCGCCCACACCTGCGCGTCCCCGAGCACCGCGAGCTGTGTGGCGACCCGCCCGTAGGCCTGCGCGAAGCCCAGCGCGGTCGCGGAGTCGGACCGCTCGGTCGGTACGGCGACCAGATAGCTGGTGGCCGTGTACGTCGGCGTCCTGACCAGGCCGTACGTGCCGCCGAGCAGACCGCCGGCGAGGACACCGGCCGCGAGCAGGGACCAGGCCGGCAGCGACCTCGCACGGGTGAGGGCGCGGTACGGGCGGCGGGGGCCGGTGGGATTCTCGGTCATCGGGAACTGACTCCGTGAGGTGACGGGGACGAGGAGTGGGCCGCCGCGTAGACGTCCATGAGCAGCGCGGCGCTGCGGGCGATGCTGTAGTGGTGGGCGGCGTCGGGCGCGGTGCGCGGCAGGGGACCCTCGGCGCGGGCTGCCGCCAGTGCCCGGGCGAACGCGTCCGCGCCGCCGGCCACCCGGCGGGCGGCCGGCGCGGAGTGCGGGGGCAGGTCCTCGACCGCCGGGCAGGCGGCGTAGCGCACGGGCAGTCCGGCGGCGAGGCCCTCCACGACGGCCAGGCCGAACGCCTCCTCCGGGCACGGTGAGGCGAGCAGGTCCATCGCGGAGGTGAGCGACGGGAGGTCGGGCCCCGGGGAGCCGTCGGGAACGCAGGGGCGTTCACCGGTGAACAGGACGCGGTCCGCGACCCCGGCCGTGTGCGCGGTGCGCCGCAGGACGTGCTCCTCCGGTCCGCCCCCCACCAGCAGAAGCCAGTAGTTGTCGGGGAGTTGGGCGACCGCGCGGATGAGCACGTCGAACCGCTTGGCCGCCGTGAGACGGCCGATGCCGCCGACGACGTACGCCGTCTCCGGCAGCCCGAGCCGCTGGCGGGTGTGCAGCCGCCGGGCCGGGTCGAAGCGGAAGCGGGCCAGGTCGATGCCGTTCGGGACGACCTCGATGCGCGGGGCGGGCACTCCCCAGCGCTTGAGCCGGTCGGCGACCGTGGGGGACACCGCGACGGTGGACCGGCCGAGCCGCTCGCTGGCCAGGTACAGCGCCCGGACGCCCGAGGTGAGCCTGCGCCCCTCCATCTGCGAGTCACCCAGCGAGTGTTCGGTGGCCACGACCGCCCGGACCCCCGCGAGGCGCGCGGCGAGCCGGCCGTACACGCAGGCGCGGTAGAGGTGGGTGTGCACGAGGTCGTAGCCGCCCCGGCGGATGAGCCGGACCAGCCGGGGCAGGGCGGCCAGGTCGCGGTTGCCGGCCATGCCGAGGTGCGTGACCCGCACCCCGTCCGCGGCGAGCCCGTCGGCGACCGGGCCCGGGTTGGTGAGCGTCACGACCTCGCAGTCGACGGGCAGGTGGCGCAGCAGCAGCCGCAGTTGCTGCTCGGCGCCGCCGACACCGAGGCCGGTGATGATGTGCAGGGCCCTCATGTCACAGACCCTCCACGGGGCGCCGCCGCAGCCGGTGCAGCCGGTACTTCAGGAACAGGCGTACGGAGTCGTCGTTCTGTCCGATGTGCAGGCGGGGCAGGGCGAGCGGGCCGGTGAGCGCGCCGGGGTCGATGGCGCAGGCGTAGCGGTACCCGGCGCTCCGGACGGCCTCGACGGCCCGCCGGTCGACGGTGCCGTAGGGGTAGCAGAAGCCGTCCACCGGCGCGTCGAGCAGGTCCTCCAGGGCGGCCCGGCTCTCGACGACCTCCGTCTTCAGCCGGAGGTCGTCCGCGGCCGTCAGGTCGATGTGCGTCAGCCCGTGCGAGCCGATCTCGATGCCCGCCCGCGCCGCCTGTCGGATGCCGTCCGCCGTCAGGAGCGGTTTGCGCGGCCCCAGCGGGTCCCAGGCGTTGTCGCCGCCGAGCCGGCCGGGCAGCACGAAGAGGGTGGCGCCGAAGTCCAGCCGGCGCAGCACCGGCAGGGCGTGGTCGACGAAGTCGGCGTAGCCGTCGTCGAAGGTGAGCCCGGCCAGCCGCCGGCCCTCGCCGCGCGCGCGTGCGGCCAGCAGCTCGGCCATGGACACGCCCCGCACACCTCGCAGGGCGAGCCATCTGAGCTGCCGTTCCAGCTGGTCGGGCGTGACGGTGATGCGGTACGGGTCGTCCGTGCAGTCCGTCACCGAGTGGTACATCGCCACCCAGGGAGCGGGACCGCGGCGGGGCGCCGTGCGGGTGCCGGCGGAGTCAACGGCCATGCGGGAGCCTTCGGGTGAGGGTACGGGCGGCGGCCCGTACGGAACGGAGGGCGGGTGCGAAGCCCTGGGCGCCCAGGGCCAGGCCGAGCAGGACGAACACGGCGGTCGCGGTCGCCGCCCCCGCCAGGAGCCCCGGCAGCGGCTCCGCGGTGCGGCCGGCGACCAGCCAGCCCGCCGGCGTCGCGGCCGCGGCCGCGCACACCGGGCGGCTCAGCTCGGCGAGCACCTGCCGGGTGCGGACGGGGATGCCGCGCGGGACGCCCCGGTACGTCGTCCCCATCCCGGCGAGCAGCAGCGACGCCGTCACGGTGATCCCGGCGGCGTTGGCGGCGGCGATCCCGGACACGCCCCAGACGCCCACCGCCCAGGCGCCGGCCGACGAGGTGACCGCGATGCCCGCGGCCATCGCGCAGACCGGGTACCAGGTGGGGCGGCCCGCCGAGAAGTACGAGCGGATCAGCGCGCCTACCAGGGTCTGGCCGAGCAGCCCGAGGGCGTACACGCGCATCACGCCTGCCGTGGCCGCGGTGTCCCGGTCGGTGAACGCGCCGCGCTGGAAGAGGAGTTCGATGATCTGCGGGGCGCACGCGATCACCGTGGCCGCGCCGAGCAGCACCGTGCAGGCGGCCAGCGCCAGGTCCCGCTCCACGCGGGTGCGGGCCCGCTCGGTGTCACCGTCGGCCAGGGCCCGCGCGACCACCGGGAAGGTGACCGTGCACAGCATCAGCGACAGGGTCATCGGGATCTGGGCGACCTTCTGCGCGTAGTTCAGGTGCGAGATGGCCCCGGCGGGCAGGGGCGAGGCGAGGAAGCGCTCGACGAGGACCTGGGACTGCCGGCACAGCGCGAAGAGCAGGACGGTGGCGACGAGCGCCAGCGTCACCGCCCGGTCCGGGGTCTCGGCGGGCGCCTCCCGGCCCACCGGCGAGTGGCGCAACCGCCGCCACACCGCGGGGAGTTGCACCACCACCATGAGGGCACCGCCCACCGCGACGCCCACCGCGGCCGAACGCACCCCCCAGGCGCCGCCCAGCACGAACATCGCCGTGATGATCCCGGCGTTGTACGCCACGTAGATCGCGCCCGGCATCAGGAACCGCCGGTGCGCCCGCAGCACCGCGCTGCAGTACCCGGCGAGCCCGAAGCTCAGCACGCAGGTCGCGGTGAGCCGGGTGCAGTCCACGGCCAGGGCGGGATCGGGCAGACCCGGCGCCAGGACCTCGACCAGGTAGGGGGCGGTGGCCACGATCAGTGCGGACGCGGCGACGAAGACCAGGGTCAGACGGGGCAGGGTGGCGGCGACCAGGGCGCGGACCGGATCGCCGGGGGCGCCCTGGGCACGCCGGGCCAGGGCCAGGCTGAACGCCGGGATCAGCACGAAGGCCAGCCCGTCCTCGATGAGCAGCGTGGCCGCGAACTCCGGCACGGTCCACGCCACCAGGAAGGCGTCCGTCCCGCTGCCGGCCCCGAACAGCCGGGCCAGCGACTGGTCACGGACCAGCCCGAGGAGCGCCCCGGCGACGGACAGGGCGGCGGTGACGGCGGTGGCCTTGGCGAGGAAACGGCGGGAGACGGGGGGCAGTTCGGGGGCATGGCGGACCGGCTCGGCGGCGGTGCGGGCCGGGGGGACGGACAACGGTCCACCGCTTCCAGGGCCCACGCCGGTTCCGGCCCCGGACCTCGGGCTGATGCCGGACGCGGGGCCGGGGCTGACGCCGGACCCGAAGCCCGGGCGCGCGCCGGACCCGGAGCTGACGCCGGACCCGAACCCTGGGCCCGCGCCGGACCCGGACCCCGTCGAACCCGAGGGATGTGGCGGTGTCACCGTCATCGGCTCCTGGCCCCCTCGGCCGCGCCGGACCCGTCCCGTGCGGGCACGTCAGCGCTCTCGTCCCGTGCCCGCACGGCACCGCTCCCGACCAGCGCCCACCACGCCACCACCCCGAAGCACACCGCCGTCAGCACGGTCGAGGGCCCGCCGATGTCCGCGTACACGAAGTCCGTGAGCTGCCACACCAGCAGCCCGCAGCCGACGAGCGCGCAGTCGAGCCCCCGCCCGGACGCGCGCGCCCGCACCAGCCCCCGCAGTCCGCACACCAGCAGCGCCAGCCAGGCGCCCGCGAGGGCGAGCAGACCGATCAGGCCCTGTTCGGCGAGCACGAGGAGGTACATGTTGTGCGGGGACAGCAGTGGCTGCCGGCGGAAGGCCGCGCCCGCGCCCTCCGTGTCGCTGCCGGCGGACAGGGCCAGCGAGGCGTGCGCGTCCCGCTGCTCGGGGAAGCCCTTCAACCCCACGCCGGCCAGCGGCTGTTCGCGCCACATGCCGACGGCCGCCGCCCACATGGTGTACCGGTCGGTCACGGACTGGTCGGGAGCGTCGGCGACCTGCGTGATGCTGCCGATCCGCTCCTGCAACTGCGCCGAGCCGACTCCGAGACCGCCCACCAGGACCACCCCGACGGCGGCCGTCACGGCCCCCACCACCAGCGCCCGCCGCAGTCCGGCCAGCACCAACTGCACCGAGCAGGTCACGGCGGTGGCGATCCACGCGCCCCGGCTGAAGGACAGCGCCAGCGGCAGGAGCAGCGCGAGCGCGCACCCGGCGGCCACCGCCCGCTGCCGTACGGACGCCTGTCCCAGCGCAAGCGCGAGCGCGCACACCAGGCCGAAGGAGACGACGGTCGCCATCCCCATCACGTCCGCCGCCCCGAAGGTGCCGACGGCCCGGATGTCCTCCCCCTGGTAGGAGGCGCCGGTCCCGGTCGCGTACTGGTGCACGCCGATCGCGCCCTGCCACCCGGCCAGCGCCACGAACGACCAGGCCAGCAGCCGGAAGTCGCGCCGGTCCCGGACCAGCAGCAGCACGGCCGCCGGGACCAGCACGAAGACCTGGAGGTAGCGGCCCAGTCCGGTGAGCCCGGCCGCCGGCGAGGACGCGCCCACCGCGGCCACGGCCAGTCCGGCCACCGGCAGGCCGAGGACGACGGCGGCCGTCCACGACAGAGGGCGCCGGCGTTCCCGCACCAGCCGGACCACGCAGTACAGCACCACCAGGCCGGAGACCGCGTCGGCCGGCCCCGCACCGCTCTCGGCGGTCGGTGACACCGGCAGCGCCAGCAGGGCGACCACGGCCACCACCGGCAGGACGGGGGAGAGCTCCCGCACCCGCGGCAGGTTCAGCGCGTGACTCATGCGCGCTCAGCTCCCCGTCGGACGCACGAGCGTGGCCGCGGTGCGCAGCAGGATGCAGATGTCCTGCCACAGCGACCAGTTGTCGATGTACGCGTTGTCGAACCGGCAGCGGTCCTCGATCGAGGTGTCCCCGCGCAGCCCGTTGATCTGGGCGAGCCCGGTGATACCGGTCCGCATCCGGTGGCGGGCCGCGTAACCGGGGTAGGTCTGGCTGAACTTCGTGACGAAGTAGGGGCGTTCGGGCCGCGGACCGACCAGGCTCATGTCGCCCCGCAGGACGTTCCACAGCTGGAGCAGCTCGTCCATCGAGGTCCGTCGCAGGAAGCGGCACAGCCACGGCATGTGGTGCTCGTTGGCCACGCTCCAGCGGGTCGCCGCCTCGTGCGCGTCGACCGGCCGGTGGGTGCGGAACTTCAGCAGCGTGAACGGCTTGCCGTCCTTGCCGATGCGCTCCTGCCGGAACACCACGCCCGGCCCGCCGCTCAGTCGCAGCGCCACCGCGCACACCAGCAGCAGCGGGCTGACCAGCAGCAGCAGCGTCCCGGACACCACCACGTCCAGCGCCCGCTTCCCGGCGCTGCCCCGCCGCCGCGACCCCATCACCAGACGCCGGCAGGAGAACCCGGCGAGTTGTTCGCGCATCTCGTACGACGGCGACTCCGCGTCGATCTCCCACACCGCGCAGCCCGACTCCGCGAGCGCCCGCAGCAACGGGCCCTGCCGGGACCGTACGGAGGGATGCACGGTCAGGACGTCCCGCACGCCGTTCTGGATGAGGGCCCGCTCGACCTCCTCGCCGGTGGTCAACACGGGCAGTCCCTCGCCGCCGTCGGGCTCCTCGGTCACGACCCCCACGGGGCGGACCCCGCAGCCCGGATGGCGCAGCACGGCGGCGGCCACGCGCTGGGCGGTCGCCGCCGGGCCGATGACGAGCGCGCTGCGCGGCCGGGTGAGCCGGGCGAGGCGCTGGCGTCGGCGCACGGCGCCGCGGCCCGCGCAGGCCACGGTCGACTGCAACAGGAAGCCGGCGGCGAGGGTGGCCGGGGAGAGCGCCCGTTCCGGGTCGTACGCGGCCACCACGGCGGCGAGGGCCAGCCAGGCGACGGCGATCCGGGCGCAGACGGCGGGCAGTTCGTCGAGGACGCCGGCCACCTGGCGGGGCGGGTGCGGGCGCAGCAGCATCGAGGCGGCCACCAGCAGCGCCACGAGCAGCGGCCGCCACTGGGCGGCGCTGCACGCGAACGCGCCCACGAGGGCGGCGACCAGGTCCGCGGTGAGCAGCGGGACCGGGGAGGCGGGGCGCGCCGGGGGCCGCCGGGCGGGGAACCGGAAACCCGCGCCGGAGCCGCGCGGCGGCATGATCGAGACGGATGAGAATCCGAGGTCCCTGGCCTGTGTGCCGGGGGAGGGGACGGTGCTTTCCGCGGTCACGAGTGGATGGGCTCCCTGTACTCGGTGGGCGCGACGCGCGCGGCGGGCTCGGCGTCGAGCAGGTCGCGGTACAGGCCCGCCACCGCCTCGGACGTGCGCCGCACGTCGTGCGTGGACAGGACGTGACGGCGCCCCTGGTGGCCGAGCGACGTGCGCGACGACGGGTCGAGCAGCAGTGCGGCGACGGCGTCGGCCAGCGCCGCCGGGTTCTCCGGGGGCACCAGGCAGCGCGGTGCGAGAGCGGGCGGCAGGCTCTCCCGGGCGCCGTCCACGTCCGTCACCACCACGGGCCGCCCGCAGGCCATCGCCTCCAGCGGGGCGAGTGCCATGCCCTCCCAGCGCGACGGCAGGACGACCAGATCGGCGGCCCGGTACCAGGGCACGGCGTCGGCGACGGGCCCCGCGAGGAGCACGGACCCCGGGGCCCGTTCGCGCAGCCGGTCCCGCTCCGGTCCGTCCCCGACCAGCACCAGTCGCGCCTCAGGCACCCGGTGCAGCACCGCGTCCCAGGCCCGCAGCAGGACGTCCTGCCCCTTCTGCCGGCACAGCCGCCCCACGCACACCACGAGCGGCGCCGCCGGGTCGACCCCGGGCAGAAGCCGCGCCCGTACGGTGTCCGCGGCGGCGGGACGGAAGCGTTCGGTGTCGATCCCGTTGGGGATCACGCTCCACCGCCCCGCGATCCCGGCCCGCTGCCCCGTCCGGCGCTCCGCCTCGCTGACGCACACGGTCCGCGTGGCCCAGCGCGCCCCGCGCCGCTCCCAGGCGAGCGCGAGGGCAGCGGTGACACCGCCGACCGCCTCGAACGACCATGCGTGCGGCTGGAACACGGTCGGGATCCGCCCCCGCACGGCGATCCGTCCGGCCAGTCCGGCCTTCGCGCTGTGCGCGTGCACCAGGTCCGGCCGCACCTCCTCGACCACCCGGGCGAGCCGCCGCACCTCGCGGACGAGTGCCGGACCCGGTGAGCGTGTCGCCTCCCACCGCCGTACGTCCGCGCCCAGGGCGCGCAGGTCGGCGGCGAGGGGGCCGTCCGGGCAGGCGACCGTGACGTGCAGACCGGCGGCGACCTGGGCCCGCGCGAGGTCCGTCACCACCCGGGCCACTCCGCCGTCCACGGGTTGCGTGAGGTGCAGGACCCGTGGCCCGGGATCGGTTGCTGACTGGTGCATTGCGCGGTTTCCTCGCTCACGGACGGGCTCGGGACGGGCCGGAACGCGCCTACTGCCGGGCGTCGACGGCGACGAAGAGCGCGCCGGCCCATGCCGCGTCCCGCTGGGAAACGAGCCGGAAGGCCAGGTGGTCACCGCCGTGCCGCAGAGCGTTTCCGAGTTCGAACACGTCCGAGTCGTAGCCGAGGGTGTGCGCGTAGGAGGGCACACGCTCCGGCGCGGGCGCCCCTGCCTCGGCGATCGTGGAGTTCAGCACGTCGTCGCGGGGACCGCCGGGACCCGCCAGAGAGGTCCTCGCGCCGCGGCCGGTCGACACGGTGAGCGAATCGCCCGTACGGCCGCGGTCGCCGTCGTAGGCGACGAGCCCGACCCGGCCGGCGCCCTTGCTCGCCAGGCGCAGCCCGCCCAGGCGGATCTCCGGCACGGTACGGGAGTTCAGCGCGTCGAAGCCGTCCCAGACGGCGAGGTGCCGCAGCGGCTCGGCCTGGTTCTCGTACGCCACCACCAGCGTCCAGCCGCCCCATGCCCCGGCCGCCGACCTGCCCATCGCCACGTTGACCTGCGCCACCGTCCACAGCCCCGAGCCGCTGTCCCGGACCAGTTCCGTGACGTCCGCCGAGGCCTGGAAGGCGTCCGCGCCGTGCGCCGTCCGGTGGCCCACCACGGTGTCCGCGAGGAGGGCCTTGTACTGCCCGCCGGGCTCCGCGACCAGCACCCGCCCGTTGTCCTTCGGCGGCTTCTGCTCGCCCACCCGCAGGTTGCCGCCCCAGTACAGCCGCGCGTACGTCACCCGCGAGCCCCTGGGCAGCCGGACCTCGGCGCGGGAGGAGTTGTAGGTGTTCGGGTCGCGGTCCACGTCGACGTAGAACATGTCGAAGTCGCCGTTGGCCCCCTTCCCGCCCGCGCGTACGGCCGGGCAGGAGGGTGCCGCCCCGGTGCCGGTGGCACGGCAGGTGATGGAGGTGTTGGCGGCGCGGACGATCCCGCCGTGCTGGGTCGCGCGGTACCGCTCGTCGAAGGGGAGCCGCCGCGCCTCCGCGGCCGACGGGCCGGGCACCGTCGCCTCGGCACGCAGGGGCGTGCACAGGGCCGCCAGCAGGAGCACGCCCGCGACCGCACGGCGCGGCAGTGGGCCCGGGGTATTGCGCATGACCGGCGTTGCCCTTTCGGGAAGGTACGGCGCCCCGTGCGTGCGACGTGCCGTCTGCGGGGGCCTCGGGAGGTCCGCAACTCTAGTCGCGATCCGGACTATTACTGTCAAATCAGTCAACCGTGTCGGAATCGCGCACCGGTGGTTCCGGCAGATCACCCCTTTGGCCGCACAACTCGCGCGGGCGCCGCGCGTTGACACAACGCCGGGCATCCCGCCCGGGTGTTTTGTGTCAATCCCCAAGGAGCAACTCTCCATGTCGCGTATCGCGAAGGGCCTGGCCCTGACCTCCGTTGCCGCCGCGGCCGTCGCCGGTGGTGCGGGCATCGCCGTCGCCGACAGTGGCGCGCAGGGCGCCGCCGCTCACTCCCCGGGCGTGCTGTCGGGCAACGTCGTCCAGGTTCCGGTTCACGTTCCGGTCAACGTCTGCGGCAACACCGTCGACATCATCGCCCTGCTGAACCCGGCGTTCGGCAACCAGTGCGAGAACGACTGACGTTCACCCGCCACCCCGTAGGCCAGCCGCCCTCCCGTGCTTCGCGCGCGGGAGAGCGGCCGGTCTGCGTTGCTCCGACGGTGGACACGAGTTGCGGGGCGCGGTGGGTGAACTCACGGTGGGCACAGATCCGACGCTCACCGAAAGGAACCCCCATGCGTGGTCTGCCCGCACGGCGCATCGCGTCCACCGCACTGTGCGCCACCCTCCTGGTCGGCCTGGCCGGTCCGGCCGCCGTCGCCGCCGACCCGGCCCGCGAGCATCCCCACGCGGTGTCCCGCGCGCCCCTGCCCGACGCCGACGCGCTCCTCGCCCAGGTCAAGGCTCTCAGCGACCTCGGGGGCGTGATCACCCCGGTCACCGACCTGCTGAACACCGTGCTCAGGGCCGACAACGGCCGCCTCCCGGCCGCCCAGGCCACCGAGCTCGGCACCGCCGTGAAGGACGCCATCGCCCGGGCCGACGCCGCGCCCGCCACCACGCTCCCCGCGCCCACGAGGAACGGCGGCGCCACCGGGGCGGCCCCCGCCGACGTCATCGGGGACGCGCTGGCCGCGCTGCAGAAGGCGATCGACGAGCTGATCGAGGCGGTGACCTCGGGCGACGCCGCTGAGATCTCCGCCGCGGTCACCGACTCGGTGGCGAGCCTCGTCGACACCGTGGCCGCGACGCTGGTCGGCGGCAGACTGCCCGCGCCGAGCCTGCCGGCCCCGCCCGCGGGCGGCCCGTCCAACTGACCGGCGGGATCTCATATGAGGACTCATAAAAGGAGTTTCCGCTCCGGTCGCAACTCGTTGGGCACGGCGTCAGAATTCCCTCTGGCGACATGAGTTGCCGAAGAAAGGAACACGATGAAGTCCCTGAAGGCCGCTGCTGTCGTTGCCGGTTCCCTGGTCCTCGCCGGTGCCGCAGCGCCCGCGTTCGCCTACAACAGCGCCGACCTCACGCCCACCAGCCTCAACGGCGCCGTGAACGCGCTCACCAGGGGGCCCATCGACGTGATGCCGCTCCAGCACCAGTCGGACGCGCTCGACACCGAGAAGACGGGCTCCGTGCTCAACGCCGTGAAGGGCGCGACCCAGGACCTGAACAACGACGGCGGAATTGCCGGCGTTCTTCCCGTGGGTGGCTGAATCCGCTTTCCCGGCGCCGGAGACATCCGGGAAAAGGGCCGATTCCGTGGTGGCCGTCCGGGCCCGGGATCGGCCCTTCGCGCTGTTCGACCCCGTCCCTCGTTCGTGTGGACGGACCGCGGCCCATCGCCCGCTCGGGTGAGAACGCCCAGGTGGCCCACCGGGGCGTCGATATGGTCGCCCGGTGACCTCAACCTCAAGCGAAACCCGCCCCCTGCGCTCCGCCGACCTGGGCACCGTCGTCGTACTGCCCTGGAGCGGGGAGAACGCGGACGGCGTCGCCATCCCCCACCTCCTGGTCTGCTCCCTCGGGAACACCGAGGGCGGTCCGCAGGCGACGTCCGCAGCGGTCGAGCGGCTGCTGACCGACAACGGCCTGCCGGTCGGCCGGGAGCTGGTCGACGGCATCGCCAGGCCCAGTCTCCCGGTCGGCCTGCTCGTCGTCGCGGGCCAGGCCGTCCTCACCATGCCGCGGCTCAACGTCCAGTGCACCGTGCCCCCGGAGTGGCTGGAGGCGGTCGAGGCGCGCGGCTTCGCCTACCTCATCTTCACCACCCGCGCCTGGACCGGGGCCGAGCCGGGCGAGTCCGTCGACCCGGAGACGCTCGCCGAGTTCGTCAACGCCGACGAGACCCTGGACGCCGCCGCGCACATCGTGCTGCCGGCCCGCAGCCTGCGCGCCTGACACCGTGGCCGCCCCGGGACGGCAGCCGCGGGAACCCGTGGGCGCGAGCCGTGCCCTCGCCCTCCTGCTGGTGGTCACGGGGGCGGCCGGGCTGCTGGCCTCCTGGGTCATCACGCTCGACAAGTTCCACCTGCTGGAGGACCCGGACTTCACCCCCGGGTGCAGCCTCAACCCGGTGGTCTCCTGCGGCAGCGTCATGGAGAGCGACCAGGCCTCCGCCTTCGGGTTCCCCAACCCGATGCTGGGCCTGGTCGCCTACGCCATCGTGGTCTGCGTCGGCACGAGCCTGCTCGCGGGAGCCCGCTTGCCGCGCTGGTACTGGCTGGCCTTCGGGGCCGGCTGCCTGTTCGGGATCGGGTTCGTGTCGTGGCTCCAGTTCGAGTCGCTGTACCGGATCAACGCCCTGTGCCTGTGGTGCTGCCTCGCCTGGATCGCCACCATCACGCTGTTCTGGTACGTCGCCGCGCACGCCGTACGCCACCGGCTGCTGCCCGCGCCCGCCCCGCTGAGGGACTTCCTCGACGAGTTCGCCTGGGTGCCGCCGGTGCTGCACACCGGGATCGTCGGGATGCTGGTCCTGACCCGCTGGTGGGACTTCTGGACGGGCTGACGGGCCGCTGTCGGTTCGTCGTACTACTGCGGCACCCGGGGGATTCTTGCGCTGGTGACCGCCCCAGGATCGTTACGCGGTAAGGACGTTGAGCCCCCGAACCCTGAAAGGGACCGCACCTGCCATGAAGTCGACCACCCGAGGAACCCTTGCCGCCGTCGTCACCGGCGTCGCGGCCGCCATGGGCGCGGCCGCCGCGCCCGCCGCCGCGGTCGGCACGGTCCCCGTCCCGGTGCCCCTGGAAGCCGCCGAGAAGACCCTCAACATGGAGCTGCCCAGCCTGAGCGGCGAGATCCCGCTGCCGAAGCCGGGCAAGCCGAACGGGCCGCAGTTCGTCGAGGGCCGGCTCCTCCCGGCGCGCACCGTCCCGCAGCTGCCGGTCACCGGCGGCCTGCCCGGCGCCGGCCTGCGCGCGCCCGTGCCGCACGTCCTCGGCACGGAGTTCGACCACGTCGGTGTCGGTGTGCCGGCGTCCGACCTGCGCACCCTCTCGCCCGGCCTGAGCGTGGACGCCCCGCTGACCCGGCCCAACCCCGACCACATGGGCCTGCCGGACACCAAGCTCCCGCAGGCGGGCATCCTCGCCCCCGTCCTGCAGGCGGTGCCCGCCGCGGACCTGGGCGTGGGGCCGGGCCTGTAGGACCGCGACCGGCGGGAGTGACCCCGGGGGGCCTCGGGCGGTTACGGCTGTGTACATCGGAACCGGACGAGGAGTGCACGATGGTCGTCAGCGTCGGTGGGGGAGTGGCGAGGGCCGGGACGGCGGCGGTGAGACCCCGGCCGGTGCGCACGGCGCGGCGGGGCGTGCTGCGCGGAGTGCTCGCCACGGCCGTGGCCATGGCGCTGGCCCCCGTCGTGGCCGCCTCCCGGCCCCTGCGCCGGGCCGCCGGGCCGGCCGACCTCGCCTTCGAGTTCGACGAGATCCGTCTCGGCCACCGCATCCGCGGCTCGCGGATGGCGACCGTCGGGCACCCGGTCGACGCCGACGGCCCGTGGCACGTCACGGTGGACGACCGGCCGCTGCACCTCATGCGCCGAGCGGACGGCAGTTGGCTGAGCATGGTCGACCACTACCGCTCGTACCCGACCCCGCTGGAGGCGGCCCGCGCGGCCGTCGACGAGCTGGGGCCGGGGCGGCGGCTGCGCGACCCGGGCGCCGGGGCGGGCGACACGCACACGGGGGGCCACCATGGTGTACACGCGTAAGGACGTCAGCACCCTGACCGCCGGCGAGAAGCGGCGGTTCGTGAACGCGCTGCTGGAGCTGAAACGGCGCGGTGAGTACGACGAGTTCGTGCGCGTCCACATCCAGTACTACGTCTCCGACGGCGAGGACGGTCTGCGCACCGCCCACATGGCGCCCTCCTTCCTGCCCTGGCACCGCCGCTTCCTGCTGGACCTGGAGCGGGCGCTGCGCCGGGTGGACTCCTCGGTGACGGTGCCGTACTGGGACTGGACCCGGGACCGCACCACAACGTCCGTGCCCTGGGCCAAGGACCTTCTCGGCGGCAACGGGCGGCGCTCGGACCGCCAGGTGATGACGGGGCCGTTCGCCTACGCGAGCGGCAACTGGACCCTCCGGGAGGGCGTCACCGACACGGAGTTCCTCACCCGGGATCTCGGGCGCGCCGCCGCTCCCCTCGCGCTGCCGACGAGGAGCGAGCTGGAGGGGGCGCTCGCCGATCCCGTCTACGACGTCTCCCCGTGGAACTCGACGGTGACCAAGGGCTTCCGCAACAAGCTGGAGGGGTGGGGGAGCGGGCGGGGCAGCGTCTCCTGGCGCAACCACAACCGGGTGCACCGGTGGGTCGGCGGGGCGATGGTCGGCGGCGCGTCCGTCAACGACCCGGTGTTCTGGCTGCACCACGCCTTCGTCGACCTGTGCTGGTACCGCTGGCAGCGCCGGCACGCGGGCGCCCGCTACCTGCCCGCCAGGCCGCCGGGCCCGGCCAGCGACCAGCACGAGCGGGTCGTGGCCCGGCACGAGCAACTGCCGCCGTGGGACGTGACGCCGGATCAGCTCGAGGACGTCAGCGGGATCTACCGGTACGCCTGAGAGTTCACGCGGGCGGGTCCGCCGACGCGGAACGGACGGACAGGGAAGAGCCCCGGCGCCTGAGGTGCCGGGGCTCTTGTGCGCGTACGGACGATCAGCCGCCGTAGCCGCCGTGCCCACCCGGGCCGGGGTTGCCCTTGTGGCTGTCGCTGACGTTGGCGCAGCTGTTGCCGAAGGCCGGGTTCAGCAGGCCGATCACGTTGACGGTGTTCCCGCACACGTTGACCGGGATGTGGATCGGGACCTGGACGACGTTGCCGGACAGGACACCGGGCGAGCCGACGGCGGTGCCGTCGGCGCCCGCGTCCGCCAGGGCCAGGCCCGCGCCGCCGATGACCACGGCACCGGTGCCGAGGGCGACACCTGCTGCCTTCGCGATGCGAGACATCACGTTCTCCTTTTGACTCGGTGAGTGCGACGGCAGGACGCGCCCTCGCACTTCCCCTTCAACGCGGAGGCTCACTCCTGGTAACGGCGTTCATGTGGGGATCACCCTTTTCGCAGCGGAGGCCCGGGCGCCGCCCGCGTCAGGGGAGCCGCCGCACGGGGGAGCCCGCCAGGTAGGCCTGGATGTTCTCGACGGCCTGGCCGTAGTACGTCGCGTAGTTGGCCTGTGAGACGTAGCCGAGGTGCGGAGTGGCGAGCAGGCGCGGTGCCGTGCGCATCGGGTGGCCGGCGGGCAGGGGCTCGGTGTCGAAGACGTCGACGCCCGCGCCGGCGATCCGGCCCTCGTGCAGGGCGGCGAGGAGCGCGTCCTGGTCGACGATCGCCGCACGCGAGGTGTTGACCAGGTAGGCGGTGGGCTTGAGGAGGGCGAGTTCGGCGGCGCCGAGCAGGCCCCGGGTGCGGTCGCCGAGGGCGAGGTGGACGGAGACGAAGTCGCTCTCGGCGAGCAGCTCTTCCTTGGACCCGGCGAGGTGTACGCCGACCTCGTCGGCGCGTTCCCGGGTGAGGTTCTGGCTCCAGGCGCCGACCTCCATGCCGAAGGCGAGCCCGACCTGCGCCACCCGGCCGCCGATCCTCCCGAGGCCGAGCAGTCCGAGCCGGCGGCCGTGCAGGTCGGCGCCGACGGTGGACTGCCACGGGCCGTTCGCGCGCAGGGCGTTGCTCTCCTCGACGATCCCGCGGGCCAGGCCGAGCAGCAGCGCCCAGGTCAGCTCCACCGGCGGGGTCGACGAACTGGCCGTACCGCACACGGTGATCCCGTGGGCCTCGGCGGCCGCGTAGTCGATGACGGAGTTGCGCATGCCGGAGGCGATGAGGAGCTTCAGCCGGGGCAGGCGGGCGATGAGGGAGGCGGGGAAGGGGACGCGCTCGCGCAGGCTGACCACGATGTCGGCGTCGGCGAGGGCGGCGGCCAGCGCGTCCTCGTCGGCGAAGTGGGTGTCGTACGCGACGACGTCGACCCGGTCCGCGAGTGGTGACCAGTCGGCGAACCGGGTCGCCGCCCGCTGGAAGTCGTCGAGCACGGCACAGCGCAGACGCATGTCGGTCCTTCCCCGCTTGATCCGGTCAGGGCTTGATCGTTCAGGTGATCGACCAGGTGATCGACTCTACGCCGTGGCACTGTCAGTAGTAGTCGCGCATGATCTCGCTCGCCCAGGCGGGCTGGTCCGTGGGTCCCTGCGGGCCGAACTCGGCCATGTAGGGCTTGATGTCGAGGACCGGGGTGCCGTCGACGGCGTCCAGGCCCTGGACGTGGATGTCGAGGCCGTCGGTGCGCAGCAGCCGGCAGCGGGAGACGCCGATGCGGTTGGGGCGGTTCTTGCCGCGCTGGGCGAAGATGCCGACCAGGGGCCAGTCGGTGTTGCCGCGCGGGTGGCGGGCGCCGGTCTCGATCCGGTCCACCGGCACGCGGTCGAAGTGGTAGACGATCTCCAGGTGCGAGAAGCCGTCCAGCCCGGCGAGCGCCTCGGGCCCGAAGCGGTCCGCGTCCAGTCGTACGACGGCGGTCTCCTTGCCCCAGTCGTCGTCCACGACCTCCGTGCGCCCGCCGACGACGGTCCCCACGGGGACGGAGACGACCTCTGCCGGGGAACTGTTCTCGGACACGCGGGCCCCTCTCGCCGCTCGGCCTCGGGCGCGCGACTGCCCCGAAGCGCTTGGCCACCTGCCGGTGCGGGGGCCGGACATGAAAAGACCCCCTGCCCGAACTACGTGGTCAGAAGGTGTTTGCGCCCCCGGCAGGACTCGAACCTGCGGCCAAGCGCTTAGAAGGCGCCTGCTCTATCCACTGAGCTACGGGGGCCGGGTGTGGTGGCCTCTGTCTTGGGTGCCCGGGTGTGGGCCGTTCCGTGACGTTGCCGGGGACAAGGATAGGGCTCCCACGACCTTGTCCCTGTTGCTTCGCCTCCGTGGCTCGATGTGGAGGTTCGGTGAAGCGGTCCTGATAATCGCAGGCAGGTACGAATCGTGCATCGCTTTTGGCGCCTCGCGCACCGGGTGTTGTGCACTCGTTATGCCTGGACTGTGCCTCCGTCCCAGTCATCCCTTCCGTCCCTTGTGTCCGGTCGGCGCGCAGACATGTTCATATGCTTCAGAATTCCCCTAAAATTGGGCATTCTTCACATGTGGTGACCTTGGACGTACGGCCTCAGCTACTCGACGCACTGTCCGCCCTGCGCGACCGTGTCGCCGCCGCACGCTTTCCGCTGCCCCTGGCGGGGGCCCCACGCGCGCGTGCCAACCGCGACGAACTGCTCGCCCAGCTCGACGACTATCTGGTGCCCCGGTTGCGGGACCCCGAAGCGCCGCTGCTGGCCGTGGTGGGCGGTTCCACCGGGGCCGGCAAGTCGACCCTCGTCAACTCCCTTGTGGGGCGCCGGGTGAGCGAGGCGGGCGTCCTGCGGCCGACCACGCGCACACCCGTACTGGTCTGCCATCCCGAGGACCATCACTGGTTCAGCGGAATGCGCGTGCTGCCCGACCTCACGCGCGTGTGGGTGCCCCACGGTCAGCCGGGGGACGAACTCCTGCTGCCCGGCGAGAACCCCGCGCGCGTGCTGCGCGTCGAGACCGCCGACACCCTCCCGCCGGGCCTCGCGCTCCTGGACGCGCCCGACGTCGACTCCCTGGTCGCCGACAACCGCGTCCTCGCCGCCGAGCTCATCTGCGCCGCCGACATCTGGATCATGGTGACCACGGCCGCCCGCTACGCCGACGCCGTCCCCTGGCATCTCCTGCGCACCGCCAAGGAGTACGACGCCACCCTCGTGACCGTCCTCGACCGGGTGCCGCACCAGGTCGTCTCCGAGGTCTCGCGGCAGTACGGCGCCCTGCTCACCAAGGCGGGCCTCGGCGAGGTGCCCCGGTTCACGGTGCCGGAACTGCCCGAGTCGGCCTGGGGCGGCGGACTGCTGCCGGCCACCGCCGTGGCCTCGCTGCGCACCTGGCTCGTCCACCAGACGCAGGACCCCGCGGCCCGGCAGCACGCCGTCGCCCGTACGGCCAACGGCGTCCTCGCCTCCCTCAGGTCCCGGATGCCCGAACTGGCCGGTGCGGCCGCCGCCCAGTACGCGGCCGCGCTGCGGCTCACCACCGCCGTCGAGGGGGCGTACGACAGCGAGTACGCGCGCGTGCGGGGGCGGCTCCAGGCCGGTGCCGTGCTCGCCGGTGACGCCCTCAAGCGCTGGCGGGCCTTCCCCCTCGACTGCACCGCGGCGGAACTCCTGGACGCCCTGGTGGAGAGCCTGGGTGCCCTCCTGCTGTGCGCGGTCACCGCCGCCGACGAACGCGTCGACGAGGCCTGGCGGCGCGAACCGGCCGCGGCCGCACCGGAACTGACGGAGCGCGACCCCGCCCCGGAGAGCGCCGAGCACCGGATCGGGATGGCCGTACGACGCTGGCGGCGGGAGCTGGAGGAGTACGCCGAGGAAGAGGTCCGCGATCTCGACCGCGGGGTCGCGCCCGACCCGGAGACGGTCGCCGCCCTCGTCGCCACCGCGCTGCTCGGCGGCCGCCGGGCGCGGATCGCGGGCGAGGGGCTCGCCCAGCGGATCGGCGCCCACGGGGCCCTGCGGCTGCGCGACCGGGGCGGCCGGCTGCTCGCCGAGCACCTCGACCGGGTCGTGCACGCCGAACGCGAACGCCGGCTCGCCCCGCTCGACGCCCTCGACGTCCACCCCGAACCCCAGGCCGAACTCATCGCCGCGCTGTCCGTACTGCAGAAGGAGAGGTGACCGATGACCGCCGTCACGGATCAGGACCACACGGAGCGGGCGGGGGACGCCGCGTCCGGGAACGGGAAAGGGCCGGCCGAGAAACCGAACGGGGGCGACGCGGTGGCGGACGAAGGCGGGAAAGGCGGGCACGCGCGCGTGAGGAGGGCGGAGACTGACCGGCGCGCGGACGCTGCTTCCGGTCCCGCGCGGGCGGAGACTGACCGGCGCGCGGACGCTGCTTCCGGTCCCGCGCGGGCGTACACCGGCCAGGGGCCCGCGCGCGGGGAGGCCGTGCAGGACTCCGGAGGGCCGGACGACGGCGAGTTGGGGGGCGCCTGGGACGACGGGCTCATCGCCCGCCGGGTCACCGCCGAGAGCGAGCAGGCCGCAGCCGTGGAGGCGCGCGGGACCAACGCCCCGCCGGCCGCCCCGCTCACCTACGACGGCCCCCTGCGCTCCCGTCTGGAGGCGCTGCGGGAACTGGTCGGGCTCTCACGGGCCCGGCTCGACAGCCGCACGCTCGCCGAGGCCGGGCAGGTCCTGGACGAGGCGGCCACCCGGCGCAGGCTCTCCGGGCAGCACACCGTCGTCGCCATCGCCGGAGCCACGGGCAGCGGCAAGTCGCAACTGTTCAACTCGCTCGCGGGGGTGGCCATCTCGGAGACCGGCGTGCGCCGGCCCACCACGGCCGCGCCGATCGCGTGCAGCTGGAGCGACGGTTCGGCCAGTCTCATCGAACGGCTCGGCATCCCGCCCCGGTTGCGGCGGCGGCCCTTGCAGAGCGCCGAGTCGGAGGCCCAGTTGCGCGGGCTCGTGCTGGTCGACCTGCCCGACCACGACTCGGCGGCGGTCCAGCACCGCGAGCACGTGGACCGGGTGCTGGCCCTCGTGGACGCCGTCATCTGGGTCGTCGACCCCGAGAAGTACGCCGACGCGATCCTGCACGAGCGCTATCTGCGGCCCATGGCGGGCCACGCGGAGGTCATGTTCGTCGTCCTCAACCAGATCGACCGGCTGCCCGGGGAGGCCGCCGAGCAGGTCCTCGACGATCTGCGGCGGCTGCTGGACGAGGACGGGATCGCCCTCGGGGAGTACGGCGAACCGGGCGCGACCGTGCTCGCGGTGTCGGCGCTCACCGGCGACGGCGTCGGTGAACTGCGGGAGGCGCTCGGCCAGTTCGTGGCGGAGCGCGGGGCTCCCGCGCGGCGGATCGCGGCCGACGTGGACGCGGCGGCGTGGCGGCTGCGGCCCGTGTACGCGACGGGCCGGCGCACCGGGCTGAGCGAGGAGGCGCGCGACGACTTCGCCGACCGGCTCGCGGACGCGGTCGGCGCCACCGCGGCGGGCGAGGCGGCCGAGCGCGCCTGGCTGCGCAACGCCAACCGCGCGTGCGGAACGCCCTGGCTGCGGCTGTGGCGCTGGTACCAGGACCGGCGCGAACCCCCCACGGGGCGGCTGCCGTCGCGTGCCCAGCCCGACGAGGAGGCGACCGCGCGGCAGCGGGTCGAGCATGCCGTACGGACGCTCGCCGACCGGGCCTCGGCCGGACTGCCCGCGCCGTGGGCGCAGGCGGTGCGGGAGGCGGCCGTACGCGGATCGCAGGGGCTGCCCGAGGCGCTGGACGAGCTGACGGCCCGGGCCGGGCTGCCGCCGGGCCGTCCGCCGCGTCCCGGCTGGTGGCCGGTGGCCGTGCTGGCGCAGGCGTCCATGACGCTCCTTCAGGTCGCCGGCGGGCTGTGGCTGGTGGGCCAGATCGTCGGGGTCCTGGCGCCGAACCTGGGCGTCCCGGTGCTGCTGATGGTGGCCGGCATCGTCGGCGGCCCGCTCGTCGAGTGGAGCTGCCGGATGGCGGCGCGGGGGCCCGCGCGTCGGTACGGCGTGGAGGCGGAACGGCGGCTGCGGGAAGCGGCGTCCGGCTGCGGGCGGGCACGGGTGCTGGACCCGGTGGCGGCGGAACTCCTGCGGTACCGGGAGGTCCGGGAGCAGTACCACAAGGTCGTCGGGGTGGGGTGAACGGGCGGTCCCGGGAGTGGAATCCCTCGTTCGGGTGGCGGAGTTCTCCACAGCCCGGGGACGGTCCACAGGGCGCGGCGGGCCCGGCCCGGCGGAGGCAGTCTGGCTTCACGGCGATCGCGGTGACGCGGTCGCCGGGCAGACGGCAGCAGCCGTACGGGACGGGCCCGTACGCATCTCCGGGAGGGGTTCCAGCGATGAACGAGACCATGATCTGCGCGGTGGGCAACGTGGCGACACAGCCGGTGTACCGGGAGCTGGCGACAGGTGCCTCGGTGCGGTTCCGGCTCGCGGCGACGGCGCGGTACCTGGACCGCGAGAAGAACGAGTGGACGGACGGGCACACCAACTTCTTCACGGTGTGGGCCAATCGCCAGCTCGCCACGAACGTGGCGGGGTCGATCAACGTGGGTGACTCGGTGGTCGTGCAGGGCCGGCTGAAGGTGCGCACGGAGACGCGCGAGGGGCAGCCGGCCTGGACCTCGGCCGACATCGACGCCGTGGCGATCGGTCACGACCTCGCGCGCGGCACCTCGGCCTTCCGGCGCACCCAGCGGCCGGAGCACAGCGCCGCGGGCGGGTCCGCACAGCCCGAGCCCGCCTGGGAGACACCGCCGGGTGAGGTCGCGGACCGACAGGAGCCCGTCGCGGTGACGTGACGGCGGCCGGGGATGCGGCGGGGCTGACCGAAGTGCGGCTTATCGGCACCTGTGCTCCGGATGTCACCGGTCGACTTGTCGATAAGCCATGCGGGTGAAAGTCCTTGGCGATAACGATTCCGAGTCGGATCGATCTTCCGACCGCATCCTCGGGAAGAGGGGGGCGGCCGCGTCCCTAGGATGCCGAACACAGCTCCCGGGGCTACTGATTCTGCTGGTGGTACCGCCACCCCGCTCGACAACGGGTCCTGCTCGAAGGGGAATTCCGTGTTTTCTGCGTTCTCTGCGCTGTCCGTGCGCGGACGCGGGGCGGCTCGCCTCGCGGCCGCCACGTTCGTCTCCGGCCTGCTCGCCGCCGGTGCGACGGTCGCCGTCGCCGGCCCGGCGTCGGCGGACGAGGCAGCGCAGGGCCAGAGAGGGGCGACCGCCACGATAGGGGGCCTGAAGACCTACGGTGACGCGGTGATACACGGCACCGACGGCGACATCCCGGTGCCTGCCGGGCTGTTCGAGATGTCCGTCGAGGGCGGCGGCACCCTGCAGACCTACTGCGTCGACCTCTACAACCCCACGCAGAAGGACGCCAAGTACCACGAGACCGACTGGAGCGGCACCTCGCTGGGGGCCAACAAGGACGCCGGCCGGATCCGTTGGATCCTGCAGAACTCCTACCCCCAGGTCAACGATCTCGCGGCGCTCGCCGCCAAGGCCGGTGTCGGTTCGGGCCTGACCGAGCAGGACGCGGCGGCGGGCACCCAGGTGGCGATCTGGCGCTACTCGGACCACGCGGACGTCGACGCCGCCGACCCGCAGGCCGAGAAGCTCGCGGACTACCTGGAGAAGAGCGCACGTGACGTCGCGGAGCCGACGGCGTCCCTGACGCTCGACCCGCCCGCGGTCTCCGGCCACCCCGGCGAGCTGCTCGGCCCGGTGACGGTGCACACCAACGCGGCCGGCGTCACGGTCACCCCGCCGGCGGACGCGGCCACCAGCGGCGTGCGGATCGTCGGCAAGGACGGCAACCCGGTGACCTCGGCGGGCAACGGCGGCGAGCTCTACTTCGACGTCCCCGAGGACGCTGCTGCCGGATCGGCCGACCTGACCGTGCAGGCCTCGACCACCGTGCCGGTGGGCCGGGCGTTCGCCTCCGAGAGCCGCAGCCAGACCCAGATCCTCGCCGGGTCCAGCGAGTCGACGGTCTCGGCCGCGGCGAGCGCGACCTGGGCGAAGGAAGGCGCCGTCCCGGCCCTGTCCGCGGCGCGGAACTGCGCCGAGGGCGGCCTGGACATCACGGCCGTCAACCAGGGCGACGAGAAGTTCGCGTTCGAGCTGATGGGCACGGAGTACACCATCGCGGCGGGCGAGACCCGCACGGTGACGGTCCCGCTCCAGGAGGACCAGGCGTACGACTTCACGATCACCGGTCCCGACGGCCTGGCCAAGCGCTTCACCGGTGTCCTCGACTGCCGCACCCGCAGCAGTGAGACGGGCGCCTCGACCCAGACGCTCAGCGAGCCCAGCCCCGCCACGGTGGCCGTCCCCACCACCGACGTCAACCTCGCCGAGACCGGCGGCTCCGCCACCACCCCGCTGATCGCCGGCACCGCCATCGCCCTGGTGGTGATTGGGGGCGCGGCCCTCGTCATCACCGGCAGGAAGCAGAACCGCGCACAGGACTGAACGGGGCGGGCCGGGGCGGGGCAGAATGGCGCCATGACCAAGCCCTCCGCATCGCCGGCGCGTCACCCCTCCTCGGACTCGGTGCTGTCCCTGTGGTCCCGCGACTCGGTGCTGTCCATCGGCTCGGTGGGCTCGGTGCTGTCCGTCGGTTCGGTGGGCTCTGCCCTGTCGGTCGGCTCGATCGGCAGCGCCCTGTCCGTCGGCTCGATCGGTTCGGCGCTGTCCCTGATCTCCGGGGGCTCCTGGCTGAGCACGGGATCGCTGCTGTCGGCGCGGTCCCGGTGGTCGGTGCTGTCGTGGGGCACGAACCGGGGGCTGATGCGGTCGGCGGGAGCGGTGGGGGTGCTCGCCGTGGGCGCGGCCGTGCTGGTGGCGGTGCGGCGGGTCGGTGACTGATCCCGCGTAGGGTTCGCGGGCCGGCGACTGATCCGGCGAGGCGTTCGGGGAGGCCGGCGCCGGCGCGGGCCGGGGCACGCTCCGCCGTCGTTGATCGACAAGGTGGTCGCAGGTCACAGCAGTCGTCGAGCAGGTGTGGCTGTACGCACGGTCGGTCACCAGGAGCCCGCGTTCAGGACTGCCGAGGAAGCGCGATCCAGGATCCAAGTGAAGTGCGGCCCGCCGCCGCTCGGCGACAGCCACGACGAAAACCCCAGGTCACAGCCCCCCGACCAAACGGGTTACCACCCGAGGGTGGACCTCAGGCAAGATGGGGTGTATCTGCCCACTGCCAGATTTCAAGTTGCCGGACGGTTTCTCTTGGCTGAGTACATCTACACCATGCGCAAGACGCGCAAGGCAATCGGCGACAAGGTCATCCTTGACGACGTCTCGCTGAACTTCCTGCCCGGCGCGAAGATCGGTGTGGTCGGCCCGAACGGTGCCGGTAAGTCGACCATTCTGAAGATCATGGCGGGGCTGGAGCAGCCGTCGAACGGCGATGCCTTCCTGTCGCCGGGTTACACCGTGGGGATCCTGCTTCAGGAGCCGCCGCTGAACGAGGAGAAGACCGTCCTGGAGAACGTCCAGGAGGGCGTCTCCGAGGTCAAGGGCAAGCTCGACCGGTTCAACGAGATCGCCGAGCTCATGGCCACGGACTACTCCGACGCACTGCTCGACGAGATGGGCAAGCTCCAGGAGGAGCTCGACCACGCCAACGCGTGGGACCTCGACGCCCAGCTCGAGCAGGCCATGGACGCGCTCGGGTGCCCGCCCGGCGACTGGCCCGTCACCAACCTCTCCGGTGGTGAGCGGCGCCGCGTGGCCCTGTGCAAGCTGCTCCTCGAAGCTCCTGACCTGCTGCTCCTCGACGAGCCCACCAACCACCTCGACGCCGAGTCGGTGAACTGGCTGGAGCAGCACCTCGCCAAGTACGAGGGCACCATCGTGGCCGTCACCCACGACCGGTACTTCCTGGACAACGTCGCCGGCTGGATCTGCGAGGTCGACCGCGGCCGCCTGCACGGCTACGAGGGCAACTACTCGAAGTACCTGGAGACCAAGCAGACCCGTCTCAAGGTCGAGGGCGCCAAGGACGCCAAGCGCGCCAAGCGGCTCAAGGAAGAGCTCGAGTGGGTCCGCTCCAACGCCAAGGGGCGTCAGGCCAAGTCGAAGGCCCGTCTCGCGCGGTACGAGGAGATGGCCGCCGAGGCCGACAAGATGCGGAAGCTGGACTTCGAGGAGATCCAGATCCCGCCGGGCCCGCGGCTCGGCAGCGTCGTCGTCGAGGTCAGCAACCTCAGCAAGGGCTTCGGCGACAAGGTCCTGATCGACGACCTGAGCTTCACCCTGCCGCGCAACGGCATCGTCGGTGTCATCGGCCCCAACGGCGCCGGCAAGACCACCCTCTTCAAGATGATCCAGGGCCTGGAGCAGCCGGACTCCGGCACCATCAAGGTCGGCGAGACCGTCAAGATCTCGTACGTCGACCAGAGCCGCGCCAACATCGACCCGAAGAAGACGCTGTGGGCGGTCGTCTCCGACGAGCTCGACTACATCAACGTCGGCCAGGTCGAGATGCCGAGCCGGGCGTACGTCTCGGCCTTCGGCTTCAAGGGCCCGGACCAGCAGAAGCCGGCCGGTGTGCTGTCCGGCGGTGAGCGCAACCGCCTCAACCTGGCGCTCACCCTCAAGCAGGGCGGCAACCTCCTGCTCCTCGACGAGCCGACCAACGACCTCGACGTAGAGACCCTCGGCTCCCTGGAGAACGCGCTCCTCGAGTTCCCGGGCGCGGCCGTGGTCGTCTCCCACGACCGGTGGTTCCTGGACCGGGTCGCCACCCACATCCTCGCCTACGAGGGTGACTCCAAGTGGTTCTGGTTCGAGGGCAACTTCGAGTCGTACGAGAAGAACAAGATCGAGCGGCTCGGCCCGGACGCGGCCCGTCCGCACCGCGCCACCTACAAGAAGCTGACCCGGGGCTGATCTTGCGGCACATCTACCGCTGCCCGCTGCGCTGGGCGGACATGGACGCGTACGGCCACGTCAACAACGTGGTCTTCCTCCGCTACCTGGAGGAAGCCCGTATCGACTTCCTGTTCCGCCCGGAGAAGGACTTCCAGCAGGGGTCCGTGGTGGCACGCCATGAGATCGACTACAAGCGGCAGCTCGTCCACCGGCACGCGCCGGTGGACATCGAGCTGTGGGTCACCGAGATCCGCGCGGCGTCCTTCACCATCGCCTACGAGGTGAAGGACGGCGACGAGGTCTACGTCCGGGCCTCGACGGTGATAGTGCCGTTCGACTTCTCGGCCCAGCGGCCGCGCCGGATCACCGCGGAGGAACGGGAGTTCCTCGAGGAGTACCGGGACGACGACGAGGAGGAGGCCGTCGCCGCATGACGGTGCTCCACCTCGCCGACGAGTCGGAGGCGGCCGACCTCGCCGCCTTCCTCTCCCGGCTGCTCCACTACGACCGCTCGGCCGCGGTGCGCCTCCAGGGCACCGGCACCGCGCTCGCCGTCTTCGGGCGGCCGCCGTCCTTCGAGGTGCTGGCGGTCCGGGCGGTCCGCCTCGCCAAGCCGTACGAGAACGGCCTCGACGTCACGCTCGACGTGACCGTGTCCGCCGGCGAGCTCCTGGAGTCCGTCGACGAGGGTGCCGGCACGGCTGTCGTGCCGGCGGCGGTGACCGGCCCGCCGTGGGCCGGAGTGCTGCCGCCGCGCGGCGGGTGGCAGGAGACGCCCGGGCTGCCGGAGCCGGAGGCGCTGCGGGCGCTCGTGCACGCCGGGGTCGCCGAATTCCGCTCCCGTACGGAGGAGTTGGGCCCCGAGGCGCGTACCCGGGCCGAACTCGACCGGATCGGGCGGGAGATCTGGTCCCGGACCGTGGGGGACACCCGGCTGCCCGTGCGGGCCGTGCACGCGGCCCAGTCGCTCGGCTTCCTGCGGCCCGGTGGCCAGGCGGCGCTGTACGCGTCGGGGGCGTGGCTGCGGCTGCGCACGCCGTACGGCTCGATCGCCGTACGCCCGGGGGGACTCGGGGCGCTCGGCGTCAGCGTGCGCTGACCGGCCGTCAGTCCCGGTCGCTGTCGTCCGGCCACACACCGATGTGGTCGGGCTCCAGTTCCAGCGCGACCCGGTCGCGCATGCCCAGCGCCTCGGTGTACTCCTTCGGGAGCTGGAGGCGGCCTGCGCGGTCGAGCATCGCGTACTCCCTCGCCACCACCGTCTCGTCGCCCGTGGCCGCGTCCACCTGACTGCGGCGCAGGACCTCGGTGGAGGTGCGGCCGTCCCTGATGGCCACCGCGCGGCGGACCTCGCCCGCCACCGCCTGGTCGTGGGTGACGATGACGATGGTCGTGCCGAGCTGTTCGTTGGCGGTGCGGAACGCGGCGAAGATCTGTTCCGCGGTCTGGGAGTCGAGTTCGCCCGTCGGTTCGTCGGCCAGGAGGACCGCGGGGCTGTTGGCCAGCGCCACCGCGATCGCCACGCGCTGCTGCTGGCCGCCCGACATCTGGTGCGGGCGGCGGTCGCGGCAGTCGGCCACCTCCAGCAACTCCAGGAGTTCCAGCGCGCGTTCGGTGTGGGCGCGGCGGCGTGCCCGGGAGCCGGAGAGCTGCATGGGCAGGGTGACGTTCTGGGCCGCGGTGAGGTAGGGGAGGAGGTTGCGGGAGGTCTGCTGCCAGACGAAGCCGACGGTCCTGCGGCGGTAGGCCAGGCGGTCCTTCGCGGTCATGGTCAGAAGGTCGTGGCCCGCGACCCTGGCCGCGCCGGCGGTCGGCGTGTCCAGCCCGGCGAGGATGTTCATGAGGGTCGACTTGCCGCTGCCGGACGCGCCCACGAGGGCGAGGAGTTCGCCCTCCCGGACGAGGAGGTCGAGGCCCTGGAGCGCCTGCACCTCGACGCCGTCCGTGGTGAAGATGCGGACGAGCCGGTCGCAGGTGATCAGGGCGTCGTGGCCGTAGGCGGGGCGGTCGCGGAACCGGGTCGCCTTGTGGGCGAGGTCGGTGAGGGTGGGGTTCGTGGTCACTGGCCGTCTCCTGAGGGGGCGCCTGTCGATGTGCCGCGCTGTGCCGTCCGGCGGGTGCCGTGCCCAGCGGGCGGTCGTGCCGCCGGGGCGGCCCCCGCCCGCGCGAAGTCGCTCACCGCGCGTCTCCCGTCCTTGCGAGGTCGCTCATCGCGCGTCCCCCGCCCGTACGCAGTCGCTCACCGCGTGTCTCCCGCCCGTGCGAGGTCGCTCGTCGGCGGCGGCCGTCCCTCCGAGGTCGCTCATCGCGCGTCCCCCGCCCTCAGCTCCCGCACCGAGCCCCGTCTTGCCGACCACCAGGCCTGGCCGACTCCCATCCCCACCGCCAGCAGCAGCACGGCCGTCGCCGGTATCGCCAGGGAGAGGGCGTCCGTGCGCAACCGGGCACCGGTGGAGGCGGTTTCGGCCGCGGGGAGGGCGATGGCGGTCAGGTCGATCCCCGGGGACAGGAGGTGGACGGTGGCCCAGCCCGTGAGGACGCCTCCCAGCGCGGCCAGGACCGCCTGGGGCAGGGACTCCAGGATCAGCAGACGGCGGCCCGCCGCCCGGGTCAGGCCCATCGTGCGCAGACGGGCCAGCAGAGCTGTGCGTTCGGGGGCCGTGCGCAGCAGGGACAGCAGGAGGGCCAGGACCGCGTATCCGGTGCCGGCCGCGACCGCCGTGGCGTAGACGCCTTCCGCCCCGGTCTGGAGGGGGGAGCCGGCGTAGCGCCGCCGTTCCTCGGACCGCAGGTGCACGGAGGCCGCCCGGGGGGCCGTCTTGCGCAGGGCGGCCCCGTCCAGGCCCTTGCCCGTCAGCAGCAGGGTCGTGGGGCGTGACATCGCCGGGTTCAGCGCCGCGCGGTTCACGACCAGGAAGTCCGGGCCGGCCACCGCCGGGGTGCGGTCGAGGACGGTGGTGATGCGGACGGTGACCGAGCTGCCGTCCGGGAGGAGGACCGGGAAGGGGCGGGTGCCGTACGTCCGGGCGGTGGCCGTGGAGGCCAGCGCCGGGACCGGGGCGCCGGGTGCCCCTTCCCGCAGCCGGGCCGCCGCGAAGGCGCCGATGTCCGTCCGGGACGCCAGTGCCGCGTAGTCCGCGGGGTCCACCCCGGCCAGCGGCAGCGACTGTGCCCCGTTCTCCGGTTTGGCGTCGTAGGTGACGCTCACCGCGGACAGGCCGCTCACCCCCGGCGACCGGCGCAGTCGGTCCGGCAGCCCCGACGGGAGCGGCGTCGACGTTTCCACGCGGGCGTCGGCGCCGACCGCGAGGAGGGCCGCCTGGTCGCGGGCCTCCTTCACGCCCGCGAGGACCGAGCCGCCGAAGGCCGCCGTGGTCAGGGCGGTCAGCAGGGCGAGCAGCGGCAGGACGGCGGAGGCCGAGGTGCGGCCCGCCCGGGCCAGGGACAGATGGGCGAGGACACCGCGCAGCCGGGCGGCCGGCCGGGCCAGGCCCCGCAGCGGCAGCGGGTACAGGCGGACCAGGACCAGGGCGGCGATCACGCCCACCAGCACGGGCGCCAGGGAGACGAGGTCGTCGGACGCGCCGGAGGTGCCCCGGCGGCGCAGCGACTCCACCGCCCCCGCCGCCAGCACCAGCAGCGTCAGCTCGGCGACCGTACGGCGCCGGGACGGCCGTACCGAGGAGATGTCCTCGCGTCCGGTGTGGAGGCGGACCACGCGGTGGGCGGCGGCCGCGCGGAGGGGGAGGGCCGCGCAGGTGACCGCGGTGACCGCCACGGCGGCCGCGACCGCGTACCCCAGGCGGCCCTCGGGGACCGTGACGAGCGCGACGGCCAGACCCAGGGCGCCCGCCGGGACGGCCACCACGGCGGTCTCGGCGAGGAGGCGGGCGGTGAGACCGCCCAGGGAGGCGCCGCGGGCCCGCAGCAGGGCGAGTTCGGTGCGGCGGCGGTCGGCGGTGAGGCCGCCCGCCATCAGCAGGACGACGACGGCGACCGTGCCGGTGCCGAACGCGGCGACCGCGACGAGCGGGGCGACTCCCGCCCGGAACCGGTCGTAGCCGATGAGGACCTCGTCGAGGTCGGTGAGGATCTCGGTCTGCCCGGTGATCTGCGTCAGCTCGGTCGGCGGACCGTCGATCCCCAGGCGCACCTTCCGCAGCGCCGGACCGGCCTCCAGGGAGGCGAGCGCGGACCGCAGGGCCGGGATCTCGCGGGCCCGGAGGACCTCCTCGGAGGGCGCCAGATGCCAGAAGCGCTCCGGGCGTCCGGGCGTGGCCAGCAGGACCGGGGCCGCCTCGGGGGCGATCAGCAGGGCGCCGAGCCAGTGCATGTCGATGGACGGCGCGGGCTCCCGGATCAGGGACGGCGAGCGCAGGACGGGCCGGGTGGACCAGTAGGCGCCCTTCGGGTCGCGCGGGGTGACGACGCCCGTGACGCGGACGGGCAGGGTGCGGCCGGCGGCGGGCAGGTGGAGCACCGAACCGACCTTGATGTGGAGGGACTTGGCGGTGTCGACGGTGACCGCGGCCTCCAGCTCGGGGGCGGTCGCGGTCACGTCCGCCGCCGCACGCGGCAGCCGCCCCCGGGTGGCCGCGGTGTGGGCGCCGAGCCCCGACTGGGCGACCAGGGTCACCTCGGCGGGCTTTCCGGTCGGCCTCGGCAGCCACGGGTCCGGCACCGGGATGTCCAGAGTGGTGCGCACGCCGTACGCCGACCGGTCCGGGTCGAGGGCGAGCGCGCGCGGGACCTGGGCACGGACCTCGGCGTACTGCCGGGCCAGCAGGGCGGGGCGCAGGACGTCCTCCCGCTCGGGCGGTGTCAGCAGCGGGGACGGCGGCGGGGCGTACACCTGGACGCTGGTCCGGTCGGGGCGGGCGTGCTCGACGGCCCGGCGCAGTCCGGAGTCCTCGTAACGGTCCACCGCGCGCGGGAACGCGGCCGCCAGGCACGCGGTCAGCGCGACCAGCAACGCCAGCCAGAACGCGGTGCCGGGCGCGGTCCGCAGCCGGGTGCGCACCCAGGGCACGGTCGCCCCCGGAACCCGCGGCTCGGCCCGTGCGAACAGCCTCACCTCACTCACCCCCCTCACGCAGCGCCCGCGCCGGATCCGCCCGCCGCAGCGCCAGCGCCGCCGTGACCAGGAGCGGGGCGAGGGCCACCGCCGCCAGCAACGCGGCCGCCTGCGGAAGCGGGAGCTGGACCAGGACCCGCGGGACCGGCCTGGTCGCCTCGTCCGTCAGCACGATCAGCGGGACCACCGCCCGGGTCAGCGCCGCGCCCAGCAGCGCGCCCACCAGCAGCGCCAGCACCACCAGGACCCCCTGTTCCACGGCGACCGCCCGGGCCAGCCGCCGTCGCGGGGCCCCCAGGGCGCGCAGTACGGCGAACTCCGCGCCGCGCTCCCGCAGCGACCCCGCCGCGCTCACCGCGAACCCGACCGCGGCCAGCGCCGCCGCCACCGCGGCCGCCGCGGCGAACGCGGCCTCGGGGCCCGCGCCGAACGGGTCGTCGCGCAGCTGCCCGGCCAGTTCGTCCCGCACCACGACCTGGGCGGGGTCCATGTCGGGCCGCGCCCGCAGCTCCGCCGCGACCTTGTCCGAGGCGCCCGGTTCCGTCGACAGCCACCACTCGGTCGGCTCCACACCGCCCCCGGACCGCTCCTGCAACTCGCGGTTCACGGTGCGCAGATCGAGCAACAGGGCCCCGCCGCTGTCCGCGGCGGTGGGCAGCTCCCGTATCGAGCGCACGATCCGCACCCCCACCGTCTCGCCGCCCAGCGGCACGTCGACCAGCTCCCCGACGGCCGCGCCCGACGAGGCGAGGAAGCTCTCGGTGGCGACGGCCGTGATCCCGGGCGCCTTGGGCTGCGGGGCCTTCAGCCGGACCGTCAGCGACCCCGAACTCCACTGGTCGTCCCACGGGATGAACCCGGTGCCGTAGTCCACGCTCAGCCGCCCGGCCGCCGAGCGCAGGCGCGGTGCCGTGGGCTTGGTCTTGGGGTCGGGTGTCGAACTCACCCCGTCGGTCTGCGAGTTCGCGTCCCAGTCGGTCGGCAGCGGCAGCCGGCGTACCGTCCCGTCGGTGCCCTTGGCGGTCAACTCGCTGACGGTGAGGCGCTGTCGGTCGGCCTTGCCGCCGGGGACGGACACCACGAGTTCCACGGCGGTGAGGGTCAGCGGGCCCCCGGACACATAGACGTCCAGCGGGTGGGTCCGGCCGTCGGCGGGCAGTTCGCCGGCGGGCAGCCGGTAGGGGGTGCCGTAGCCGTCGATCAGGGTGACGGCGGTCTGTGCCGTCGTGCTCGGGACCGCGCTGCGCATGCTCGCCGTCAGCCGCAGCCGTGCCGTGTCCGCGGGCACCTTCACCCCCACGGTCGGACCCTCGGGGGCGAGGCCGTGGAGGAACGGCCCGGAGTGCAGGTCGGGGCGGATCAGCATCGAGGCGTGCGAGGTGTCCAGCGCGAGCACCGTCGCCACCCGGCTGCCGGACAGCGGCAGTTCGGAGCGGGCGGCGGGGGCGGTCCGGCGTACGCCCGCGGCGGCCGCGTACTGCTCGGTGCGGCCGAGACCCGCGTCCCCCGACACCAGGACCCGTACCGGTGCCCCCGCCTGGAAGTCGGCCTGGTCGGACTGCGAACGGTCCCAGGAGGCGCCCTGTGCGATCGCCAGCATGCCCAGCGCCGTCGCGAGGACCAGCAGCAGCACCGGGCCCGCCCCGCGCATCGGGCGGCGGGCGATCTGCCAGCCCGCCAGCGCCGCGGTCAGCCCGCGCCCGCCGGTCGCCCGGCGTTCGGCGAGCCGGGCCAGCGGCGGCAGCAGCCGCAGCGTCAGGACGGTCCCGGCCAGCAGCGCGAGCGCGGGGGCGGCCACCAGCAGCGGGTCCACGCCCAGGGTGCCCGAGGTGTCGTCGGAGACGGCACCGGACGTCTGGCGGCTGAGCTGGTAGTACGCCACCCCGGCCACGGCCAGCAGCCCGAGGTCCGCCCCCGCGCGCACCGCACCGGGCAGGGCGGTGGCCCGGCCGCGCGCGAAGGAGGAGGTCAGCGCGGGCAGGGTCACCGCCAGCGCGCACCCGACCGCCACCACGCCCGCCACCAGCCACACCCCGGGCCGCCCGCCCGACGGCACCTCCAGGTGCAGCCCGATCCGGGCCAGCGGCCCCCGCCCGGCCAGCAGCCGGGTCAGCGGGCCCGCCAGCAGCGGCGCGCACAGAAGCGCGGGCGCCGCGAGCAGCACCCCCTCCAGGGCGGCCAGGCCCGCGATCCGGGACCGGGAGGCACCGCGCGCCAGCAGCAGCCGGCTCTCGCCGGTGCGCTCGCTGCTCAGCAGCCCCGCCACCAGCAGCAGGGCGCAGCCCGCGAGGAGGACCAGTTGGAGGGCGACGATCAGCAGGGTCGAGCGGGAGACGAGCAGGGAGCGGTCGGTGCGGTCGAGGACCTCGGGCAGCGAGGTCGACGCGGTCGTGGCGCCGCCGAGGGAGGACTCCTTGCGCAGGGCGGCGTTCGCGGCGACGGCCGACTTCCGCAGCGCGTCCGACCGCGCGGTGGTCACCGCCGCGAAGTCGGCCGACGCCAGCCACCCCGAGGTCCCGACGCTCACCGTCCCGTCGGCCAGTACCCCGGGGTCTGCGAGCAGGGGGCCGTAGGTGGTGAAGTCGAGCTTGTTGATGCCCCGCCCGTGCAGCTCGTCGAGGAGCCAGTACGGGTCGTCCGCGCGGACGGGCCGGTACAGGCCGGTCACCGCGACCCGGACCGCCGGGCCGCGCAGCCGGTCGGTGAGGGTGAAGCGGGCGCCGGGGGCGAGGTGCAGCGCGCGGGCGGCGGCCTGCGGGAGCGCCACCTCGACCAGCCTCTCGGCCGGCCGCGGCAGCCGCCCCTCGACCAGCCGCACCCGAGTGCCGTCCAGTCGCGCGAAGTGGGTCAGGTCCGGGTCCCCCGACCGCGCGGACTCGGGCTGGAACGACCGCGGCAGCGCGTACGGGCCCGACCGCAGGAACGTCCGCACGGTCACCGGCAGCCCGTCGAAGGCCCGCCCCGCCGCGTCGCGTACGGCGGTGTCGGCGGCCTCGCGGCGCTCCTCGGGCACGTCGGCCTTGACGACCAGCGCGGTGTCGGCGGCGTTGCGCGGGTCCGCGAGGGAGTGGCGCAGGGCCGCGTCGCCGATCGCGCCGGAGTAGGCGGTGAGGGTCGCGAGGACCGCGGTGGTGAGCAGGACCGTGAGCAGCGCGGCGGCCAGCAGCAGCCGGTGCGCCCGCGCACGCAGCAGCACCAGACGTGCGATTCCCCCGAACCCCGTCACCCGGCCCCCCGCCGTGTCGTGCCAGATCTCCGGCGAGGATGTCAGAGGGGATCGTCGGGGGTAAGCGCTTGTAGCGAGGGCTTGACCGGATCGTGACCGGAATCCGGCACCGCGGGACCGGAATCCGGCAATCAGTGAACGCCGGTCACCGAGCGGTGATCAGTCGGGGGTGTTCACCATCGAAGCGGCCGCGTACGTCAGGTAGTTCCACAGCTGCGTCTCGTGCTGCTCGGACAGACCGAGTTCGTCGACGGCGTCCCGCATGTGCCGCAGCCACGCGTCGTGCGCCTCGCGGTTGACCACGAAGGGCGCGTGCCGCATCCGCAGCCGGGGGTGGCCGCGGTTGTCGCTGTACGTCGTGGGGCCGCCCCAGTACTGCATCAGGAACAGCGCGAGGCGCTCCTCGGCCGGGCCGAGGTCCTCCTCGGGGTACATGGGCCGCAGGACCGGGTCCTCGGCCACCCCCTCGTAGAAACGGTGGACGAGGCGGCGGAAGGTCTCCTCCCCGCCGACCTGCTCGTAGAAGGTCTGCGTCTGAAGCGTGCCGCGCCGGATCTCTTTCACGTCAACCATGGTCTCAGACCGGGTGGACCAGGACTCAAGGCTTAGGACCTCCCGCCCGCAGGGTGCAGAGTGGAGGCATGAGCGCGCACGCTCTCGACAGGGACCTCGCCGGACTCGCCGCCGCCGCGCGGGCGGCGCTGGTGCGGGAGATCGACGCGAGCGGGGCCTGGGCCGCCGACCCGGCATGGCGGGCGGCCTTCGAGGCGGTGCCCCGGCACCTGTTCGTGCCGTACTACTACGTGGGCGTCATGGGGGGCTACGAGCGGCGCTGGGGCGAGAGCCCGGACCCGCGCACCCGGGAGAAGTGGGTCCGCGGGGCCTACGCCGACGCCCCGCTGGCCACCCGGCTGCGCGACGGCGAACTCGTCTCCTCCAGCAGCCAGCCCTCGCTGATGGCGATGATGTTGACAGAGCTGCGGGTACGGGACGGCGACCGGGTCCTGGAGATCGGCGCCGGCACCGGCTACAACGCGGCCCTGCTCGCGCACCGGCTCGGCGACGACCACGTCACCACCGTCGACCTGGAGCCGGAGATCACCGAGGCGGCGCGCGCGCATCTGGCCGCCGCCGGGTACCACCCCGTCGTCGTCACCGGCGACGGCGCGCGCGGGGTGCCCGAACGCGCCCCCTTCGACCGGATCATCGCCACCTGCACCCTGGCCTCGGTGCCGACCGCCTGGCTCGCGCAGTGCCGCCCCGGCGCGCGCATCCTGGGCCCGCTCGCCACCGGCCTGATCGCCCTGACCGTGCGGGACGCCGGGCACGCCGAGGGGCGGTTCCTGCACACGCCGGCCTACTTCGTGCCGTTGCGCGGCGCGGGCCGGCGGGACCGGGAACGACCGGACCCGAGCGGGGTCCCGCGCCGGGCCCGGGAGAGCGACCTGTTCCGCTTCCTGCTGGCCCTGACCGGGGACAGCCTCGCACCGCGGGAGGCGTACGCGCTGTGGGAGCGCGAGGGGCGGCCGAGCCGCGAGCGGTACGGCGTCACGGTCAGCGGGGACCGGGAGTGGGCGTGGCTGGACGACCCGGAGGGACCGTGTGCGTGGCCCCTCCGGTGACGTGACCGTCCACGTCCTTGCCGCTAACCCCGGCGGATCGTGATCGTCGTCCAGGCGCCGACGTGCACCCGGTCGCCGTCCTGGAGCGGCACCGGCACGAACGGCGTGATGGGCTCCTCGCCGCCGTTGACCGTGGTGCCGTTCGTCGAGTTCTGGTCGACGACCGCCCAGGAGCCGTCCGGCTGCTGCACCAGCACCGCGTGCTGGTGGGAGACGCCCGGGTCCTCCGGCGGCACCGACAGGTCGACGTCGGGGGTGTCGCCGGTGGAGTGCCGGCGGCGGCCGATGGTGACCTGGTTGCCGGTGAGCGTGCGCTGCTGCTCGGGGGAGTACGCGGGCAGGTTCAGACCCGCGGCCTCGGGGCCGGAGCGCTGCATCATCGCCATGAAGTACTCGCGGTCCGGGCCGATGGTCGCCGTCCAGGTCGCGGGCTGCTGCGGGAAGGACGGGCCGGGGGGCGCGGGCGGGGTCTGGGTGGAGCCGGGCTGGGGGTAGCCGTAGCCGCCGGGGCCACCAGGACCGCCGGGACCACCGGGACCGCCCGGACCGGACTGGCCGGGACCGCCAGGGGCGTTGCCGGAGGGCGGGGAGATGACCCAGTCGTCGGCGCCGCCGCCACCGAAGGACGGACCGCCCGGCTGGGGCCGGTTGGTCTCCTGCGGGAAGGCGGGCGGGGCGGACGCGCCCTGCGCCTGGAAGCCCTGCGGGGCACCGCTCGTGGCACCGGGGCCCGCGGGCGGGGTCGGACCGGGAGGCGGCGGGACCGGGCGGGAGGGGTCAGCACCGAAGTTGGGGGGACCGCCGGGACCGCCACCGGGACCCGAGGGGCCGCCCGGACCGGGACGTCCGGGGCCGCCGGGGAAGCCCTGCGGTCCACCGGGGCCGGACTGACCGGGGCCGCCGGGGCCGCCGGGGCCTGGCTGGGTCGGAGGACCACCGAAGCCCTGAGGGCCGCCGGGACCACCGGGGCCGGGGGGCCCGGGCGGGGCCTGATTGGAGCCGGGCTGGGGGTAGCCGTAACCACCCGGACCGCCGGGGCCGGACTGGTCGGGGCCGCCGGGGCGGGAGGGGTCGCCGGGGAAACCGGAGGGTCCGGGGCCGCCGGGACCACCGGGGCCGCCCGGGTAACCGGAGGGGCCGGGTGCTCCGGGGCGCCCGGGGTCACCGGGGAAGCCCTGCCCGCCACCGGGACCGGACTGGCCGGGGCCGCCGGGGCCGCCCGGGAAACCGGAAGGACCGGAGGAGCCCGGTCCACCGGGACCGCCGGGGCCGGACTGGCCGGGGCCGCCGGGGAAGCCCTGTGGGCCTCCGGGGCCGCCCGCACCACCCGGGCCCGTGCGGCCCGACGGCTCCGAGCCGAAGGGGATCGGTTCCGCGGGGCGGTTCACCTGGGACGGGCGCGAGCCCTGGTACTCGTAGGAGTCACCGCCGCCGAAGGACGGGCCGGGGCCCGGCTGCTGCTGGAAGTGCGAGGGCGGGCCGCCGGAACCGGCCGGCGGGCGCGGGGCGGCCGGGGTGTACGAGGTCGCCGTGTTCGTCAGGAAGTTCCACCGGCACTCCTCGCAGAAGGGCGCACCGCCCTCCCGGGGCGTACGGCACTGCGGGCAGAGCTCCGGCTCGGGGTCCGGCGCGGCGGAGGGATTCGGGCGTCCACCGGGCCGGCCACCGGGACCACCGGGCGGCGGGAAGCCGTAGCCGCCCCCGCCCGGACCGGGCGGCGGCGGAGGGGGCGGAGGTACGGCACCGGCCATGCGGTGACCGCAGACCTCGCACCAGTCGTCGGAACCCGACTGGTGTCCGTTCGGGCAGGTCGGCATGTCGGCGCTTCCCCCTCTCGGATCAGGGAACTTCTCCGTCGGTAACGGTCTACTTCTTTACACGAACAGTCTTTGTCGACCGGGTCTCGAGAGTCATCTCGTCGGCCTCCTCGACCTTCGCCTTCAGTCGCACAGTACCTGTCGTGGCATCGACGACGTCCACCACCTTCGAAAGCAGTTTCGCGGTATCGGCGTTCCCGGAGTCGTTCGCGAGCTGAACGGCACGGCCCAGCTTGGCCGTTGCTCCATCGATATCGCCCGCTTTGCGAAGGTCGAGCCCTTGTTGGATGGCCTGTGCCAGTTCGGCCTGGCCGGTGTAGTGGGCGACCTGGGGGTTGATCGACGTCGAGGCGACCATGTCGTCGGTCCACACCGCCCTGACGAGCCCCTGCGCGCCCAGGCTCTGTGAGCTCCCGTCGGGCTGCGGGACGACCAGGGAGACCCGGGCGGCGAGCATCTCCTGGCCGATGTGCGCGGCCGGGACCTCGACGCAGACGTGGTAGTCACGGGACTCGTCTCCCCAGGAGCCGGTGGGGTAGTCCCCGGCGCGCGGACCCGCCTCGGTGCGGCGGTCGGTGAGCTCCTCGACGGTGGGCGCGACCTGCTTGACGAACTTGATGGTGGTGCCCACCGGCGTCCACACCCGCAGCGCGACGTCGGCGACCTCCTTGCCCATGGCCGTCTCCATCATCTGCGTGAAGTCGGCGGCGAGGGCGGCCGGGTCGGCCACGATGTCGGCGGTCCCGAGCAGGGCGGAGGCGATCCCTGTGACTTCTTTCACTTCCCAGTCGGTGCCCACGCCTCGGGCGTCGCAGGTGAAACGCCCCGCGCAGGCGTCCAGGGAGGCCTTGAGGTCCTCCGGCGACTCGTGTTCGTTGCGCCCGTCGGTGAGCAGGATGCCGTGCCGTATGGCGACGTCCGCCGAGGACAACAGGCGTTCGGCGAGGCGCAGCCAGGTCCCGATGGCCGTACCGCCGCCCGCGCTGAGCCTGCGCAGGGCCTGTTTGGCCTGGTCGCGGGTGGTGGCGTCGGCGACCGCGAGACGCCCGCCGCCCGGATACACCTCCTTCGCCACATGGGTGCCGCCGATCACCGCGAAGTGCACGCCGTCGCGCAGGGTGTCGATCGCGGCGGCCGTGGCGTCGCGGGCGTTGCGCATCTTGGTCGGCGGGTAGTCCATGGAGCCCGAGCAGTCGACCATGACCGCGACCGCCGCCGAGGGGCCCTGCCCCGCCGACCACAGGTGCGGGGCGGCGACCGCGCTGCCGATCGTGCCGCCGCCGGTCGCGGTCACCGTGACGATCGCGTTGACCTCGCGGCCGCCCTCCGGCAGGTACTCGTTCTGGTAGACGTCCATCGCGAACTGCGGCACGTTCGACTTCGAGAAATTGGCCATGCCTGCTCACATCCCCCTCATGAACCCCACAGCCGTGGGGCGACGATGATCGCGGACCGGTCCCCTCCGGCCCGCCGAGGCATCCCCGTTCGTGCGGCCTCAGGCCGATCCTGCCCCCTGCACGGGGGTCGGGAACGGCACGACGGCCACTGTTACGTTGTCGTGGCCCCCGCCGTCCAGGGCGTGACCGACCAGCACCCGGGCGGTGTGCAGCGGACGCGCGGCGGCGTCGGCCGGTACGGCCTGCGCCATCTCGTCGGCCGCCTCCGCGTAGTTCCACAGGCCGTCGGTGCACACCACCACCACACCAGGCCGGTCCGGCTTGAAGGAAGCGGTGTGCGGGTCGAGTTCGTAGGCGTCCGCGCCGAGCCAGCCGGTGATCGCGTGGGCGCGCTCGTCGGCGTACGCCTCCGCCTCGTTCATCAGGCCCGCGGCGACCATCTGCGCGGCCCAGGAGTCGTCCTCGGTGAGCCGGGCCGGGGGCGAACTGCGGTCCGTGGGCACCCAGTAGACGCGGCTGTCGCCGACCCAGCCGACGACCAGCAGGCTCGGGGTGACGACCGAGCCGACGATCGTGCACGCGGGGGCGTTCTGGTGCGGCTGGTGCTCGCGGGCCGTGGCGGGTTCCCCGGCGAGGGAGTTGACCGCGCGGGAGGCGGCGACGATCGCCTCGTGCATGGCCTGCTGGGGGTGCGTGCCCTGCGGCAGCGCCGCGAGCAGCGAGTCGGCGGCGGCCCGGGAGGCGGCCAGGGAGGCGTCGTCGGGGCGGGTCGCGGAGGACACGCCGTCGCAGACGACCGCGAAGGTCGCGGGCTGTCCGTCCGGCAGCACGCTGGTGCCGAGACTGAAGGCGTCCTCGTTGCGGTGGTGGCGCAGGCCGCGGTCGCTGACGGCGGCGATCGGGCCGGCCTGCTGCTCCATGTGGTCGCGCTCACGCGGCTGGGCGTGCCCGCAGTTCTCGCAGTAGCCGTCGCCGTCGACCCGGCCCGCGCGGCAGGCCACGCACACCTTGGTCTCCTCGGCAGGACCCGCCGGTCCGGCGGCGACCCGCGGGTCCGGCGCCTGGAGGGGGTACTCGTCGGGCTCCGGGGGACGGTCGAAGCGCACCCCGGAGGCGGGGGACACCGGCGATCCGAGCACCGGCGCCGACTGGGGCGGCACCGGGGGCAGTTCGTGCTCGCCCGACGCGGCGGACCGCAGGTCGGTCGGCAGGTGCAGCTCCGCCGGGGGGTGCGGTGCCTGCGGCCAGGGGCCGTCCGGTGGCGTGCCGTTCAGGGCGACGGTCGGGTGGTCGTCCGGCCGTGCCGGGACGGCGGACAGGTCGTATCCGCACGCACCGCAGAAACGGTCGCCCGACTCGAGGGGTTCCTCGCAGCTCGGACACCTCGAAAGGGCGGTCTGCTGGGGCATCTGCGACATCAACTACACCCACGTCCGGGGGCGGTAACGGTTGGCTCGTTCCACCAGGTCGATCCTCTCCTCGCCGCCCTGCGCGAGCCGGGCCAGCGCGCGGTACGAACGCTCCAGGCCGAAGCGCAGTCCTCGCTCGTCCAGTCCGCTGCCGAGCAGTGCCCGTCCCCCGGTGGCGGGGGCGACGGAGTCCCGGCCACCGGAGAGTATCCAGTCCAGGGCCGCGCCCAGCACCTCGGCCGACAACTGCTCACGACGCGCCGGATCCAGTCCGTACGCGTCCAGCGCCTCGACCTGCCCGGCGGCGGCGGTCAGGTCGTCCAGGAAGGGTACGTCGCCCGCGGTCGCGGTGCGGCCACGCAGCCGTGCGCGGACGGCGGCCACTCTGGCGGCGGTGTAGTGGATGGAGGACTCCGGCACCGACTCCAGCGTCCGCACCGCGCCCCGGCGGTCCCCGGTGGCGAGCTGCACACGCGCCAGGCCGAAGGCGGCGCTCACATAACTGGGGTCGGTCGACCAGACCAGCCGGTAGTACTCGGCGGCGTTGTCGAGCTGGCCGAGGACCTCCGCGCACAGGCCCAGGGCCAGCTTGGGGGCGGGCTCGCCCGGGAAGGCGTCGTAGATCGCGTCGAAGGCGAGCGCGGCGGCCTCGTGGTCGCCGGTCACCAGGGCGGCCACCCCCCGGTACCAGACCACCCGCCAGTCGTCGGGCCGTTCGTCCTCCAGCTTCCGCAGCGCCTCGTCCGCGGTGTACGTGTCGCCGTTCTCCAGCCAGGCCCGCACCTGCCGGAGCCGTGACTCCGCCGAGGGGGCCGGTGCGGCCGCGAGGGCGCCGAGCAGCTCGGCGGGCGCGGTGGTCATCAGCCCGGCGAGGAAACCGGCGTTGGGGTCGGCGGGGTCGACGTGCGGGACCGGGAGCGCGAGCGCGGCGACCGGCGTGTTGACCGGCTTGACGAGGGCACCGGCGGAGGTGAGGCCTCCGCCCGACCGCGGGGCACCTCCGGCCACCGCGGAAGCGGCGGAGGCCTTCCGGGAGGGCACCACCCGTCCTCCGAGCCGCGACACCTCCCCGTCCAGCTTCGGGAACAACTCCGTGTCGGTGACCCGGACCTCGGGGCCGAAGAGGGTCGACAGGGAGGGCCGCGCCCGCCCCGTCTGCAACGAGACGACCTCGCGCAGGACGCCGGTGAGCTGCTCCGACATCTCCTGCGCGGAGGCGAACCGGCGGGCCGGGTCCGGGTCGGTGGCCCGGACCAGCAGCCGGTAGAAGGACTCGTACTGGCGGAAGACCTCGATGTGGTCGGGGTCGGGCAGCGAGTCGGCGAAGACGTTGGTGTAGCCCTGGAAGTCGAAGGTCAGCACGGCCAGGGTGCGGCCGACGGTGTACAGGTCGGAGGCGACCGAGGGGCCCACGTCCGCCACCTCGGGAGCCTGGTAGCCGACCGTGCCGTAGATGGCCGACTCCTCGTCGTCCATCCTGCGCACCGCGCCCATGTCGATCAGCTTGAGCTGGTCCTCGGTCTGGATGGCGTTGTCGACCTTGAAGTCGCAGTACAGGAGGTTGCGGCTGTGCAGGTGGCCGAGCGCCTCCAGGGCCTCGATGCCGTAGGCGCACGCCTGCTCCACCGGCAGCGGGTCCCGCTTGCCGTCGGCCGAACGGCGGCCGTTGGCGATCTCCTTCAGCGACTTGCCGCCGACGTACTCCATGACGATGTAGCCGTCGAGCGAGCCGGTGCGCTGGTCGAGGTGCTCGACGAAGTTGTAGATCCGCACGATGTTGGCGTGCTCGATCTCCGCGAGGAAGCGCCGCTCGGAGATCGCGGCGGCCATCGCGTCCTGGTCGCCGGTGTCGAGCAGGCCCTTGAGGACCACCCAGCGGTCGGACACCGCGCGGTCCACGGCGAGATAGACCCAGCCCAGTCCGCCGTGCGCCAGACAGCCCGCCACCTCGTACTGGCCGTGCACGATGTCGCCGGACTTCAGCTTCGGCACGAACGAGTACGGGTGGCCGCACTTCGTGCAGAAACCCTCCGTGCGCCCGGGCCGCTCGCCGCGCGAACGCCCCACCGGGGCCCCGCAGTCGGAGCGCGAGCAGAACCGCTTGCGCTCGGGCACCTCCGGGTTCTCCAGCACCATCTCGCGCGGGTCGGGCCGCGGCACCCCGGGCACCTCGACGAGCCCCGCGCCGAGTCGGCCGCGCCCGGTCGAACCGGCGGTGGAGCCGGAGCCGCGCACCGACACCGAACGGCCCGTGGACTTCCCGGAGACCGAGCGCGAGAGCCGTCCGGACACCGAGCGCCGTGACTTCGAGGAGTGCGAGGACGTCCGCGCCGAACCGCGGCCGGTGGCGGGGGTGCTGCCGCTGCCCTGCGAGCCCCGGCCGCCGGCCGTGCCGCTGGGCACCGAGCCGGGCCGGCCGCCCCCGGAGGCGGAACCCCCGCCCGCGACGACCGGCGCCAGACCGCAGGTGTCGCAGTACAGCTCGCCGCCACCCATGTCCTCGTACGTCCCGTCGCAGTCGGGCCGCTGACAGGACTGCTGTTCCTGACTCATGACGACGACTCCCCCCTACGGTCCTCAAGGCCGTGCTGCGGCACCCGCGGGGCGCCCAGCAGCTCGGCGGCCGCGTGCTGGTAGCGCAGCACGGCCTGTTCGGCGACCCGCAGGTCGCAGGGCGCGCTCCACAGCATCCGGCGGGCCGCGTCGTACCGCTCGATCAGGAACGGGTCCTCGGCCAGGCCGTGCCGGGCGACCTTCGCCTTGTACGCGTCGAGCCGGCCGCGCAGCTCCGCGCGGACCGCGAGCGGCGCGGTGACCGCGGTCAACGACTCGCGGGCACGCAGCAGTTCGTCCTCCGCCTTCTGCTCCAGGGACTCCAGGAGCGGTGACAGGCGGTGCCACTGGGCGTGTCTGCGGTACTCGGCGGCCGTCGCCAACTGCTCCTGGAGCACGGTCGGCGGTCCGCTGACGACCGGTACCTCCGTGGCCGCGATCTTCGCCAGGACCTCGCCGCGCGCGATGCGGGCCTCGGCGAGCGTGCGGTCCGCGCGGGAGAGCACGTCCCGCAGTCTGACCAGCCGGGCCTCGGCGTCCTGCCGGACCGTGAGCACCGCGTCGATCTCCCGGCGCACGTCCTCCAGGGCGCGCGCCTCCCGGTCGTAGGCCGTGGTGTCCGGCCTGCCGCCGCCGGGGGCCGAACTGCCCTGCGCGCGCTGCCAGAAGGCGAGCGGGTCGGAGATCACCTGCTCGCGCAGCGAGGTCAGGGTGCGGGTGATGCGTTCCAGGTCGTCGCCCGCCGGGTGCTCCCCGGGGCGGACGCCGACGGAGTGCGCGAGCTGGCGGGTGCGCTGGAGTTCGGCGGACAGCAGGTCTATCCGCGCGGGCAGTGCGGACCAGACGGCGTCGGCGGCGACGACCATGTCCAGGCTCGTCGCGTACAGCTCGTTCATCCGCTCCACGAGCGTCACCAGGGAGAACCGCTCGCTGAGCTTGCCCGAAGAGCCGTGCAGGGTGGGCGCGTTGGCCGTGGCGGTCGCCGAGCCGGCGACGGTGACCGACTCGCCGCGCAGCAGCTCGGTCAGCTCCACGAGGTCCTCGCGGCTGGACCAGCGGCGGCGGGAGCGGATCTCGCGGGCGGAGCGCAGCGCGTCGGTGTACGCGTCGAAGTACGCCCACAGCAGGGTGATCGACGCGTCGGCGGACTCCCAGCGCTCCTTGGTGACCCCGGTGAGGTCGGCGCCTTCGAGGAGCCTGCGGCCCGCGTGGTCCTGGAGGGCGAGGAGCGAGGTCTCGATCGCCTCGTGCTCCGCGCCGAGCCGCGCCAGCGCACGGTCCACCTCGTCCCGGTCCATCACCGGCCCAGGGGGTCCCGTGACGCCCATCGATCACCTCTCGCTGCTGAAGGGTTGCTGGGTGGTTGTGTGTTCCGGACGGTCCGTCAGCTCTTGCGCAGGTACTTCGCCGGCGGCGGTTCCGACTTGGCCGAGTCCCTGTCCAGTGTGGCGGACAGCCACCTGTCGTACGACGCCTGCCAGCCGTTCGTGCGGTCCTTGCGGTAGTCCACCAGGATCTGGTTGACCCGGCGTACCAGATCGTCGGCGTCGCTCTTCATCGCCACGCCGTAGTACTCGGTGGTGAAGGGGGAGCCCTTCAGTTCGACCGTGGGGTCCTGTGCGGCCTGGCTTGCGGCGAGCGCGCCGTCGGTGACCACGGCGTCGACCTCGCCGAGCTGGAGCCGGACCAGGCAGTCGAGCTGGTTGGGCACGGTGGTCCTGATGTCTGCGGAGGAGACGAGATCCCCCGACTTCTTGTCCTCGTCGAGCTTGCTGAAGGCGGTCGAACCCTCCGCCGTGCAGATCCTCTTGTCCGCCAGCGTGCCGTCGTAGCCGTCGATGTCCGAGGACTTGGGCGCGAGGACCTGCTGACCGGTCTTGAAGTACGGGGCGGAGAACGCCACTTGGCCGACGCGGGTGCAGTTGATCGTCATGGTGCGGACGACCATGTCCACCCGGTCGTTCTGTATGGCCGGGATGCGCTGGTTGGTGGGGATGGCCTTGAACTGCACGGCGTCGGCGTCGCCGAGGATGTCCTGCGCGATCCGGTGGACCAGGTCGATGTCGAAGCCCTCCAGGTCGGCGTTCTCCCCGCCGTTGGGGTTGCGGTAGCCCCAGCGGTAGCTGTTCTGGTCGACGCCGACGACCAGCTTGCGCTTCTCGCCCTCGCGGGCCTTGATCTTCTCGATGGTCGGGCCGTCCGCGCCCGACGGGGAGAGCGTCTGGTCCTCGGGGTGCGCCTTGATCGCCGGGTTGAGACAGGGGTCGTCCGCCGCGGCCTGCCCGGCACGGCCCAGGCCCGGGCCGCCGGTGCCCGTGCTGCCGTGGCCGGCCGTCCTGAGCAGCGGCAGCAGCAGGGCGCAGGCGAGCACCAGGGTGCAGACGACGGCCATCGCCCCCACCCCGCCCCAGCCCCTGAGACCGGCCCGCACACGTCCGCGCATCCGCATCGTCACGCCCCCTCTCACCGGTACTCCGACAGCCTGCGCCCGATGCCGAGCACCGCGCCGGCGGCCCCCAGCACGGCCAGTACGGCGGCACCCACCGACAGCCCGGTCATCGCGTCCACGCCGTCACCGGCGGACTGCCTGAACTCGGACTCCTCGTGCGTCAGGGCGAGACGGAGGTTGTGGTCGACGCTGTCGAAGCACTCGCCCGTGGCGCCCTTGCCGCCGACGACCCGGCTCAGCGCCTCCTGGTAGTTGCCGTAGTCGTCCTGCTCGCGGGCCGCGGCGTGGCGCTCCTTCCACACCTTCATGTTGCCCTGCGCCGCGGTCACCGGCTTCTCGCCGCTGCTGTCGTCGGCGAGCTTCGACGCCTCGGCCAGTCCCTTGCCGAGGACGTCCATGTCCTGGTCGAAGTCGTGGTCGTAGGCGTCGACGGTGACCTTCTCGCCGGTCTTGCGGTCCGTGAGCGTGATGGTCTCCGCGCCGCGCGCCACCAGCGTGAGGTTCTCGTTGCCGCGCGCCTTCAGGGAGGCGATGCGGGCGTCGTGCAGGACGTTGAGCGAGCGGACGCCGTGGTCGTAGGAGGCGTTGAGGCCCGCGCGCGCGACCGTGTGGCCGACGACCAGCCACAGCAGCACCACGGTCGCCGCCGCGGTGGCCGCGACCAGGCCGTGGTTGAGGACCCGGTTGGTGCGCCGGTAGTTGCGGTGCTGCGCCCAGGCCAGCCCGGCGAGCGCCAGGACACCGAGGCCGATCGCCGCCCACGGGTAGGGCGTGGCGTCCGCGTAGTCGGCGCGCAGCCGCTGGTTCTCGCTGGTGTAGAGGTTCTGCGCCTTCGGGAGCATCTCCTCCTGCATCTTCTCGTTGGCGTACCGCAGATACGCCCCGCCGACCGGGAAGCCCTGGCGGTTGTACGTCCGGGCCTGCTCCACCAGCCCCTTGTACTCCGGCAGCAGGGTGTTGAGTTCGGCCACGGTCCTCGCCGCGCGGGAGTCCGGGTCGGAGTTGGAGGCGGCCCTGACCAGGCCCGCGGCGGCCCGGTCGATGTCGTCCTCGTAGCGCTCGCGGGACTCGGCCGACTCCTGGCCGCCGGCGAGGAAGCCGCTGGAGGCGGCGGTGTTGGCGTCGGCCAGGTAGCGGTAGATGTCGGCGGCGGCGCTGCTGAGCGGCTGGCTCTTGTGCAGCACGTCGTCCGCGGCGGCGGCCCGCTCGTCGGTCTGCCAGGCGGTGACCGCGCCGAAGAGGACGACGAGCAGGGCGAGCGCCGCGCCGATGATGCGCAGCTTGCCCGGTTCGGTGGTCGCGGCAGCGCGCACCTGGTCGAAACCCTCGGCGAAGGCCGTACGGCGGGCGGGCGCACGATCCGGCGCGGGGGCGGGCGGGGACGGCTGCGGGGCCGGGGGCCCCGGCTGCGCCGGTACGGCCGGCATCGTGGGCACCCCGGAACCCGGTGGCGCCGCGCTGCTCTTCGGCGGGTGTGTCACCGTTTGACCTCCCCCATGGTCATCCCTCGCCGCAAGTATCGCTGCCGGGACCGACATCCGCACCGGGCTTCACTGGATCTTGATCGGATCGCAGCGGACTGCCTGCCGCCGGCTCCGCGTTCTGCACCACCCCTTGCCCATCAATACGCCGCCGGAATCGGTTCGGTTCCCCCGGGGGCGCGTAGGGTCGACGTCGTGCGCGGGGTACGTGTGGTGATGATCGGCGGAACGTCTCATACCGGCAAGACGACGGTCGCGGAGGCGGTCGCCGGCCGGCTCGGCTTCGAGCACCGCTCGACGGACCTGCTGGCGAGACATCCGGGGCGGCCCTGGCGCACGCCGGAGCGGGAGGTGCCGCCGCACGTGGCCGAGCACTACGCGACGCTCGGCGTCGACGAGCTGATCGACTCGGTCCTCGCCCACTACGAGCGGCTCTGGCCGCGCATCGAGGAGCTGGTCAGGGCGCACGCCGGCGCGGGACCCGGTCTCGTCCTGGAGGGTTCCGCCCTGTGGCCGGAGCGGGTCGCCGCGCTGGACGTCCCCGGCACGGCCGCCGTGTGGCTCACCGCCGGCGAGGACGTCGTACGCGCCCGGATCCGGGCGGGCGGGCACTACGGCGAGGCGTCGGAGGCGGAGCGCGCGCTGATGGACACGTTCCTGGCCCGCAGCGTGCGTTTCCAGGAGCTCGTGGTGGCGGCGGTCGACCGGCTGGGACTGCCCCGCGTCGACGTCGGGGACGGCATGTCCGTCCCCGACGTGGCCGACGCGGTGCTCGCTCAGACCTCGTAGTACGCCCGCACCCTCGCCTGCGCCTCCGGGGGCGCCCCCGCCCGGTCCAGCCCGAGGAGCGCGGCGCCCAGGACCGGGCTCGCGGTCACCACCCGGGGTACCGCCTTGGGGGCGCGGGCGGCCAGGAGTTCCCGTACGCCGTCGTCCAGTTGGGGATGGCGGGCGGCCAGGACGCTGCCGCCGAGCAGGACCGGGGTCTCCTCGTCGAGGAGGTCGAGACGGGTCAGGGCCACCGTCGCCATGGACACCACCTCGTCGGCCAGGCGGTCGACGAGCGAGCGGGCCACCGGGTCGCCGGCGGCGGCCGTGGCGAACAGCACCGGCGTCAGTTCGTGGCGGCGGGCGGGGGCGATCTCCTCCAGGTGCAGGGCCTCGATGAGGGCGTACATCGACGGCAGCCCGAAATGCGCGGGCAGCACGCGCGCGAGTTCGGTGGGGGCACCCCGCCCGTCCTCCGCGCGGGCCGCGTGCCACAGCGCCTCCTCCGCGAGACCCCAGCCGCCGCCCCAGTCACCGGAGATCCGGCCGAGCGCGGGGAAGCGGGCGGTACGGCCGTCGGGGCGCATGCCGACGCAGTTGATGCCCGCGCCGCACACCACGGCCACCCCGCGCGGTTCGGTCGCCCCGGCCCGCAGGATCGCGAAGGTGTCGTTGCGGACCTCCACGTCCGGGCCCCACGCGCGCGCGTGCAGCGCCGCGGTCAACTGCTGCTCCTCCACCGGGAAGTCCGCGTTGGCGAGACAGGCCGAGACGTGCTCCACCGCGCTCACCCCGGCCGCGGCGAAGGCCCGCCCGACCGCGTCGGCGACGACGTCCACCGCCTTCCCGACGCCCACCACCGGGGGCCGGAACCCGCCGCCGCGGGCCGTGGCGAGGACGCTGCCGTCGGCCGCCACGACCGCGACGTCGGTCTTGCTGTTGCCCGCGTCGACGGCGAGGACGCTTGCGGTCAGGCCCACGCGAGATGCTCCCGGTTGTGTGCGATCAGTCGGTCGGTGAGTCCCTCGGCGTACGCGTACTGGCCGACGAGGGGGTGGGCGAGGAGCGCCCTGAAGACCCGGTCCCGGCCCCCGCGCAGGGCGGCCGTCAGCGCCAGGTCCTCGTACGCGGTGACGTTGGCCATCAGTCCCGCGAACAGCGGGTCCACGGCCGGCACCGCCAGCGGGGTCGGTCCCTTCGGGCCCACCGCCGCCTGCACCTCGATCACCGCGTCGTCGGGCAGGAAGGGCAGCGTGCCCCGGTTGAGGGTGTTGACCACCTGGTAGGGGCTGCCGCCCCCGCCGAGCAGCCCGGCGGCCAGGTCCACGGCCGCCTCCGAGTAGTAGGCGCCGCCGCGCTTGGCGAGCAGCTCCGGCTTCTCGTCCAGGGCCGGGTCGCCGTACATCCGCAGCAACTGCTCCTCCATCGCCGCGACCTCGGCCGCCCGGGACGGCTTGGTGCCCAGTTCCCGTACGACCTCGTCGTGCGCGTAGAAGTAGCGCAGGTAGTACGACGGGACCACGCCGAGCCGGTCGAGGAGCGCGCGCGGCAGGTGCAGGTCGCCGGCGATCGCCTCGCCGTGCTCGCCGAGCAGCTTGGACAGGACGTCCTCGCCCTCGGGGCCGCCGAGCCGTACCCCGGTCTCCCAGGTGAGGTGGTTGAGGCCCACGTGGTCGAGGTGGACGTCGGAGGGGGTGACGCCGAGCAGCCCGGCGAACTTCCGCTGGAAGCCGATCGCCACGTTGCACAGCCCGACCGCCTTGTGCCCGGCCTGGAGGAGGGCACGGGTGACGATCCCGACCGGGTTGGTGAAGTCGATGATCCAGGCGTCCGGGTTGGTCCGGCGGACCCGTTCGGCGATGTCGAGGACGACCGGGACCGTGCGCAGCGCCTTGGCGAGGCCGCCCGCGCCGGTGGTCTCCTGGCCGACGCAGCCGCACTCCAGGGGCCAGGTCTCGTCCTGCTGCCGGGCCGCCTGGCCGCCGACACGGAGCTGGAGGAGCACGGCGTCGGCGCCGTCCACGCCGGCGTCCAGGTCGGACGTGGTGACGATACGGCCGTCGTGGCCCTGCTTGGCGAAGATGCGCCGGGCGAGCCCGCCGACCAGTTCCAGGCGCTCGGCGGCCGGGTCGACCAGGACGAGTTCCTCGACGGGCAGGGTGTCGCGCAGGCGGGCGAATCCGTCGATGAGTTCGGGGGTGTAGGTCGAGCCTCCGCCGACCACGGTCAGTTTCATGTGGGGTTCAACCCTTCACTCCGGTCAGGGTGACGCCCTCGACGAACGCCTTCTGCGCGAAGAAGAACACGAGGATCACGGGGGCCATGACCAGCACGGTGGCGGCCATGGTGAGGTTCCAGTCGGTGTGGTGCATGCCCTTGAAGGACTCCAGGCCGTAGCTCAGTGTCCAGGCGTTCTGGTTCTCCGAGGCGTAGATCTGCGGGCCGAAGTAGTCGTTCCAGGCGTAGAAGAACTGGAAGAGCGCGACGGCCGCGATGCCGGGCCTGGCCATCGGGACGACCACCCTGAGCAGGGTGCGCAGGTCACCGCAGCCGTCGACCTTCGCCGCGTCCACGTACTCGTTGGGGATCGTCATCAGGAACTGCCGGAGCAGGAAGATCGAGAAGGCGTCCCCGAACGCCATCGGGATGATCAGCGGCCACAGCGTGCCGGACAGTCCGAGCTGCTTCGCCCAGAACAGGTACATCGGGATGATGACGACCTGCGGCGGCAGCATCATCATCGAGATCACCAGCATCAGGGAGAGACTGCGGCCCCGGAAGCGGAACTTGGCGAGCGCGTACGCCACCGGGACCGACGACACGACCGTGAGGACTGTTCCCAGTCCCGCGTAGACGAGCGTGTTGCGCCACCAGGTCAGGAAGCCCGGGGTGTCGAGGACCCGCTTGTAGTTGCCCCATTCCCAGGTGTGCGGGATCAGGTCGCGGCTGAGGGCCTGGCTGTCGCTCATCAGCGAGGTCAGGAACACGAACACGAAGGGCAGGGTGAAGAAGAGCGCGGCGGCGATGCCGAGGGAGTGGACCGCCACCCACTCCAGGAGGGCCCGGCGGCGGGCGGTGCGTTCGGCGGGCGAGGCCGGGGTCTTCAGCTCCGCCGGCCGTTCCAGTACCTGGGTCATGGTCAGTCACCTGCCTGGATGAGACCGCCCCGGCGCCGCATCAGGAACGCGGTGAACACCATCGACAGGGCGAAGAGGACGAGGGCGACGACACACGCGGAGCCGTAGTCGAAGCGCTGGAAGCCGAGGTTGTAGACGAGCTGGGGGAGGGTCAGCGTGGACTTCTCCGGATAGCCGGGCTCGAACTGCGTGCCCGCCCCCTGGATCACCCCGGAGGCGACCTTCCCGGCGATCAGCGGCTGCGTGTAGTACTGCATGGTCTGGATCACGCCGGTGACGACCGCGAACATCACGATGGGCGAGATGTTGGGGAGGGTGACGAACCGGAACCGCTGCCAGGCGGACGCCCCGTCCAGCTCGGCCGCCTCGTACTGCTCCTTCGGCACGTCGAGCAGCGCGGCCATGAAGATGACCATGAGGTCGCCGATGCCCCACAGGGCGAGCAGGGTGAGGGCCGGCTTCGACCAGGCGGGGTCGTTGAACCAGCCCGGCGCCGGGACGCCGGCCTTCTCCAGGATCGAGTTGACCGGTCCCGTACCGGGGTTGAGCAGGAACGCGAAGGCCATGGTGGCGGCGACCGGCGGAGCCAGGTACGGCAGGTAGAAGAGCGTCCGGAAGACGCCCGTCCCCGTCTTGATCTTCGTGATCAGCATGCCGACGCCGAGTCCGAAGACGACCCGCAGGGACACCATCACCACGACCAGCCACAGGGTGTTGCGCAGGGCGGGCCAGAAGAGCGGGTAGTGCTCGAAGACGTAGGTCCAGTTCTTCGTCCCGCTCCAGACCGGCGGCCTGAAGCCGTCGTAGTGCATGAACGAGAAGTAGACGGTGGAGATCAGCGGATAGGCGAAGAAGACCGAGAAGCCGATCAGCCAGGGGGACATGAAGGCGAGGGTCCGCAGCGCCGACCGGCGGCGCTTCGAGGCGAGCGTGATCGTCGCGGCCATCACTTCGCCTGCGCGATGTCCGTGTCGATCTGCTTGGCCGCGTCGGCGAGGCCCTTCTTCAGGTCGGTGACCTTGCCGCTCTCGTAGGCGTAGCCGAGGTCCTGGACGGTGGTCAGGTAGACACCGCCGTTGATCGAGGAGGGGGCGGTCGTCGAGTTCGGGTTCGCGGCGATGTCGAGGAAGGTCTTGAAGCGCGGGTCGTACTTCAGCTTCGGGGACTTCAGGGCCGCGAGCGTCGAGGGCACGTTGTGGATGGCGTTGGAGAAGCCGACCACCGCGTCCGTGTCCGTGGTGATGTACTTCAGGAACGCCCAGGCCGCGTTCTGCCTGGTGCTGTTGGCCGCGATGCCGGCGATGGTGCCGGTGATGTAGCCCTTGCCGTACTGGTCGGCCTGGTCGTCGGGAACGGGCAGCGGGGCGACGCCGATGTCGAAGCCGGGCTTGGCGTCCAGGGCCATGCCGAGCCGCCACTCACCGTCGAGCTGCATGGCGACCTGGCCGGTCTGGAAGGGGTGCTTGGGGCCCCACTCGTCGCCGAGGCCCGCGCGGTACTTCTCCAGCTTCCGGTAGCCACCGAGCTCGTCGACGAGCTTCTTCTGGACGGTGAAGGCGGCGGTGACGGCCGGGTCGGTGGCGATCGTGGACTTGCCCGAGGTGTCGAAGTAGGTGGGCGAGAACTGGCCCAGGTAGTGCTCGGTCGTGGTCTCCCAGCCGTGGTAGTTCGGCATGAACCCGAGCTGCTTGTACGAGTCGCCCTGGGGGATCGTCAGCTTCTTGGCGTCCTTCTCGAACTCGGACCACGTCCTGGGCGGGCTGGTGATCCCGGCCTTCTCGAACGCGGTCTTGTTGTAGTAGAGCCCGTAGGCGTCGCCCAGCAGCGGCACGGCACAGCGGTCGCCGTCGAACTGCGTGTACTCGTTCATCGCGGCCGGGAAGGTCTTGGCCGGGTCGATCCGCGACTTCTCGAAGAACGGGTTCAGGTCGACCAGCGCGCCCGAGGAGCAGAACTTGCCCACGTTGTTCGTGGTGAACGACGAGATGACGTCCGGGGCCTTGCCGCCGCCCGTGCGCAGCGCCTGGTTGATCTTGTCATCGGTCATGTTGCCGACGACGTTGACGTGGATGTTGGGATGCGCCTTCTCGAACCCGGCGACCAGCGTCCGCACGGCCTTCACCTCGGAGTCCGCGCTCCAGGCGTGCCAGAAGTTGATGGTCGTCTCCTTCGACGCGTCGTCGTCGGCGCCGGAGGAGGACTGGCCGGTGCACGCGGTGGTGACGAGCACGGCGGACACGGTCAGGGCAAAGGCCGCTTTTCGGGCGGACGAGGGTATGGCTGAGCGCATGGCGGGGTCTCCCAGGGACGGGCGGTGAGATGCGGTGTGTGGGGGAGTGCGGGGTCAGCGCGAGGTGTCGAAGACCTCGTCGCGGGTGGCCGCGAGCGCGCTCTCCAGGGCGCCGCGCAGCACGGGGTGTTCTCGGACGGCGCCGACGACCAGCCGGGGCCGGGAGGCTGCCAGCTCCTCCAGCTCGGCCTGGACGAGGGCGCGCAGGGTGTCGCCGCCGGCGGTGAGCGAGGCACCGCTGAGGACGACGAGCTCGGGGTCGAGGACGGAGACGAGGGAGGCGAGACCGGTGGCCAGCCGGGTGGCGTAGGTCTCCAGGAGCAGCCGGCCCAGGTCGGTGTCCTCGGCGGCGGCCCGCTCGACGAGGGCGGCGGCGACCTCGGCGTACGGCCCCGAGGGGATGTCCGTCATGCCGAGCTCGCGGGCGAGCCGGGGGACGGCCTGGGAACCGGCGAGTTCCTGGTAGCCGCCGCTGTTGGCCTTGGTCACGTGGCGCACCAGGGGCGCTCCGGGAACCGGCAGGAAACCCACCTCTCCCGCGCCGCCGGTCCAGCCGCGGTGCAGCCGGCCGCCGAGGACCAGGGCGGCACCGAGACCGCCCTCGTTCCACAGCAGCACGAAGTCCTCGTGGCCGCGGGCCGCCCCGAGCCGCTGCTCGGCCACGGCGACGAGGTTGACGTCGTTCTCGTACTCGACCGGCATCGGCAGCGCGGCGGCGAGTTCGTCGAGGAGGGTCGGCGAGTGCCAGCCCGGCAGGTGGGAGGCGTAGCGCAGCCGGCCCGTGCCCGGGTCGAAGGCGCCCGGGGTGCCGATGACGAGCCGGTGTACGTCGCCGCGGGCCAGCCCCGCCGCCTTCACCGCGCCGTCGAGGGCATCGGTGACCTGCTGCACCACGGGCTGCGCGGGCCGGCGTCCCGGGGTCGGCAGTTCGTAGGAGCCGACCGTGCGGCCGGTGATGTCGGCGACGGCGGCGAGGACGCGTTCGGGGGTGACGTCGAGTCCTGCGGCGTACGCGGCGGTCGGGTTGACCTCGTAGAGCTGGGCGTTGGGGCCGGGCCTGCCCTCGCTGGTGCCGGTGGCGAGGACGAGTCCCGACGCCTCAAGGCGGGCCAGGAGCTGGGACGCGGTCGGCTTGGAGAGGCCGGTGAGCTTGCCGATCCGGGTGCGGGAGAGGGGGCCGTGCTCCAGCAGGAGGTCGAGTGCGGCACGGTCGTTCATGGCGCGCAGTGTGCGTGGTGTGCCTGCCATGGGTGCCCCTCTCCGTGACTGCCGGACGACTTTACTGTCCGGAAACTGTTAGGAAGGTTTCCTGTCTGATGCACACGGAACTTAGGTCTGGGCCACCTGTCCGTCAAGGGGGGAACGGCAAACCGCCCCCGCAGGAGACGGAGTCGTTACCTGCGGGGGCGCGGTTCGCGGGGGAGAGGCGTCCTACTTCGGGGCCGGGCGCTGGACCGGTGCCTGTACCAGCGGGGAGGCCGCCGCCGACTGCGGGGACTCGGAGTTGGCGAACACCGACGGGGCCGCGACCGCCGCGGTCGGGTCGGCGGCCTCCTCGTCGGCGGGGACGGCCGCACCGCCCACGATGCGGATGTCCGCCGCGTCGAAGGCGCGCTTGATCCGCCAGCGCAGCTCGCGCTCGACCGTGAGGGACTTGCCCGGCATCGTCTTGGCGGAGACCCGCACCACCATCGAGTCCAGCAGGACGCTGTCCAGGCCGAGAACCTCGATCGGGCTCCACAGGAGCTCGTTCCAGGGCTCCTCCTTGCTCATCTTCTCGGCGACCTCGCCCAGCACCCGCTTGACCTTGTCGAGGTCCTCGGAGGCCCGCACGGTCACGTCGACGCCGGCCGTCGCCCAGCCCTGGGAGAGGTTGCCGATGCGCTTGACCTCGCCGTTGCGGACGTACCAGATCTCGCCGCTGTCGCCGCGCAGCTTGGTCACCCGGAGGCCGACCTCGATGACCTCGCCGGAGGCCACGCCCGCGTCGATGGTGTCGCCTACGCCGTACTGGTCCTCCAGGATCATGAAGACACCGGAGAGGAAGTCCGTGACGAGATTGCGGGCGCCGAAACCGATCGCCACGCCGGCGACACCGGCCGAGGCGAGCAGCGGGGCGAGGTTGATCTCGAAGGCGCCCAGGACCATCAGGGCGGCGGTGCCCATGATGATGAAGCTCGCCACCGAGCGCAGCACCGACCCTATGGCCTGCGAGCGCTGGCGACGGCGCTCGTTGTTGACGAGCAGACCGCCGATCGCCGTGCCGTCGACTGCCAGCGCGGTGCGGTTCATCCGGTCGATGAGCTTGGTGATGGCCCGCCGCACGACCATTCTCAGCACGGCGGCGATCACCAGGATCAGCAGGACCCGCAGACCGATCGCCAGCCAGGTCGACCAGTTCTGCTCGACCCAGCTCGCGGCGTTCGTCGCGCTCTCCTGGGCGTCCTGGAGACTCGGCACGGCCGGCGTCGAGGTGTCCGAGGGGGACGGCGACGGCGACGGACTCGCGGCCAGTAGGACGGCGGACAAGGACACGGCAGGTACCTCCAGGTGCTGCGTCCGCCTTCCGGTGCGGCGGTCAAGGTCACGAAAAGGTCACCGGAAAGGCAGGCTCACCACACTAACGGTGCATCGTGTGTGGATCGTTGCAATGTTCGGGGGAGAGACGGCTCTCACCTGGGGATGAAGAAAGGTGTGGTCGAAAACACTCCCAGCCCGTTACCGGGACATGGTGGCGTTTCTCCCGGCCGAGAGGGGAGACTGACTGCAGTTCGTCCCGGCGCGAGCCACGCGCCGCCGACGCCCAAGGAGGCATCCGTGCCGCATGTCCTGGTACTCAACGCGTCGTACGAGCCCCTCGGCGTCGTACCGCTCCGCCGCGCGCTCGTCCTCGTCCTGGAGAACAAGGCCGTCTCCCTAGAGGAATCCGGCGCCTTCATGCACAGCGCGACCGTCACAGTCCCCGCACCCAGCGTGGTCCGGCTCAAGCGATTCGTCCGGGTTCCCTACCGTGGGCCCGTTCCTCTCACCCGCAGGGCGCTCTTCGCCCGCGACGGGGGCCGGTGCATGTACTGCGGTGGCGTCGCAACCAGCGTCGACCACGTCATCCCGCGCAGCCGCGGGGGCAAGCACGTCTGGGACAACGTGGTGGCGTCCTGCCGGCGCTGCAACCACGTGAAGGCCGACCGGCACCTGTTCGAGATCGGCTGGCGGCTGCGCCACAAACCCGCTCCACCCTCCGGCCTGGCCTGGCGCATCATCGGCACCGGCCACAGGGACCCGCGCTGGCTGCCGTACCTGCAACCGTACGGCGCCGAGGACGCCATGGCCCGGATCGACGGCATCTCAGCCTGACGACGATCCGGGCCTTCGTGTTGCCGCACGCGGCGGCTCGGAACCGGCCCCGGAGGTCCCCTGTGCCTCCGGGGCCGGACCGTCGGCGGGTCAGGCGTGCCTGAGCTCGGCGGGGCGGACCGAGCGGCGCAGCAGCGGCAGTGAGGTGGCCGCGGCCAGCAGACAGGCCGCGTACACCGCGACCGGGACCAGGAGAGCGGCGTACGGCACCCCCGTGTCCGCGTGGTGCGTGGTCAGCGAGGCGTACCCCAGCCCGATCGCCGTACCGCCCGCGCCCGCCACCACGACCGCGGGGGCCAGCGGCAGCGCGGTCTCCAGGAGCAGCGCCCCGGCCAGCACCCGGTACGGCACCCCCACGGCGACCTGGACGGCCAGGCCCCGGCGCCGGGTGGCGAGGGACTCCAGGGTGCCCACGGCCAGTCCCGTCACGGTCAGGGCGAGGGCGACCAGGATCGCGGCGGCCGTCAGGTCGACGCCGGTCGTGTAGTAGGCGATGTCCGTCGCCACGGTCCCCTCGGCGCGCCGGGTGTGCAGGGTCTCCAGCAGCACCTGGCGCACGCCCACGAACCCGGCCCCGACGACCGTCACCAGCAGCACCGCGGCGTGTGTGCGGGCCGCCGCCCACGGGTCGTCCCGCAGCCGTTCCGCCGCGATCAGCACCGCCGGGCTCTGGGCGCGGGCGGCGAGCGGCCGGCCCAGTCCCCGGGCCGCCGTACCGGTCAGCGCCACCGTCGCGGCCCCGACGAGCAGTACGACGACGAACAGCGCGGGCGGCCCGAGGGCCACCCTGACCGGGCCGCCGAGGAACGACGAAACACCGACGAACAGCGCCGTGACCGCGAGCAGCCCGATCACCGCCCGCAGGACCCGCCCCGGCCCCCACACGGGCCGCACCCGCCGTACCCAGCCCAGCGGCGAGGCCACCACCCGCCGCAGCGAGAGCATGCTCACGGCCGCGCCCAGCACCGGCACCGCCACGAGGGGCAGGACGGCACCGGCCCAGGCGAGGGCGGGCGGCCGCTCCCACAGGTGCAGCATCAGCGGTACCCACACGGCCGTGGCCGCCACCGAGCCCGCCAGACAGGCCGGCCCCGACTCCAGGGCAGCGATCCGCCGCACCTGCCACGGCCCGGCACCCGCCAGCCGCAGCGCGGCCAGCCGCCGGTCCCGGTGCACCGCGCCGATCCGCGCGCACTGCCCGAGGAAGCCGAGCACCGGGATCAGCAGCAGCGCCGTCAGGACGCCGACGTTGCGCCGGTCGCCCGCCGAGTTCAGCAGTCCCGCCCCGAAGGACACGGAGTAGTACCCGTCCAGCGAGTTCAGCGCGACGACCGCCGCGCCGATGCCCGTCGCGAGCGCCGCCCCGAGGGCCGTGAGCCCGATCCGCCACCACTCCCGCCGGTCGGACCCCCGGGTGAGCAGCCAGGCCGTCCGCAGATCGCCGCGCAGCGTCCTCACGCCGTCACCCCCACCGGGACCACGGCCCCGTCGGCCATCCGCACCTCGCGGTCCGCGTACGCCGCCACCTGGGCGTCGTGGGTGATCAGCAGGACCGCCGTGCCGGTCTCGCGGACCGTGTGGACGAGCGCCGTCATGACCTGCTCGCTCGCCAGCGAGTCCAGCGCGCCGGTCGGCTCGTCCGCGAAGACGACCTTGGGGCCGGTGACCAGGGCCCGGGCCAGCGCGGTCCGCTGGGCCTGCCCGCCGCTCAGCTCGCCGGGCCGCAGTCCGGCCTGGCCGCGCACCCCGAACCGCTCCAGCCAGGCACCGGCGCGCACATGGGCGTCGGCGCGGGAGAGGCCCGCGAGCAGCAGCGGCAGCGCCACGTTGTCGAGGACCGTCAGCTCGGGGGCGAGCTGCCCGAACTGGAAGACCACGCCGAACTCCGTACGGCGCAGCTCGCTCAGCCTCCTCTCGGGCAGGCCGGCGAGGCGCTCACCGCCGTAGGACACCGAACCGGCGTCCGGCGCGACGATCCCGGCCAGGCAGTGCAGCAGCGTCGACTTCCCGCTGCCGCTGGCGCCGGTGACGGCGAGGATCTCGCCGGCGTCCAGGTGGACCGAGGCGCCGCGCAGGGCCTCGGACCTGCCGTACGTCTTCACGAGGTCGCGGGCCGCGAGCAGCGGCTCTGGGTTGCTCATGCTGAGTCGACCTCCGCGGTCAAAGGGGTGAGCCGGGCCGCCGTGGTGGACATCCAGCGGAGGTCGGCGTCGAGGTGGTTGAGGGCGTAGTCCGCCGAGAGCACGGTCGCGAGGTCGGCCCCTTCGGCGGTCTTGACCGCCGTGAGCTCCCGCATCCGGGCCATGTGGGCGGCGCGCTGGGCCCGGAGATAGGCGGCCGGGTCGCCGCCGGACAGGATCGAGACGACGACCTTGGCGAAGATCTCGTTGGTCACGAAGGGTGCGGGCGGGGCGACCTGCCCGGCCCACTCGGCCAGTTCGCGCGACCCCGCCTCGGTAGAGCGGTACCTGGTGCGCTCCGGGCCGCCGTCGGAGTCGGTGCCGTCGACCTCGGCGAGGCCGTCCCGGACCAGGCGCTGGAGAGTCGTGTAGACCTGCCCGTAGGCCAGCGGGCGGGCCTCGGGGAAACGCTCGTCGTGGCGTCGCTTGAGGTCGTAGCCATGGCTCGGCCCTCCGGCGAGCAGCCCCAGCAGGATGTGGCGGGTGCTCATGGCGATCAGTATGCACCACGTACATGTACTGAGTGAATAGTGATCAGTGGGGCAGTGCCGTGCGGGGCGCCCGGCGGACAACCGGTGGACGGGAGCGGCGGCGACACGGAACATGACGAAAAGCACGTTCTCCCCCTCGGCACGTCTGGCGTCGCGTCCTGTGGGTAGGGCTGCGGTGACCCCCGTCGTCGTACCCGACTAGGAGGCCCCCGTGGCCGCACCGGCACCCGTACTGCTCCCGGCCCTGTCCAAACCCGGGGCGCCCGCTGACCACTTCTGTGTCTTCAGCGCCGAGGGCGCCTGCACCGAGACTCCCCTCACCAGCGAACCGCCCCTGCCCGACGCCGAGCCCCTCACCAGCGAGCCGCCGCTCGCCGACGCCGCCCCCCTGACCAGCGAGTCCGACGCTTACCTGGAGCCGTAGATGGTGGCGCCCCCCGGTCCGGAGCTGTCCCGGCTCGCCGAGTCGTACGGCGTGGCCACCTCCTACCAGCCCTCCCCGGACCGCACGGTCGCCGCCTCCGCCACCGCCGTCACGCTGGCCCTGGCCGCCCTCGGCGTCGACGCGGGCGATCCGGCCGCCGCCCTCGCGGCCCGGGAGCGCGAGCTGCGCGCCCGCCTGCTGCCGCCGACGGTGGTGTGCTGGAGCGGCAGCCCGCCCGCCTTCCTCGCCGACCTGCCCGCGGGCACCCGGCTGCGCATCACCACCGAACAGGGCGAGACCCGCGCCGCCGCCGACCGACTCCCGCCCGGCGTGCACCGGTTGACCGCCACCGCGCCCGACGGCCGCACCGCCGACGCCCATCTGATCGTGGCCCCGCCCCGGCTGCCCGCACCGCCGAGGCGGTCCTACGGCCTCCTCGTCCAGCTCTACTCCCTGCTCTCGCACCGCTCCTGGGGCATGGGCGACCTCGGCGACCTCGCCGAACTGACCTCCTGGGCGGGCCGTGCCCTCGGCGCCGGCTTCGTCCAGGTCAACCCGCTGCACGCGGCGGTGCCCGGCGCCCCCACCGACCCGTCCCCCTACCGGCCGTCCTCGCGCCGCTTCCCCGACCCGGTGCACCTGCGGATCGAGGACATCCCCGAGTACGTCCACGTCGCCGACTCCGAGCGGCTGCGGACCCTGCGCGAGCGGGCCGAGCGGCTGCGGGCGTCCGTGCTGGACAAGGGCGCGCTGATCGACCGGGACGCGGTGTGGGAACTGAAGCGGGAGGCGCTCGAACTGGTCCGCGAGGTCCCGCTCGGACCCGGCCGCCGCGCCGCCTACGCCGACTACCTCGCCGAGGGCGGCCAGGCCCTGGAGGACCACGCGACCTGGTGCGCGCTGGCCGAGGCGCACGGCTCGGACTGGCGCGGCTGGCCGCCCGGCCTGCGCGACCCGCGCTCCGCCGAGACGGCCCGCGCCCGTCGTGAGCTGATGGACCGCGTCGACTTCCACTGCCGCCTCGCCTGGCTCACCGAGAGCCAGCTCGGCGCCGCGCAGCGCACCGCGCGCGAGGCGGGGATGCCGGTCGGCGTCGTCCACGACCTGGCGGTGGGCGTGCATCCCGAGGGCGCGGACGCGTGGGCCCAGCAGGCGTACTTCGCGGCCGGGATGTCCGTGGGCGCGCCCCCGGACGCCTTCAACGCCCGCGGCCAGGACTGGGGACTGCCGCCGTGGCGCCCGGACCGGCTCGCGGAGTCGGGCTACGCGCCCTACCGGCAACTGCTGCGGGCCCTGTTCCGGTACGCCGGCGCACTGCGCATCGACCACGTCATGGGCCTGTTCCGGCTGTGGTGGGTCCCGCAGGGACACCCGCCCACGGAGGGCACCTACGTCCGCTACGACGCCGAGGCGATGCTCGCCGTGCTCGTCCTGGAGGCCTCGCGCGCCGGGGCGGTGGTGATCGGCGAGGACCTCGGCACGGTCGAGCCCGGGGTGCGGGAGGCGCTGCGCGAGCGCGGAGTGCTGGGCACGTCGGTGCTGTGGTTCGAGCGGGACTGGGAGGGCGACGGGCGTCCGCTGCCGCCCGAGCGCTGGCGCGCCGACTGCCTGGCGACCGCGACCACGCACGACCTGCCGCCCACCGCCTCCCGCCTCACCGGGGAGCACGTCGAACTGCGGGACAGCCTCGGCCTGCTGACCCGGCCGCTGGAGGAGGAGCGCGCGGAGGCCGCGGCGGACACCGGGGAGTGGCTGGAGCTGCTGGCCCGGCTCGGCATGCTGCACGGCACGGGCGGCGGCGCCGACCCCTCCTCCGAGGAGGCGCAGATCCAGGCCGTCCACCGGTACCTGCTGAACACCCCGGCCCGCATGGTGGGGGTCTGGCTGCCGGACGCGGTGGGGGACCGCCGGCCGCAGAACCTTCCCGGGACCTGGGACCAGTACCCGAACTGGCGGTTGCCGATCGCGGACGGGGAGGGGCGGGTGGTGACCCTGGAGGACCTGGCGGGATCGGCCCGGCTGCACGCGCTGGTGGAGGTGCTGCGGGCGCCGTAGGGGCGCTGTGGGCATTTGCAGGGGTGCCGGGGCGCTGCGGGGGTGCTGGTGCGCGTCGGGGAGGCGGCCGCCCGCACGACCGGAGGCGCCTCATACGGCACCCCGGACGCGCGGCCCGAACCGCCGTTGGATACTTTGGCTCCGTGGACAAGAAGAACGCCCTGCGCGCCGGCGCCCTGGTGGCCGGTACGACGCTGATGATGCTGCTCATGTCGTCCCCCGCCTCCGCGCTGTCCCGCGACGACGGCGACGACCCCGGCACGGGCCTGAGCGTCATCGAGACGCTGGGTCTGTTCGTCGTGGCCCCGCTCGTGCTGTTCGCGGTCATCGCCGGTCTGGTGGTGGTCCTGGACAAGTCCAAGGAAGAGCACCGGGTGACCAGCCGCAACATCAGGACCAAGCCCGCCGAGGCCGAGGCGAAGGCCGGCTCCAAGGCCTGACCTCCGCTCCTCCCGGGCGCAGACCCCGCTTCTTCGGGGCGCTGCCCTTCCCTTCTCCGGGGCGTCGACCCCGCCGCACGTACGCCCGTCAGGCGCGCGTGGGCGAGGTCGGCGCCCTCGCGCGTTCTCAGGGGCTCGGCGCGGTGAGGTACCGCTGGAGGGTCGGGGCCAGCCAGGCCACGACCTCCTCGCGGGTCAGCGCGACGACCGGCGGGAACCGCAGCACGTACCGGGTGAGCCCGAGCCCGAGCAGCTGTGTCGCCATCAGCCCCGCCCGCACCGCGGCCTGCTCGGGGTCCGGGCACACCTGGCGGGCCACCGGCAGCAACTGGTCCCGGAAGATGCCCTGGGTGCGCTCGGCCCCGGCCGGGTTGGTCACACCGACCCGGAGCAGCGCGGTGAGCACCTCGTTCTGCTCCCACATGGTGAGGAAGTGCGACACCAGCACCCGGCCGACGTCGTGCCGGGGCAGCGCGGCGAGGTCCGGCAGCCTCAGGTCGACGGCCACGACCGCCGCGAACAGGCCCTCCTTGCTGCCGTAGTAGCGCATGACCATCGACGGGTCGATGCTCGCGTCCTTGGCGATGGCGCGGATGGTGGCGCGTTCGTACCCGTCGGCGGCGAAACGCTCGCGGGCCGCGGTGAGGATCGCGGTGCGGGTGGTGTCGGAGCGGCGACGGGGGGTCTCGTTCATGCCGACGATCGTAGGTCAACAGATGTTGGCCAACAAGTGTTGACGCCGGGAGGGGGTGCCGCTACCTTCGTCAACAGGCGTTGGCAAACAAGCGTTGGCAACAGGAGGCCACCATGAACGGCACCTCGGAGAACGGCACCCCCGTGATCGTCGTCGGTTCCGGTCCCACCGGCCTGCTCCTGGCCGGTGACCTGGCCGTCGCCGGCGTCCCCGTCACCGTCGTCGAGAAGCGCCCGCACCGGATCAGCAACCTCTCCCGCGCCTTCGTCCTGCACGCCCGCACCCTCGAACAGCTCGACGCCCGCGGTCTCGCCGACGGCCTGGAGGCGGTGGGACAGCGCCTGGACAGACTGCGCCTGTTCGGCAACCTCACCATCGGCCTGGACACCCTCCCCTCCCGCTTCCGTCACCTGCTGGTCCTGCCGCAGTACGAGGTCGAGAAGGCCCTGGAGCGGCGGGCCGTGGAGGCGGGCGTCGACTTCCGGTACGAGACCGAGGTGACGGCCCTGTCCCAGGACGGGAACGGCGTGACGGTGCGGGTCGAGGGACCGGGCGGGGTCATGGAGTCCCTGCGCGCCGAGTACGTCGTGGGGGCCGACGGCATGCGCAGTGCCGTGCGCTCCGCGATCGGGCTGCCCTTCCCCGGCCGCTCGGTGATCCGCTCGGTGGTCCTGGCGGACGTCCGCCTCGCCGAGCAGCCCGAGACCCTGCTCACCGTCAACGCCGTGGGAGACGCCTTCGCCTTCATCGCCCCCTTCGGCGACGGCTACCACCGGGTCATCGCCTGGAACCGCGCCCGTGATGTCCCCGACAGCGAGCCCCTCGGCCTCGACGAGATCAAGGAGGTCACCCGTCTCGCCCTGGGCCGCGACTTCGGGATGCACGACGCCCGCTGGATGTCCCGCTTCCACAGCGACGAACGCCAGGCCCCCGCCTACCGGGTGGGCCGGGTCTTCCTGGCCGGCGACGCCGCCCACGTCCACACCCCGGCCGGCGGCCAGGGCATGAACACCGGCCTCCAGGACGCGGCGAACCTGAGCTGGAAACTGGCCCAGGTGACGGGCGGCCACGCGGGCCCCGAGCTCCTGGACACCTACCAGTCCGAACGCCACCCCGTCGGCAGGTCCGTCCTCCGCAGCAGCGGCGGCATCGTCCGCCTCGCGATGGCCAGGCGCCCCTGGGAGCTGGCGCTGCGCACCGCCCTCACCGCCGTCCTCGACCACGTCGGCCCGGCCCGCCGCAGGATGCTCGGCCGGCTCACCGGGATCGGCTACACGTACCCCGCGCCGCGCTCGGCCCATCCCCTGACCGGCACCCGGGTCCCCGACGTGGCCTTCGCGGACGGCGGCCGCCTCCACGAGTCGCTGCGCGGCGGCCGCTTCGTCCTGATCACCCCCGGGTCCGAGGCCCACGACACCCGGGACACCCACAAGGACCGCCTCGCCGTGGAACGCTGGGCGAGCTCCCGCCGGACGACCGTTCTGGTACGCCCCGACGGGTACGTGGGGTGGGCGATGGAGGAGGCGACACCGCGGGACATCGAGACGGCGCTTGCAGTGCACGTGGGCTGACGGCAATCCGGTGCGCGGGTGTGGCGTCTTCGCCCCCGGGGCAGTGTTCGGAGGGGAGCGCGTCCGCCGTCGGCTACGGAATGGTCACCAGAAGGGTGACAGTTGGGACGTCGGCAGGCGGGCTGCTTCGGTGCGCCTGTACATTCGGCCGGGTGCTCCCCCCGTACGTGGATCTTCGTCCGATCGGCAGATGCAATCTGAGCTGCCCCTTCTGCTTCGGGCCACGCCACGAAATGCCCACCATGCGGCGTGCGGAGGCACTCCGGATCGCTGCGAGGCTGCGGCAGGAGGGGGTGCAGGGAGTGGTGATCTCGGGAGGCGAGCCCACCCTCCTGCCGTATCTCGGGGAGCTGGTACGGGAGTTGAGCAGTCCGCTCCCCGACGGCGGAGTGCCTCCCAGGGTGGTGCTCAGCACCAACGGACTCGCCCCGGTCAGGCTCATGGAGCGCGTTCTGCCGGCGCTGTCGTGGATCGCCCTGCCCCTGGACTCGGCGGACGAGAAGGAGCACCGGGAACTGCGCAAAGGGGTCGCCCCGCACCGGGAAAGAGTGCTCGGCCTGCTCCAGGAGGTCCGGAAGAACCACCCGCAGGTCGGGGTGAAACTGGGGACCGTCGTCACCCGGCGCAATGTCGCCGGAGCTCCGCGCGTGCTCGACCTCGTCGAGGACTCCTGCCGCCCCGACGTGTGGAAGGTCTACCAGATGTCGGAGACCAACTACGGCGCTGACAACGCCAGTTGGCTCTCCCTCCGCGACGAGGAGTTCGAAGAGGTGGTGGCCCGCTGCCAGAAGGCCGCCGACGAGCGGGAGGTGCCGCTGCGCGTCTACCGGAACGCGTCCCGGTCGGGTACCTACTTCTTCGTCGACCCGGACTGCGAGGTCGTCGTCGTGGAGGCGGGCGAGGAACGGCGGCTCGGGAACTTCTTCGACCTGGTGCAGGACGACGGCCCGGCCGCGTCGGACCTGGTCCATCCGTACAGCAACGCCGCCAATTTCACAGGGACGTACCCGGACGTACGAGGAGGGCAGCGATGACGACGGCACAGGTGCGCGTGGGAGTCCAGGCCATCGTCCGCTCCGGCGGGCGCGTCCTGCTGGGGCTGCGGGCCAACACCTTCGGTGCCGGCAGCTGGGGGCTGCCCGGCGGGCACCTGGAGATCGGTGAGACCCTGACCGGTGCCGCCTGCCGGGAACTGGAGGAGGAGACCGGCGTCCGTGCCCGTCAGGCCCGGGTCGTCTGTGTCACCGACCCCGACCCGGCGGCCAACCATCACATGCAGGTCGGTGTGGAGATCCCCGACTACACGGGCGAGATCCGGGTGCGGGAGCCGGACCGGTGCGAGCGCTGGGAGTTCTGGCCGCTGGACGCGCTGCCGACACCGTTGTTCGTGGGCTCGGTCGAGGTGCTGCGGAAAGTCAGGGACGGGGCACTTCTCCCCTCCTGACGCTCGCCCGCATGCGCACGGACGCGAGTGCCCCCATCTCCGAGCGCAGCGCGGCCTTGTGCTGCTCCTGGTTGGCCTCGAACTCCTCCCAGGTGCTGGAGAGTTCCCACTGCGCCCGGAACTCCTCCAGGCTGTCCGCGTAGTACCGGCTGTCCTTGCGGAACTCCACTTCGAAGACGCTCATCCCCCGCCGCGTCCGGCGCTGCGGATTGGACGTGATGTACGGCTCGAAGAACCCGGCGTTCGAGGTGAGCAGGGTGGAGCCGCTGACGTCCAGGGAGGTGATCCGCAGCTCGATCAGATCCGGGTACATCGACTTGAGCAGCCGGTACGACTCGATCACGGGCAGGAAGGTGTTGTTGTACGAGGGACTGCTCTCCACCAGCTCCACGATGTTCTGGTAGTTGCCGGGTTCGGCGGCCGCGTCGTGCGGCATGAAGGCGGCGAGGCTGTTCCAGGGACTGCTGATGACGACGTTGAAACGGACCCCGCGCTCCAGCGCGTCCTTGACCCGCCCGTAGAAGAGCCGCGTCTCCTTGAGGAAGTAGGAGGCCCCGGCGTGGGCGATGAGGCGGATGATGCCGGTCTCCTCCTCCAGCGCCCTGCGTTTCGCGTCGTTGCGCTCGGTGTTCTGGTGCGGCTTGTACACCTTCTCGATGTGGTAGGGGAGCTTGTCGTCGGGCGTGATGGCTGCCCGCATGACCGCGAGTTCGTCCTGGAGGATGTGCGTCTGGGGATGCTCCTGGCCGAGGTCGGGAGAGGCGACGGCCCGGGCGGCGGCGGTGACGAAGGCCTGCACGGCGGCTTCGGTGCGCTCGTTCGCCTGCCCGTCCCAGCCCCCAGCCGCGGCGAACTCCGTGGCCGCGAGCGTTGCCTGGGCGATGATCGTCTCGCGGTGCTCCAGGCCCAGGGTCACCTGCGCGGTGACGTGGAGCAGCTCCAGCGCGGCCAGGTTCTCCAGGCTCGGGTCGGCGTCGTGGCGTGCCGCGGCCAGGGCGACACGGGCCCCAATGGCCCGGGCGTGGTCGGCGCCCTCGCTCTCGACGAACCGGGTCACCGACTGGTCGAAGCTGTCGACCGCGTTGTGCAGTTCCTGCTCGTCGCCGGACGCCCTGGCGAGGTCGAGGCGGACCCGGTCGGCCGTCAGCCGGGTCTCCAGGTCCTTGTCCTGTTCGTACTTGAGCGAGTCCAGCGCCTTGTCGGCCCAGATCGCGGCCGCGTCCGGATCGCCGAGCTGAAGGCTCACCACGCTCAGGTTGGCGAGGATGGCCGGGACCTCGTAGGTCTCGTACTCGTGGGCGCGGGTGAGCGCGCAGTCCAGTACGGCCATGGCCCGCACCAGGTCGCCCTGTTCGGCGAGCAGGGAGCCGAGGTGGTTCCAGAGCTCCGGCTCGCGGTAGACGACCTGGTCGATCTCGGAGAGCCGCATGGCGCGCAGCGTCGTGTCGGTCAGGTCCATGGCGGCCTTGTCGAGGCCGAGCGCCAGCAGCAGTTCGACCAGGTGGGCGTAGCGGGCGATCCGCTCCGGCTCGTCCTCCCAGACGGCCTGGCCGCTGCGCAGCCGGTCCACATAGCTGATGAGCGCCGCTTCGGACTCCCGCGCGGACAGCTGCGTTTCCGTGCCGCCGTCCTCGTGTTCCGCCTTGTCCTCGGCGATCGCTATCGCTTCGTCGAGGTCATTGATGTCGATCATCGTCAGTTTCCTTCTGCGGAACGCCGTGCGCGCCGGCTCGGCTCGGTCCGCGTCCAGCGCGGTCGCACGCTTCCGTAACCCCGGTCGTGCAAAACCTGGTTGGCCCGGGTGCGCTTCTCCGCCTTCTTGCCGCCGGTGACGTCGTCGAAGAGCCTCAGCGCCTCCGCGACGGATATGGCGAAGGCCTCGTCGCTCTCGCGCGGCGAGGTGTCCCGGGGCTTCACCAGCAGGCCGAGGACGACGGGCGGGTCCTGGCGGGTCTCCTCGATGGGACTGCCGGCGTAGGCCGCCGGGTCGCGGAGGACGCGCTCGCAGCGCAGCCGCAGGGCCGTCACCGTGAGGTGGGGACTCTCGTGGTAGACGGCCGCGGGTTCGACGACGCTGCCCGTCAGGGGCTTGGGGTCGACGGAGACGGTCGCCCGCCAGGACTGCCCCTCCTGCGCCTCGCCGAAGGCGGTCGTCGCCAACGGGCCCGTGGTGCCGTTCAGTTCGAGTCTGAGCAGGGCGAGGTCCGACGGTGTGTTGCCCCACAGGACGTGCGCGGGTGTGCCGTCCCGCAGGTGCAGGAGCGGCTTCGTGGTGAGGACGTCCGGCCCGAGGGCGTGGGCGGTCGTCAGCGCGAAGGGGCGCGCGATACGCAGGCCGGACGCGATGCGCTTTCCGGCGAGGTATAACTCGATCAGATGTTCGTCCCGCGCCATGGCCCGGCCCCCCGTCTGCTCCGCTGCGCGTTCCAGAAGTCTCACCCGGAACGAAGAACGTTAACCGTGGTCGGGTTTCCGCGGCGCCTTCTTCCCGATGACCGTTTCCCAGGAGGCGGACGAGCCGGATGTGGTCACGCTCAGCCGGATGCCGAGGAAGCGGCCGGCGGGTGGCCGGCCGGATCTCCGCCGCCCGCCGTGGACGTCGGCCAGCAGCAGTTCGAGGAGCCGGGCGTCGGCCTCCTCCGCCTCCTCGACGCGTTTGGTGAACTTCTTCCACAGGCCGTCCGCCTGGCTGGGGAGCCGGACGGCCGCCCCCTGCTGGTGCCACTCCTCCCACGCCTCCAGCCACCGCTGCAGGCCGTCGAACGACTTCTCGCACGCCTCCCGGAGCCGCTCGGAGCTGTAGAGCTCGATGCGTGCCGCCAGCGCGGCCGCGGAGTGCAGGGCCTCGCTGCGCACGCCTTCCAGCTCCGGGAGGTCGAAGCTGCGGCGGGTGTGGGCGCGCAGCTGGGCGTAGGTGTGCACGGTGCTCATGAGATCGTCGTACGTGGCCACCCGGCGGTCCCAGAGGCGCCGTTCCCGCTCGCGCCTGGACGTCGCCCGCTGGGTGATCCAGGCGGCGCTGAGGGTGGCCGTCGCTCCCAGTGACGTACCGATGATCGCGGCCTCTGCCGGTGTGATGCGCACGCTGTCATGATGCGGGGGGTGGCGGGACGGACGGAACGCCTCCGGCGGGGCGGGGACCGAGGAGCCGGGGTCACTCCGGGGAGTTCTGCGTCCCCTCCAGCAACTTCCGCAGCAGGTCCGCCAGTTGGCCGGCCTCGTCGTCGTCGAGGGCGGACAGGGCCTCCGTCTGGACGGTCAGGCCCGCTCCCACCGCCTCGTCGATGACGTTCAACCCCTTGTCGGTGAGGGTCACTTGGAGGCCGCGCCGGTCGTGGGGGTCGGGGGAGCGGCGGAGCAGGCCGGCGCGTTCGAGCCGGTCGAGGCGGCCCGTCATGCCGCCCGTGGTCAGCATCAGCGTCGAGGAGAGCCGGCGGGGGGAGAGAGTGTACGGCTCCCCGGCGCGGCGGAGCGTGGCGAGGACGTCGAACTCGCCGCGGGAGATGCCGTAGGGGGCGTACGCCTTCTCCACGCGGTCGCCCATGGCGCGGGAGAGGCGGTAGACGCGTCCGAAGACCTCCATGGCCCTGGTGTCGAGGTCGGGCCGTACCGTCGCCCACTGCTCGATGATCGCGTCGACGGCGTCCTTGCGCGGTGCACTCATGTGCCGAGTATCGGCGGGACACCGGCTCGGCCGCAAGAAAGTGGCTTGCGGAAAAGTAGCTTAGGGGTAAGCTACTTTCATGCAAGCTAAGCAATAGGGGGAGTCGCAATCATGGGGAAACCGAGCCTCAACCGTCCCGCCACCGTCCTTCTCGCCGCCCTCGCCCCCGTCTCCTGGGGCACCACCTACGCCGTCACCACCGAGTTCCTCCCGGCCGACCGGCCCCTGTTCACCGGCATGATGCGGGCGCTGCCCGCGGGGCTCATGCTGCTCGCCCTCGCACGGGTGCTGCCACGAGGTGTCTGGTGGGGAAAGGCGGCGGTGCTGGGGGCCCTGAACATCGGGGCCTTCTTCCCGCTGCTGTTCCTGTCGGCGTACCGGCTGCCGGGCGGGATGGCCGCGGTGGTCGGGTCGGTGGGGCCGCTGATCGTCGTCGGGCTGTCGGCCCTGCTGCTGGGACAGCGGCCGACCACCCGGAGCGTGCTCACCGGGCTCGTGGCCGCGTTCGGTGTCAGCCTCGTCGTGCTCAAGGCGGCCGGGGCCCTCGACCTCCTGGGCGTGCTGGCAGCGCTCGCGGCCACCGCCTCGATGTCCGTCGGCACCGTGCTGACCAAGCGCTGGGGCCGCCCCGACGGCGTCGGTCCGCTCGCGCTCACCGCCTGGCAGCTCACCGCGGGCGGCCTGCTCATCGCACCGCTCGCCCTCTTCGTCGAGGGCGCCCCGCCCGCGCTCGACGGGCCCGCGGTCGGCGGCTACCTCTATCTCGCGCTGGCCAACACGGCGGTGGCGTACTGGCTCTGGTTCCGCGGCATCGGCCGCCTCACCGCCACCCAGGTCACCTTCCTCGGCCCGCTGTCCCCCCTGACCGCCGCGGTCGTCGGCTGGGCGGCGCTCGGGCAGGCGCTCACCCCGGTGCAGCTCGCGGGGATGGCGCTGGCCTTCGGGGCGACGGTGGCGGGACAGTCGGGGGTACGGCAGCCCGTGCGGCCGTCGGCCGGTTCGGCGGGGCCGGGGCGCCGCGAGCGGGCGGCGGGCCCGGCACCGGTCGCGCTTCGCCGGTAGCGGCGCGTGTCCCGCGGTGGCGTTGTACCGTCACTCCGATCCCGTGTTACGAAACTCCCGGAGGCGCACGTGGCCACAGACGTCTGCGCGGTGTGCGGGAAGTCGCTCCCCGCGCGAGCCGGCCGTACCGGACGCGGCTCCGTCTACTGCTCCGCCGCCTGCCGGCAGAAGGCCTACCGGGAACGACGGCAGCCGCAGGGCCTCACCGTGCAGGGGCTCATCGACGACATCGGGCGGCAGGCCCTGCGGTTGGCGCCCCAGCCGGCGGACGCCCTCTACTCGACCGTGTCCGAACTGTCGGAGTCCGTCGCCCGGTTGAGGCGTGTGGCGCGCACGGTGCGCGACACCACCCAGGACGCCGGGGAGGCCGCGGAGACCGGGGGTGCCGGGGATGCCCGGGGCGACGGGGATTCCGTAACGGCCGCCCCCGTGACGCAACGCACCGAAGGCGCTGCCCTCACCGAGTCCGACTTCGCGGCCCTCACCGAGCAGTACCGGCGTGAGATCCAGGTGCACTGCTACCGCATGACGGGGTCGTACGACGAGGCCGAGGACCTGGTGCAGGAGACCTTCCTGCGGGCCTGGCGGGCGCGGGACGGCTTCCAGGGCCGGGCGAGCGCGCGGACCTGGCTGTACCGGATCGCCACCAACACCAGCCTGGACCAGCTGCGGCGCACCGCGCGCCGCCCGCAGCGCTACGAACCGGTGCCGGGCATGAACCACGGCGAGGGCGAGCCGCCCGCCCGTATCACCTGGTTGCAGCCCTATCCCGACGACGAGATGCCCCTCGCCGAGGAGCACGAGCAGCCCGAGTCCGCCGCGGTGTCCCGCGAGACCCTGGAGCTCGTCCTCCTCGCCGCGATCCAGCACCTGCCCCCGCGCCAGCGGGCCGCACTGGTCCTGCGCGACGCCCTCGGGCTGACGGCCGCCGAGACCGCCGCGGCCCTGGAGACCAGCGTGGCCTCCGTCAACAGCGCGCTCCAGCGGGCCCGGCCCACCCTGCGCGAACACCTGCCCCGGGAGCGCTCGGACTGGCGGGCCACCGTGCCCACGGAGGACCAACAGGCGGTGCTGGACCGGTACATGGCCGCCGTCGGACGCCTCGACTTCGACGCGATGGCCGCGCTGCTCACCGAGGACGTCACCCTCACCATGCCGCCGAACCCCTTCTGGTTCGTCGGCCGGGACGCGATCATCGACTTCGTGCGGGTCAGTCTCGATCCCGGCTCCCCGATGTTCCTCGGGCACTGGCGCAGCCTGCCCACCCGGGCCAACGGCCAGCTCGCGGCGGCGAACTACGTCCGCAGGCCCGGGACCAGCGTCTTCCGTGCCCAGGTGCTGGACGTCCTGCGCTTCGGCGACCAGGGCCGCGGCGACCGCATCGCGGAGATCACCTCCTTCGAGCCGCACCTCTTCGCCGCCTTCGGACTGCCCCCGCGGCTGTGACGACCGAGGGGCCGACCGAGCAGCGGTGCCCCCACCGATGAGCGTCCGGGGAGTCGTACGTCTGCATGGATGTCACGTACGAAACACCTTCCAAGGAGTTCACCATGCTGCTCACCGACAAGACCGCGATCGTCTACGGCGCCGGCGGTTCCATCGGCGGGGCCGTCGCCCGCGCCTTCGCCGAGCAGGGCGCGCGGGTCCACCTCGTCGGCCGCACCCGTGCGTCCCTGGAGGCGGTGGCCGCCGACATCAAGGACGCCGAGGTCGCCGTCGTGGACGCGCTGGACGAGGCGGCCGTGGAGGCGCACGCGGAGCAGGTCGGGGACATCGACATCTCCGTCAACCTGGTCACCCGCGGCGATGTGCAGGGCGCGCCGCTGACCGACATGGCGGTCGACGACTTCATGCGGCCGGTCGCCGACGGTCTGCGCGCCAACTTCCTCACCGCCCGCGCTGCCGGACGCCGGATGGCCGCGCGTGGCTCCGGTGTGATCATCGCCCTCAACAGCGGTTCCGCGCACGGCAGTCCGATGATGGGCGGCACCGGTCCCGCGGACGGGGCGATCGACACCCTCGTGCGCAACCTGGCGATCGAACTGGGCCCGCGCGGGGTGCGGGCGGTGGGGCTGTGGGTGGCCGGGGTGCCGGAGACCTTCACCGTGGAGAAGCTCTCCGCGGTCAACCCGACCATCGACGAGAGTGCCGTCCAGGGCATCGTCGACCACCTCGCGGGCATGCGCATGACCCGCCGCAACCCCACCCTCGCCGAGGTCGCCGCCACCGCGGTGTTCCTCGCCTCCGACCACGCGGGCGGCATCACCGGCACGTTCGTCAACGCGACGGGCGGGATGGTGTCCGTCTGAGTCTGCTCCCCCGCCACCAGGTGCGCAGCCACAGGGCGTGCAGCCCGCCGAGCGTGACGACGACGGCGATCCCGTCCAGCCGGTCCCAAGCCGACCGCCCCGCGGCCGACTTGACGAGGGCACGGGCGAACAGGGTCAGGTCGGCGGGCAGGGTGACGGTCGCGAAGAACGCGAGACACAGCGTGGTGCCGAGGACCAGCACCACGCTGTACGCGCGCACGGCCCGCCGTTCGTGCGCGGGCAGTTCGAGACTGGGGTCCGCCTCGCCGGTGCGCCGCAGCAGACGCCGGGCCCGGTACCTCGTGTACGCCACCCCGTCCCCGAACAGGTCGCGGCAGCGGGTGAGGTCCTGGAGGACGAAGTACAGGTCCGTGCGCATGAAGACCATGAGCTGGAACGGGAGGGGGAGCAGGGCGAGCAGCGCCACCGCGGCGAGGACACGGCGGGGTGTGCCGCTCGTGGCGCCCGCGGCCAGGGCGGCCATGGACGCGGCCGTCAGGTTGGTCGCGATGCCGGCGAGGTAGGCGGTCAACCGGTGCCGTCTCGGGGCGAGTTCGATCCCGCTGATGTCCGTCTGCATGACCAGGAACTGGAGCCGGGTGCCGAGCCGCATCCGTCCCGCCACACCGGTGGCCCGGGCGGTCAGCAGGTGGGCGCACTCGTGGAGCAGCAGCAGGCTCCAGCCCACGGCCGCGCCGAGGGCGAGGACCGCGCTGCCGTGCGAACTCCACAGCAGCGTGCGGTAGTCGAGCGGCACGGGCGGCCGGCTGCACAGGGCGACCGTGATCAGCAGGGCCACGGCCACGGGGACGGCGGGACTCAGCAGCCAGCGCACATGACGGGGCCGTATCCACGCCAGCGTCGGTGGCGGCGGCGGTTCCTGCTCGATCGCACGGCCGTCGACCTCCGCGACGAACCCGAGGTCCATCAGCGCCGCCACGAAGTCCGGTACGTCGATGTCGTCACCGGTCCGGTCCCGGAGCCGGGCGCCGACCTCGGCCGGGGTCAGGCCCTCGTCGAGCAGGTCGAGGGCCTGCTTGCCCACCGCGGGCAGGGCGACGAACCGGCCGGTCGCCCTGCGGCCCACGATCCACTCGTCGCCGTCGGGGCGGGAGTCCAGCGCGTGCAGCCGTACCCGGTTCACGCACGCTCCCCGCACGCCGGGCAGTCCGGGTGCCGCGGTGTGCGCTGGTGGACCGGGTCGCCGGGGAGCATGAGGTTCACGCCGAAACGGAAGCCCGGCTCCATCGCGGGGATTCCGGTCAGCAGGGCGAGGGCGGCATGCGCGAGCAGCGCTCCCGAGAGCCCGGCGGTGACGGCGCTCGCCGGGTTCCACGGCATCCGCGGCGAGGCGTCCTCCGGGTCCTGCCCCGGCCCGAGCCGCAGGTCACGCCGGGCGATCTCACCGTCCCGCAGACACTCCCAACAGGCCCCCCGCCCCGGCACGTACACCCCGGCGGTCACCAGCGGCCCCCGGTACCCGGCGTCGACCCACGGCACCCCGGCCGCCAGGCACGCCCGGTTGGTCCAGCGCCGCAGGGACTCGGGGCGGTCGGCGGCGAGGACGAGGAGGTCGTAGGGGGAGGGGGAGACCGGGCGCACGAGAGCCTGTGGGCCGGCCGCGGTCGCGGTGGGCGCCCCGGTCGGTCCGGGGTCCGCCCCAGGGCTACGGCGGCCCTCGTCCCCGCGGCTTCGGGCGTCGCCGCTTCGGCCGGTGGCCTGCGCCGGGTGTGCCGTGTCCGACGGCCGCCCCGTCCCCGGTCGCCCCGCCCCCGGTCGCCCTGCCCCCGGTGGTCCGGCCAGCAGTTCCGTCAGGTCCTCCTGGCCCGTCACCTCCCTCCGCTCCCCGGTCACCGTCACGTCCGAGTTCAGTGCCCGCAGGGTCGTCAGCGCCGCCTCCACCTTCGGGCGGCCGAGGTCGGACTCCCGGTACAGGGGCTGGCGGTTGAGGTTGGAGAGCTCGACCACGTCCGGGTCGACGCAGTGGACGTGGCCCACGCCGGACGCGACCAGGGCCTGGGCCGCGTGGCCGCCCGTGCCGCCGACGCCGATCAGGAGCACCCGGGCCCCGCGCAGCCGGAGCTGGGCGTCCCAGGGGCTGGCGCGCGGGGCGAGGTCCATCCAGCGGAGCAGGGGGACACCGCGGCTGTAGCGGTCCTCCTCGCGAGGCGGCACCGGCACGGACGCCCCGGCGTCGTCCACGAAACCGGCGGCCAGCAGGTCCGCCATCGCCTGGCGGGCGTCCGCGTCGGTCAGTGCGGGGTGCGCGCGCAGGACCTCGGCGACCACCTCCGCCGGTGTCCGCGTCCCGTCCATCGCCCCCACGAGCGTCCACACCCAGCCCTGCGGGTCCGCGATCTCCGCGCCGATGCCGTGGATCACGCTGCCGACCCGGACGTTCCCGTCGACGGTGCGGTAGGCGCGGTGCTCGGGCTTGATCCGGGGGCGCCCGAACGACTCGACCGTCACCGCCGCCGTATCCGCCACCGGGGCCCCTCCCCTTTACACGTACACCTTCTTGACACTCTGACCCCATCGGCACAGCCTTGACAAGAGCGGTCAGCGATCGCTTCGGAAAGGTCAAATCCCGTACTGAAACGAGGAGTTGCGATGCCGACAAAGATCGTGATCCGCCCCTTGGACAAGAAGGAGACCACGGGGGACAGCGGCGGCAACGGCGGCAGTTGAGAGGAGCTCACATGACCGTCAAGATCGTGATTCGCCCGCTGGACAAGAAAGAGACCACTGGGGACAGTAATTCCCAGGGTGCTTGATCGGACCAGCAGCGTTCGGAGGACCGGCGTGCGGACTTCGCTCTATCCGGCAGTCGACGAACTGGAGCGAAGGGCCCGCACGCTGGTCCGCGCCGCCCCCGGCCTGCTGCGGCTGGAGCAGGTCGGCACGAGCCGGGCCGGGCGCCCGCTGTGGCTGCTGTCCGCCGGACACGGCGACCGCCACGTCCTGGCCGTCGCCGGCGCCCACGCCAACGAACCGGTCGGCGGCGCCTCGGCGTTGCGGCTCGCCGCGCTGTTCGCCGGGCGGCCCCGTGTGCTCGAAGCCCTCGGCTGCACCTGGCACTTCCTGCTCTGCCTCGACCCCGACGGGGCCCACCTCGCGCACGGCTGGCAGCCGGAGCAGCCGGAGCCGTCGCTGACGGAGTGTCACCGCTACTTCTACCGGCCCGCGTTCGCCCGCCAGCCGGAGTCCCTGCCCGTGCCGCCCGGCAGGCCGCTGCCCGAGTCGGCCGCCCTCCTGCGGCTCCTCGACGAGCTGCGGCCCGTCGCCCAGTTCACCCTGCACGGCATCGAGTTCGGCGGTGCCTTCGTGATGATGACGCGGGAGGTGCCCGGCGCCGCGGAGGCCTTCCGGCGTACGGCGGCACACCTGCGGGTCCCCGTGGACCGGGACCCCGTCGACGGCCCCGACTGGCGGCTCGACCCGCCCGGCGTCCTGGTGCTGCCCGACGGGCACGGCGAGGGCGAACGGGACCCGAGCGGTTACGTCGCCGAGAGCACCTGGCTGCACCCCCGCCGCCACGGCACCCTGACCACGCTGATCGAGACGCCCGCGTGGGCCGTGCCCTCGGTGAGCGACGCCCGGCCCGTCACCGACCCCGACCGGGCGGCCGCCCGTCTGGGGGAGGTGCTGCTGGGCCGGACCCGGGAACTCGCGGACGTCCTCGGGAGCCGGCTCGACACGGCCGTGCCGGAGGATCTGACGCCGCTGGGGGACGCAGCGCGAGAACTCCTCGACGTGGCGCCCGCGATCGTCGCGGGCTGGGCCGCGGAGGAACCCGGGCGTTTCCACGGCCACTTCGCGTCCCGGGGGATCTCCGCCCGCCGTATCCCGCTCAGGGTGGCGGCGATGGCGAGCCGCGCCCTTGCCCGCACCGACCCCCGGGCCGCCGAGATCCTCGACGACCTGGTGCGCGAGTGGAGCCAGGAGCTGGAGAAGACGTACGACCTGCGATGGGTGCCGGTGGCCGCACAGACCGCGCTGCACGTCCGCACCATGCTGAACACGGCCCGCCTGCTACGCATGGAGGGCGACGGCTGACGGGGGCCACGCCACCCGGGTGTCGGGCGGCCCGCGTTCCGCAGGACCGCCCGCCCCCGTCCCCCTACTCGCCCGCCCGGGCGTCCGCTGCCTGGGCCTTCAGGGCGCGATCCACTCCTGCGCGGGACTCGGAGACGAGTCGGCGCAGGGCCGCGTTCGGCTCGGCGTCGGCCAGCCAGGCGTCCGTCCGGTCCAGGGTCTCCTGGGAGACCTGGAGCGAGGGGTAGAGGCCGACCGCGATCTGCTGGGCGATCTCGTGCGAGCGGGACTCCCAGATGTCCTTGACCACCTCGAAGTACTTGTCCGCGTACGGCGCGAGCAGCTCCCGCTGGTCGGTCTGCACGAACCCGCCGATCACGGCCTCCTGGACCGCGTTGGGCAGCTTGTCGGACTCGACGACCTGCGCCCAGGCCTCCGCCTTCGCCTCCTCGGTCGGCCGCGAGGCACGGGCGGTCGCCGCGTGGCGCTCACCGGCGGCCGTCTTGTCCCGCTCGTACTCGGCGGCGATCTCCGACTCGTCGTAGCGGCCCACGGAGGCCAGCCGCTGCACGAACGCCCAGCGCAGCTCCGTGTCCACGGCGAGACCCTCGACGACCTGGGACCCGTCGAGCAGCGCCTCGAGGAGGTCCAGCTGCTCGGGGGTACGGGCCGTCGCCGCGAACGCCCGCGCCCAGGCGAGCTGGTGGTCGCTGCCGGGCGCCGCGGACCGCAGGTGGGCCAGCGTGGCGTCGGTCCAGCGGGTCAGCAGGGTCTCGCGGGCGGCGGGGGCGGCGTACAGCTCGATCGCCAGCTTCACCTGCCGGTGCAGCGACTGCACGACACCGATGTCGGACTCCTTGCCGATCCCGGAGAGGACCAGCGAGAGGTAGTCGCGGGTCGCGAGTTCGGCGTCCCGCGTCATGTCCCACGCCGACGCCCAGCACAGCGCGCGCGGCAGCGACGACTCGAAGTCGCCCAGGTGCTCGGTCACGAAGGCCAGCGACTGCTCGTCGAGGCGGACCTTGGCGTACGACAGGTCGTCGTCGTTGAGGAGCACGACCGCCGGACGGCGCTTGCCGACCAGCTGCGGCACGGCCGTCAGCTCGCCGTCCACGTCCAGCTCGACGCGCTCGTCGCGGACCAGCTTGCCGGTGGTGTCGTCGAGTTCGTACAGGCCGACGGCGATGCGGTGCGGGCGCAGGGTGGGCTCGCCCTTGGCACCGGCGGGCAGGGCCGGGGCCTCCTGGCGGATGGCGAAGGAGGTGATGACACCGTTGCCGTCGGTCTCGATCTCCGGGCGCAGGACGTTGATGCCGGCCGTCTGGAGCCACTTCTGCGACCAGGTGCCGAGGTCACGGCCGGAGGTCTCCTCCAGCGCGCCCAGCAGGTCGGACAGGCGGGTGTTGCCGAACGCGTGGCGCTTGAAGTACGCCTGCACACCACCGAAGAACTCGTCCTCGCCCACGTAGGCGACGAGCTGCTTGAGCACGGAGGCGCCCTTGGCGTACGTGATGCCGTCGAAGTTGACCAGCACGTCATCCAGGTCGCGGATCTCGGCCATGATCGGGTGCGTGGAAGGCAGTTGGTCCTGGCGGTACGCCCACGTCTTCATGGAGTTGGCGAACGTGGTCCAGGAGTGCGGCCACCGGCTGTCCGGGGCGTACGCCTGGCAGGCGATGGAGGTGTAGGTGGCGAACGACTCGTTCAGCCACAGGTCGTTCCACCACTCCATGGTCACGAGGTCGCCGAACCACATGTGGGCCAGCTCGTGCAGGATGGTCTCGGCGCGCATCTCGTAGGCGGCGTCGGTCACCTTGGACCGGAAGACGTACTGGTCGCGGATGGTGACCGCGCCCGCGTTCTCCATGGCGCCCGCGTTGAACTCCGGCACGAACAGCTGGTCGTACTTCTTGAAGGGGTACGCGTAGTCGAACTTCTCCTGGAACCACTCGAAGCCCTGCCGGGTCACCTCGAAGATGGCGTCCGAGTCGAGGTGCTCGGCGAGCGAGGGGCGGCAGTAGATGCCCAGCGGGACGGACTGGCCGTCCTTCTCGTACACGCTGTGCACCGAGTGGTACGGGCCGACGATCAGGGCCGTGATGTACGACGAGATCCGCGGGGTCGGCTCGAAGACCCAGACGTCGTCCTTCGGTTCGGGCGTCGGGGAGTTGGAGATGACGGTCCAGCCGGTCGGCGCCTTCACGGTGAACTGGAAGGTGGCCTTCAGGTCCGGCTGCTCGAAGGAGGCGAAGACCCGGCGGGCGTCCGGCACCTCGAACTGGGTGTACAGGTACGCCTGCTGGTCGACCGGGTCGACGAAGCGGTGCAGGCCCTCACCGGTGTTGGTGTAGGCGGCGTCCGCGACGACCCGCAGGACGTTGCGGCCCTCCAGGAGACCGGGCAGGGCGATCCGGGAGTCCTTGAAGACCTCGGCGGGGTCGAGCGCGTCCCCGTTCAGCGTGACCTCGTGGACCGTGGGGGCCACCAGGTCGATGAAGGACTCGGCGCGGTTCTCGGCGACATCGAAGCGCACCGTGGTCACGGACCGGAAGGTACCGCCCTCCTGCGCGCCGGAGAGGTCGAGATCGATCTCGTAGGACTCGACACTGAGCAGCTTCGCGCGCTGCTGAGCCTCTTCGCGAGTCAGGTTTGTGCCAGGCACGCGGTCATCTCCTTGTTTCCTCGATATGAGTAGGTTCGGCGGTCCGGCCATCCTTCCACGAACTGTCTCCGACGGATCGGGGGATTACCCTGCGGTTCCGGGGGTTCCACGTCCGGTTTCCGCCGGTCATCCGGGCGCGGCCGCGCCAGCCTGGTCCCATGACGACCTACACCGCACTCCCCATCGGCCCCGCGGTCCTCCGCGAGCTGCGCACCGCCGACGACGCCGGCCGCCCGCCGGCCCCGTTCACGGACGAGGAGGGCGGCGCACCCCTCAGGTGCTGTCTGCGCCGCAGCGAGCCGGGCGAGCGGATCGCACTCGTCTCCTACGCCCCGCTGCGCCGCTGGGCGGCCGAAACGGGCGCGCGTCCGGGGGCGTACGACGAACAGGGCCCGGTCTTCGTCCACGCCGGGGAGTGCGCGGGACCGGACCCCGACGGCCTCCCCTTCGCCGACGCGCACCGAACCGTCCGCCGCTACTCGTCCGACGGACACATCCTCGGCGGAGAGCTGGTCGACCGGCTCGACGACGACGCCTTCCGAAACGCGTTCGACGACCCGTCCGTGGCGCTGGTCCACGTCCGGGCCGTCGAGTACGGCTGTTTCCTCTACGAGGTCAGGCGGCCCTGAGGGTCAGCCCTTGAGCTCCGCCGCCACCAGCTCCGCGATCTGGACCGCGTTCAGCGCGGCGCCCTTGCGGAGGTTGTCGTTGGAGATGAACAGGGCGAGGCCGTGGTCGACCGTCTCGTCGCGGCGGATGCGGCCGACGAAGGAGGCGTCCTGGCCGGCGGCCTGAAGAGGGGTCGGGATGTCCGAGAGGGTCACGCCCGGGGCGCCCGCCAGCAGCTCCGTCGCGCGCTCCGGGGAGATCGGGCGGGCGAAGCGGGCGTTGACCTGGAGGGAGTGGCCGGAGAAGACCGGGACGCGCACACAGGTGCCGGAGACCTTCAGCTCGGGGAGCTCCAGGATCTTGCGGGACTCGTTGCGGAGCTTCTGCTCCTCGTCGGTCTCGTTCAGGCCGTCGTCGACGAGGTTGCCGGCGAAGGGCAGGACGTTGAAGGCGATGGGCCGCTTGTAGACCTGCGGCTCGGGGAAGTCGACCGCGCCGCCGTCGTGGGTGAGCTTGTCCGCGTCGGCGGCGACCTTCTGCACCTGGCCGTGCAGCTCCGCCACGCCCGCGAGGCCCGAGCCGGACACCGCCTGGTAGGTGGTGGCGATCAGCGTCAGCAGGCCCGCCTCCGCGTCCAGTACCTTCAGGACCGGCATCGCGGCCATCGTGGTGCAGTTCGGGTTGGCGATGATCCCCTTGGGGCGGTCCGCGATGGCGTGCGGGTTCACCTCGGAGACGACCAGCGGGACCTCGGGGTCCTTGCGCCAGGCCGAGGAGTTGTCGATCACGACCGCGCCCTGCGAGGCGACCTTTTCGGCCAGCGCCTTCGAGGTCGCGCCGCCCGCGGAGAACAGCACGATGTCCAGGCCGGTGTAGTCGGCCGCCGCCGCGTCCTCCACCGTCACGCCGTCCAGGACGGAGCCGGCCGAGCGGGCGGAGGCGAACAGGCGCAGCTCCGTGACCGGGAAGTTCCGCTCCTTGAGGATCTTCCGCATGACCGTGCCGACCTGTCCGGTGGCTCCGACGATTCCGACCCTCACGGTGACTCCCTATCTCTTCGCACGTGACCGAGGCTTTTCCATCATGCGGCCGACCCGGGTCAGCCTGTCCAATTCTTTGTGCTCCATGCTCGAGGGCTGGGACGCCCCGAGGCGGCCGACGGGTTGCGGAACTGTGGCCGCACCCTGCCTGAGCTGGAGAAATTCGCCCGCCGGTCACCTCGTGCCGCAAGCCGTACGGTCCCGGGCGCCCGGTGTGACGTACACCTCGGAGAAATTGTCCCGGGCCCCGCCGAACGTTTTCCGTCCCACCGGCGTCGTAGGAGAAACGCGGCGAGGGGAGGGGTGTCGGTGCTGCGCGGAATCGGCCGCCGGACCCAGGGGGACGACCCCCTGGACGCGGCGCAGGAACGCCGGGTGCGGGCCGTGCTCGCCCTGGGCGGGGTGCCGCAGGCGGACCTGCCGGACGGGGTGCAGCAGGTCCGCCTGCGGTTGCTGGAGCGGGCGGCGAAGGGGCACGAGGCGCCGCGGGACGTGTCCGCGTGGGCCGCCGTCGTCGCCTCCAACCTCGCCATGGACTGGCACCGGGCCAAGAAGCGCCAGGAGCGGCTGGGAGAGCGGCTGGCCTCGCTCAGACAGCACGAGCACCCCTCCGGGGAGGACACCAGCGTGCTGTCCGTCGCCGTCGCGCAGGGCCTGGACGAGCTGCCCGACCAGCAGCGCCAGGTCCTGGTGCTGCGGTTCTTCGCCGACCTGCCGGTGCGCTCGATCGCCCAGGAGCTGGGCGTTCCGGAGGGCACGGTGAAAAGCCGCCTGCACACGGCGGTGCGGGCCCTGCGCGCCCGCCTGCACGAGGACGAGGTGGTGTGACATGAGCGCCGAGAACGAGACGTACGACAGCGACGCGCTCATGGCCGCGATCACCGGTGAGGAGCTCGGCGACGAGGCCCGCGCGGACAGCGCGTTCCTCGCCGAGTACCGGGCGGCCGAGGACGACATCGGGCTGCTCAGGGAGCAGCTCGGGCTCCTCGGCGAGGCCCTCGCCGAAGCGCCGCCCACCCCGGACCCCGTGCCCGCGCGGCTACGGCCCTCCCCGGCCCGCCGCCGCGTCCGCACCCTGGCCTTCGGCACCCTCGCGGTGGCCGCCGTCGCGAGCGTCGTCACCGGGCTCGGCTGGCTCCTCGGGCACAACGGCGGGATCAGCCAGGACGCGGGCGGCAGCGCCGACTCGGCCTCCAAGGCGGAGTCGGGGGTCCGCTTCGGCAGCCCGGCCTACCTGGCCTGCGCGACCACGGTCGCCGAGGGCGAGGTGACCGCCGTCGAGGAGCTGCCCGCCACCGGGGAACTCCGGGTCACCGTGCGGGTGAGCCACTGGTTCAAGCCGACGCTCGGCGTGCGGGACCTCACCTATGTGATCGGCGAGTACGACCTGCCCGAACCGCTGACCAAGGGCACCGCCGTGCTGTTCGGGGTGAGCGCGGGCTCGCCGGCCCCCGACCACTGGGCCGTCGGGGAGCGGGAGATCGCCCGGGAGCGGGCCTTCGTCACCGCCTCGCTGCCCGCCTCGCGCGGACTCAGCTGCTAGGGGGACGAGAAGGGCGGGCGCCCCAACGGACGCCCGCCCCTGTCGCCGTACGGAGAAGTGCTACGGCGTGACCTTCTCGATCTTCACGCTGCCGACGCCCGCGACCGTGCCGCGCGCGTTGACGAGGCTGACCTGGCCGAAGAACTCACGGCCCTCCGGAGCGGGCGCCAGGGCGGTGACGCTGCCGGAGACGGTCGTCGAGGCGCCCGTGGCGAGCTTCACCGGCGCGTCGGAGACGGTGACGGTGCCCAGGGCGCCGGAGAAGAACACGTCCTGGTAGTCGTACGCCGTGGAGCCGGCCGGGACCGAGTAGCCGACGACCTCGATGGTGTACGTGCCGGCGGCGGGCGAGGCGACCGAGACGGACTCCTCCGAGTCACCGTCGGCGGACGAGCCGACCACGGTGCCGGCCGCGTCGTAGACCGCCAGGTCCAGGTCCGCGGCCACGTCGGAGACGTTGCCGATGGCGACGTCGAGCGACTTGGCGCCCGCGGGCACCTCGACCGTGGTGGTCTGGGTGGCGCCCTCGGCGATGGTCGGGCGGGCCGTCTTGGACGAGCCGAGCGGGCCGCCGGCCAGCTTGCCGTCGATCGCGGCGAACTTGTTGGTCACCTTCCAGGAGGCGGTGGCCGGGGTGCCGACCTTGGCCTCGGGGACGGTCACGGTCTCCGGGTCGAAGGCCGCGCCGTAGACGGCGACGTCCAGCTTGTACGGGTTGTCGAGCAGCGGCGAGGTGCGGCGCGACTCGACCTCGATCTCCCAGACACCGGCCTGCGGGTCGGCGTAGGAACGGGCGTCCGGCTTGCAGCCGTTGCCGTCGAGGTAGTTGTTGTAGCAGTACGGGGTGCTGGTGTTGTCGACCGGGACGCCGTAGGGGTGGAGGGCGATGAAGCGGGTCTGGCTCTTGTCCTTGAGCCCGCCGATCGCGACCTCCAGCGACTTGGCGCCCGCGGGCACGGTCACGAAGTACGACTGGCTGCTGTTGCGCTGCACGGTGTTCGACGCGGTGTAGGTGTACTTCACCGGCGCCGAGACGACGACCGTGGTCAGGACCTGCTGGTCGATGCCCTCGGTCTTCGGGTCGTCGACGACGAGGATCGCGCTCTTGAGGCCCGCGGACCTCGGCTGGGCCTGGACCTTGACGGTCACCGGCTGGTTCAGCGGGAGCCGGATGTCGTCCTTGCCGAGGATCCGGAAGGTGTCACCCGCGTTGTTGTGGAAGTGCAGGTCGTGGCGGAGCGCCTTGTCCGCGCCGGACGTACGGGTGATGGTGACGTCGTACGTCTTCTTCTGGCCGGCCTTCAGGCCGCCCTCGCGGTCGTAGAGGCCGGTGCCGTAGCCCGGGGTCTTCAGGAGCTGGTCGATCGCGGTGTCGACCGGGGCCTTGACCGTGTAGTCGTGGGCGGTGGCGCCGTCCTTGATGGAGTCCCAGGCGTCCACGATGTCGATGAGGCCCGCGCCCTCCTCGTACGCCTGCACACCCTTGATGTGCTTGGCGGTCGAGGTCAGGGCGGTGCGCAGGGTGGCCGGCGTCAGCGCGATGTGCTTCTGCTTGGCGGCCGAGATGAGCAGCGCGGAGGCGCCCGCGGCCTGCGGGGAGGCCATCGAGGTGCCCTGGAGCATCGAGTAGCCGGCCGGCAGCGAGTAGCCCGCCTCGGCGACCGGGGAGCCCGGCAGCCAAGTCTGGGTGGTGTTGATGGCCGCGCCCGGGGCGGACAGGGTCGGCGTGAAGCCGCCGTCCTCACGCGGACCGCGCGAGGAGAACGGCATCATGGCGTACGACTTGGTCACCTGCGAGCCGTAGTTGGCGGCCCAGGTCGCCTTGGAGATGGTCGCGCCGACCGAGATGACCTTGTCGGCCAGGCCCGGGTCGCCGATGGTGTTCGCGCCGGGGCCGGAGTTGCCCGCGGAGATCACCAGCTGGACACCGTAGGTGTCGATGAGGCGCGTGTAGAGCTCGGCGCGCGCGTTGTTGCCGTCGTTGAGCGCCGGCAGGCCGCCGATCGACATGTTGACGATGTCGACCCCGCGGTTGACGACGAGGTCGATCATGCCCTCGGTCAGCGCCACGTTGGTGCAGCCGCCGGTCCAGGTGCAGGCACGGGAGGAGACGAGCTTGGCGCCCGGGGCCGCGCCGTTCATCTTGCCGCCGAACAGGCCGTTGGCGGCGGTGATGCCGGCCACGTGGGTGCCGTGCTCGGACTCGATGACGCCGATGTTGACGTAGTCGGCCTTGCTGCCCGCGGCGTCGTAGACGACGTCCTTGCGGATCTCGACGACGAACGGCTGGCGCTCGGCGACGTCCGTCGCCGGGTTGTCGGTGCCGAACCAGCCCACCTGATGGCCGTCCTTGTACGGCTTCATCGGGGTGTCGTCGGCGAAGTCCTGGTTGTTGTTCAGGTCGACCCGGACGGTCCCGGCGGCCTTGTCGTACAGCACGCCCCAGGTGTCGGTCGTGTCGCCGTCCCGGTTCGCGTCGCCCTTGGCGTCGCCGCCCGTCGTCGCGGCCTCACGGAACAGGTTGACCTGGTACGACCCGGCGGGCGCCGTCCAGGTGCGGCCGTCGAAGGTGAAGCTGGGGCCGGAGACCGCGGTGGTCATCCGCCGCCAGGTGGCGTCGCCGTCGGAGACCGGGTCGGTCGCCGTCACCCAGTCGACGATCTTCCGCTCACCGGTGGTGGTCTTCTGCAGGGCCGGGTGGCCGAGGTCCACACCCGAGTCCAGGATGCCGATGGTGACCCCGCGGCCGTCCGCCTTCGGGTGGTCCTCCACGAAGTCGACGGCGCCGGTCTCGAAGGACGGGTTGTACGGGTTCGTCGCGGGGGTCTTCTTGCCGGGCGCGGGGTAGGTCTTGGTGCCCTTGCCCGCGGCGCCCTTGGCGGTGTCGGCGCTCGGCGTCGGGTCGTCCAGCGGGATGTCCTGCTTGACGTCGATGCCGTGCACGGAGGAGAGCTTCGCGGCGGCGGCGATGGCCGAGTCCGCCTTCGCGGTGGGGACCGTGGCCCGGACGTAGCCGAGCTTGTCGTAGGTCCGGCCCACCAGGCCGCCCTTGACCGCGTCCAGCTCCTCGGCGACCTGCTCGGTCCTGCCGGGGGCGGTGGCGACCATCAGCGTGATGTTCTTCGCGCCGTCGGCCTTGGCCTCGGCGAGCGCGTCGGCGTCGTCCGAACCGAGCTTCTCGTCGGCGGACTTGAGGCCCGGGTCCGAGGTCGCGGGGGTGGTGCCCGCGTCGGCGGAGAAGGCCATGGGTATCGGACCCGCCGCGGAGAGCGCGGCGACGAGTCCGGCGGCCGCGGCTATGCGCGCCACACGTCTCGCGCCCGATATCGGAGCGCGCTGGGGGGTGAGGGTCATCGGCATCCCTTGTAGGTAAAGGAACGAGCGGGTGTGTGACCGGGATCGATCGGTCCTGGCCACGGCGATCCGGAAGAAGACCCCGGATGACCGCCCAGCTTTACGCATGGGAAGGATGTTTAGGGAGAGTTGACCGAATCGATATGGCTGTATGGGGAAAACCCCCGATGCCCTTTGCGGACATCGGTGAAGAGGCGTAAGAAAGCGGTCAATTCACCCTGACGGTCTCTTGGGTGGCTCTTTCAGGCCGTCCCCGGGCGCCCTTCCGGTGCCCCTCAGGCGTCCTTGCTGCGCGCGTAATGCCGGGACGCCTTCGCGCGGTTGCCGCAGGTCGCCATCGAGCACCAGCGCCGGGTGCCGTTCCTCGACGTGTCGAGGAAGTGGAGCACGCACGACTCGTGGGCGCACGACCTGATCCGGTCCGGGGCGGTGCCGAGCAGCGCCAGGTAGTCGCGGGCGGCGAGCCAGCCGGGGCCCCAGGCGGGGTCGCTCAACTCGGGCCGCTCGACGGGCCCTTGCGGGGTGAGCGCGACCCGGACCCGCCCGTGCTCCAGCACCGCGTCGACCAGCGGCGCCCCCTCCTCCAGTGACCCGTCCACCGCCGTGCGCAGGGCCTCCCGGGCCTGCCGCAGGTGCCGCAGCATCCGGTCGTCGGGGGTGTGCTCGCCGCCCAGTCCGGCCGAGTCGAGCCACACCGCGAGCCCGTCGACGTCGGTGAGGAGGTCCTGGAGGGTCCCCTCGCTCATCCACCGCGTGTTGAGGAGGTCGAGGGCGAGCGGTTCGCCGGTGAGCGGGCGGGGGTCGCGGGGGGCGGGCATGCGGGGCTCCCTTCCGTGCTAACCGGTCAAGCCTACGTGACTGGTTGCACTCCCCGCTTCTAACCCTTAAAGTCCATCACAAGGGTTAACCACCGGGTTGCCCAAGCTGAAGGGGACAGCCGTGACCTTGCGCACCGGCCACATCGGCCTGAACGTCACCGACCTCGACCGTTCGCTCGCCTTCTACCGGGACGTCCTCGGCTTCACGCCCCTGGCCGAGGGCAAGGAGGAGGGCCGCCGGTACGCCTTCCTCGGCGACGGCGACACCCTCGTCCTCACCCTCTGGCAGCAGGCGGAGCAGCCGTACGCCCCCGACCGGGCGGGACTGCACCACCTGGCCTTCCAGGCCGACTCGATCGAGCGGGTCAGGGAGTACGAGGAGGCGCTGCGGGCGTACGGCGCCGACTTCGCCCACGCAGGGGTGGTCGCCCACCGCGAGGGCGCGGCGTCGGGCGGCATCTTCTTCCACGACCCCGACGGCACCCGCCTGGAGATCTCCGTACCGGAGGGCGCCGAGGAGGCGCCCGCGCCCTCCGGCGCGGCTCCGACCTGCGGTTTCTTCTAGCCATGGGCGTCTATCACGCGGGCTCGCGGGCCGTGCAGGACCGGGTCGGGGTGCGCGAGCAGGCCGACCACGTGGGCCGCTCGGTCGGCCGGGGCATCCGGGAGGTCGCCGCAGCCTTCCTGGAGCTCCAGCCGCTGCTGGTGGCCGGTGCCGCGGACCCCTCGACGGGCCGGGTCTGGGCGTCCCCGCTCACGGGAGCGCCGGGCTTCGTACGGGCGACCGGCCCGCACCGCGTCTCGGTCGCGGGCGGATGGCTGCCGTCCGACCCCCTCGCGACGGCGTTCACCACCCCCGGCACCCCCGTCGGCACGATCGCCCTCGACCCCCGCACCCGCCGCCGGATGCGGCTCAACGGCCGACTCGGGCCCACGGCAGGGGGGTTCGCGATCGAGGCCGACCAGGTCTTCGCGAACTGCCCGAAGTACCTCCAGAAGAGGCAGTCGTACGAGGTGGTGGCCGGCCGGCGCCGCGGAGACACCCTGCACGGCGGTGAACTCACCCCCCGGCAGGCCGAGTTCGTCGCCGCGGCGGACACCTTCTTCCTGGCCTCCGTGCACGGGGGCGGCGCCGACGTCAGCCACCGGGGCGGCAACCCGGGTTTCGTGCGCGTCGACGCACCGGGGGAACTGAGCTGGCGCGACTACCCGGGCAACTCGATGTTCCTCACCCTCGGCAACCTCGCCGCGGACCCGCGGGCCGGCTTGCTGTTCCTCGACTGGACGACCGGCACGGTCCTCCAGCTGACGGGCGAGGCGAGCACCGAGTTCGGTCCCGAGCGCAGGGTCCGCTTCACCGTGCGCGAGACCGTCGAGACCCCGTCCGCGCTGCCACTGCGCTGGTCGGCGCCCGAATACTCCCCGGCCAATCCGGTCCCGGCGGGCTAACTTGGCGGTATGCGCGCAAAGTTGAGGGTGGCGGCCTACGCCGTGTGCGTCCGTGACGGACAGGTCCTGCTGGCCCGCTGGATCGACCACGGCCGGCCACGGTGGACGCTGCCCGGCGGCGGCACGGAGCACGGCGAGGACCCCTACGACACCGTGCTGCGGGAGGTGGCCGAGGAGACGGGCCACCGCGTCGAGGTCACCGGCATGCTCGGGGTGCGGTCGGCGCGCTTCCCGGAGCGGCGCCGCTTCGGCCGCACCGTCGACGCCCACCACGTGGGACTCCTGTACGAGGCCCGGATCACCGGAGGCGAACTGCGCTTCGAGGTCGGCGGCTCCACGGACATGGCCGCATGGCACGACCTCGACGCGGTACCGGAGCTGGAACGGGTGCCGCTGGTCGACTTCGGCCTGCGGCTGTGGCAGGAGCGGCCGGTCACCGGACGGCCCGGGGGATAGCTGTCCTACCCCGGAAGATGAACACGGAGTGACCGCCCCCGGACCGTTCGACGAGCGCTCCTGAACACACGGGGTGGGCCAAGATCCACGTACGGTGATCGGCGCTGCGCGTTGCCGTCTCGTTCACGCGCAGGTCATTCCCGGTGCCAAGCATCCAGAGCGAGCGGGTGGTTCGCGAGCGCGAGCCCCCGCGACCACTGCCGACGCAGTTCGCACTCGGGGAGATCGCGCCATGTCGCGCACACGCTCTGTCGCCAGCACCACGCCGGCGGTCCACCGCCGTACCGTCCTCGCCGCCGCGGGCGCGGCCGCCGTCTCCACGGGCGTCGGCTACGCCCTGCGGCCCACCGACAGCCAGGCCGCGACGGCCACCGGGGCCGCCGAGGCACCGGTGGCCCAGACCGTCCACCGGGCCGCCGCACCGGCCGCGGCCCCCCTCGCCCCGTACACCCGCGGCACCACCGTCGCCTCCGTCGCCGCCCCGCGCACGGGCTCCGGCTACCGGCGCCTCGGCGACGGCCCCGGCTGGAGCCGCACGGTGCGCTCCGAACTCGCGGCCCCGAAGGCCGGGCGGGCCGGCCGCCGTACCGCGCTGGCCGCGTTCGTGCAGCTCACCGACCTGCACCTGATGGACACCCAGCACCCGCTGCGCCTGGAGTACCTGCGCTCTACCGACGTGCACGCCTGGCGGCCCCAGGAGGCGCTGACCGTGCCGGGCGCGATCTCGCTCGTCGAGCGGATCAACGCGCTGCGCGGCGCCCCCGCCACCGGCGCCCCGCTCCAGTTCGCCATGACGACCGGCGACAACACGGACAACAACAGCCACACCGAGCTCGACTGGTTCCTGACCGTCATGAGCGGCGGCAGAATCATCCCCAACTCCGGTGACCCGCGGCACTACGAGGGCGTCCAGAACAGCGGCCTCAAGCAGTACTGGCAGCCCGACTCGACCACCCGAGACGCCGACAAGCAGCGCGGCTTCCCGCATCTCCAGGGCTATCTCGCCGCCGCCGTCCGGGAGTTGAACAGCCCCGGCCTCACCGTCCCCTGGTACTCCACGGTCGGCAACCACGACAGCCTGCCGCTGGGCTGCTACGGCCACGGCGACTCCTGGCTCGCCGAGTACGCCGTCGGCGGCAAGAAGCTGATGTCGCTGCCCCCGTCCGAGTCGAAGAAGCTCCAGGACATGATCCGCAAGGCCTCCGACCCCCAGGGCCACGCCTTCCGCGACCTGCTCAAGGCGTACGCCCGGAGCATGCGCTCGGTCACCCCCGACGAGCGGCGCGCCCCCTACACCGCCCGTGATTACCTCAGGGCCCACCTCGACCCCGCACACCGCGGCGCCGGCCCGGTCGGCCACGGCTACTCCACCGCCAATCTCGACGAGGGCACCCAGTACTACAGCTTCCGCATCGCCGACGACGTCATCGGCATCAGCCTCGACACCACCGACCCGGGCGGCCACTACCAGGGCTCCATGGGCACCCGGCAGTTGCGCTGGCTGGACCGGACGCTGCGGGAGAACAAGGACTCCTTCGCCGTCGTCTTCAGCCACCACACCAGCGACTCGATGACCAACACCCGCCCCGACCCGGCCCACCCGGGCGAGCGCCGGCACAACGGCCAGGAGGTCGTCGCCCTCCTCACCCGGCACAGCAACGTCCTCGCCTGGGTCAACGGGCACATCCACCGCAATGTGATCACGGCCCACTCCGCCCCCGGCGGCCGCTCCTTCTGGGAGATCTCCACCGCCTCCCACATCGACTTCCCGCACCTGGCCCGGGTCGTCGAACTGGCCGACAACAAGGACGGCACGATCTCGGTCTTCACCACCCTGATCGAGTCCGCGGCCCCCCACCGCACCGACTTCACCGACCTCTCCCAGACCGGCCTCGCCGCCCTCTACCGCGAACTGGCCTACAACGCCCCCGGTTCGAGCGACAAGCTCGGCGGCGCCGCACAGGACCGGAACACGGAGCTGGTCCTGAAGAAGGGCTGAAAGCGGCTCAACCCGCCTGATCCACCTCAACCTTCCCGGTCCGGGCCGAGTCTCTCCCGCCGATCACGCTCGCCGAGCGTGCCGGAACAGGGGGAAGACATGACCGTACGCACGACTGTGGCGCTCGGGGCGAGTGCCGTGGCACTCGCGACCGGCCTCGCCGCCCCGGCGACGGCGGCCGGGTCCGACACTCATGCGGCGACCCGGCAGGCCGTCCGCGCCGCCGTGAAGGACGGCGTGCCGGGGGTGACGCTCACCGCGAGGGACGGGCGTGGCACCTGGTCGACCACCGCCGGCGTCGGCGACCTCAGGACGCACGCGCCGCGTTCGGCGGACGACCGCTACCGCGTCGGCTCCATCACCAAGACCTTCGTCGCCACCGTGCTGCTCCAGCTGGAGGCGGAGGGACGGCTGTCGCTGGACGACACGGTGGAGAAGTGGCTGCCCGGCACGGTCCACGGCAACGGCCACGACGGCGGCCGGATCACCCTGCGCCAGCTCCTCAACCACACCAGCGGCGTCTTCGACTACACCTCCGACGACACGTTCGGGCGCACGTACTTCCTCAAGGACGGTTTCCTCGCGCACCGCTACGACACCCAGAGCCCCGGGCAGCTGGTCGCCATCGCCATGGCCCACCGGCCGGACTTCGCGCCCGGCACGTCCTGGAGCTACTCCAACACCAACTACGTCCTGGCCGGCATGGTGATCCAGCAGGCCACCGGACGGACGTACGGCGAGGAGATCCGCCGCCGTGTCGTCGTCCCGCTGCACCTGAGCGCCACCTCGGTCCCGGGCACCCGTGTCACCGTGCCCGAGCCCAGCAGCCGGGCCTACTCCAAGCTCGCGCGGACGGCGACGGGACCGACGTACGACGTCACCGAGCTGAACCCGTCCCTCGCCTCCTCGGCGGGCGAGATGATCTCCGACGCGGCCGATCTGAACCGCTTCTACTCGGCCCTGCTGCGGGGGAGGCTGCTCCCGCCGAAGCAGCTCAGGGAGATGAAGACCACGGTGACCGTCGACGAGATCCCGGGGGCCGGTTACGGCCTCGCCCTGATCGACCGCGAGCTGAGCTGCGGGGTCCACGTGTGGGGCCACGACGGCGGCATCCACGGCTCCTCCTCCGTGGCCGTGACCACGGCCGACGGGCGGCACTCCCTCGCCTTCAACTTCAACGGCGACTGGTCGGGGGACACCGACGCCGTGATCGAGGCGGAGTACTGCGGCCGGTAGGCGCGCCGCCGTCGCACACACACGAGGAGGGGCCACGGCTCCCCGGTGCCGTGGCCCCTCCTCTCCCCTCCTGGTCCCGCCCCGGTCCGTCACTACCGGGGCAGCACCACGACATAGGCGGCGGGGTCCCGGTCGCCCGAGGCCATCAGGGCCGTACGGACCACCGTCGCCTGCTGTTCCATCGAGTCCCGGAGCTTGCGCGGGGTGATGTGGACCACCGTGATGCCGAGCCGCTCCAGGTGCTCGCGCTTGCGGGCGTACTCGGACCACAGGGCGTCGTCGTCCTGCCGATGGCCCTGCCGGGGTGCCCGGGTGTCCAGCTCCACCGCGACCGCCTGCTCCGGCCAGTACGCGTCCAGGCCGCCCAGGTGGGGGCCGCCCGGCAGCCTCAGGTCGACGTTCCACACCGGGTCGGGCAGGCCGTACTCCGTGACCATGCGGTACAGGCGGTCCTCCGCGATGGCGCGGCCCTCGGCGAGCAGGGAGTCCACCGCGTCCACCACGTGCGGGCGGTTCAGCAGCTTGGCGTTGGTCAACTCCCTTACGACGGCTGCCGGTTCGCAGTGTCCGCCGCGCACCGCCTCGGTCAGCAGCCGGCGTACCGCGCCCGCGTCCGTCAGATCGGTGACCGCGTCGGCGAGGGCGCGCGGCACCGGGGCGACCGGGACGCCGGTGACCTGTTCGGCGGCGGGGAGCGCCGAGGTGCGGACGATCCGCGCGCCGCCCGTCGAGCGCAGCCGCCGCAGCCTCGGGACCAGGACGTCGATCCGGTCCAGGGAGGGCAGCGGCGGTGTCGAGCTGAAGCCGTGCAGCGTGAGCGCCGCGAGGCCGGTGATCATCGCCTCGGCGTACACCGGCCGGTGCGGCTCCTCGGCGCCCGGCTGCACGGGGACCCCGGCGCTCTGCTCCCGTGCCGCGTACATCAGCACCGCGTGCAGCCGCTCCTCGCTGGTCGGCGGGCCGGGGTGGAGCAGGAAGACGCCCGGGAGGATCTGCTGCCAGGGGCCGCCGGGCCGGCACTGCTCGTTGGCCTCGGCGACCGAGACGCCGGTCGCGCGCAGCCGGCCGGCCGTCACGACACGGCGGTGCACCTCGGAGAGGTGACGCAGGGGGCGGGGGGAGAGCGGGGGGACCGGGGTGTTGTGGTTCATGCAGCGGAGATTCCCGCCTCCGGAGCGCCCGATAACCGCTGTTACACGCTCGTCGACAAATACGGACAAGGCAGTACTAAAGGACGGATGTTCGGGTGCCGAGTAGGCGGCGAAAACCCCTGGTCCATTCGGGTGGGACCAGGGGTTACGGCTCCGATTGACCGTATTTCGTAACGGCTACCGGACGCCCAAGCTCAGGCCAAAGGTCAGTGTGTGTTGACGGCGTTGACGGCCTGCGCGTCGCACTCCTGCCCCCGCAGTGCCCGGGCCAGATCGTCCCGCCCCTCCAGCACCAGCCTGCGCAGCGCCGGTGCCGCGTCCTCGTGGGCGGCCAGCCACGCGTCGGCCGCGTCCAGCGTCGCCCGCGAGTCCTGGAGGGAGGGGAACAGCCCCGAGACGATGTTCATCGCGATCTGGATCGAGCGCTCCCGCCACACCCGCTCGATCACCGCGAAGTACTTCTGCGTGTACGGCTCCAGCAGGCCGCGCTGGGAGGGCTGGCCGAACCCCGCGATGGTCGCCTCGGCCAGGGCGTTGGACAACGCGTCGGACTCCACGACCTGCGCCCACGCCTGCGCCTTCACCGCCTCGGACGGCCGGGCGGCCAGGCAGCGGACCTGGTGGCGCTTGCCGGACGCGGTGTCGTCGCGGGCGAGCTCGGCGGCCAGCGTCTTCTCGTCGGCCACCCCCCACACCGTCAGCGGCTGGAGGAACGCCCACCGCAGCTCCTGGTCGACCTCCAGCCCCTCGATCACGGACGTGCCGTCCAGCAGGCCCTGCAACAGGTCGAAGGCGGCGGGGCCCTCGGCCGTCCGCGCGAAGAACCGCGCCCACGCCAACTGCTGCTCGCTGCCCGGCTCGGCGGCCAGCAGCTCCCGTTCGGCGCCCTCGGCGAGCAGCCGCGCACCCGGCTCCCGCCAGTCGGGCGCCACGTAGTGCACGAGGGCCGACTCGGCCCAGGCGTGCAGCATCTGCAGGACGCCGATGTCGGACTCGCGGCCCGCGAAGCGCAGCACGATGGCGATGAACTCCCTGGCGGGCAGCAGCGCGTCCCGGGTCATGTTCCACAGCGCCGACCAGCACAGGGCGCGGGCGAGCGGGTCGGTGAGGTCGCCGAGCCCCGCCTTCAGGGCCTCCAGGGAGCCCGCGTCGAAGCGGGTCTTGCAGTACGTCAGGTCGTCGTCGTTGACCAGCACGAGCTCCGGCGCCTCGGCACCGGCCAGTTCCGCCACCACCGTGCGCGGGCCGTCGACGTCCGCTTCGGCGCGCGCGTACCGCTCCAGGGCCCCTTCCGGCGTACGGCGGTACAGGCCCACCGCCACCCGGTGCGGCCGCAGCTCCGGGTGCGACTCGGCCGCCTCCTGCACGACGGCCAGCTCGTCGACGCGTCCCTCGGCACTCAGCAGCACCTGCGGGGTCAGCGAGTTGACCCCGGCCGTCTGGAGCCAGGCCCGCGCCCACGCGCCCATGTCCCGGCCGCTGGTCTCCTCCAGCACGGACAGCAGGTCGCCGAGACGCGTGTTGCCGTACGCGTGCCGCTTGAAGTAGCGCCGGGCGCCCTCCAGGAACGCGTCCTGGCCGACGTAGGCGACGAGCTGCTTCAGGACCGAGGCGCCCTTGGCGTAGGTGATGCCGTCGAAGTTGAGCTTGGCGTCCTGGAGGTCGCGGATGTCGGCGGTGATGGGGTGCGTGGAGGGCAGCTGGTCGGCGCGGTAGGCCCAGGCCTTGCGGCGGTTGGCGAAGGTGATCCAGGAGTCCTTGAAGCGGGTCGCGCCGACGTTGGCGAAGGTGCCCATGAAGTCCGCGAAGGACTCCTTCAGCCACAGGTCGTCCCACCACACCATGGTGACGAGGTCGCCGAACCACATGTGGGCCATCTCGTGGAGGATCACGTTGGCCCGGCCCTCGTAGGAGGCCCGGGTGACCTTGCCCCGGAAGATGAACTCCTCGCGGAAGGTCACCAGGCCCGGGTTCTCCATCGCGCCGAGGTTGTACTCCGGCACGAACGCCTGGTCGTACTTCCCGAAGGGGTACGGGTAGTCGAAGTGCTCGTGGAAGAAGTCCAGGCCCTGCTTGGTGACGAGGAACACGTCGTCGGCGTCGAAGTGGGGGGCGAGCCCCTTGCGGCACAGGGCGCCGAGGGGGATCTCCAGACGGGTGCCGTCGTCGAGGACGCGCTCGTAGGAGTCCGTCACGTAGTGGTAGGGGCCGGCCACCACACAGGTGATGTACGTCGAGATCGGCTTGGTCTCCGCGAACCGCCACACCCCCTCGCTCCGGGAGCCGGCCCCGTTGCTCCACACCGTCCAGCCCTCCGGCGCCCGCACCTCGAAGCGGAAGGGCGCCTTGAGGTCCGGCTGCTCGAAGTTGGCGAAGACCCGGCGGGAGTCGGCCGGCTCGTACTGCGTGTAGAGGTAGACCTCGCCGTCCTCCGGGTCGACGAAGCGGTGCATGCCCTCGCCGGTGCGGGAGTAGGCGCACTGGGCGTCGACGACCAGTTCGTTGTCGGCGGCCAGGTCCTCCAGGGCGATCCGGGAGCCGTCGAAGACCTCGCCGGGGTCGAGGTCCCGGCCGTTCAGCGACACGGCCGTGACGCTCGGCGCGACCAGGTCCGCGAAGCTCGTGGCCCCCGGCTCGTTGCACCGGAAGCGGATCGTGGTCACCGAACGGAAGGTGCGCGGACCGTCCCCGGGCTCGTCCCCGACCGCCGAGCGCAGGTCGAGGGACACCTCGTACCCGTCGACGGACAGCAGGGCGGCCCGCTCCCGGGCCTCGTCACGGGACAGATTCTCACCGGGCACGGCGATGCTCCCTCGGATGGTGTTCAGCATGCGGACAGGCCCGATCCTGCCATGTGCCCCTGACATCGGTCAGCCGGGAATGGGGTGGGCGGCGGCCGGTGTTGCCGGGGGAAACGAACGCTCTTCTAGGAGACCCATGTCCGAGACCGCGAACGCCTCCGGCAAGACCCCCGTCGACTTCTGGTTCGACCCGCTGTGCCCGTGGGCCTGGATGACCTCCCGCTGGGTCCTCGAGGTCGAGAAGGTCCGGGAGATCGAGGTGCGCTGGCACATCATGAGCCTGGCGGTGCTGAACGAGCCGAAGCTCGACGAGCTGCCCGAGGAGTACCGCGAGCTGCTCGAGACCAAGGCCTGGCAGCCGATCCGGGTGGTCACCGCGGCCTGGCAGAAGCACGGCTCCGACATCCTCGGCCCGCTGTACACCGCGCTCGGCACCCGTATCCACAACGAGGGCCTGGGCCCGACCCGCGAGGCCGTCGAGGGCGCCCTGGCCGACGTCGGCCTGCCCGCCGACCTGATCGAGTACTTCGACCAGAAGGACTTCGAGTTCGACGCCGAGCTGCGCGCCTCCCACAAGGAAGGCATCGACAAGGTCGGCCAGGACGTCGGCACCCCGGTCATCGCGGTCCCCGGCGCCGACGGCGAGCAGATCGCCTTCTTCGGCCCGGTCGTCACCCCGGCCCCCCAGGGCGAGGAGGCCGCCCGCCTCTGGGACGGCACCCTCGCGGTCGCCTCGGTCCCGGGCTTCTACGAGATCAAGCGCACCCGCACGAAGGGCCCGGACTTCAGCAACCTGTAGTCATTTCCCCGGCTCGGGGAAGGTACCGCCGTCGTTCACGTCGCCCAGCCGCTGGTAGCGGCGGCAGCCCTCGCGTGAACAGCGGCGGTACGAGCCCAGCCGGGCCCACTTCGGCTTGTTCTCCCGGACGTATGCCTTCTCGGCGTCGTTCCTGAGCGGTTCGAACTCCTCGGACGAACCGCAGTTCTTGCAGGGCATCTTCGTCATGTGACCCCCGATGGCCCGAGGCCGGCTGCCTCGGCCCTGCGAGCGTAGGTCTTCGCGGGGCCGGGGCGGCAGCCCGGAATCGGTCCCGCCGTGTCGTCAGCGCCGTGCCCGCGCGCGGGTCTCCTCCAGCCGGTTCAGGTGCTCCTCGTACCCCTTCGCGTAGTACGACGCCCGCCCCGCATCCGGCTCGACGACCGCCGTCGGCTCGGTCCAGACTCCCGCGTCCAGCGAGATGCCGAACCGCTCCGCCGCGGCCAGCACCGCCCCCCGGGCACCCACCTCGCCCTCCACGACCCTGAGCGGCCGCCCGAGAACGTCCGCCAGCAGCTGCATCCAGGCAGGGCTGCGGGTCCCGCCGCCGCACACCGCCAGCGACCCCGTCAGGCCGGCCGCCTCCAGACAGTGCCGGGCCGCGTACCCGATCCCCTCACAGGTCGCCCGGACGAGATCCGCCTTCGTCGTCTCCAGCGACACCCCGCTCAGCTCGGCCCGCAGACGCGGCTCGACGAAGGGCGCCCGCTCCCCGGAGGGAGCGAAGTACGGCAGCACCCGCACCCCGTGCGCCCCCGGCGGGGTCGACGCCAGCAGGTCGTCCACCTCGGCGTGGGTGACGCCGGTCGTGGACAGCACCCAGTCCAGCGCGGCCGTGCCCACCATCGCCGGCATGGCCCGCAGCCGGTGCCCGTGCCGGTCGGTGGAGATGTACAGCCCGGCGGGCTCACCGCTCAGGTCGAGCTCGGTCGTCGCGACCAGCGCGGCGAGACAGGTCCCCACGATGAGGAGACCGTCCCCCGGCTCCGTGACCCCCGCGCCCAGCGCGCACGCCGGGAGGTCGTACGGCCCGTTCGACAGCCGCGTCCCGGCGGGCAGCCCTTCGCCGCGCGCCTCGCCCGTGCTGATCGGATCCCCGATCGAGGGCAGCAGCCGCCGCCGGCGGGTCAGTCCCAGCAGCTCCACGACCCGGTTGTCGTACGACCGGGTCCGCGGATCGAGGAACGGCATCGACGCGTCCGACACGTCCGTCACAGCGGGCGCCGCGCCCGTCAGCCGCTGGAAGACCATGTCCTTGCAGTACACGGCGCTCGCGGCCGAGTCGAGGGACTTCGGGTCGTACCGGTCGAGCCAGGCCAGCAGCGGCCCCGGCGAGCCGGGGAACATCGCGCCGCCGGTCCGCCGGAACACCGTCTCGAAGGTGCCGTCCGCCAGCCACTGGTCGAGCAGTTCGTGCGCCCGCCCGTCCATCCAGGACACCGCGGACCGCACCGGCAGCCCCTCCCGGTCGACCAGCCACACCCCGTCGCCCTGCCCGGTCAGCCCGGCCAGCTCCACCGGCTCCGGCACCCGCCCGGTCAGCCCGGCGAGGACGGCGACGACCGCGTCGTAGACCTCCGCCATGTCCTGCTCGACGTGCCCGCCGTGCAGGGAGAGCTCCACCGGGCGTGACTCGACGGCCAGTTGGCGTCCCTCACGGTCGAAGGCGGCGGCCTTGACGACGGACGTGCCCACATCGATACCGACGTACATACAGATTCCCTCCTACGACGTCACGTCAGGCAGTGCGCCAACCGCTCTCCCCGCGCCCAGCGGCCCACCTCCTCCGCCGCGATCCTCGCCGCCTTCTCGGCCACCGCGCGGCTCGCCCCGCCGAGGTGCGGGGTCAGGACGACCCGGTCGGCCAGGGCGCGCAGCCGGGAGTCCGCGGGCAGCGGTTCGTGCTCGTAGGTGTCCAGGGCGGCCGCCGACAGCCGACCGGCCTCCAGGGCGTCGCACAGTGCGCTCTCGTCGACGAGCGGGCCGCGGGCCACGTTCACCACGACCGCGCCCTCGGGCAGCAGGCCCAGCTCGCGGGCGCCGATCAGACCGCGGGTCTCGGCGGTGAGCCGGGCGTGCAGGGTGACCGCCCGGGAGCGGGTGAGGAGCTGGTCCAGGGAGTTCACGCGCAGGCCGTGGATCTCACCGCGCACATAGGGGTCGTACACCATCACCTGCGCCCCGAAGGCGCACAGCACGCGGGCGACCCGGCTGCCGACGGCGCCGTAGCCGACGAGCCCGACGGGCAGGTCCTCCAGCTCCAGGCCGCTGTGCTCGTAGGTGTAGTAGGCGGCGCCGCCCTCCCAACTGCCCTGTGCGGCGAGGAGGTCGTGGGCCTGCGGGATGCGGCGCAGGGCGGCGAGGAGCATGCCGACGGTGAACTCGGCGGTCGCGGCGGCGTTGCGGCCGGGCGCGAAGCACACCCGGACGTCCCGGGCCTTGGCCGCGTCGAGGTTCACGTTGACCGGGCCGCCCCGGCACACCACGACCAGCTTCAGCCGGTCGGCGGCGTCCAGCACCCGTTCGGTGACCGGGCCCATCTGGGTGACGAGGACCTCCGCCCCCGCCAGCGCCTCGATCAGCTCGTCCTCGGCGTCGCTCGCCTCCGTCACCTCCGACACGGGCCCGAAGGGTTCCAGGGGCCAGCCGAGCGTCAACTCCGTCGTCACCGCGGCGATCGCGCCCAGCTCGGCCTCGACGGCCCTGGCGATCAGCCCCGGCAGCACGAAGTGGTCGCCGGCCGCCACGACACGTACGGGATCGGTCCTCCGGGTCATCGTCGACCTCCGAGTCGTCGCTTCACTGAGACGATGTTGGGCCGCGGATCCCGGGTACGCATAGACCCCGTGCGGGTGGGAGGCCCCGATGACCGGTATGACAGACGAGAACGAGACGGCGTGGCTGGGGATCGACCTCGGCACGCAGAGCGTGCGCGCACTGGCGGTCACGGCCGGCGGAACCGTGCTGGGCCGGGGTTCCGCCCCGCTCGGCGGCCGGCGCGAGGGCGTGCGGCACGAGCAGGACCCGGGGGAGTGGTGGGAGGCGGTGCGCACGGCGTCCCGTGCAGCGTTGTTCACCCTGACGGGCGTACGGATCGGCGGCGTCGCGGTGTGCGGGACGTCGGGAACGGTCCTGCTGACGGATGCGGAGGGCCGGCCGACGGGCCCGGCGCTCATGTACGACGACGGACGCGCGGCGGACGAGGCGGCGCGGCTCAGGGAGGCGGGCCTCGCGGTCCAGGACACCTGGGCGCTGCCGAAGGCGCTGTGGCTCGCCGCCGCCCACGGCAGGGGCCGGGTCACCCATCAGCCCGACACCGTCACCGCCCGGCTGGTCGGCCGGCCGGTGCCCACCGACTCCAGTCACGCCCTGAAGACGGGCTACGACCTCCAGCGCGACGCCTGGCCGGACATCGCCCTCGACCTCCCCGAGGTCGTCCGCCCCGGCACCCGGCTCGGCACGGTCTGCCCGGCCGCCGCCGAGGCCACCGGCATCCCCGCCGGGACCCCGGTCGTCGCCGGGATGACCGACGGCTGCGCGGCCCAGATCGCGGCCGGCGCCCTGCGGCCCGGCTCCTGGAACTCGGTGCTCGGCACCACCCTCGTCCTCAAGGGGGCCGCCCCGGAACCGGTCCGGGATCCCACCGGCGTGGTCTACAACCACCGCGCGCCGGACGGGACCTGGCTGCCGGGCGGGGCGTCGAGCGTGGGCGCGGGCGCGCTGCCCGCGGACGCCGACCCCGTGGCCATGGACCAGCGGGCGGCCGCGTTCGAGCCGTCCGGCGCGATCGCCTACCCGCTGGTGTCGCGCGGGGAGCGGTTCCCGTTCCGCGCGCCGGACGCCACCGCCCTCACCCTCGGCACCCCGGCCGACGACGCCGACCGCTGGGCCGGCCTCCTCCAGGGCGTCGGCTTCGCGGAACGCCTGTGCCTGGACTACCTGCACCACCTCGGCGCCCCGCTCGACGGCCCCCTCACCTTCACCGGCGGCGCGGCCCGCAGCCCGTACTGGAACCAGCTGCGCGCCGACATCCTGGGCCGCCCGGCCCGAGTCCCGGAGCAGACCGAACCGGCGCTGGGAATGGCCGCGTTGGCGCTCCACGGCACCACGGGCACCCCACTGGCGGAGGCCGCCGAGCACATGGTCCGCATCCGCGCGGTCGTGGAACCCCGCCCGGACCGCACGACCCTCTTCGCCGAACCGTACGCCCGCCTCCTGGAGGAACTCACCGACCGGGGCTGGCTCCCGGCCCCGGTCGCGGCACACGCGCGTGACCGGCTGAACCGGGAAAACCAGCCCGGACGCCCGCTGACCTAGGGCCCGCGGGGCTGTGTCGATCTGCGGCTCCGCCGCGGGGCCCGACCAGCCACAACGGCGCCGCACCTACCGACTGGACCAGTTCATGACCACAGGCACGACCCTCCTCCTGACCCGCCACGGCCAGACCATCTGGCACGCCGAGAACCGCTACGCGGGCGTGAGCGACATCGGGCTCACCGACGAGGGCCGAGCCCAGGCGGAGGCGCTCGGGCGGTGGGCCGCCGTGCACCGCCCCGACGCGATCTGGACGTCGGACCTGTCGCGGGCGATCGCCACCGCGGAACCGGCCGCGCGCGCCCTCGGCGTCACCCCGCATCGGGAACCCGGCCTCCGGGAGTGCGACTTCGGGGTGGTGGAGGGCCGCACCCTCGCCGAGTTCGCCGCGGAGGTGCCGGACGCGGCCGAGGCCTTCCGCGCCGACCCGGTGGCGTACCCCTTCCCCGGCGCGGAGGACCCGGCGGCGGCCGCGGCCCGGGGCACGCGGGCACTGCGCCGCATCGCGGCCGCCCATCGCGGCGAACGCGTCCTGGTCGTCGCCCACAACACCCTGCTGCGGCTGGTGCTGTGCGCGCTGCTGTCGATCCCGCTCGGGGAGTACCGCAGAGTGTTCCCGCGGTTGCGCAACGCGGCGATCACCGAACTCCGCCTGCACGAGGACGGATCCGCCGCACTTCTCTCGCTCAATGTGCCGTGCGGACCGGGCAGGTCGTAGCACGATAGGCCCATGACGGAGATCGACACCTCGGTGCCGCATTCGGCCCGGATCTGGAACTACTGGCTCGGCGGCAAGGACAACTACCCCGTCGACGAGGCGGCCGGCGACGCCTACACGGCCGTCTTCCCCGGCATCGTCACGATCGCCCGCAGCAGCCGGGCCTTTCTCGGCCGCAGCATCAGGTACCTGGTCGAGGAGGCGGGCGTCCGCCAGTTCCTGGACGTCGGGACCGGGCTGCCCACGGTCGACAACACCCACGAGGTCGCCCAGCGCATCGCCCCCGAATCGAAGATCGTCTACGTGGACAACGACCCGCTGGTCCTCGCCCACGCCCGCGCCCTGCTCACCTCCACCCCGGAGGGCGTGACGGCGTACGAGGACCTGACGCTCTACGAGCCGGAGAAGATCCTGGAGGCGGCCTCCCGCACCCTCGACCTCACCCGCCCCACGGCCCTGATCCTCAGCGGGCTCCTCGGCCATGTCGCCGACTACGACCTGGCCCGGGACCTGGTCCGCAGGCTGCTGGCTGGCCTGCCCTCGGGCAGCTACCTGTGCGTCAACGACGGCTCGCGCGGCACCGACCCGGACTACGAGCAGGCCCAGGACGCCTACAACGAGACCGGCGCGGTGCCCTACTTCCTGCGTCCGGTGGACAAGATCGAGGCGTTCTTCGAGGGTCTGGAACTGGTGGACCCGGGCGTGGTGTCCGTCCCGCTGTGGCGCCCGGACGGCGACACGGCCCCGGCCCCGATCGGCCAGCACGGAGGCGTCGGGCGCAAGCCCTGACCCGAACCGGAAGGCCCCCGCGAGTCACGTCCTCACGGGGGCCTCCGTCCTTCCGCCCGCCCGCGTGAAGGGTGAGAAGACGATCACGAGACGGGACGCTTCGGCACGGTCGCTCAGGGCGCCAGCAGCAGGACGTCGGTACGGGACTTGGCGGCCTCGTAGCGCCGGGCCACGTCCTGCCAGTCGACGACCGCCCACATCGCGTCGAGGAAGTCGACCTTCTGGTTGCGGTACTGCAGGTAGAAGGCGTGCTCCCAGGCGTCGAAGACGAGGATCGGGGTCGAGCCCTGACCGACGTTGCCCTGGTGGTCGTAGACCTGCTCGACGATCAGCCGCCCGCTGAGCGGCTCGTACGCCAGCACGCCCCAGCCGGAGCCCTGGGTGGTCGCCGCGGCCTTGCCGAGCTGCGCCTTGAAGGCGGCGAACGACCCGAACGACTCGGCGATGGCGTCCGCGAGCTCGCCCACGCCGTCGGCCTCCCGCGGCTCGCCGCCCCCGTCACCGGACATGTTCCGCCAGTAGATCGAGTGCAGGATGTGCCCGGAGAGATGGAAGGCGAGGCTCTTCTCCAGCCCGTTGACCGCTCCCCACGCCTCCTTGTCCCGTGCTTCCGCCAGCTGCTCCAGGGTGTCGTTCGCGCCCTTCACATAGGCCGCGTGGTGCTTGTCGTGATGCAGCTCGACGATCTCGGGGCTGATCACGGGCGCGAGCGCCGTGTAGTCGTAGGGCAGCTCGGGCAGCGTGTAGACGGGCATGCGGGGGTCCCCTCCGACCTCTTATTGCGAAGAGCTTGCAACTACAAGCTAGCAACAAGAAGGCGCTTCTGTCGCGCGTACCCCACGCCCGCCAGCACCAGAGTCATGCCGCCCGTCCAGTACAACTGCACCCGCGTGCCCGGCTCGCGGGCCATCAGGACGAGGATCGCCGCCATGCCCGCCAGGGCGAACCAGGTCAGATACGGAAACGCCCACATGCGGACGGCCGGCTGCCCGGCGGCCTCGCGCTCCAGCGCCCGGCGCAGCCGCAGCTGGGAGACGGCGACGAAGCCCCAGACGACCAGGACGACCGCGCCGATCATGTTGAGGAGCCAGGGGAAGACGTCGTCGGGGCGCCAGCGGCTCAGGACCACGCAGCCGAAGCCGAACGCGCTGGAGGCGAGCACCGCGACACGCGGCACCCCGCCGGAGACCCGGCCCAGGAAGCTCGGCCCCATGCCCCGCTCCACCAGGGAGTAGGCGATCCGGGAGGAGCCGTAGACGTTGGCGTTCATCGCGGACAGGAGCGCGATCAGCACGATCACGTTCATGAGCTGTCCCGCTCCCGGGATGCCCAGTTCGTCGAGGGCGGCGACGTACGGGCCCTTCTCCACGACCGCCTTCGCGTCCCAGGGGACCAGGGTCACGATCACCGCCATCGAACCGACGTAGAACAGCGCGATCCGCCACATCGCCGTACGGACCGCGCCCGCCACGCCCCGCGCCGGGTCCTCGGACTCGGCGGCCGCGATGGTGACCGTCTCCAGGCCGCCGTACGCGAAGACGGACGCGAGCAGGCCGACGACCAGGCCCTCGCCGCCGCCCGGGAAGAAGCCCCCGTGGCCGGTGAGGTTCGCGGTGCCGGGGGCGGCCGTGCCCGGCAGGAGCCCGGCGATCGCGAGCACCCCGAGGACCAGGAACAGGACGATCGCGCCGACCTTCAGGGCCGCGAACCAGAACTCGAACTCGCCGAAGCTGCGCACCGCGGCCAGGTTCGTGCCGCAGAAGACCAGCATGAACAGGGCCACCCAGGCCCACTCGGGCGTGCCCGGCAGCCAGCCGGTCACGATCTTCGCGGCGCCGATGCCCTCCAGGCCGACGGCCGTGCACAGCAGCACCCAGAACGACCATCCGGCGGTGAAACCGGCCCAGGGGCCGATCGCCCGCTCGGCGTGCGCGGAGAAGGAACCGGAGGAGGGGTGGGCGGCCGACATCTCGCCGAGCATCCGCATCACCAGCATCACGAGGAGTCCGGAGAGCGTGTAGGCGAGGACGATCGACGGTCCGGCGGCGGCGATCCCCGCGCCGGAGCCGACGAACAGTCCGGCGCCGATGACCCCGCCGAGGGCGATCATCGACAGGTGGCGCTGCTTGAGGCCGTGGGTCAGGGAGGCGTCGGACCCCTGCGGGGCCTTGACGGCGGTGCTGGGCATGGGCGCGGTTCGTCCAGTGCGTGAGACGGGCAAAAACGCCCACAGTCTGGGCGGTCTCCCCAGGTCAGAGGGGAGACCGCCCACGATGCGGACGCCTCGCGCACCTGCGGTGACTACGCGGCTACGGCCGTGTAGTGCGAGGCGTCGCCCTCGATCGACCAGCTCTCCTTGCCCTCGACACCCACCGGGACGTCCCCGGCGACGGTCACCCGGTGCAGCCGGCGCGGCAGACCGTCGTAGTTGTCGACGGCGTAGTGCTGGGTGATGCGGTTGTCGAAGAGCACGAGCTGGTTCTCCGACCAGCGGTGGCGCAGCAGGTTCTCCGGCCGGGTCACGTACGACTGGAGGATGTCGAGCAGCTTGCGGGACTCGCCCGCCGACAGTCCCACGATGCGCTGGGCGAAGCCGCCGATGAACAGCCCGCGCTCACCGGTCAGCGGGTGGACCCGGACCACCGGGTGGGCCGTGCGGTAGGTGATCGAGGTGAACTGGGCGCGCCGGGCGGCCTGTTCGTCGTCGACGGTCTCCTCCGGGACGGCGTAGTCGTAGTCGTTGGTGTGCTCGGCCCACAGCTCGTCGGCGAGGCGCCGCAGGGGCTGCGGCAGGTCCCGGTAGGCGGCCGCCGCGTTGGCGATCAGGGTCTCGCCGCCGTACGGCGGGATCGTCAGGCTGCGCAGGGTGCTGGCCTGGGGCGGGTTGAGGACGAAGGTGACGTCGGTGTGCCAGTGGTTGGCGGCCCGGCCGCCCTCACTGTCCACCGGCAGCACGTTCGGGGCGCCGTCGACGGCGGGCACGGTCGGGTGGGCGGTGGTGAGTTCGCCGAAGTGCCGGGCGAAGGCCTGCTGGCCCTCGTCGTCGAGGTGCACGTCACTGAAGACCAGGGCCTTGTGGGTGTTGAGGGCCTCACGCAGGGCCGTGGCCGTCTTCTCGTCGAGCGGCGCGGCGAGGTCGACGCCGGACACGTGGGCGCCGATGCGTGCGGTGATCCTGCGGATCTCGATACCGGACATGAGGGGGTCCTTCCTAGGCGTAGGCGGGCTGGACGTGCTGGTTGGCGGGGCGGGGGAGGCCGTAGCGCTCCCGGAGGGTGGTGCGGGGCCCGTACTCCGTGCGGAGCAGGCCGCGGGTGCGCAGGATCGGGACGACGTGGTCGACGAAGGCGTCGAGCCCGGAGGGGAGCACCGCGGGCATGATGTTGAAGCCGTCGGCGGCGCCCTGCGTGAACCACGTCTCGATCGCGTCGGCGACCTGTTCGGGGGTGCCGGCGAAGGTGAGGTGGCCGCGTCCGCCACCGAGGCGTCCGATCAGTTGCCGCACGGTCAGCCGGTCGCGCCGGGCGAGCTCCACCACGAGGGTGTAGCGGCTCTTGGCGCCCTCGACGGCGGACTCGGGCGGCAGGTCGGCGGGCAGAGGGCTGTCCAACTCCAGGGTGCCCGAGGGAAGTTGCAGCAGCCGCTCCAGGTTGGCCACGCCGTGCCGGTGCACGATGTGGTCCTCCAGTTCCTGCTCCTTCGCGAGCGCCTCGGCCTCCGTGGCGCCGATGACGGGGACGATGCCGGGCAGCACCTTGATGCGCCCGGGGTCGCGGCCGGCCCGTGACGTCCGTGCCTTGAGGTCGGCGTAGAAGGCCCGCGCGTCCTCGATGGTCTGCTGGGCGGTGAACACCGCCTCGGCGTACCGGGACGCGAACTCCTTGCCGTCCTCGCTCGAACCCGCCTGCACGAGCAGGGGGTAACCCTGCGGGGTGCGCGGCACGTTGAGGGCGCCCGCGACGCTGAAGTACGTCCCCCGGTGGCGCGGCGGGTGGATCTTCGCGTCGTCGCCCCAGACGCCGGCCGCCTTGTCGCCGAGGACCGCGTCGTCCTCCCAGCTGTCCCAGAGCTTCAGGGCCACGTCGAGGAACTCCGCGGCCCTGGCGTACCGCTCCGCGTGCGCGGGCTCCGCGTCCAGGCCGAAGTTGCGGGCGGCCTCGGCGCCGGCGGTGGTGACGATGTTCCAGCCCGCCCGGCCGCCGCTGATGATGTCCAGCGAGGCGAACTTGCGGGCCAGGTTGTAGGGCGAGTTGTAGGACGTGGACGCGGTCGCGATCAGCCCGATGTGCTCGGTGGCCGTGGCCAGCGCGGTCAGCAGCGTGAGCGGCTCCAGCGCGCCGGCCGGCCGCTGGGCGAGGTTGCTCCAGAGCTGCGGCCCGTCGGCCAGGAACAGCGAGTCGAAGGTCCCGCGCTCGGCGATCCGGGCGAGGTGCACGTAGTGGTCGAGCGAGACGTGCGCCAAGGGGTCGCTCTCGGGGAGCCGCCAGGAGGCCTCGTGGTGGCCGGTGTTCATCAGGAAGGCGTTGAGGTGGAGCTGTCTTGCGGTCATGCGTGGTCCTCCGTGACGCCGAGCGCGGCCAGCAGTCGTTCGCGGTACTCGCCCAGCAGGGGGTCCCGGTAGGAGCGCGGGTGCGGGCGGTCGATGGTCAGGTCGAGGCCGATGCGGCCCTGTTCGAGCACGAGCACGCGGTCGGCGAGCACGATCGCCTCGTCCACGTCGTGGGTGACGAGCAGGACGGACGGCCGGTGGCGCTTCCACAGCTCCCGCAGCAGCGCGTGCATCCTGATCCGCGTCAGGGCGTCGAGGGCTCCGAACGGCTCGTCCGCCAGCAGGAGTTCGGGCTCGCGCACCAGGGAGCGGGCGAGTGCGGCACGCTGGGCCTCGCCGCCGGAGAGCTCGTTCGGCCAGGCGCGTTCGCGGCCCTCGAGGCCCACCTCGGCGAGTGCCTGCCGGCCCCGGTCCACGCCGTCCGTCCCCAGCAGGACGTTGTCCAGCACCCGCCGCCAGGGCAGCAGCCGCGAGTCCTGGAAGACCACGGACACCCGTTCCGGAGCCGTGAGCTCCCCGCCGCCCGCCACCTCGTGGTCAAGGCCCGCCACCGCCCGCAGCAGCGTGCTCTTGCCGGAGCCGCTGTGCCCGAGCAGGGCGACGAACTGTCCGGGCGGGATGTCGAGGTCGATGCCGTCGAGGACGGTCCGCCCGTCGAACGACCGGGTCAGGCCCCGCAGCCGTACGGCCGGCCGGGTCAGTTGCTCAGTGTGCGGCGCCATGACAGCACCCTCCGTTCGACGAGACGGACCGCGCTGTCGGAGACCAGGCCGAAGACGCCGTAGACGACGAGACCGACGAGGATCACGTCGCTCTGGCCGTAGTTCTGGGCCTGGAACATCATGTAGCCGAGCCCGCTGGTGGCGTTGATCTGCTCCAGGACGACCAGGCCCAGCCAGGAGCCGGTGACGCCGAGCCGGAGTCCCACGAAGAATCCGGGCAGCGCGCCGGGGATGACGATCTGCCGTACGAAGGCGAACCTCGACAGCCCCTGGACCTCGGCGAGTTCGACGTAGCGGTGGTCGATGCCGGCCAGCGCGGCATGGGTGTTCAGATAGATCGGGATGTAGACGACGATCGCGATGATGGCGACCTTGAAGGACTCGCCGATGCCCAGCCAGAGGATGAACAGCGGGATCAGACCGAGGGTGGGGATCGCCCGGTTGAGGTTCACCGTCCCGTCGATCAGCGCCTCGCCGACCCGGCTGAGCCCGGCGGCCAGGGCCAGCAGGACACCGGCGGTCAGACCGATCGCGAAGCCGGACGCGGCCCGCTGGAGCGAGGTCAGGACGTCGGTGGGCAGCGTCCCGGCGGTCCACAGATGGGCGCCGGTCTCCACCACGGTCCAGGGCGCGGGGATCGCGGCCGGGTCCAGCCGTCCCGCGGCGGAGGCGGCCGCCCACAGGGCGAGGAGGAGGACAGGACCGACGAGCCGCGCGGCGGGCAGCCGCCTGCCGGGGGAGAGCCGGCGGCGCCTGCGGACCTCCGTGCCCGCCTCGGGAGCGGCGACGGCGACCGTCGTGGTCACGGCGCTCACCGCCGGTACTCCGCCGGTGCGGACTTCGCGGCGATGCCCTCGAAGCGGTGGTCGAACAGCTCGCCGACGTCGAACTTCTTCACGAAGCCGCCCTCCGCCAGCAGATCCGCGGTCTCCTGCTCCCACTTGATCGCCTCGTCCCAACGCGGAGGGAAGAAGGGCTTGTTGGCGAGCGCGGTCACCGCCTTCGCCTGGGCGGGGGTCAGGTTCTGCGTCTTCACGTAGAACTCCTCGTTCCAGATGTCGGGGTTCTCGTACGTCCACACCTGGCCCTTGGCCCAGTACGGGATGTACGCGGCGACCGCGGCCGCCTTCGCGGGGTCGCCCAGCACCGAGGTCGGCGCCCACAGCAGGTTGAGCAGGTCGACCACGTCGGTGGTGATGGCGTGCGCCCCCTTCGCCTCGTACTGCTGGAGGTAGGCGGGTGCCTGGCTGTTGGCGAGCGGCGCCACGTCCACCTGGCCGGACTGGAGCGCGGTGAAGAACTGGTTGCTGGTCAGCGGGACGAGCTTCACCTCGTCGTACGAGAGCCCGGCCTTCTTCAGCGCCCGCAAAAGGACCACGCCCTGCGCCTGTCCCTGGGAGAACGCGAGCTTCTTCCCCCTGAAGTCCTCGACCGTGCGGATGTCACTGCCCGGCTTGGTGGCGAAGAGGTAGTTCGGCTTGCGGGTGATGTTGATCGCGACGATTTTCGCGTCGTATCCCTGGAAATGCGCCTGGATCGGCGGGATTCCCGCGTTGTTGGCGACGTCCAGGGAACCGGCACGGAAGGCGTTGATGACGTCCGGGCCGGCACTGATATTCGCCCAGCTCGATACCTTGAAAGGTGGTTCACCCAGCTTTCCGAGTTTGAGCTGGAGTTGCTGGGTGCCGGAGTACGAGGCGATCTTCAGGCTGGTGCCGGCCGGGACCTTGGCGGCGAGCGGGGCGGAGAGGGCGTCCTTGCCGTCGGCGGCGGCACTGCTGCCGGCGCAGCCGCTGAGGCCGGCGACACCGGCCGCGGCGCCGAGGACCGAGGAGAGGAACAGCCGCCGGTCGATGCCGGACGACCCGGCGGCGGACGTGCGGAAATTGCGCATGGGAAGACTCCCTGAATCAGTGCAGGAGAAAGTCACGAAGAAATGCGTTCATGCAGGGGAAATGAGCGCGTCACGCGGGGCAACGTGTCAGCAACAAAGGGCGCGACAGTACAGGTGCGGGCTCATGAACAGGATGTTCCCGGTTCCGCGGAAGCCCTGTCAACATTCGGAGTTTCTGAATTAAATAGCCTCAGGTGACGCGGCCAGCGGATCCCGGTACAGCACGTCGAGCGCCACCGCACCGCCGGCCACCGCGAGGACCGAATCCGGGAAACCCGACGGAACGACGGACGCCGCGCGGTCGTCGCCCACACCCTCGCGCAGGGCCGCCAGGCAGTCCTCCCGGTGCAGGATGCCGACCTCGGTGACCACGACCGTCTCCGGGTTCAGCACGTCGAGGAGCAGCCGCGCGGCCCGCCCCACGGCACCCGCCCGCTCCGCCAGCAGCCGCGCCGCCACCGGGTCGCCCGCTGCCGCCGCGGCGACCACGTGCATCGGGTTCACGCCCTCGACGATCCCCGCCCGCCGGGCCCGCCGGCACAACGTCCGCTCGCTCAGTTCCACCTGGAGGCATCCGGTCCGCCCGCACTCGCAGGGCTCGGTACCGCCCGGTACCGGGAGATGGGCGATCGCGCCCGCCTGGGAGCGCGGCCCGTGGTGCACCTCGTCGTTGGTGGCGAACGCCGCGTCCACCACGTTGCCGACGAACAGGTGCAGCACGCTCCGGCTGCCGCGGGCCCGCCCGAACAGCCGCTCGGCGTTGACCAATGCCCGCGCGTGCCCGTCCACATGGACCGGCAGACCGGTGCGGACGCCGAGCAGCTCCCGCACCGGCACCTCGTGCCAGCCCAGCAGGGGGTGCTCGACCACGGTCCCGGAGTCCCGGTCCACCCAGCCGCCGGCCGCGAAGCCGACCCCCAGGCAGCGCAGCCGCGGGGACCGGGCGAGGAGCGCGGAGAGGGCGTCGGCGGCCCGTGCCAGGACCGCGTCGGCGTCGGCGCCGTCGGCCCCCTCGTGCCGCAGCTCCCGCGCGGCCACCACCCGGCCGCGCAGATCCAGCAGCGCAACGGTCGTGTAGGGGACGGCCACATGGATCCCGCCCACGACGAAGCGTGACTGGTCGAGGTCCACGGGCACATGGGGGCGGCCCACGCCCTGGGAGCGCCGGGGCGTCTCCGACTCACGGATCAGGCCGAGTTCGGTGAAGCGCGAGCAGTAGTCCGTCACGGACGCCGGGGACAGCCCGGTCAGCCGGGCGATGGTGCTGCGCGCCACCGGCCCGTGCTCCAGCACGGACCGCAGGACGACGCTGGCGCTGCTCCGGCGCCGGGACGTGGAAGGGGAAGGGGGACGGGAGGGGACAGGGGGTGCCACGGAAGGGGGCATGGAGGACCGTCCTCGGAACGGGGGCCGACACGTCTCGGAGGATGAGGCGGGCCGGAGCCCGCCTCACACCGGACGGCGACAGACGGCCGTGCCCACGCGTCGCAGGTCGACGTGGCGACGCGAGGAGAAGTACCGGGACTGGGCGACCATGTCCGGAAGGGTAGGCCAGGAACGGTGAATCCGACCAGACCACTGGGGTTCGTTTGGTGGTTCCCCACAGCGGGATCGATGGCGCGCGCTGTATCCCGCACCACCTCACCTCAGTGACAGGCATCACGCCGTACCGGGTGTGGCTTCCCCTCTTTGTCCGGAGTCCACCAAGCCGCCGTTCGAGGCTTTGTCGACCGTTGACGGTGGTCGGCTCGAGGGCGCCGGGATAGCGTCACGATGTCCCCCGCCGTTCACACCCTCGCGGAGTCCCCATGAGCACCGCCGTCGCCCCCGCCCGCACCGGTCAGGTCCTCGCCGACCTGATCCCCGCCTCCCGCGTCCGGGACGTTGCGCTCGTGGTGGGCGGCGCCGCGCTCACCGGGCTCGCCGCCCAGCTCTCCGTGCCCGTGCCGGGCTCCCCGGTGCCGGTGACCGGCCAGACCTTCGCCGCGCTGCTCGTCGGCACCACCCTCGGCGCCCGCCGCGGTGTCGCCTCCCTCGCGCTGTACGCGCTGGCGGGCATCGCCGGGCTCCCGTGGTTCGCCCAGGGCACCTCCGGGTTCTCCGTCTCCTTCGGCTACATCCTCGGCATGATCCTGGCCTCGGCCGCCGTCGGCGCCCTGGCCCGCCGCGGCGCCGACCGGAGCGTGTGGCGGACGGCCGGTGCCATGCTCGCCGGCGAGGCGATCATCTACGCGATCGGCGTCCCGTACCTCGCCTACGCCGCCGACATGTCGCTGTCCGCCGCCGTCGCGGCCGGCCTGACCCCCTTCCTCCTCGGCGACGCCCTCAAGGCGGCCCTCGCGATGGGCGTCCTGCCCACCGCCTGGAAGCTCGTCAAGCGCTGACGTACAGGCGCCGACCTGCATGACGGAGGCATGACCTGACGGGTTTCGTCAGGTCATGCCTCCAGTCGTTCTCCCTCGCGGATCAACCGGTGCGCCGCGGCCGCCGTTGCGACCACCACAGCCCGGCCACGCCCGCCGACATCAGTGCCGCGCCCGCGGTCCCGAGGGGCAGCAGGTCACGCGCCACGCCGGTCTTCGGCAACTCGCGCGGGGTGTCCCCGCCCGGTGCCACCGGCTTGTTGTCGGTGCCCAGCAGCAGCGGGGTGGCCGGGGCGTTCGGCGACGGGTTCGTCGTACCGAACGGAACCGGGCCCTGCTGCCAGAACGTCTTCTTCCCGTCGCCGGTCTGTACCGGCAGACAGATCTTTCCGGTCTTCTTGAGATCGAATGTCGCATCGACGGCGTACGACTTCGACTTCCCGGCCGCGAGATTGTCGATCGGGCAGGCGAAACCGCTGTTCGAACCCTCCGGCAGATCCTTTTCTTCGATCGGAGAACAGCCTTGAACGTTTGTGACCGTCATGCCGTCGAATCCGACGACCAAAAGCCTGATCTTTCCGCTGTCCTTGCTCCCGTCGTTCTTCACGGTGGCCGTGAGATCGGTCTTCTGCGAGCTGTTGTCGACCGAGATCGTCCCGGGCAGTGTCGTCGTCAGCTCCACACCGGCCGGCGCCTTGTCGACGGCCTTTCCCCCCTTGCTGCTTGCCGGTCCCTCCTCCGCGCTCGCGGTGAAGGAAAAGATCATCACCGTCGAGAAGGATGCCGTGACCAGCGATCCGGCGATGGTCGTCATACGACGAGAACTCATGTTCGTCCCCCTTGGCTGCGCCTGAATTCGCAGTACTTGAAGAGGTACCACAAGATTTCTCCGCACTATGCTGGTACGGCGCGAAGTGTGACCATTGTGTTCCACTCGGGGCGTCGTTGAGGGGGTGCAGCGGATTGCCGGGGAATGCGGGAGAGACGGGAAATGCGAGGCGCGGCGGAGTTCCAGGGCTCCTGGTGACAGGACGCTATCGCCTGGTCGAAAGCATCGGCCAGGGGGGAATGGGGCGGGTGTGGCGGGCCGCCGACGAGATGCTGGACCGGCAGGTCGCGGTCAAGGAGATGCGGATCGACGGCCTCGACGCGGAGGACGCCCGGACCCGCCGTGAACGGACCCTGCGCGAGGCCCGGGCCACCGCCCGGATCGACCACCCCAACGTCGTGCGGGTCTACGACGTCGTGGACGAGGGCGAACGCCTGTGGATCGTCATGGAGTTGGTCAAGGGCCGTTCCCTGGAACGGATGACGGCGGAGGACGGCCCGCTGGACCCGCGCGAAACCGCGCTGCTCGGCCTGGGGCTGGTGCAGGCCCTGCGCCAGGTCCACGCGCGGGGCGTCCTGCACCGGGACATCAAACCCGGGAACGTCCTGGTCGAGACCGGCGACCGCACCGGCCGGCGCATCGTGCTGACGGACTTCGGCATCGCCGCGATGCAGGACGCCGAGGCGCTCACCATGGTCGGCATGCTCGTCGGCTCCCCCGACTACATGGCCCCCGAGCGGATCTCCGGGCGCCCGCAGGGGCCGCCGTCGGACATCTGGTCCCTCGGGGCGACGCTGAGCGCGGCCCTGGGCGGCCGTTCCCCGTTCTCCCGCGACACCACCCTGGCCACCCTGCACGCCGTCCTCTACGAGGAGCCCGAACTCCCCGCGGCGGCGGGTCCGTTGACCGACGTCCTGACCGCCCTGCTGGAGAAGGACCCCTCGATACGCCCGGGCCTGGACGAGGTGGAATCGGCCCTGCGCGAGGTCGCGCTCCCCGCGCCCACGCCGACTCTTCGGATGGAGGCGGGCGAGGAGGCGCGGGCGGGGGAGGAAGCTCGGGCGGGGGAGGAGGCGAGCGGTTCCGGAGCTCCCGGGACCGCGGGGGCTCCAGGAACGCCGGGCGACGCGGACGCCCCAGCGGCGGAGGCCGTGGCCGAGGAGACCGGGTCGCCGGGCGTTCCGGGAACAACGGCCGCGGCGGACACGTCCGATGCCGCGCCGAAGGCCCCGGAGCCCTCGTCCCTGCCGTCGACACGACGGGAGTCACCCACGACGGCCTACCTGGGACCCCCGCTCGTGCGGGCGGTACGGGACCCGAGGGTGCCGGACCCGCCGGGCGAGGCCGTTGCCGAGAGCGCGGAGACGGGACCTGAGGGGACCGGGGCCGTGGCCGAGCACGCCGAGGCGGCCGTACGACTGCCGGCGGGGGACCGTACTGTCGGGGAGCCGTCGGACGCCGTGCCGCCGACGGGGGACGGGGGCGCCGCCGAGGCCGGGGAGCCGTCGGACGCCGTGCCGGGGCAGGGCGGGTCGGCGGAGGAGGAGGGAGCCGGGGAGACGGGGCCCGACGAGCGCGGTGCCGAGGATGCGGGCGGCGCCGGGGATGCCGGCGGTGCCGCGGAGGAGGGCGGCGCCGGGCAGGAGGACGGCGCCGAGGGCGTCGGCGCGCAGCCCGCGTCCCGCTCCACCGCAGGGACTCGTACGACTCGTACGCCCCCCACCCCCCATGCCGCCTCGGCCGATCACATCGCCAGTGCCTCCACCGAGGCCGTCTCCGAGGAGCCGTCGGAGGTGCGGTCGGAGGCGCCGTCGGGGAACTCGGTGGGAGCCGTGCTCCGGGCAGGGGCCACCACGACCAGTACGCCCCTCGCGAGCGCCCCCACCCAGGACTCCCTCACGGCCGGCGCCCCGACCGAGCACTTCCCGGTGCCGGACGCACCGACGCGGGACAACGCCACGCGGGCCGCCTCCGCCCCCACCCGTGTCGGCCAGGCACCGACCACCCCGCGGCGGCCCCACCACTCCGGCGTCTCCCTGATCCGCGGCGATGGGGCCGTACCCGGTCGGCAGTCCGAGGCCGCCGTCGGCCACGGCTCCGGCAGCGACACGGGTCCCGACCCTGCCCCGGTGCTCGGTCCGCACCCCGACCGCACACCCCCGGGCGAACTCCCCGGCCCGGTCCGCCCCGCCACCCCCCACCGCGGCCGGCGCCGCACTGTCCTGGCCGCCGCCGGGACCGTGGTCGCCGCGGCTGCCGCCGTGGTCGCGGTCATCCTCGCCACCGCGTCCGACCCGCCCGGCGACGACAAGGCAGGAGGGTCCTCGTCCGCCTCCGCCCCGGCCTCCGAAGCCGGGGCCTCCACCCCCGGCGGCACCCCGTCCGCCACTGTCGAGGGCACCTCCCGCCCCCGTTCGCTGCCGCCGGGCGCGCACGAGGAGGCCGGCGGATTCGCGTGGGCCACCCCCACCGGCTGGCGGCGGGACGTGAAGACGGGGGCCGAGGTCCACTACACCTCTCCCGACGGGAAGCAGGAGCTCGCGGCCAAGTCCTCCCTGGCCCGGGGCGACTTGATGGAGACGTGGCGGACCTCCGAGCAGAACGCCCACCAGGGCCAGGACTACCGCAAGATCCGCCTGGAGGAGACGACGTTCCGCGATCACCCCGCGGTCGTCTGGGAGTACACCTTCACCCTCGACGGCGTCCCGTGGCACGCCCGGCTGCTCGGCTTCAACGCCGGCGACAAGTCGTACCAGATCAACACCTGGTACCAGCCGGACATCGAGGAGCAGGCCCTGGACACGTACGAAGAGGTGAAGGAGAGCTTCACCGTCCTGTGAGCCGTACCGTCCGGTGAACACGGGAAGGGCCCCGCGGCACACGCCACGGGGCCCAGCTCACACGTCTGTTCAGCCGACGGAGACCTTGTCCGTCGTCTCGCCCGCGGGGGCGGCACCCGCCCGACCGCGTCCGGCCTTCTCCTTCACCACGGCGATGACCAGCACCACCGCGGCGACGAGCAGCGACAGCAGCACGGTCTCGCGCCCGTCGTGCTCCGTGTCGGTCAGCATGTACCCGAGGACGAACACGATCAACGCGGCCGTCGCCCAGGTCAGATACGGGTACAGCCACATCCGCACGACCAGCTTCTCCGGCGCCTCGGCCTGGATGATCTTCCGCATCCGCAACTGCGAGAAGCAGATGACCAGCCACACGAACAGGGCCACCGCACCGGAGGAGTTGACGAGGAAGAGGAAGATCTTGTCGGGGGAGAGGTAGTTGAAGAACACGGCGACGAAGCCGAACACCACCGACGCGAGGATCGCGGCCATCGGCACACCCCGGCTGTTGACCCGGGCGAACGCCTTCGGCGCGTCTCCCCGCTCGCCGAGCGAGAACGCCATCCGGGAGGCCGTGTAGAGGCCGGAGTTCAGGCAGGACAGCACCGACGTCAGCACGATGAAGTTCATGATCTGACCGGCGTGCGCGATCCCGAGGGAGTCGAGCGCGGCGACGTAGGAGCCGTCGTCCTGGATGGACTTGGCGTCCCAGGGCAGCAGGGTGACCACGACGAAGATCGAGCCGAGGTAGAAGACCGCGATACGCCAGATGATGCTGTTGGTCGACTTGGTCACGGCCCGCTGCGGGTCCTCCGACTCACCGGCCGCGAGCGTGGCGATCTCGCTGCCCATGAAGGAGAAGACGACGAGCAGCACACCGGTGAGGATGGCGCCGGGCCCGTTGGGCAGGAAACCGCCGTGGTCGGTCAGGTTGGACAGGCCGGCCTGGTCGGCGTCGACGCCCGGCAGGACGCCGAACACCGCGAGCAGGCCGATGACGATGAACGCGCCGATGGCCACGACCTTGATCCCGGCGAACCAGAACTCGAACTCGCCGTAGGAGCCGACCGAGACCAGGTTGGTGGCGGTCAGCACCACCATCACGATCAGCGCCCACCCCCACTGCGGTACGGCGGGTATCCACCCTTCGAGGATCTTGGCGCCGGCGGTCGCCTCGACGGCGAGGACGACGACCCAGAAGAACCAGTACAGCCAGCCGATGGAGAAACCGGCCCAGCGCCCGAGCGCGCGGTCGGCGTGCGCCGAGAAGGAACCGGAGTTCGGATTCGCGGCGGACATCTCACCGAGCATCCGCATCACGAGGACGACCAGCGTGCCGACGAGGGCGTACGACAGCAGGATGCCGGGTCCGGCGGTGGCGATACCGGAGCTGGAGCCCACGAAGAGGCCCGCTCCGATGACACCGCCGATGGCGATCATCGAGAGGTGACGGTTCTTGAGTCCGGCCTGGAGACCAGTCATACGGGGAATTCCTTCGTGCCTGGTGTGGGGATTTCCGTACGAGCGGTGTACGGGTCGGTCCAGTGAAACGGAGGCAAAGGAATTCGTGAACCTTTGAATCCAGATCGTTACTTGAGGTTTCCTTGAGGTTCCAATGCCGTACTGACGGTTTCCCTGTCTGACACCCGGGGCTGCTGCCCTGAAACAGCCGTGTCACACTCGTCCCATGCGCGTGTATCTCGGCTCCGACCATGCGGGCTTCGAACTCAAGAACCACCTCGTCGACTGGCTCAGGGCGGCCGGCCACGAGCCGGTCGACTGCGGCCCCCACATCTACGACGCCCAGGACGACTACCCGCCGTTCTGCCTCCGCGCCGCCGAGCGCACCGCCGCCGACGCCGACTCCCTCGGCATCGTGATCGGCGGCTCCGGCAACGGCGAGCAGATCGCGGCGAACAAGGTCAAGGGCGTCCGGGCGGCTCTCGCCTGGAGCGAGGAGACCGCGGCGCTGGGCCGCCAGCACAACAACGCCAACGTCGTCGCGGTGGGCGCCCGCATGCACTCCACCGAGGAGGCGACGAAGTTCGTCGAGACCTTCCTCGCCACCCCGTTCTCCGGCGACGAGCGCCACCAGCGCCGCATCGACATGCTGTCCGCCTACGAGACCACGGGCGACCTGCCGGAGATCCCGGCGCACCACCCCCAGCAGTAGCACGCAATCCAGCCCCTCCGGCGTTTGAGGAGCGGGGGTCCGGGGGCGGAGCCCCCGGAGGACGGGACGGGCAGGGGCGGCGGGGGCGAAATACCCATGGCCCGCCCCACCGATGTACACGGAAGGAACCACCGTGCCTGAGGGGCACACGATCCACCGACTGGCACTGGACTACGCGGACCGCTTCTCCGGTACCACCCCCCGTGTCACCAGCCCCCAGGGCAAGTTCTCCGACGCCGCCGCCCTTCTCACCGGCTCCGAACTCACCCGCACCGAGGCCCACGGCAAGCACCTCTTCCTCGGCTTCCGCGACACCGACTGGGTCCACATCCACCTCGGCCTCTTCGGCAAGGTCACCTTCGGCGCGGCCCCCGCACCCCCGCCCACCGACACGGTCCGCCTGCGTCTCGCGAACACCACGGCCTACGTCGACCTGCGCGGCCCGACGACCTGCGCCCTGATCACCCCCACCGAGAAGCAGTCGATACACGACCGCCTCGGCCCGGACCCCCTCCGCGAGGACGCCGACCCGCACGCCGCGTACCGGCGGATCTCCCGCAGCCGTACGACGATCGCCGCCCTGCTGATGGACCAGAAGGTCATCGCCGGGGTGGGCAACGTCTACCGGGCGGAGGTCCTCTTCCGGCACCGCGTCGACCCGTACCGCGCGGGCCGGGACATCACCCCCGCCGAGTGGGACGCGATCTGGGGCGACCTCGTCGGCCTCATGCGCGAGGGCGTGCGCAACAACCGCATCGACACCGTCCGCCCGGAGCACACCCCGGAGGCGATGGGCCGCCCGCCCCGCGTAGACGACCACGGCGGCGAGGTCTACGTGTACCGCAGGGCCGGCCTGCCCTGCCACGTCTGCGGCGGCGAGATCCGCACCGCCGATCTCGCCGCCCGCAACCTGTTCTGGTGCCCGGCCTGCCAGAGCGGTTGAGACCGGGGCCCTAGAAGCCGTGCGGCAGCCAGGGCGCCACCGCCGACCCGAAGCCCACCGCCGCCTCGGCCAGCGCCCCCCGCCGCACCTCCCGCACCAGCCCGGCCCCGGCCAGCGCGGCGAGGCTCACCCCGCCGAGATAGGCCGCGCCCAACTCCCTTACGGACAGGGCGAGATCGGCCGGGTCCGTCGTACGCTCGCACGAGGCGCCCTTCGCGTCCCCGCTGAGCCGCCAACGCCCGCTGTTCCAGGGGCAGAAGGTGTCCTCGACGTCCAGCACCACGTCCACCTGCGTCTGGTAGGTCCGGGCCTCCAGGGCGGCCCCCACGTCCACCAGCCGTACGTGCAGCGAGTCCCGCACCAGCAGGGAGCAGCGCCGTACGTCCGAGACGAGGTACTGCCAGGCCTCGTCGACCGGCCGCCGCCGGGCGTCGATGCGCGAGGTGAGGTCGAGGTCGAACAGGAACCGCCACAGCGCGCCGTGGACGGCCGGATCCAGCGCCTCCAGGTCGGAGAGCACCACCGTGCCCTTGGGCCCGGCCGGCTCCCAGTCCGCCTTGACCCGGTACCGCGCGAAGCCGACGACCTCGCCGTCCCGCTCGGCGACCACGCACTGCAGCGGAGAGGCACCGCCCCGGTCGCTCTCCGGGTCGAGCAGCCCCAGCCGCTCCCAGCCGGGGATCCGGGCGACCATCCCGGGCCGCAGGGGCACGAGCCGGGCGTACACCGCCTCGCACGCGTCGAGCACGTCGGCGGGCGCCGCGTAGCGCAGCCGTACGTCGTCGGTACCGGGCGGCAGGGACAGCCGCACCCGGGTCGTGTCGATGTCGGCGTTGAGGTGGTAGGTGCCGACGCCGTACCCGAAGCGGCCGTAGATCGCCGGTTCGGAGGCGGTGAGCACGGCCAGCGGCTCGCCCCAGGAGCGCACGTCGTCCAGTTGCCGGCGCATCATCGAGGTCAGCAGCCCGCGCCGCCGGTGCGTGCCGGCCACGCCGACCATGGTGACGCCGGCCGCGGGCACGGCGGCCCCGCCCGGCACGGTCACCCGGAAGCTGAACGCCCCCGCGGTGCCCACGCACCGCCCGTCGTCCCAGACGCCGATGGAGCGCTCGTACTCGGTGAGCTCACGCCACAGCTCCCGCTCCTCGGCCGACTCCGGAACCCCGCCGAAGGCGCGGATCAGGCTGCCGTACCACTCGTCCCAGTCGTCCTGCCGAAGCACCCGCAAGTCAGTCCCCATGAACCATGCCTACCAGGGCACCGCGGGACGGGCGAGGGAATTACGCCCGGCCCGTCGTGAGCCGGCGTGAGCACGGCCCTTGAACCGCTGTGAAGTTGGCCCTCGCACGGGGGACAAGTCGTACCTCCTGTGCCAAGCAGGGGGTTCGACGGATAAGGTCCCGAACTAATGGCAGCAGGACGAGAGCGGCGCGCGGAAGCCGAGACGTTCACGGCCCGGTTGAGGATGCAGTGGCACCGGGTCCGCGTCGGCCTGCGCAGAAGCGCCGTGGACTACTTCCGGGGCGACGGCTCGGACTGGGTCGCGCTGGCGGGCCTGCTCCTGACCGTCCCGGTGATCGCGGCCGTGACCATGATGAACTCGGTGTGGTGCTCACCGGCCGCGCTGGTCCTCCCCATCGTCGCCGGCGGTCTGCTGCTGCGCCCGGCGAGCCTGCTCGGCCTGTACGCGGCCGCGGCGACCGCGCTGATCGTGGAGTCGGTGCAACTGGGCCCGTACACCGAGGGACCGTCCCGGGTCACCCCGGGCGTGGTCCTGGTCGTGGCCGCCTGCGGGTTCTTCGGCCTGCTGATCGCCCAGTTCCGCAGCCGGGTCGGAGTGCCCTGGCGACGCGGCGGCACCATGCTGTTCGACCTGCGCGAACGCATCCGCGTCCAGAGCAAGCTGCCGCACCTGCCGCACGGCTGGCACCGGGAGATGGCGCTGCGTCCCGCGGGCGGCCAGTCCTTCTCCGGTGACTTCGTTGTCGCGGCCCGTACCAACGGCGGCCGGACCCTGGAGGTCGTCCTCACGGACGTCTCCGGCAAGGGCATGGACGCGGGATCACGCGCCCTGCTGCTGTCCGGGGCGTTCGGCGGCCTGCTCGGTTCGCTGCCCCCGCACGCCTTCCTGCCCGCCGCGAACGGCTATCTGCTGCGCCAGGACTGGGACGAGGGGTTCGCGACCTCCATCCACCTGGTCCTGGACCTGGACTCCGGGGACTACGAGCTCTACTCGGCCGGCCACCCGCCGGGGCTCCAGCTCAGCTCCGGCAGCGGCCGCTGGGAGGAGAAGGCCGCGGAGGGACCGCTCCTCGGCGTCTACGACGGCGCCCAGTTCGACCCCGTGAAGGGCTCGCTGCGGCCCGGCGACGTCCTGATGCTCTTCACCGACGGTCTGGTGGAGACCTCCGACCGCGACATAGTCGAGGGCATCGACCGGCTGACGGGGGAGGCCGACCGGTATGTGGCCGGCGGTTTCCACGGCGCCGCCTGGCACCTGATCGAGGCGGTCGCGAAGGACGTCAACGACGACCGGGCGCTGCTGCTGATCTGCCGCGAGGGCCCGACGGCCCAGGCCGTCCCGCACTAGCCGTCCGCCGTGGCGGCCGGAATTCACCCCCGGTCCGACCGCCGACCGACCTGTGCCGGGGAACGGAACGCACGGAGGCCCCCGGCGTCACCGCGGAGCCGGGCCGCACCCCGGAGGCCGTACGGCTCCAGGTCCTGGACGTGCGGCAGGGCCGACTGCCGGCACAGCCGCGCCTCGTGGCGACGTACGGACACGGCCCCGGGGGGACAGGCGACCCTGGCCCGCGCCGCGCCGCGGCACGACACACTGGAGCCATGACCGACGAGTTGACCCTGGCCGAGGTCGAGGCCCTCGCCCGCGCCGCACACGAGGGCCAGACCGACAAGGCCGGCCGCCCCTACGCCGAACACCTGCGGGCCGTCGCGGAGGGCGTACGCGCGCGGGGCGGCGACGACGACCAGATCGCGGCGGCCTGGCTGCACGACTCCGTCGAGGACGACGCCCTCACCGAGCGGTGGCTCGACGAGGCCGCGCTCAGCAGCCGTACGAAGGACATCGTGCGGGCCGTCACCAAACGGGCCGGGGAGCCGCCGGAGGCGTACGCCGGGCGCATCCTGGCGACCCCGGGCGCGCTGCTGGTGAAGGAGGCCGACCTGGCGCACAACGCGGACCCCGCACGCCTGGCCGTCCTCGACGAGGCGACCCGGAGACGACTGACCGAGAAGTACGCGGGGATGCGCGCGCTGCTCGGTCTGGACGGCGGGTCCGTCTAGACGCCGGCCCTCTCGCGGGGAGCCGCCTGCTGCTCGCGCGCCCGGGCCGCGTCGGGAGCGTCCCTCTTGAACGCCCAGTCCATGTCGGGCTCCATCACGCACCGGAAGACCCGGCGCACCGGCGCGGCGCACAGCAGGGTGACGGCCACCGCGGCCAGAGCGCTCACGAAGAGCTCACCGGCCGGGCGGTGCAGCCAGGCGTGGTCGAACCAGCCCGCGAAACCGGCCCCCTTGATCAGGAAGCCGTGCAGGAGATAGCCGTACAGCGTGCCCGCGCCGAGCGTGGTGAACCACGTCCGCCGGCCCGGCACCCAGGCGAAGAAGCAGGCCGTCAGCAGCAGCGAACTGCCGAACATGGCCAGCACCATGACGGGCCCCGTCCACCAGGGCGCGCCCATCTCCTGGACGGCGTTGCGGTGGTAGAACCACTCGGTGTTCATCCGCGGCACCGCCCACCAGCCGACCGCGAGCGCGGCCGCGAACACCGGCACCGCGGCGATCCGCATCGAGCGCCGGCGCACCATCCGGAAGTGCTCCGGCTTCATGACCAGGCCCAGCACGAAGTACGGCAGGAACTGCAACACCCGCTGGAGGTCCAGGTCGTCACCGATGTCCGGGGTGACGGACGCCAGCATGGCGATGCCGAGCGCGAGCGGCAGCGGCCACCGCACCAGGTTCCAGACCGGCGTGGTCAGCCGCCAGACGAACAGCGCCACCAGGAACCAGGTCAGGAACCACGGGTCCAGGAGGCTGATCTCCATGCCGGGGTCGTGGTCGGCGTAGCGCTTGAAGAGGGAGTACGCCGTCTCGAAGACGACGTACGGCACCGCGACACCGGTGACGAGCCGCTTCAGCCGGTCCGGGCGCATGTCGAAACTGCGCGAGAAGAACCCGGAGATGAGGATGAACGCCGGCATGTGGAACGAGTACACCACCGTGTACACGCCCTCCAGGATCCGGCTGTCGCCCTTGAGCGGCTCCCAGGAGTGCGCGACCGCCACCAGGACGATCGCCAGGTACTTGGCGTTGTCGAAGAAGGCGTCACGCTGCTTGGCGGGCGGCGGGTCCTGCGGCGAGCGCGGACGGGGTACGGCGTCGGCGGCGGCTGGAAACATCTGAGGCACCCTAGTCCCGGCTGTGTGTTTCCGTGAAACTGGCTGTCTCGTTGCCGTTTGTTCACTTCTGACCCGCCCTCAACAGACCGGTATTGTCCGGATAAAAGCGCCCGAACAGTCACACGGTCACGCTCCTCGCACTCCTGTGCCGGTGCTTCGCGTTCCCTGCGGACGGGATGTGCGGACGCGGTGACCGTGGACCGAGAGGAACCGGCCAGGGGGTGCCGCGCGTGTATCGGCATGGCCAAACGTTGGCTCACCGGCCGCATATGCGGGCCGCGTTGGTGGCACGATGGTTCTGGCGGGGGTCGCGGGGTCGCGTCCCCGGGCCGGGAGAGCGGGACCGACCGAGGGTGTGATCAGTTGTGGCCATTTCGCTGTCAGTGGTGCTGCTGTTGGGGATCATCCTGGTGGTGTTGATGCGGGGAGGCTCCATCAAGGCCGGCCCCGCCATAGTCGCGGTGCTCTTCGGCTTCTTCCTCGCCTCGACCGGCATGGCCGACGACATCCAACGCTTCCTGGACTCGATAGCGGAGACCATCAACTCGATCCAGTTCTAGCCCCGGACGCGGGGCAGGCGCAGACACCGAAAGGCCTCCGGCCCGATCCCCTGAGGGACCGGGCCGGAGGCCTTCTCGGAGCGGGCGACGGGAATCGAACCCGCGTAGCTAGTTTGGAAGACTAGGGCTCTACCATTGAGCTACGCCCGCACAGCACGCGCCGCGGTCCGCTGACCGACGGCACGCAAGCATCGTACCGGGTCGTCACCCCTCGTCGCACACCCCTTCCGCCCGTGCGGCGCTCGGAGAGGGCTCGCGGGGGATCTCCGGGGCGCGTGCAGCCCTCCGCCCGGCCCCCGCACGCTCCGCGCACCCGGAAGCCCCACCGGTGTCTGCGGCCGCCCGCCGCCGGTCCGGCTCGGGTGCGGCCCGCCCTCGCGTCACCCGGACCGTCGGCCCCCGACACGGCCGGGCACGGCCCGCCGGGTCGAAGGGGGCCGCTTCCCTCCCGTCGGGGGCCGAGCGGCCGGCCGTACGCGACGCGCCCGGTGACCGAGCGGGACATCGTGCCCGGGCGTTCGCCGTCCGACGGCACGGCAGGCCCGCGCTTCGCCGTCCGGCGCCCGGGGCTGCCCGGAAGGACGGTGTCCCCGGCGCACGCCGGGGCGCTGAGGGCCGGGGCTCGTGAAATGCGGCAACCCCGCAGCCTGGGGGCATGTACCCTACGTGTCGCACCAGACGGGGTGTGGCGCAGCTTGGTAGCGCGTCCGCTTTGGGAGCGGAAGGCCGTGGGTTCAAATCCCGCCACCCCGACCACCTGCGCGATCAGCACGCGCGCCCGAGTCCGTGATCGCCTTTGGGGCGTGTCGCCGCTGCCGTTACTATGCAAGCTGCACGCCCGTGTGTCTCTCCTACTAGAAGTCCTCCGGGCGGCTATCCGCCGGAGCCGTTCTGGCCCCGGCAGAATCCGAGAAGTCAGCCACAAGGAGACCGAACCGTGAAGAGCGCCGTGGAGACCCTGAACCCGACTCGGGTTCGGCTCAGCATCGAGGTGCCCTTCGAGGAGCTCAAGGACAGCCTCGACGCGGCGTACAAGAAGATCAACCAGCAGGTCACGGTGAAGGGCTTCCGGAAGGGCAAGATCCCGGCCCGCGTCATCGACCAGCGGTTCGGCCGCGGTGCGGTGCTGGAGGAGGCCGTCAACGACGCGCTTCCGAAGTTCTACACCGAGGCGGTCAACGAGGCCGAGATCGACGTCCTGGGCCAGCCCGAGGTCGACATCACCGAGCTGAAGGACGGCGAGACGCTGAACTTCACCGCGGAGGTCGACGTCCGCCCGTCCATCGAGATCCCGGACTACTCCGGCATCGAGGTCGAGGTCGACGCCGTCGAGGTCACCGACGAGGACATCGAGAAGTCGGTCGAGCAGCTCCGTGAGCGCTTCGCCTCGACGTCCCCGGTCGAGCGTGCCGCCGAGGACGGCGACGTCGTGACCATCGACCTGGAGGCCAAGGTCGACGGCGAGGTGCTGGAGGACGGCGTCGCCAGCGGCGTCTCCTACACCATCGGCTCCGGCGAGCTGCTGGACGGCATCGACGACGCCGTGAAGGGCCTGGAGGCCGGTGGCGAGGCCACCTTCACCTCCGAGCTCAAGGGCGGCTCCGCGGCCGGCAAGGAGGCCGAGGTCACCGTAAAGGTCACCCAGGTCGCCGCCCGCGAACTGCCCGAGCTGGACGACGAGTTCGCGCAGCTCGCCTCCGAGTTCGACACCCTGGAGGAGCTGCGGGCGGACAGCCGCAAGCGCCTCGAGAACATGAAGCAGTACGACCAGGCCACCCAGGCCCAGGAGCGCGTCCTGGAGAAGCTCCTGGAGCTCGTCGAGGTGCCCGTCCCCGAGAAGCTGCTCGAGGACGAGATCAACACCCGCAAGCACAACCTGGAGCACCACCAGCTCGGTCAGATGGGCCTCGACCTCGCGAAGTACCTGGAGATCCAGGGCAAGACCGAGGAGGAGTTCGACGCCGAGACCAAGGAAGCCGCGGTCAAGGGCATCAAGACGCAGTTCGTGCTCGACGAGCTCGTCAAGCGCGAGAAGCTGAACGTCAACCAGGAGGAGCTCACCGAGCACCTCATGCGCCGCGCGGCCTCCTCCGGCATGTCCCCCGACCAGTTCGCCCAGGCGGTCGTCGAGGGCGGTCAGGTTCCGCTCCTCGTCGGCGAGGTCGCCCGCGGCAAGGCCCTGGCCGTCGTGGTCGAGGCCGCCACGGTCAAGGACACCAACGGCGAGGTCGTCGACCTGGACGACGACGAGGACGAGACGGCCGAGACGGTCGAGGCCTCCTCCGAGGAGACCCCGGCCGAGGCCGAGGAGAAGACCGAGGGCTGAGCCCACGGCACCTCCACGTCGTAGGAAGGGCCCCGGAGACCATGTCTCCGGGGCCCTTCCGGCACCCGGCCGCGGGACCGGGCCGGGAGCGCGGTGAGCCGCGCGGCGGGCCACCGATCGCGCGCGCCCGGCCGCTGCCCGGCGATACCACGGCGCTACGCCCCCGGCGAACACCCCCCTTACCGGGATTCCCCAAGGGGACCAGCGCGTTAGGGTCCATGAGTACCAGGGCAGGGAAGTCCCGCAAGCTGCCCAGCCCCCGGACGGGAACACGTGAAGACGGCCCGGCGCCGTCGTAAGACGAGCAGGTGGATACGTGACGAATCTGATGCCCTCCGCCGCCGGCGAGCCTTCCATCGGCGGTGGCCTCGGCGACCATGTCTACAACCGGCTGCTCAACGAGCGGATCATCTTCCTCGGCCAGCCGGTCGACGACGACATCGCGAACAAGATCACCGCACAGCTTCTGCTCCTTGCCGCCGACCCGGACAAGGACATCTACCTCTACATCAACAGCCCCGGCGGATCGATCACCGCCGGCATGGCGATCTACGACACCATGCAGTACATCAAGAACGACGTGGTGACCATCGCCATGGGCCTCGCGGCCTCCATGGGCCAGTTCCTGCTCAGCGCGGGCACCCCGGGCAAGCGCTTCGCCCTGCCCAACGCCGAGATCCTGATCCACCAGCCCTCCGCCGGCCTCGCCGGCTCGGCCTCGGACATCAAGATCCACGCCGAGCGGCTGCTGCACACCAAGAAGCGCATGGCCGAGCTCACCTCGCAGCACACCGGCCAGACGATCGAGCAGATCACCCGCGACTCGGACCGCGACCGCTGGTTCGACGCGTTCGAGGCCAAGGAGTACGGCCTCATCGACGACGTGATCGCCACGGCCGCCGGTATGCCGGGCGGCGGCGGCACCGGGGCCTGAGCCCCATGCAGGGGCCACGACGCCCCCGCACAGCCCCTCAGCCGACCGCCACAGCCCCTAGGAGACAGACAGTGAACGACTTCCCCGGCAGCGGCCTCTACGCCCGCACCGAGGCCGAGTACACCGGCCCGCGCGCCGAGTCCCGCTATGTGATCCCGCGCTTCGTCGAGCGCACCTCGCAGGGCATCCGCGAGTACGACCCGTACGCGAAGCTGTTCGAGGAGCGCGTGATCTTCCTCGGCGTGCAGATCGACGACGCCTCCGCCAACGACGTCATGGCGCAGCTGCTGTGCCTGGAGTCGATGGACCCCGACCGGGACATCTCGGTCTACATCAACAGCCCCGGCGGCTCCTTCACGGCGCTCACCGCGATCTACGACACCATGCAGTTCGTGAAGCCGGACATCCAGACGGTCTGCATGGGTCAGGCGGCCTCCGCCGCCGCGATCCTGCTGGCCGCCGGTACGCCCGGCAAGCGCATGGCGCTGCCCAACGCGCGCGTGCTGATCCACCAGCCGTACAGCGAGACCGGTCGCGGTCAGGTCTCCGACCTGGAGATCGCCGCCAACGAGATCCTCCGGATGCGCGCCCAGCTCGAGGACCTGCTGGCCAAGCACTCCACCACGCCGATCGAGAAGATCCGCGAGGACATCGAGCGCGACAAGATCCTCACGGCCGACGACGCCCTGGCGTACGGCCTGATCGACCAGATCATCTCCACCCGGAAGATGAACAACGCCGCCGTCCGCTGACGCGGACCCGTAGGATATGCCGCCCCTTGGTACAGCGCACGTCAAAGTGAACCCTGCCAAGGGGGGCCCGAACGGGGGGCCCGGCAAGGTACCGTCGGACATAAGGCAGCACCAGGAGCCGCTGGACCTAGGCGTCTCCCAGGCGAAGGGGAAGCACACCGTGGCACGCATCGGTGACGGCGGCGATCTGCTCAAGTGCTCGTTCTGCGGCAAGAGCCAGAAGCAGGTCAAGAAGCTCATCGCAGGGCCTGGTGTGTACATCTGCGACGAGTGCATCGACCTCTGCAACGAGATCATCGAGGAGGAGCTCGCCGAGACGAGCGAGGTGCGCTGGGAGGAACTGCCCAAGCCCCGCGAGATCTACGAGTTCCTGGAGGGCTACGTGGTGGGCCAGGAGGCGGCCAAGAAGGCCCTCTCCGTGGCGGTGTACAACCACTACAAGCGCGTCCAGGCCGGCGAGAACGGCGGCGGCAACGGCCGTGACGACGCGATCGAGTTGGCGAAGTCCAACATCCTCCTGCTGGGCCCCACGGGCTCCGGCAAGACGCTCCTCGCCCAGACCCTCGCCCGCATGCTGAACGTCCCGTTCGCCATCGCCGACGCGACGGCGCTCACCGAGGCGGGCTACGTCGGCGAGGACGTCGAGAACATCCTGCTCAAGCTGATCCAGGCGGCCGACTACGACGTCAAGAAGGCCGAGACCGGGATCATCTACATCGACGAGATCGACAAGGTCGCGCGGAAGAGCGAAAACCCGTCGATCACGCGGGACGTGAGCGGCGAGGGCGTGCAGCAGGCCCTGCTGAAGATCCTGGAGGGCACCACGGCCTCCGTGCCGCCGCAGGGCGGACGCAAGCACCCGCACCAGGAGTTCATCCAGATCGACACGACGAACGTCCTGTTCATCGTGGGCGGTGCCTTCGCGGGCCTGGAGAAGCTCATCGAGTCCCGGGCGGGCGCCAAGGGCATCGGCTTCGGGGCGACGATCCGCTCGAAGCGGGAGCTGGAGGCCAAGGACCAGTTCGAGGACGTCATGCCCGAGGACCTGGTCAAGTTCGGCATGATCCCCGAGTTCATCGGCCGCCTCCCCGTCATCACCTCGGTCCACAACCTGGACCGCGAGGCGCTCCTCCAGATCCTGGTCGAGCCGCGCAACGCGCTGGTGAAGCAGTACCAGCGCCTGTTCGAACTCGACGGTGTGGAGCTGGACTTCGAGCGCGAGGCGCTGGAGGCCATCGCCGACCAGGCCATCCTCCGCCAGACCGGCGCGCGCGGCCTGCGCGCCATCATGGAGGAGGTCCTCCAGGGCGTCATGTACGAGATCCCGTCCCGCAAGGACGTGGCCCGGGTCGTCATCACCGCGGACGTCGTCCACTCCAACGTCAACCCGACCCTGATCCCGAGGGACGCCCGCGGCCGGGGTTCGGGCGAGCAGAAGACGGCGTAGGCCCACCGCACACATCGAAGGGGCCCCCGGTCGACCGACCGGGGGCCCCTTCGTGCTCGGGCGGCGGAGGCCGTCAGGCCTTCACGCGCACGTCGTTGCGGAGCTTCGCGGTCAGTTCGGCCGCCTCCTCCATGGACGTGCTCTTGCCCTCCGCCAGGCCGGCGATGTCGAACGACAGCACATAGGTGACGGTGCTGTGATCCGCCCAGATACAGAACGGCATCGTCACGGTCTGTCCGGACTCGCTGGTCCTGACCTCCTGGCACTTCAGGACGCCGTTCTCGAAACCGGCGGGCGTGAACGCCTTGGGGCTGCCGACGAGTTCGCCCTCGCTGGAGTCCTTGGACGCCTCCGTCTTCATCTGGCCGAACATCGAGTCGATGACCTTCTCCGGGTCGTCGATGCTGCCGTACACACCGGCGAACGTCAGGTTCTTCGAGGTCAGGCCCGAGCCCGCGGTGTAACTCGCGCTGACGTCCTTGGGGTTGTCCACGCCCCAGGACTCCGCGTCCTTGATGTCGTCGTCGGTCATCCCCCCGGCCCCGGTGTCGGAGCCCTTCTTGTACTCCCCGTCGAGGACGGTCTCCGGCGCGGTCAGCTTGTGCGCCCCGTCGTCCGCGATGTCCGAGCCGCCGCCGCCCGATCCGTCCCCGGCGATCACCAGGTACGCGCCGACCGCGATCGCGGCCACGACCGCCACCGCGCCGATGACGATGCCGACCTTCTTGCCGTTGCCGCCGCCCGGCGGCGGAGGCTGGGGAACGCCGTAGGGCGCCTGGCCGTACGGCGGCTGCTGGCCGTAGGGGGCCTGCGGCTGGCCGTAGGGCGGCGGGGCCTGCGGCGGCACCCCGCCCTGCTGCGGGTAGCCGTATCCCGGCTGCGGGGGCTGCTGCGCGCCCTCCTGCGGGTAGCCGTACCCCGGCTGCGGGGGCTGCTGTCCGGGCTGCTGGGGAGGCTGCTGGGGGTAGCCGTAGCCGGGCTGGGGCGCCTGCGGGGGCTGGCCGTAGGGGCCCGGCTGGCCGTACGGCCCGGGCTGCGGCGGCTGCCCGGGCTGCTGGGGCTGCCCGTACGGGCCCGGCTGGTTGTGACTCATCTCTGGGTTCCCCTCCAGATGCTTATGTGTTCCCGACATCCTGGCCCAGGCTCGGGCGGCGCACCGCATCGGGGCCCCCACCGTTACAGAACAAACGCGTTTCGGGACACGCCCGGGACACCCCTAAACTGACCCCGTGACCGAGAACGCTCAGCAGCAGCCCACAGCGCCCAGCACCGAACTGCCGACCCAGTACGCGCCGGCCGAGGTAGAGGGGGCGCTGTACGAGCGCTGGGTGGAGCGCGGTTACTTCGCCGCCGACGCGAAGAGCGACAAGCCTCCGTACACCATCGTCATCCCGCCGCCCAACGTCACCGGCTCGCTCCACCTGGGCCACGCCTTCCAGCACACGCTCATGGACGCCCTCACCCGCCGCAAGCGCATGCAGGGCTACGAGGCGCTGTGGCTGCCCGGCATGGACCACGCCGGCATCGCGACCCAGAACAAGGTCGAGCAGCAGCTCGCCGAGGAGGGCAAGTCCCGCCAGGACCTGGGCCGCGAGGAGTTCGTCGAGCGGGTCTGGCAGTGGAAGGAGGAGTACGGCGGCAAGATCCTCGGCCAGATGCGGCGCCTCGGTGACGGCGTCGACTGGGACCGTGAGCGGTTCACCATGGACGAGGGCCTGTCCAAGGCTGTCCAGACCATCTTCAAGCGCCTCTTCGACGACGAGCTGATCTACCGCGCCGAGCGGATCATCAACTGGTGTCCGCGCTGCCTGACGGCGATCTCCGACATCGAGGTCGAGTACCAGGAGGACGACGGCGAGCTCGTCTCCATCAAGTACGGCGAGGGCGACGAGACCCTGGTCGTCGCCACCACCCGCGCGGAGACGATGCTCGGTGACACCGCCGTCGCCGTCCACCCCGACGACGAGCGCTACCGGCACCTCGTCGGCAAGCGGATCAAGCTGCCGCTGACCGACCGCTCCATCCCCGTCGTCGCGGACAGCCACGTCGACCCGGAGTTCGGCACGGGTGCCGTCAAGGTCACCCCGGCCCACGACCCGAACGACTTCGCCATCGGCCAGCGCCACGGCCTGGAGTCGATCACCGTCATGGACGAGCGGGCCGTCATCACGGTCCACGGTCCCTTCGAGGGCCTCGACCGCTTCGAGGCGCGCTCGGCGATCGTCGCCGCACTGCGCTCGCAGGGCCGGATCGTCGCCGAGAAGCGGCCCTACGTCCACTCCGTCGGCCACTGCTCGCGCTGCTCGACCACCATCGAGCCCCGTCTGTCCATGCAGTGGTGGGTCAAGGTCGGTCCGCTCGCCAAGGCCGCCGGTGACGCGGTCCGCGACGGCCGGGTCAGGATCCACCCCGAGGACATGTCGAAGCGGTACTTCGACTGGGTCGACAACATGCACGACTGGTGCATCTCACGGCAGTTGTGGTGGGGACACCGCATCCCGGTCTGGTACGGCCCCGACGGCGAGGTCGTCTGCGTCGGCCCCGACGAGCAGCCGCCCACGGGCGAGGGCTGGAAGCAGGACACCGACGTCCTCGACACCTGGTTCTCCTCCGGCCTGTGGCCCTTCTCCACGCTCGGCTGGCCCGAACAGACCGCGGATCTGCGGAAGTTCTATCCGACCGACGTCCTGCTGACCGGCCACGACATCATCTTCTTCTGGGTCGCGAGGATGATGATGTTCGGCCTCTACGCCATGGACGGCGAGGTCCCCTTCAAGACCATCGCGCTGACCGGTCTCGTCCGCGACGAGCGCGGCAAGAAGATGTCGAAGTCGTTCGGCAACGTGGTCGATCCGCTGGACTGGATGGACAAGTACGGCTCCGACGCCGTCCGTTTCACCCTGGCCCGCGGCGCCAACCCCGGCACCGACGTCCCGATCGGCGAGGACTGGGTCCAGGCGTCCCGGAACTTCGCCAACAAGATCTGGAACGCGACCCGCTTCGCCCTGATGAACGGCGCGACGGTCGACGGCCCGCTGCCGTCCCCCGAGCAGATGTCGGCGACGGACCGCTGGATTCTCTCCCGTCTCAACAAGACGGTCGCCCAAGTGGACGCGTTCTACGAGGACTTCCAGTTCGCGAAGCTCTCCGACGCGCTCTTCCACTTCGCGTGGGACGAGGTCTTCGACTGGTACGTCGAGCTGTCGAAGACGACCTTCCAGGCGGGCGGCGAGGGAGCCAAGGTCTCCCAGCGGGTCCTCGGCGAGGTCCTCGACGTCACCCTGAAGCTGCTCCACCCGGTCGTCCCGTTCGTCACGGACACCCTGTGGACCACGCTCACCGGCGGTGAGTCGGTCGTCGTCGCCGAGTGGCCGGGCGACAGCGGATTCCGCGACGGCGCGGCCGAGCGGGAGATCGAGACTCTCCAGTCCGTCATCACGGAGGTCCGGCGCTTCCGTGCCGACCAGGGCCTCCAGCCGGGCCAGCGGGTTCCGGCCCGGCTGACCCTGGACGGCACCGACCTCGCCCCCCACGAGGCCGCCATCCGCCAGCTCCTGCGCCTCCAGCCGGAGGGCGAGGACTTCGCGGCCACGGCGACCCTCCCGGTGGCGGGCGCCACCGTCGCGCTCGACCTCTCCGGCACGATCGACGTGGCGGCCGAGCGCAAGCGCCTCGCGAAGGACCTGGCGGCGGCCGAGAAGGAGAAGGCCCAGGCCAACGCCAAGCTGGGCAACGAGGCGTTCCTCGCGAAGGCCCCGGACAACGTCGTGGACAAGATCCGCGGCCGCCTGGCCAAGGCGGAAGAGGACATCGAGAGGATCCAGCAGCAACTGGAAAGGCTGCCTCAGCAGTAGGACACCTGAAGGGGCGCGGGGAACTGCGCGATCAGTGACAGACTCCCCGCGCCCGCCGAACGGGACCAGCCGTCCCTCCCGGTGGGCGCAGCCCTAAACTGGCCCTGTGAGCGACACCGACCCCTTCGACGAGATCATCGCCAACGAGACCGACCGTGACCCCGACCTCGCGGTCATCGAGGCCGGCAGCCGCACCCTGCGCACCCAGGGCGGCCCGCCGGAGGCCGACGTGCCCGCACGGCCCGCGGACCCCGAGGTCGACAAGGCTCTGCGCGAGGTCGAGGCGGAGCTCGCCACCCGCTGGGGCGAGACCAAGCTGGAGCCGAGCGTCAGCCGCATCGCCGCGCTGATGGACGTGCTGGGCGAGCCGCAGCGGTCGTACCCCTCGATCCACATCACGGGGACCAACGGCAAGACCTCGACCGCCCGCATGATCGAGGCCCTCCTCGGCGCCTTCGAACTGCGCACCGGCCGCTACACCAGCCCCCACGTGCAGTCGGTCACCGAGCGCATCAGCCTGGACGGCGCCCCGATCTCGGCCGAGCGGTTCATCGAGACGTACGAGGACATCAAGCCGTACGTCGAGATGGTCGACGGGCAGCAGGAGTACCGGCTGTCCTTCTTCGAGGTGCTGACCGGCATGGCGTACGCCGCCTTCGCGGACGCGCCCGTCGACGTGGCCGTCGTCGAGGTCGGCATGGGCGGCTCCTGGGACGCCACCAACGTCATCGACGGCGATGTCGCCGTGGTCACCCCCATCGACCTGGACCACACCGACCGGCTCGGCGGGACCCCCGGGGAGATCGCCGTCGAGAAGGCCGGGATCATCAAGCAGGACGCGACGGTCGTCCTGGCCCAGCAGCCGGTCGACGCGGCGCAGGTCCTGCTGAAGAAGGCCGTCGAGGTCGACGCGACCGTCGCCCGCGAGGGCCTGGAGTTCGGGGTCGTCTCCCGGCAGGTCGCCGTCGGCGGTCAGCTCCTGACCCTGCGCGGCCTCGGCGGTGAGTACGACGAGGTGTACCTGCCGCTGCACGGCCCGTACCAGGCGCACAACGCGGCCGTGGCGCTCGCCGCCGTGGAGGCGTTCTTCGGCGTGGGTGCCCAGCGACCCGACCCCCTGGACATCGACACCGTCCGCAAGGCCTTCGCCTCCGTCTCCTCCCCGGGCCGCCTCGAAGTCGTACGGCGTTCCCCGACCGTCGTCCTGGACGCCGCCCACAACCCGGCGGGCGCCCGCGCCACCGCGGAGGCGGTCGGTGAGGCCTTCGACTTCAGCCGGCTGATCGGTGTGGTGGGCGCGAGCGGCGACAAGAACGTACGGGGGCTCCTGGAGGCCTTCGAGCCGATCTTCGCCGAGGTCGTCATCACCCAGAACTCCAGCCACCGCGCGATGGACGCCGACGAGCTCGCCGCGATCGCCGTCGAGGTGTTCGGCGAGGAGCGTGTCCAGGTCGAGCCGCGGCTGCCGGACGCCCTGGAGGAGGCGATCACGCTGGCCGAGGAGGACGGCGAGTTCACCGGCGGCGGGGTGCTCGTCACCGGGTCGGTCATCACGGTCGGCGAGGCCCGGCTGCTGCTCGGAAGGGGCTGAACCGCGCCATGCGTACGCTGTGTGCATCGACCCTGATCGGCGAGTTCTTCGTCATCGGCTTCGCCGCGCTGGTCGCGATGAAGGACCCGGACCTCGCGACCGCCACGGTGTGGACGGTCAGCGGCATCGCCATGTTCCTGTGCCTCGCCCTGTGCGGGGTGGTGACCCGGCCCGGCGGCGTCGCCCTCGGCTGGGCGCTGCAGATCGCCCTGATCGCCTCCGGCTTCGTGGTGCCGACCATGTTCTTCATGGGCGCGGTCTTCGCGGCCCTGTGGTGGGCGTCGGTGCACTACGGCCGCAAGATCGACGAGGCCAAGGCCAGATTCGCCGCCCAGGCCGCCGAGGCCCCTCAGGCCGCCCAGGACCCCCGAACCGCCCAGGTGGACTCCACTACACCTGACGCTGTGTGACGAGCGCACCGACACGCCCTGTAATCTCGTCCCACCGCACATGTCAGCAGGTTAGGAGCCCCTCGTGAGCCAGCGCACCCTCGTCCTCCTCAAGCCCGACGCCGTCCGTCGTGGCCTGACCGGCGAGATCATCAGCCGTATCGAGCGCAAGGCCGGCTGGCAGATCACCGCGCTGGAGCTGCGCACCCTGGACCAGGAGACGCTGGAGCAGCACTACGGCGAGCACAAGGGCAAGCCCTTCTACGAGCCGCTGGTGGAGTTCATGGCCTCCGGTCCGGTCGTGGCGCTGATCGTCGAGGGCGAGCGGGTCATCGAGGGGGTACGCCAGCTGGCGGGTCCCACCGACCCGATCGCCGCCGCGCCGGGCTCCATCCGGGGGGACTTCGGGGTCATCGTCCGCGAGAACCTCATCCACGCGTCCGACTCGGAGGAGTCCGCCGAGCGCGAGGTGAAGATCTTCTTCCCTGGCCGCGCATAGGTCACGTGCACAGGTCGCGTGCGTAGGTTTCGTGGCAGTTTCTGAGGGCGTGTCAGCTCGCACTCCCGCCTGACCTGGGGCGGCCGTACTTTTTCGGCCGTCCTTCGGCATATGCGTGCCGATCGGGGGAACGAGTGGCCCTTATGGACCGTCTCCACAAGCGAGGCGGTGTTTGATCTGCTGACAATGGCGAAGACCCTCGCGCAGTGTTCGTGCAGGCGCGTCTACGATGGAAGCCTTCACGTCACAGCACCCACTTCGCCGACCTGAAAAGCCCTCAAAAGCTCCCAGGAAGGCCAGACGAATCCTGATGGGGAACTCAATGTCGTTCATCGGCCGTGACATGGCTGTCGACCTCGGGACCGCCAACACGCTGGTGTACGTCAGGGGTCGCGGGATCGTACTCAACGAGCCGTCCGTCGTCGCGATCAACACGAACACCGGTGGAATCCTGGCTGTCGGCGCCGAAGCGAAGAAGATGATCGGGCGGACCCCCGGCAACATCGTTGCCGTGCGGCCGCTGAAGGACGGCGTGATCGCCGACTTCGAGATCACCGAGCGGATGCTGCGCTACTTCATCCTGAAGATCCACAAGCGGCGGTATCTCGCGAGGCCGCGCGTCGTCGTGTGTGTGCCCTCCGGCATCACCGGCGTCGAGCGCCGCGCCGTCATCGAGGCGTCGTCCCAGGCCGGCGCCCGCCAGGTGCACATCATCGAGGAGCCCATGGCGGCCGCCATCGGCTCCGGCCTGCCGGTCCACGAGGCCACGGGCAACATGGTGGTGGACATCGGCGGCGGCACCACGGAGGTCGCGGTCATCTCGCTCGGCGGCATCGTCACCGCCCAGTCCATCCGCGTGGCGGGCGACGAGCTGGACAACGCGATCATCCAGCACATCAAGAAGGAGTACTCCCTCCTTCTGGGTGAGCGGACCGCCGAACAGATCAAGATCACGATCGGTTCGGCGTACGACCTGGACGCTGACGAACACACGGAGATCCGGGGCCGGGACCTCGTCTCCGGACTGCCCAAGACCGTCGTCATCTCGGCCGCCGAGGTCCGCAAGGCGATCGAGGAGCCGGTCAACGCCATCGTGGACGCGGTCAAGACGACCCTCGACAAGTGCCCGCCCGAGCTCTCCGGCGACATCATGGACCGCGGCATCGTCCTCACCGGCGGCGGCGCCCTGCTGCGCGGGCTCGACGAGCGGCTGCGCCGGGAGACCGGCATGCCGATCCACATCGCTGAGGACCCGCTGGACAGCGTGGCGCTCGGTTCCGGGAAGTGCGTCGAGGAATTCGAGGCGCTCCAGCAGGTGCTGGACGCCCAGCCGCGCAGATGACGCAACTCCTCGATTCCGCCGTACGAGATGATCTCCTCTCGTACGGCGGATCGTTGATATAGAGGCATAAGCTCCCACGAAACGCCACTCCGACAAGAAGGGCACGGCCGCCGCACGTGAGGGACACACGAGAGAGCCGGCTGCTCCTGGTGCTGCTGATCGCCGTAGCGTTCGCGCTGATCACGGTGGACATCCGCGGCGGGGAGGACTCGCCGGTCGACGGTGCCCGCCAAGGTGCGGCCGCCGTGTTCGGCCCCATCGAGGACGGGGTGTCCTCCGCGGTCGACCCGGTCGGCAACGCCGTCTCCGCCATCCGCGACTCCGGCGAGCGGCACGACCGGCTCGCCGCGCTGGAGAAGGAGAACGCCGCCCTCAAGGCGCGGCTCGGCAGCGACGACCGCAACACCAGCCGTCTCAAGCAGCTCGACAAGATGCTGAAGATCGCCGGGGCCGGGCAGTACGGCATCAAGGGCGCCCAGGTGATCGCCATAGGAGCGGCCCAGGGCTTCTCCTGGACCATCACCATCGACGTCGGCGCCGACGACGGCATCCGGCGGGACATGACCGTCCTCAACGGCGACGGACTGGTCGGGCGCGTCACCACCGTCGGCCCGAACACCGCCACCGTGCTCCTCGCCAACGACCCCGACTTCACCGTCGGCACCCGCATGGAGGCCGGCGACGAACTCGGCTTCGCCTCCGGGCAGGGCGACCGCCCGCTGCGCGTCGAACTCCTCAACGGCAAGGCCGAGGTGAAGAAGGGCGACCGCCTGGTGACCTTCGGCTCGCAGGCCGACAAGCCCTTCGTGCCCGGCGTCCCGGTCGGCGTGGTCTCCCGCGTCGACCCCTCCGGCGGCGACCTCACCCGCACCCTCTACGTCACGCCGTACGTCAGCTTCACCAAGCTCGACATCGTCGGCGTCGTCGTCGAGACCCCGAAGAAGGACCCGCGCGACACGGTGCTGCCCGCCAAACCGAAGCCGACGCCCACGCCGACCGTGACGGTCACCGTCACCCCGTCCGCCAATGCGCCGGTCGACGGCGAGATCCAGCAAGACCAGTAGGAGCTGTAGTCATGCGCGTCAACCGGATCCTGCTGTCCTCCGCCCTGATCGTGGTCGCCCTGGTGATCCAGGTGAGCGTCCTCGCCCGCCTCCACCTCCCGGGCGCCGTCCCCGACCTGCTGCTCCTGACCGTCCTCGGCCTCGCACTCGTCTACGGCCACGTCGGCGGCGCCCTCGTCGGCTTCGCCGCCGGCCTCCTCGCCGACCTGGCCCCGCCCGCCGACCACGCGGCCGGCCGCTACGCCCTGGTGCTGTGCGTCATCGGCTACCTCGCGGGCCTCGCCAAGCCGGAGAACGGCAGGCTCAAGTCGGCCACCGGCCCCATGGTCGTCGTGGTCGCCGCGGCCATCGGCACCACCCTGCTGTACGCCGGTGTCGGCGCCCTCGTCGGCGACACCGCCGCCCGCCATGTCGGCCTGCCCAGCCTGCTGTTCACCGCCGCCCTGTACGACATGCTGCTCGCCCCCTTCGTCGTCCCCGGCATCATGGCGCTCGCCCGCCGCGCCGAGAACGACCCGCTGGCCGAGACCGGTTCCGCGGCCAAGTCGGCGGACATCTCCTCGGGCTGGCTCTCCTCGGGCACCGGCCTGAAGATCGGCGGTCAGCGCGGCGGCCTCGGCAGCCTGAAGACCAAGGCACGCACCCGTACCGCGCGGGTGGGCCGCATCAAGGGGGTCAAGCGGCTGTGACCCCACGGCAGTCGGCGGACCCCGTTCACAGGTTCGCCGTATATGACACAGACACACACTGAGAGGGGGCGGCAGTGACCAACATCCCCGAGACCGGACGGACCCCACGGGTCCAGATCCGGCTCGTCGTCATCCAGATCCTCGTGCTGTCCCTCCTCGGCACCCTCGGCGGCCGCCTCTGGTACCTCCAGATCCGCGAGGGCGACGCGTACGCCAAGGAAGCCTCCGGGAACCACGTCCAGCAGGTCGTCGAGCCCGCCGTGCGCGGCTCGATCCTGGACGCCCGCGGAGTGGCCCTCGCGGACAACGAGACCCGCCTGGTGGTCTCCGCCTCCCGCACCGACCTGCTGAAGATGAAGGACGACGGCAAGGCCGTCCTCACCAAGCTGGCCAAGGTCCTCGGCATGTCCGCCAAGGACGTCATGCTCAAGGTCCGGCTCTGCGACGCGAAGACCCCCCAGCCCTGCTGGAACGGTTCGCCCTACCAGCCCATCCCGATCACCGACGAGGCCACCCCCAAGCAGGCCCTGCAGATCCGCGAGCGCGCCGAGGACTTCCCCGGCATCACCGCCGAGCCGGAGGCCGTGCGCCGCTACGCCGCCCCCGGCAAGTCCAACGCCGCCCAGGTCCTCGGCTACCTCTCCCCGGTCACCGACGAGGAGATCACCAAGGCCCAGGACACCGACTCGCCCTACCTGCGCTCCGACCAGGTGGGCCGCTCGGGCCTGGAGCGCCAGTACGACAAGGAACTGCGCGGCAAGGCCGGCGTGACCCGCTACGAGGTCGACAACCTCGGCCGGGTCATCGGCCAGGCCGAGGCCGACGAGGCCCAGCCCGGCGCCAACCTCGTCACCAGCATCGACGCCCGCGTCCAGCGCGTCGCGGAGTACGAGCTGAACGACGCGATGAAGGAAGCCCGCAAGCAGTTCGACGACAACACCGGCGAGAACTACAAGGCCGACTCGGGCGCGGTCATCGTCATGGAGGCCAAGACCGGCCGCATCGTCGCGATGGCGTCCAACCCGACCTACGACCCGAACGCCTGGGTGGGCGGGATCTCCGCCAAGGACTACGCCAAGCTCACCGGCAAGAAGTCCAATTACCCGCTGCTGAACAGGGCCATACAGGGTCAGTCCGCGCCCGGCTCCACCTTCAAGGTGATCTCCACGGCGGCCGCCGTCGAGGCCGGCTACGACTTCGACGGCCGCTACCCGTGCACGAGTTCGTACTCCGTCGGCGGCCAGGTCTTCAAGAACTTCGAGTCGGAGAACTTCGGCCCCATCAACCTCGGCCGCGCGCTGGAGGTCTCCTGCGACACCGTCTTCTACGGCCTCGCCCACCGGGAGTGGCAGCGCGACGGCGGGATCAACCCGAAGAAGGGCGAACCCAAGGACTACTTCTTCAAGGCCGCGCACCAGTTCGGCCTCGGCAAGGAGACCGGCATCGACCTGCCCAACGAGGTCACCGGCCGCGTCCCCGACCGCCAGTGGAAGCAGTCGTACTGGAACGCCAACAAGGACGCCTGGTGCAAGACCGGCAAGAAGGACGGCAGCTACGTCGAGAAGATCGCGTACGAGAACTGCCTCGAAGGCAACAAGATGCGCGCCGGTGACGAGATCAACTACTCCATCGGCCAGGGCGACACCCTCGTCACCCCGATCCAGATGGCGACGATCTACGCGGCCATCTCCAACGGCGGCACCCTGTACAACCCGACCGTCGGCAAGGCCGTCGTCAGCGCCGACGGCAAGAAGGTCGAGGAGATCAAGCCCACCTCGCACGGCAGGCTGCCCATAAGCCGCGCCACACTCAGCAAGATGGACGAGGCCCTCGCGGGTGTCGCCACCCGCGGTACCGCCGCCTGGCGCTTCGCCCAGGTCGGCTGGCCGCAGGACAAGATCCCGATGCACGCCAAGACCGGTACCGCCGAGGTCTACGGCAAGCAGACGACGTCCTGGTTCGCCACGTACACCAAGGACTACTCGATCGTCATGACGATCTCCCAGGGTGGTACGGGCTCCGGCGCCTCGGGCCCCGCCGTCCGCAACATCTACGACGCGCTGTACGGCGTCTCCGACGACGGCACCATCGACAAGAAGAACGCCCTGCTGCCGACCCCCCAGAAGAGCCTGCCGAAGGTCCGGACGGACGGGACCATCAAGTCCCCGAAGATCGCCAAGGACCCGGCCAAGGACCAGCGGGCGAGCCAGGAGGGCGCGCCCGAGCCGGACGAGACGCAGCAGGGCGCGACCGTGAACACGTCGACCGGCGGGAACCGTGACACCCGCAGGCGGCGCCGCAGGAGGGGAAGCCGGAGGATGCTCACATGACCGGGGCGAACAGCTTCCAGGTCTCCGGGTACGGCCCCGCACGCGCGGGCTGGACCCGGCTGCTGGCCCGCGACTCGCTCGCCCGCCGGCTGGACTGGCCGATACTGTTCTCGGCCCTGGCCCTGTCCATGATCGGCTCGGTCCTGGTCTTCTCGGCCACCCGCAACCGCACCGAGATCAACCAGGGCGACCCGTACTACTTCCTGATCCGGCACGTCATGAACACCGGCATCGGGTTCGCCCTGATGATCGGCACCGTGTGGGTCGGCCACCGCACCCTGCGCACCGCCGTGCCCCTGCTGTACGGCGCCTCGGTGTTCCTGATCCTGCTGGTCCTCACCCCGCTGGGCTCCACGGTCAACGGCGCCCACTCCTGGATCGTGCTCGGCGGCGGCTTCTCGCTCCAGCCCTCGGAGTTCGTGAAGATCACGATCATCCTCGGCATGGCGATGCTGCTCGCGGCCCGGGTGGACGCGGGCGACAAGCCCTACCCCGACCACCGAACCGTGCTCCAGGCCCTGGGCCTGGCCGCCGTACCGATGCTGATCGTGATGCTCATGCCCGACCTCGGGTCGGTCATGGTCATGGTCATCATCGTGCTCGGCGTGCTGCTCGCCTCCGGCGCCTCCAACCGCTGGGTCTTCGGTCTCCTCGGCGCGGGGACCGTCGGCGCGCTCGCGGTGTGGCAGCTCGGCGTGCTGGACGAGTACCAGATCGCCCGCTTCGCCGCCTTCGCCAACCCGAGCCTCGATCCGGCGGGCGTCGGCTACAACACCAACCAGGCGCGGATCGCGATCGGTTCGGGAGGACTGACGGGCGCGGGCCTGTTCCACGGCTCGCAGACCACCGGCCAGTTCGTCCCCGAGCAGCAGACCGACTTCGTCTTCACCGTCGCCGGTGAGGAACTGGGCTTCGTCGGCGCGGGCCTGATCATCGTCCTGCTCGGCGTCGTGCTGTGGCGGGCCTGCCGGATCGCCCGCGAGACGACCGAGCTGTACGGCACGGTCGTGGCCGCCGGGATCGTCGCCTGGTTCGCCTTCCAGTGCTTCGAGAACATCGGCATGACCCTCGGGATCATGCCGGTCACCGGTCTGCCGCTGCCGTTCGTGTCGTACGGCGGATCCTCGATGTTCGCGGTGTGGGTGGCCATAGGGCTGTTGCAGTCGATCAGGGTGCAGCGGCCGATGTCGGCGTAGGCGGGATGCCCCGGGTGGCCGCGGCCCCCTGCCACAACCGTGGTCCGACCACTAGATTCGAATCATGGCGGACACGAAACGGGAGATCGAACGCAAGTACGAGTCCGACGACAGCGGCCTGCCCGACCTGACCGGAGTCGCCGGCGTCGAGGCCGTCGTCGACAAGGGTGTCGTGCACCTGGACGCCACCTACTACGACACCCCCGACGAACGCCTCGTCGCGTCCTCGGTCACCCTGCGCCGCCGTACCGGTGGATCGGACGCGGGCTGGCACCTCAAGCTCCCCGTCTCCGAGGGCGTGCGCGACGAGATCCGGGCGCCCCTGTCCGACACCCTCCCCGGCGAACTCGCCGCCCTGGTCCGCTCCCGCGTCCGGGACGTCGAACCGGTGCCCGTGATCCGGCTGCGTTCGGACCGCGACGTGCGCCACCTCCTCGACGCGGACGGGCAGCTGCTCGCCGAGGTCAGCGTGGACGCCGTGCACGCCGAACGGCTCAGCGGCGGCGTCGGCGACGCCCAGTGGACCGAGATCGAGGTGGAACTCGCCGACGGCGGCGACCCGGCCTTCCTCGACAAGGTGGAGAAACGGCTGCGCAAGGCGGGCGTACGGCCCTCCCGGTCGGCCTCGAAGCTGGCCCGCGCCCTCGCCGAGACCGCGCCGAAGAGGAACCGCCCGGCCGGCAAGGACCCGGTGACCGCCGGCGACCACGTCCTCGCGTACGTCCGCGCCCAGCGGGACGCGATCGTCGCGCTCGACCCCGCCGTCCGCCAGGACGTCGAGGACTCCGTGCACGGCATGCGCGTCGCCACCCGCCGGCTGCGCAGCGCCTTCAAGTCGTACGGCAAGGTCCTCGACCGGGCCGTCACCGACCCGATCGGCGACGAGCTGAAGTGGCTGGCCGGCGAGCTGGGCGTGGACCGGGACCGCGAGGTGCTCAGCGAGCGCCTCTCGGCCGCCCTCGACGAGGTGCCCGGGGCGCTCGTCTCGGGGCCCGTGGCCGAGCGCCTGAGCGCCTGGGCGGGGGAGCGGCCCGGCGGGGCGAGCGCACGGCTGGTCGGGGTCCTGGACTCCCGGCGCCACCTCGCCCTGCTCGACGCCCTGGACGCGCTGATCGCGGACCCGCCGCTGCTCGGGGCGGCCGGGAGGAAACCGCGCAAGGTGATCGCCAAGGCCGTGCGGAAGGACTTCCGCAAGGTCGCCGGGCTCGTCGGCCGGGCCCTGGAGCTGGAACCCGGCACCGACCGGGACAAGGCGATGCACGAGGCCCGCAAGAAGACCAAGCGCACCCGCTACGCGGCCGAGGCGGCCCGCCCGGCCCTCGGCAAGCCCGCCAAGTCCATGGTCAAGTCCATGAAGGCGCTCCAGAACCTGCTGGGGGAGCACCAGGACGGCGTGATGGCCCGCCGGACGCTGCGCGAGCTGTCCGCGGTCGCCCACGCGGCGGGGGAGAGCGCCTTCACGTACGGGCTGCTGTACGGGCGCGAGGAGCAGCGGGCGGCGGCGGTGGAGGCCGAGCTGCCGGGCTTCTGGGACGGGATCAGGGGGGCGGCGGACGCCCTGTGACCTTCCGGGCGTACGGGGGGTGGCCGTGGCCGCGTTAGGCTAGATGGTCCCCCCTGTCCGTCCATGGAAGTGCGAGATGTCAGCCGAAACCGCCGCGTCGGTGTTCCCGCAGCTCGAAGCTCTGCTCCCGCATGTGCAGAAGCCGATCCAGTACGTCGGCGGTGAGCTCAACTCCACCGTCAAGCCGTGGGAGTCCTGCGACGTCCGCTGGGCACTGATGTACCCGGACGCGTACGAGGTCGGTCTGCCCAACCAGGGCGTCATGATCCTCTACGAGGTCCTGAACGAGCAGGAGGGCGTCCTCGCCGAGCGCACGTACAGCGTGTGGCCGGACCTGGAGGCGCTGATGCGGGAGCACAAGGTCCCGCAGTTCACCGTGGACAGCCACCGGCCGGTGGGCGCCTTCGACGTGTTCGGCCTGTCCTTCTCCACGGAGCTCGGCTACACCAACATGCTCACCGCTCTGGACCTGGCGGGCATCCCGCTGGAGTCCAAGGACCGCGGCCTCGACGACCCGATCGTCCTGGCCGGCGGCCACGCGGCCTTCAACCCCGAGCCGATCGCGGACTTCATCGACGCGGCGATCATCGGCGACGGCGAGCAGGCCGTGCTCGACATGACGCAGATCATCCGCGACTGGAAGGCGGAGGGCCGGCCGGGCGGCCGCGAGGAGGTCCTCTTCCGCCTCGCGAAGACCGGCTCGGTCTACATCCCGGCGTTCTACGACGTCGAGTACCTCCCCGACGGCCGTATCGCCCGCGTGGTCCCCAACAAGTCGGGCGTCCCGTGGCGTGTGTCCAAGCACACCGTCATGGACCTGGACGAGTGGCCCTACCCGAAGCAGCCCCTGGTCCCGCTGGCCGAGACGGTTCACGAGCGCATGTCCGTGGAGATCTTCCGCGGCTGCACCCGCGGCTGCCGCTTCTGCCAGGCCGGCATGATCACCCGCCCGGTCCGCGAGCGCTCCATCACGGGCATCGGCGACATGGTGGAGAAGGGCCTGAAGGCGACGGGCTTCGAGGAGGTCGGTCTTCTCTCCCTGTCCTCGGCGGACCACTCGGAGATCGGCGACATCGCGAAGGGCCTGGCGGACCGGTACGAGGAGGACAAGATCGGCCTGTCCCTCCCCTCCACCCGCGTGGACGCCTTCAACGTCGACCTGGCGAACGAACTGACCCGCAACGGCCGCCGCTCCGGCCTCACCTTCGCCCCCGAGGGCGGCTCCGAGCGCATGCGCAAGGTCATCAACAAGATGGTCTCGGAAGAGGACCTGATCCGCACCGTCTCCACCGCGTACGGCAACGGCTGGCGCCAGGTCAAGCTGTACTTCATGTGCGGCCTGCCCACGGAGACCGACGAGGACGTCCTCCAGATCGCCGACATGGCCACCAAGGTGATCGCCGAGGGCCGCAAGGTCTCCGGCCAGAACGACATCCGCTGCACGGTCTCGATCGGCGGCTTCGTCCCCAAGCCCCACACCCCCTTCCAGTGGGCCCCGCAGCTCTCCGCGGAGGAGACGGACGCCCGCCTGGAGAAGCTCCGCGACAAGATCCGCGGCGACAAGAAGTACGGCCGCTCCATCGGCTTCCGCTACCACGACGGCAAGCCGGGCATCGTGGAAGGCCTCCTGTCCCGCGGCGACCGCCGCGTCGGCGCGGTCATCCGGGCCGTCTACGAGGACGGCGGCCGCTTCGACGGCTGGCGCGAGCACTTCTCCTACGACCGCTGGATGGCCTGCGCGGACAAGGCGCTGGCCCCCTTCGGCGTCGACGTCCACTGGTACACGACCCGCGAGAAGACGTACGAGGAGGTCCTCCCCTGGGACCACCTGGACTCCGGCCTCGACAAGGACTGGCTCTGGGAGGACTGGCAGGACGCCCTCGACGAGACGGAGGTCGAGGACTGCCGCTGGACACCGTGCTTCGACTGCGGGGTGTGCCCGCAGATGGACACCCACATCCAGATCGGCCCCACGGGCAAGAAGCTGCTGCCGCTGACGGTCAAGAACGCGGCGCCGGCGCCCGCCGGGAGTGGTCACTCCCACTGACGTGAGCGAGGCGCCGCGGCGCGCTTCGGGCCCTCTGGGGCGGCGGCGGGGGATCGTGTGGGAGACGCTGTGAACGCCGTTGGCCGCGACCGGTTCCCCGTTCCGGTCGCGGCCTTGGCTGTCTGTACCTGCGGTCAGCAGCCACCGGACGTGGTGGGTGCGCCGGTACCGATCTGGAGCGTGGCCGGGGCTGCGCAGCAGCCGCCGCTGTCGGTGCTCTGTGCGGCCGCGGGGTCGTCGTAGAGGCCGGCGCCGCCGCACACCCCGGTCTCGGGCAGGGTCAGCTCGACGCGTTCGGCGGCCTCACGGTCCCCTGCGATCGCCGCGGCGATGGACCGGACCTGCTCGTACCCGGTCATGGCGAGGAAGGTCGGGGCGCGCCCGTACGACTTCATGCCGACCAGGTAGACGCCCTGTTCCGGGTGGGAGAGCTCGTTGACGCCGTGGGGGTAGACCGTGCCGCAGGAGTGGACGTTGGGGTCGATGAGCGGGGCCAGCGCGGTCGGGGCCTGAAGGCGTTCGTCGAGGCCGAGGCGGACCTCGGAGAGGAAGGACAGGTCGGGACGGAACCCGGTGAGCACGATGATCTCGTCGACCGGGTCCAGTCGGCGGCCGTCCTCGGCGACGAGGGTCAGCTTGTCGCCGGCACGCTCGACTGCCTGGGTACGGAAGCCCGTGACCGCGCCGGCGTGGCCTGCCTCGACGGCGGCCTTGGCGCGCAGGCCCAGGGCGCCGCGAGCGGGGAGCTGGTCGGCTTCGCCACCGCCGTAGGTGTTTGCACTGATGCCTCGGCGCCGGCGCAGGACCCATACGGTGTGCGTACCGGGCTCGTCCTCGGCCAGGTCGGCGAGATGGGCCAGTGCGGTGAAGGCGGAGGCGCCGGAGCCGATGACCGCGGTGCGCTTGCCCGCGTACCGGGCGCGGACGGCGGGATCCCTGAGGTCGGGGACGCGGTAGGAGGTCTGGTCGGCTGCGCTCCTCTCACCGAGGGCGGGAAGGCCGTCGGCACCCATCGGGCCGGGAACGGCCCAGGTGCCGGAGGCGTCGATGACGGCGCGGGCGGTGAGGCGCTCCTCGCGTCCGTCGGCCGTCCGGATGTGAACGGTGAACGGCTGCTCGTCGCGGTCGGCGTCGACCAGACGGTCCCGTCCCGCTCGCGCTACGCCGGTCACCGTCGCGCCGTAGCGGACCCTGTCGCCGAGGATGTCGGCGAGCGGCTGGAGGTAGTGCTCGGCCCAGTCGCCCCCGGTGGGGTAGGCGGCGCCGTCGGGGCGGGTCCAGCCGGTGGGGGCGAGGAGCTTCTCGGCGGCGGGGTCCGTGATCTCCGCCCACGAGGAGAACAGGCGGACGTGCGCCCAGTCGCGTACGGCGCTGCCGGCGGAGGGGCCTGCCTCTAGGACCAGCGGTTCGAGGCCGCGCTCCACCAGGTGAGCGGCTGCTGCCAGACCGACGGGGCCGGCTCCGATGACCACGACGGGTAGCTGACCGGTGGTGGGCGCGTTCACGGTGTTCCCCTTTGATTCGACGTCTGTCGATGTCCTGCCCGGCCAGGATCGCACCTGTATCGACAGGCGTCAACATAGACATCTGTCGAATCAGAGGGGTGGCGGGGTCTCGGTGCCTGATCGGCCGCCCTGATTTGATGTGTGTCAACATAGACGCATGTCGAACATGAAGGCCCTGCCGCTGCTTGAGTCCGAGGCGCCGGAGGGGGTGGCGCCGTGCTGTCCGCCGCTGACCGAGCGCCCGTTCAGCGCGGAGGAGGCCGAGACCGCCGCGCGGATGTTCAAGGCGCTCGGTGACCCGGTGAGGCTGAGGCTCTTCACCGCGGTCGCCTCGCACGAGGGGGGCGAGGCATGCGTGTGTGACATCTCCGACGTGGGTGTCTCGCAGCCGACCGTTTCTCATCATCTGAAGAAGCTCAAGGAGGCCGGACTGCTGACTTCCGAGCGGCGCGGCACCTGGGTGTACTACCGGGTCGAGCCCTCGGTGCTGGCGGCGATGGGCAGGTTGCTGACGATCGCGCCGGCTGCGGCCTGACGAGTGGCGCGGAAACCTGACAGTGAGCGCGCCGGAGGCGGCGGGGCCGGCCGGCCCTTGCCGATCACCGGCACCTCCCCACTCGGGGCTACAGGCCGAAGGCGCCTCCTTCGGCGAGGATGAGCAGGCCGAGGGCGATCAGGACCAGCGGGAGCACGATGTGTCCCCAGCGGCTGAGGGCCTTGGCGATGACGGGGCGAGTGGCGAAGAAGCGGCCCGCGAAGCACCAGACGGCCACCAGGATCAGGAAGACGCTCGTGTACACGCTCATGCCGCCGACGCCTGCGGTGGCGAAGACGGGCACGTAGACGCCGATGTTGTCGCCGCCGTTGGCGAAGGTGACAGCGGCGACCTCCAGCGCCTTCGCCCCGCCCTCGGCCGTCTGCTGCTCGTCGTCCTCGTCGTCACGGTGCTTCCATGCCTGCCAGGCCGCCTTGAGCCCCAGGGCGAGAGGCAGCAGGCCGAGGTACGGGATGGCCGACTCGGGCAGAAAGGTGGCGCCGAAGGCGGCGGCGATGGCCACGGCGAGGATGGCGGCGAAGCCCAGGTACTGGCCGAGGACGATCCGGCGCGCGGAGCCGCGGTGCCCGGCGCCCCGGGCGAAGAACAGGGACAGGATCAGGATGTCATCGACGTTCGTGACGGCGAACAGCCCGGCGGCCTGCCCGATGATGCCCAGGTGCACAGGAAGATTCCCCTCTGACGCGGCTGCCGGTGACCGTACCCGGCGTCACTCGGCCCGCCGCGGGACTTTCCGGAAATCCCCGTCCTTGGGAGGTGTGCGTCACTCTGCGGCGTTCTGCCTCGGCGGGAAGATGAGGGCGACCAGCGCCAGTCCGATCACTCCGCCGATCAGTTGCATGCCGATGAAGCCTGTCAGGGAGCCCGGAGCGATGCCCGCGAAGGTGTCGCTGAAGGTGCGGCCGATGGTCACCGCCGGGTTGGCGAAGGACGTGGAGGAGGTGAACCAGTAGGCGGCACCGATGTAGGAGGCGACCGCCACCGGAGCGAAGCGCAGTTGACCGGTACGGGCCAGGCCGAAGACCAGCAGGATCAGGCCCGCCGTGGCGACGGTCTCGCCCAACAGCAGATGTCCTGCGGACCGGTCGTGCGTGGACCATTCGACCAGCGGCTTGCCGAACATCGCGTCCGCCAGGACGGCGCCCGCGATGGCACCCGCGATCTGCGCGGGGACGTAGACGGCCGCCTCGCGGACGGTCACGCCTGCCCCGCCCCGTCGGCCCGTCCACCACTCGGCCAGCGTGACCACGGGGTTGAAGTGCGCGCCTGAGACCGGACCGAGCAGGAGGATCAGGACGCCGAGGCCGAAGACGGTGGCCAGGGAGTTGGCGAGCAGCTGCACCCCTGCGTCCTCCGTCAGTTCGGTGGCCTGGATGCCGGAGCCGACGACGACCGCCACGAGGGCGGCGGTGCCGATGAGTTCAGCGGCGGCGCGCGCGGCCAGCGGCCTGCGGGGTGGGTTGGCGCCCGGAGCGGGCTGCGGCCCGGCCGCTGGTGTCGGTGACTCGGCGGCGGCCTCGTGCGTGGCGGTCAACGAAGACTCCTCGTGCGGTCGCCGGGGCGGCGGGATCAGGGACAGGACCGCTTGTTGTCGGCGGCGGTACGAGCGGACTCGGCCAGGTCGGCGAACCGGCCGGCGAGCGATGCGATGACGTCCGCGCGCAGCTTGTAGTAGGTGAACCGGCCGCACGGCTCCGTCTCCACGATCCCTGCCTCGCGGAGCACTCTCAGATGGTTGGAGAGGTTGGTCTGCCTGGCGCCGGTCTCCGCCACGAGGTGAGTGGTGCACAGCGTCTCTCTGGCGAGCAGCGTGACGATCCGGAGCCTGAGAGGATCGGCCAGGACCCGGATCAGATCAGTGTCGACTGACGTCAGCATGCGCTGATACTTTCATATCAGTGCTGACTGATGCCACTGGCCGCTGGTGTGTGCGGACCGTCCTCCGCTGCCGTGCCGGCGCGACATCGAGAGAGATCGCTGATGACCGACAAGCCCTCCGTGCTCTTCGTCTGTGTCCACAACGCCGGCCGCTCGCAGATGGCCGCGGCGTGGCTGAGCCACCTGGCCGAGGGGCGCGTGGAGGTCCGCTCCGCCGGGTCCGACCCGGGCGACGAGGTGAACCCCGCCGCCGTTGCGGCCATGGCCGAGGTGGGTATCGACATCTCCGCCGAGATCCCGAAGATCCTGACCGTGGAGGCGGTCAAGGAGTCGGACGTGTGCATCACCATGGGCTGCGGCGACACCTGCCCTGTCTTCCCCGGCAAGCGGTACCTGGACTGGCAGCTGGACGATCCGGCCGGCCAAGGCGTGGACGCGGTCCGCCCGATCCGCGACGAGATCGAGCGGCGTGTCCGCGCGCTGCTGACCGAGTTGACGGGCTGACGGATCCAGTCGGGACGCGCTGGTGGGGTGTGAGGGGCTGAATCGGTGACGGCCTGCGGGGCGGCTCCGCGGTCATGACGCCGGTGATCTCTTCGGCGAGCCGTTGACCGTGCTACGTCCGGGGACGGAACGGATACAGCATGTCCGGACCCGGCTGGATGACGCCGTAGCTGCTTTCGGGGACTTCGTTCCAGGCGCCGGGGAGGTCGCCCAGGGGCTCGGAGACGACCAGGCGGGTCTCGTCCCCGATCTCCTGGAGGAACGTGGCGTCCGGGTGGAGGGCGCGCAGGGAGTCCACCGCGGTGCTGTAGAAGAGGGACCGCGACGCGCCCTCGCTGGAGTAGCGGAAGGCCCACAGACGCTCGCCGTCGGAGAGGGCGACGGTCATCTGGAGGGGATGCTCGACGCCGTGCCGGCGGCCGGTCTCCTCGACCAGGCCGGCCATGCGGGCCACGGCACCCGGCGGGTCCTCGGTGAGGCCGAAGGTCAGGGCCAGGTAGAACATCAGCTCGGAGTCGGTGGACCCCTCCATCTCGGGGAAGAGGGCGGGGTCGACGGCCAGGGCCAGGTCCCGGCGGAGCCGGTGGAACTCGCTGATCATGCCGTTGTGCATCCACAGCCAGCGGTCCCAGCGGAAGGGGTGGCAGTTGGTCTGCTGGACGGCGGTTCCGGTCGTCGCCCTGATGTGGGCGAAGAACAGACCCGAACGGACGTGGTGGGCGACTTCCTGGAGGTTCCGGTTGTTCCAGGCGGGGCCCACGTCCCGCAGCACCGCCGGCGTGGGGAGGTCCTGTGCGTACCACCCGATGCCGAAGCCGTCGCCGTTGGTGGTCTCCACCCCCATGCGGGAGTGCAGGCTCTGGTCGATCAGATTGTGCTGGGGATCGAACAGGACGCGGCTCAGCAGGACGGGCGTGCCCGAGTAGGCGATCCAACGGCACATGCGCGCACCCACCTTCCTCGGACGGGAGCAAGGGCGGCGACACTCCTGGGACCAGTATGGACTGCCGGGGCGCGGGGGGCAGGGCGAGGAGCTCGCGGCGCCCCCCGCCCCGGGCCCGCTCAGCGTGCGTCGGCGGCGCCGGGGCCGTAGCGCGCGGCGATGTCCTTGGAGGTGGCCCAGCGGCTGTAGGTGGGGGACTGGGGCCAGCCCTCGGGGGAGTCCTGCCACTGCTCCTGGCGGCCGTAGGGCAGGAGGTCGATCAGGGCGAAGGTGTGGGTGAGCTGCTCGGTGCCGCGGCCGTCGGTGTGCCAGGTGCGGTGGACGGTGTCGCCGTCGCGCAGGAAGACGTTGACCGCGTAGCCTCCGCCGGGCGGGGCGCCGACGTCCCCGCCGAAGGGGCTGTTCGCGGTGGAGTACCACGGCATTCGGTTGCCCACCCGCTCCCGGTAGGCGAGGGCCTCCTCGATCGGGCCCTGGGTGACGACGACGAACCGGGCGTCGTAGTCGTCCAGGAACTCCAGGCGGGTGAACTGCGCGGTGAAGCCGGTGCAGCCCGAGCACTGCCACTCCTGGCCGGCGGACCACATGTGGTGGTAGACGATCAGTTGCCGCTTGCCCTCGAAGACGTCCACCAGGCGTACGGGGCCGTCCGCGCCCTCCAGTGTGTAGTCGGGCATCTCGACCATCGGCAGGCGGCGCCGCTCGGCCGCGATGGCGTCGAGTTCGCGTGTCGCGGCCTTCTCCCGGGCTCGCAGTTCCCCGAGCCGGCGCTCCCACGTCGCGGCGTCGACGACGGGAGGCAGTGCGTGTGCGGTCATGGGTCCCCTCACAGAGTTCGGTTCTCTCGGAGGCAGACCCCGGCGGGCCCCGGAACTCATCGGTCGCGAGAGGAAGGGCCGCCGCGGTCATGGCCCTTCCCTCGGCAACTCGCTCCCGGTGCCCGCTACTTGCTCGCGGCGAAGCGCATCAGGGCCAGTTCGTCGCCCTGCTTGATCTTGCCCGTGACGTTGATGACCTCGAGCTTCCAGGTGGTGCCGACCCGGACCGCCTTGGCGACCGCGCAGCCGTTGTCCGTGGTGAGCATGGACGGCCAGATGTCGGCGACCTGCTGGGAGCTGCCGCCGGTGGCGTCGTAGACCTTGAAGCTGATGTTGCGGGCCTTCTGGAAGGAACTGCCCTTCTTGTAGGCGGCGGCGACGAAGACGATCGACGTGATGTGCGCCGGGAGCTTCGCGAACTCGACGGTGACCGTCTCGTCGTCGCCGTCCCCGTGGCCGGTCTGGTTGTCGCCGCTGTGCAGCAGGGAGCCGTTGCCGATGGGGTCGAGCGAGTCCAGGCCCGCCAGGCGCACCGGGTCGCCGTCGTGCATGGCGATGGCGATCAGGTCGAGGTCCGTGCCGGTCTTGCGGCGGAGCTTGCCGATCACCCCGCCGCTGGCACCCGCGGTGGGGTCCCAGGAGACCCCTATGGACAGATGGGTCACGCCGTCCAGGTCGGCGGGGCCGTCTTCCTTCGTAAGCGTAATCATGGGGACATACTGCACGGGCTCTCCCCGAGGTCCCAGAGCGGACCCGTGGTCGGGGCCGACGAGGCGCGTGCCGAGCCGCAACGGCCGCGCGGGCGTGGCGGGTTGTCGGTGACGGGTTGTCGATGACCCGCGACCGGCGTGCTCGCGTCCGCTCCGCGTCCGCCGTCAACTCGCCGCCGCCCGGCCCCCCGTCACCCGTGCCGCCACCGGCACCGCGTCTCGTAAGGTGAGCGCGGTCAGGGGCGGAGAATTCGAGGACCGGTGCGGAGCGGAGCCGCCGGGCCGGATCCGGACGGGGAACTGGGGCGTCTACGTCGTTATGGACCTGGAGAAGCAGCCCGCGCCGCAGGCACCCCCGCCCGAGGGATGTCTCACCGTCGCCATTCGCATCCCTGTACGCATCATCGTGCTCGTGCTGGTCGTGCCCGTGCGGATCGTGTGGGACGCGCTCGTCGTGCTGGGGCGCTTCCTGCGGGACAGCGTGCTGCGGCCACTGTGGCGGGCGCTCGTCGTCTGGCCCTGCACGGCCCTGTGGCGTTACGGGGTCGTGCCGCTCGCCAAAGCGATCGGCTGGCTCGGCAAGGTGCTCCTCGTCATCCCCCTGGTGTGGCTGTACCGGTCGGTGCTGACGCCGGTCGGGCACGGCGTCGCGTGGCTCGCGCGGGGGATCGTCGCCGGCCTGGTGTGGGTGTACGCGCGCGTGCTCACCCCGATCGGGCACGGGATCGTCGCCGGCCTGGTGTGGCTGTACGCGCGCGTGCTCACCCCGATAGGGCACGGGACCGTGTGGCTCCTCAAGGGCGTGGCCGCGGGGCTCGTCTGGATCTGCACGGTGACCGGGCGCGGCGTCGCGTGGGTCGTGCGGGGGATCGTGGCGGGACTGACGTGGGTGTACACGCGCATGTGCACCCCGATCGGGCACGCGATCGTGTGGCTCCTCAAGGGCGTCGGAGCCGTGCTCCTGTGGATCCTCACGCCGGTCGGACGCGCCCTCCTCTGGTGCGCCCAGGGGGTCGCGTGGTGCGCCAAGGGGATCGCCTGGCTGGTGAGCGCCGTCGTCACCGGCATCGGTGTGGCCCTGTACTGGATCGCCCGCGTCCTGTTCGTCCTGCCCGCCGTCGCCCTGTGGCGCTGGGTCCTCGCGCCCGTGGGGCGGGCCCTCGCCGTGGTCGGCCGGGAGGTGTGGGACGCGCTCGGGCACGCCTGGCGGATCGCCGGGCACATCTCCCTCGCCGTCGGCCGGTTCCTCGCGACCCTCTTCCGGTGGGTCTTCGTCGAGCCGGTGCGCTGGGTGTACCGCGAGGTCCTGACCCCCGTCGGGCACGTGGTCCGGGACGCGGTGCTGCGGCCCGTCGCCGAGGCCGCCCGCAGTGTGGGCCGGATCACCCGGGCCACGCTCGCCTCCGCCCGGGAGTCCGTACGGCAGGCCCGCGCCGACGTCCGCAGGGTTCTTTTCGGCGATTCCGGGGGAACCCGTGAGCGTGAGGCGGTGGCCCGGCGGGAACCGCAGGGCGCCGACACACGTACTCTTGGTAGCAGTACGACCGCACTCACGAAGGACTGAGCGACACTGGGCAAGCGACAGCCCGAAGGCCCGCCGCCCGCACCGGCGGTGCAGCGCATCCGACTGCGCTACACCAAGCGCGGCCGCCTCCGGTTCACCAGCCACCGTGACTTCCAGCGCGCCTTCGAGCGGGCGCTGCGCCGCGCCGAGGTGCCCATGGCGTACTCGGCGGGGTTCACGCCGCATCCGAAGGTGTCGTACGCCAATGCCGCACCCACCGGCACGGGCAGTGAGGCGGAGTACCTGGAGATCGCGCTCACGCAGGCGCGCGACCCGGAGAAGCTCCGGCTCCTCCTCGACGAGTCGCTGCCCGCCGGGCTCGACGTCGTCGACGCGGTCGAGGCCCGGACCTCGGGACTCGCCGACCGGCTCACCGCTTCCGTGTGGGAGCTCAGGCTGGACGGCGTGGAGACGGCCGAGGCCGAGCGCGCGGTCGCCGCGTTCAACGCCGCCGAGGCGGTCGAGGTCCAGCGCACCACCAAGAACGGCCTGCGGACCTTCGACGCCCGCCCCGCGGTCGTACACCTGGAAACGCACAGTGAACCCGCTGATAGGCCGACCGACCAGCCCTGTGCGATACTGCGGCTGGTTGTTCGGCACGTGACGCCTGCCGTACGACCCGACGACGTCCTGTCCGGTCTCCGCGCCGTGGCCGACCTGGCGCCGCCGGTCCCCGCTGCGGTGACCAGGCTGGCGCAGGGGCTGCTCGATGAAGAGACCGGCACGGTGACCGACCCGCTCGCGCCCGACCGCGAGGCAGCCGAGGCCCACTCAACGGCCGAACCGACTGCCGCCGCGAAGGCGCCGGCGTAAGGAAGGTCCCGCGAAGGACGGGCGTCGTAGCGCAGCCCTCGTACTCGGGAGCCACCTGGGTCGGGCAGCGCACCGACCACAAGACTTTCGCCAGGCCGTACCCAGCAAGGGCGTACGGAACCGGCGAGACAGGACACAGAGAGCTCCCGTGCGGCGCCCGCGCCCCGGACGGCGGCACCGCGCATCGCGCGAGCCGCGGACGTCACCGGCATCCTCGCCGGACCAGGCGCGGCGCCCGGGAGCCTGACGGGAGACAAGCCCGCATGCTCGAACCGACCGAACCCATCGAGGGTTCCGAACAGAACACCCCCAGCGACACCCTGCCGCCGCGTCGTCGGCGCCGTGCCGCGTCCAGGCCGGCGGGACCGCCGGTCGCCGCCGCCCCGGGCGGCGAGGAGGTCGTCGCTCCGGCCATACCGGCCGCGGAGGCCGAGGACCTCGTCACGGACGAGGAGGAGAAGCTCGACGAGAACGTCGAGACCGTCGAGACCGCCGTGGCGGAGGAGCCGGCCGAGGCCGCCGCGCCCGCCGCGCGTCCGCGTCGCCGTGCGACCCGCCGGGCGTCGGCCCCTGCCGGGGCCCCCGCGGCGGCCGAGGCCGCCGAGACCGTGGTGCCGGTCGCAGCCGCCGAGACGCCCGCACAGATCGCGGCCGAGGACAGCGCGCCCGCCGTCGAGACCGAGGACGCGGCTCCGCCCGCCGCGCGTACCCGTCGGCGCGCGACCCGCCGGGTGACCGCGCCCGCCGCGACCCCCGCGCCCGAGGAGCCGGCCGAGACCGAGGCGCCGGTGACCACGGGGACGCCTGCCGAGACCGAGGCACCCGCGGCCGAGACCGCCGCCGCACCCGCTCCGCGCACCCGTCGCCGTGCCACCCGCAGGGCCGCCGCGCCCGCCGGTGCTCCGGAGGCCGCGGAGACGGCCGAGGCCGCGCCCGCCACGGAGGTGGCCGAGCCGGTGACCGAGGAGCCGGTGGCCGCCGAGGCGCCCGCCGAGACCGCCGCGCCCGTCGGACGCACGCGTCGCCGTGCCACGCGTCGCGTCTCCGCGCCCGTCGGCGCCCCCGAGAGCGAGACCGCCGAGGCCGCGCCCGCCACGGAGGTGGCCGAGCCGGTGACCGAGGAGCCGGTGGCCGCCGAGGCGCCCGCCGTGCAGGAAGCCGCCGCCGAGGCCCCCGTCGAGGAGGCCGCCCCGCGCCGTGCCCGTCGCCGGTCCGTCCGTCAGGCCGCCACCGGGTTCTCCGAGCCCGCGCGGCGCGGTGCCGCTGCCGGCGCCGACGACGAGGACGGATCGCCGCGTCGGCCCGCGCGACCCGCGGTCGCCGTGTTCCAGGCCCCCGTCTTCACCGAGCCGCAGTTCCAGACCCCGCAGCGGGCCGCCGCCGAGGCCGCCGCGGAGGCGGAGGCCGGGCAGAGCGAGCCGGCCGAGGCCGTCGAGCCGGTCGAGGAGACCGCCGTCGAGGAGCAGACCGGGTCGCGCCGCCGCCGCCGGCGCCGGGGTGCCGGTGACGAGCCCGAGGCGCAGGAGACCGCCGCCGTGACCGCCGTCGAAGCCGTCGATGAGGACGAGACGGACGAGGCCGCCGAGGACTCCGCCGACGACGACGCCGAGGAGACCGGGTCGCGGCGCCGCCGCCGGCGCGGTGGCCGCCGCCGTCGCCGGGGCGAGTCCGCCGAGGCGTCCGGTGACGAGGAGCCGGACGACTCCGACGAGCCCGCCGAAGAGGCCGGGCGGTCCGCGCACTCCGCGCAGGACGAGGACGACGCCGAGCACGACGACGAGGACGACGAGGACGCCCGTTCGGACGAGTCCGGCGGCTCCAGCTCCAGCAGCCGTCGCCGCCGTCGCCGCAGGCGCCGGGCCGGAGACTCCTCCGCCGACACCGAGCCCGGTGACGGCGACCCCGAGCGGACCGTCGTCAAGGTGCGCGAGCCGCGCCCGAAGGCGGAGCCGTCCGACGAGGTGCAGTCCATCAAGGGCTCGACCCGTCTGGAGGCCAAGAAGCAGCGCCGCCGCGAGGGCCGCGAGCAGGGCCGCCGCCGCGTCCCGATCATCACCGAGGCCGAGTTCCTGGCCCGCCGCGAGGCCGTCGAGCGCGTGATGGTCGTCCGGCAGAGCGGTGAGCGCACCCAGATCGGCGTCCTCGAGGACGGTGTGCTCGTCGAGCACTACGTCAACAAGGAGCAGGCCACCTCGTACGTCGGCAACGTCTACCTGGGCAAGGTCCAGAACGTCCTGCCGTCGATGGAGGCCGCCTTCATCGACATCGGCAAGGGCCGCAACGCCGTGCTGTACGCCGGTGAGGTCAACTTCGAGGCGCTCGGCATGGCCAACGGGCCGCGCCGCATCGAGTCCGCGCTCAAGTCCGGCCAGCCGGTGCTCGTCCAGGTCACCAAGGACCCGATCGGGCACAAGGGCGCGCGTCTGACCAGCCAGGTCTCCCTGCCGGGCCGCTACCTCGTGTACGTGCCCGAGGGCTCCATGACCGGTATCAGCCGCAAGCTGCCCGACACCGAGCGGGCGCGGCTGAAGACCATCCTCAAGAAGATCGTCCCCGAGGACGCGGGCGTCATCGTGCGCACCGCCGCCGAGGGCGCCAGCGAGGACGAGCTGCGCCGCGACGTCGAGCGGCTCCAGGCGCAGTGGGAGGACATCCAGAAGAAGGCGAAGAGCGGCAACGCCCCGACGCTGCTCTACGGCGAGCCGGACATGACCGTCCGGGTCGTCCGCGACATCTTCAACGAGGACTTCTCCAAGGTCGTCGTCAGCGGTCAGGAAGCCTGGGAGACCGTCCACGGATACGTCTCGCACGTCGCGCCCGACCTCGCCGAGCGGCTCCAGAAGTGGACCTCCGAGGTCGACGTCTTCGCCACGTACCGGATCGACGAGCAGCTCGCCAAGGCGCTGGACCGCAAGGTCTGGCTGCCCAGCGGCGGTTCGCTGGTGATCGACCGGACCGAGGCGATGGTCGTCGTCGACGTCAACACCGGCAAGTTCACCGGCCAGGGCGGCAACCTGGAGGAGACGGTCACCAGGAACAACCTGGAGGCGGCCGAGGAGATCGTGCGTCAGCTCCGGCTGCGCGACCTCGGCGGCATCATCGTGATCGACTTCATCGACATGGTCCTGGAGTCCAACCGGGACCTGGTGCTCCGGCGTCTGCTGGAGTGCCTGGGCCGGGACCGGACCAAGCACCAGGTCGCCGAGGTCACCTCGCTGGGCCTGGTCCAGATGACCCGCAAGCGGGTCGGACAGGGCCTGCTGGAGTCCTTCTCGGAGACCTGCGTGCACTGCAACGGCCGCGGTGTCATCGTGCACATGGAGCAGCCGACCTCCGCCGGTGGCGGCGGCAAGCGCAAGAAGCGCGGGCGCGGCGGCGACGGGCACGAGCACACGCACGAGGCCGTGGCCGCCGTGGAGGCGCCGGAGGAGATCGAGGTCGAGACCGAGGCGGAGGTCGCCGCGGAGGTGGCCGAGCCGATCGCGCTGGCCCCGGCCGAGTTCGCGCCGGACGAGGAGCTGTACAGCAGCGTCGCCGAGGCGGAGGCCGCGGCCACGCGCGGGCGTGGCCGTCGCAGGACGAGCCGCCGGGCGTCCGCCCCGGCCGGTGCCCCGCGCGGCGGGTCGCGGAGGTCGGGTGGTGCCGAGGCGCCGGCCGACCAGGAGAGCCCGGTGTCCGAGGACGTCGAGGTCCCGACCGCCCAGACCGTGCCGGCCGAGGCGGAGGTCGAGCGTCCGGTGCAGCCGGAGTCGGCCGCCGAGGCGCAGGCCGAGCCGGTCGCGGCGGAGGACCCGGTGGTCGAGGCCGCGTCGGCCGCGCCCGAGCCCGCTGTCGCCGAGCCCGCTGCCGACGAGGCCGCCCCCAAGGGCCGTACGCGTCGCCGGGCCACCCGCAGGGCGTCGGCTCCGGCCGGTTCCCCGGCGGGCGCCGAGGCGGCCGTGGTGACGGTCGCCGAGGCCGCGCCGGTGGTCGAGGCGCCGGCGGAGGAGGCACCCGTGGTGTCGCCCGAGCCCGAGGCGGCCCCCGAGAGCGCCGCCCCGGCCCGTCCGCGCCGGCGTGCCGTCCGCAAGGCCACCGCGCCCACCGCGCCCGAGGAGGCGGCCGTCGTGGTCGTGCCCTCGGCCGAGGCGCCGGCCGACGCGGAGGAACCCGCCGACGAGGCGGTTCCGGCCAAGAAGACGGCCCGCAAGACGGCCAAGAAGGCCACGGCGAAGAAGGCGGCGACCAAGAAGACCGCCGCGAAGAAGACGGTCGCGAAGAAGACCACCGCCAAGAAGACGACCGCGAAGAAGGCGGCGTCGAAGAAGACGGTGGCGGCCGAGCAGAAGGCGCCGCGTTCCGCCTCCACCCCGGCGGAGGACTCCTGACGGTCCACCCGGCCTGACGGACGGTCACCGAATGGATTCGGCCGTCCGAAGATCGAAATCCGCTCCTGGTTCGCCGGGAGCGGATTTCGTGATTCTGTGGGTATTGCGTCCGAACGGAAAGTTGTCAACCGGTGATCCATCGTGTGAATGGCCGGTGAATCCCCGGCCTGTCCTCAGGGTTATGATGTGAGCCGAGATTGACGCTTAATTTAGACAAATAGGGATTTTCGTGAAGGCTCTCGTGCTCTCCGGGGGAGCGGGCACCCGCCTCCGCCCGATCACCCACACCTCCGCCAAGCAGTTGGTGCCGGTCGCCAACAAGCCGGTGCTGTTCTACGGCCTGGAGGCGATCGCCGAGGCCGGGATCAGCGAGGTCGGCATCGTCGTCGGCGACACCGCGGACGAGATCCGGGAGGCGGTCGGTGACGGTTCCCAGTTCGGGATCAAGGTCACCTACATCCCGCAGGAAGCGCCGCTGGGCCTCGCCCACGCCGTTCTCATCGCGCAGGAGTTCCTGGGCGACGAGGACTTCGTCATGTACCTCGGCGACAACTTCATCGTCGGCGGTATCACCGGTCTGGTGGACGAGTTCCGCGCCGAACGGCCCGACGCGCAGATCCTGCTGACCCGCGTCCCCAACCCCACCTCCTTCGGTGTCGCCGAACTCGACGCCGACGGCCGCGTGGTGGGCCTGGAGGAGAAGCCGAAGCAGCCCAAGAGCGACCTCGCCCTCGTCGGTGTCTATCTCTTCACCCCGGCCATCCACGAGGCCGTGCGCTCCATCGAGCCGTCCTGGCGCGGCGAGCTGGAGATCACCCACGCCATCCAGTGGCTGATCGACCAGCAGCGCGACGTCCGCTCCACGACCATCTCCGGGTACTGGAAGGACACCGGCAACGTCACCGACATGCTGGAGGTCAACCGCTCGGTCCTGGAGACCGTCGAGCCGGTGAACGAGGGCACGGTCGACGAGTCCAGCGAGATCATCGGCCGGGTCCGCATCGAGGCGGGTGCCAGCGTCAGTGGCAGCCGGATCGTCGGTCCTGCCATCATCGGTGCCGGCACGGTGGTCAACGACGCCTACATCGGTCCGTTCACGTCCGTCTCCGAGGACTGCCGGATCGAGGACAGCGAAATCGAGTACTCCATCGTGCTGCGCGGCTCGTCCGTGACCGGCGTGCGCCGCGTGGAGGCCTCGCTCATCGGACGTGACGTGGAGGTCACGCCCGCGCCCCGTAACCCCAAGGCACACCGGCTCGTGCTCGGTGATCACAGCAAGGTGCAGATCTCTTCATGACCACTCGGATTCTGGTGACCGGCGGTGCCGGCTTCATCGGCTCGCACTACGTCCGTACCGTGCTCGGCCCCCAGGGCCCCGGTGACGTCTCGGTCACCGTCCTGGACAAGCTGACGTACGCGGGCAACCCGGCCAACCTCGACGAGGTGCGCGAGCACCCGGGCTTCGCCTTCGTGCAGGGCGACATCTGCGACCCCGAGCTGGTCGGCAAGCTGATGGCCGAGCACGACCAGGTGGTGCACTTCGCCGCCGAGTCGCACGTCGACCGTTCCATCGACGGCGGCGCCGAGTTCGTGCGCACCAACGTGGTCGGCACCCACACCCTCATCGACGCGGCCCACCGCGCGGGCATCAAGACCTTCGTGCACATCTCCACCGACGAGGTCTACGGCTCGATCGACGAGGGCTCCTGGCCCGAGACGCACCCGCTGGAGCCCAACTCGCCGTACTCCTCGGCGAAGGCGTCCAGCGACCTGATCGCGCTGTCGTACCACCGCACCCACGGCCTGGACGTGCGCGTGACCCGCTGCTCCAACAACTACGGGCACCACCACTTCCCCGAGAAGGTCATCCCGCTCTTCGTGACCAACCTCCTCGACGGCAAGAAGGTCCCGCTGTACGGCGACGGCGGCAACGTCCGCGACTGGCTGCACATCGACGACCACGTCCAGGGCATCGAGCTCGTGCGCACCAAGGGCCGCCCGGGCGAGGTCTACAACATCGGCGGCGGCACCGAGCTCTCCAACAAGGAGCTCACCGAGCTGCTGCTGAAGGCGTGCGGCGCCGACTGGGAGACCAGCGTCGAGTACGTCGAGGACCGCAAGGGCCACGACCGCCGCTACTCCGTCGACTGCACCAAGATCCGCGAGGAGCTCGGCTACGAGCCCCGCAAGAGCTTCGAGCAGGGCCTCGCGGAGACCGTGCAGTGGTACCGCGACAACCGCGCCTGGTGGGAGCCGCTGAAGGAGCGGGCCGCGCTGTGACCGACAACCGCACCTGGCTGGTCACGGGCGCGGGCGGCATGCTGGGCCAGGACGTCCTGGCCCGGCTGGACCGGTCGGGTGAGCGGTACGTCGCGCTCGACCGCAAGGCGCTGGACCTCACCGACGCCGACGCCGTGCGCGCGGCTGTCGAGGAGCACCGGCCCGCCGTGGTCGTCAACTGCGCCGCCTGGACCGCCGTCGACGACGCCGAGACCCGTGAGGACGAGGCGCTCGCCATCAACGGCGACGGGCCGCGCCACCTCGCCGAGGCCTGCGCCCGCACCGGCGCCGTCCTGCTGCACGTCTCCACCGACTACGTCTTCGCCGGGGACGCCGCGGAGCCGTACGCCGAGGACGCGCCCACCGCGCCCCGCAGCGCCTACGGCCGCACCAAGCTGGCCGGGGAGCAGGCCGTGCTGAAGGGGCTCCCGGAGCGCGGGTACGTCGTGCGCACCGCCTGGCTCTACGGCACCGGCGGCCCCAACTTCGTCAAGACGATGATCAAGCTGGAGGGCGTCAAGGACACCCTCGACGTCGTCGACGACCAGCGCGGCCAGCCCACCTGGAGCGCCGATCTCGCGGGCCTGCTGGTCGAGTTGGGCCTCGGCGCCCTGGCCGGCACCGCCCCGGCCGGCGTCTACCACGGCACCAGCTCGGGCGAGACCACCTGGCACGGCTTCACCCAGGAGATCTTCCGGCTGCTCGGCGCCGACCCGGACCGGGTCCGCCCCACCACCAGCGACGCGTTCGTACGCCCCGCTCCCCGTCCCGCCTACAGCGTCCTCGGTCACGGCCGGTTCGCCGAGGCCGGCATCGAGCCGCTGCGCGACTGGCGCACGGCTCTCACCGAGGCCTTCCCGGAGATCCACCGGGTCCATCTGAAGGAGAACACGGCGTGACGGTCAAGGTCAGCGTCGTCATCGCGGTCTACAACCCCGGCAAGTACGTCGAGGACTGCATCACGGGCCTGCTCCGGCAGAGCCTGACCCCGGACGAGTTCGAGGTCTTCTTCGTCGACGACGGCTCCACCGACGAGACCCCGGCCCGCCTGGACCAGCTCGCCGCCGAGCACCCGCACTTCCACGTCATCCACCAGGAGTCCTCCGGCTGGTCGGGCAAGCCCCGCAACACCGGCATCGAGGCCGCCCGGGGCGAGTACGTCATGTTCGTCGACCACGACGACTGGCTGGGCGACGAGGCCCTGGAGCGGATGTACGACTACGGCAAGGCCAACGACGCCGACGTGGTCGTGGGCAAGATGGCCGGCATCGGACGCCCGGTGCCGCAGGAGCTCTTCCGGGTCAACCGGCCGCGCGCCACCGTGGAGAACGCGCCGCTGATCGACAGCCTCACCCCGCACAAGATGTTCCGGCGGGAGTTCCTCAACGAGCACGGCATGCGCTTCAAGGAGGGCCGCCGGCGCCTGGAGGACCACGTCTTCGTCGCCGAGGCCTACCTGCGCGCCAAGAGCGTCGCCGTGCTCAGCGACTACCTGTGCTACTACCACATCACCCGTGACGACGGCTCCAACGCCGGCTTCCAGCGCTTCGACCCGGTCGGTTACTTCGGCAACCTGCGCGAGGCCCTCGACGTCGTCGAGTCGCTGACCGAGCCGGGCGCGCTGCGCGACAAGCTGTTCAGCCGCTGGCTGCGCAACGAGATGGTCGAGCGGCTGCGCGGCAAGCGGCTGCTCAAGCTCCCCGAGGACTACGCCGAGGAGCTGTACACCGAGATCCACAAGGTGGTCACCGAGCGCTTCGGCCCCGGTGTCGTCGCCCGCCTCGGTCTCACCCAGAAGGTCGTCGCCGGGCTGGTCTTCGCCGACCGGTACCAGGACATCCGCACGCTCGCCGAGTGGGAGGCCGGGATCAGACCCACCGGCGAGCTCACCTCGCTGGAGTGGCAGGACGGCACCCTCCACGTCGGCTTCGACGCCGAACTGCACAACGGCGACGAGCCGATGACCTTCCGCCGCGACGGCGAGCGCCGCCTGCTCGACCTGCCGCTGTCCGAGGAGGCCCTGGGGGCGCTCGACGACCAGGGCATCAAGCTGGACGCCCCGCTCGCCAAGAGCGACGTGGACCTGGTGGTCCGGCACCGCGAGGACGCCCGGCAGTTCTACCTGCCCGTCAAGAGCGAGCCGCACGAGATCGAGGCCGGCGACGGTGTCCTGCGGCAGCGGATCTCCGCCCGCGCCGAGCTCGACCCCGAGACCGCGGCCTCCGGCGCCCCGCTCGACAAGGGCATCTGGGACCTGCACCTGAGGATCAAGTCCTGCGGCTGGAGCAAGGAGACCCGGCTCGGCGCGGTGCGCGGCGAGGACGTCGAGGCCGGCCGCCTGGCCGCCCTCACCGGCGACCCCAAGCGGCTCGTCCTGCCGTACTGGACCGACGGCCCCGGCAACCTCTCGCTCGACGTGGACCAGCACACCAACAAGCTGGAGGGCGAGGCGGTCGCGTTCATGCCGCCCGCCGAGGCCGCGGTCGAGGGCGACACCGTACGGCTGTCCCTGCCGCTGCACATCGCCGCGACCGGCGGGGACTCCGTCCAGCTGCGCTTCGAGCGCAAGAACGTCGGCAAGTACCCGGCCGACGCCGTCCTGGACGGCCGTGTCGCCACCGCCACGCTGCCGCTGGAGAAGCTCACCGGGATGCGCTGGGCGGTCCGGGTGGGCGTGCCGTCCGCGGCCCGCGGCGAGCGCAAGTGGACGCGGCTGCCCGTCGACGTCGTGGTGGACGCCTCCGGGGCCGCCAAGGTGATCGACCGGCACACGCCGTCCGCCACCAAGAAGGCGGCTCCGAGCGCCCCCAAGAAGAAGGCCGCCGCGCCGCGCCCGCTGTGGCGCCGGGCCGCCGGGCGCATCAAGCGCGCCCTGACCAACCAGAAGAAGGGCTGAGAACCCCGCGATGCGACCCCTTTCCATCTCCGGTGCCTGGGTGTTCGAGCCGAAGGTCTTCCCCGACGGCCGGGGCAGCTTCCACGAGTGGTTCAAGGCCCCGGTCTTCGCGGAGGCGGCGGGCCACCCGCTGAGCCTGGCCCAGGCCAACATGTCGGTCTCCAGCCGGGGCACCCTGCGCGGCATCCACTTCGCCGACGTGCCGCCCGGACAGGCCAAGTACGTCAAGTGCGTGCGCGGCGCGGTCCTCGACGTGATCGTGGACATCCGGGTGGGCTCGCCCACCTTCGGCCAGTGGGAGATCGTCCGCCTGGACGACCAGGACCACCACGCCGTGTACCTCTCCGAGGGGCTCGGCCACGGGTTCATGGCGCTCACCGACGACGCCACCGTGGTCTACCTCTGCTCGGAGGGCTACGCGCCCGAGCGCGAGCACGGCATCCACCCGCTCGACCCGGAGATCGGCATCGAGTGGCCCGAGGGGGTCGCCCCGCTGCTGTCCGCCAAGGACGAGCAGGCGCCCACCCTGGCCGAGGCCCGCGAGCAGGGGCTGCTGCCCTCCTACGAGGCCTGCGTGGCCTACCGGGAGAGCCTCGGCTCCTGACGCGTGGGTTTGAACGCGACGGGGCCCGGTTTGACCCGTTCGGCCGTGGCCCCGTAACCTAGACCGTCGGCGTGTCCACTGGTGACACGCCACATCCCCGTAAACCTCTTCCTCTCGGGTCTTCAGTTCTGGCCGGGAGAGGCCGTTCGCTCTGCCGGGCGGCTGGACTGCGGGGGTGCCGTTCCCGAGCGAGAGAGTGAGATCCGCGTGTACGCCATCGTGCGCAGCGGTGGTCGCCAGCACAAGGTTGCTGTCGGCGACATCGTTGAGGTTGACAAGATTTCCACTGCCAAGGTTGGCGACACGGTCGAGCTCTCGACCCTGCTCGTTGTCGACGGCGACGCTGTGACCAGCGACCCGTGGGTCCTGGCCGGCATCAAGGTCCAGGCCGAGGTCGTGGACCACCACAAGGGCGTCAAGATCGACATCCTTCGCTACAAGAACAAGACCGGCTACCGCCGTCGTCAGGGCCACCGCCAGCAGTACACGGCGATCAAGGTCACTGAGATCCCCGCGGCTGCGAAGTAAGGGACTGAGGAGAGATGGCACACAAGAAGGGCGCATCGTCCACCCGTAACGGTCGTGACTCCAACGCTCAGCGCCTCGGCGTGAAGCGCTTCGGTGGTCAGGTCGTCAACGCGGGCGAGATCCTGGTCCGCCAGCGCGGCACCCACTTCCACCCGGGTTCGGGCGTCGGCCGTGGCGGCGACGACACGCTGTTCGCGCTGAACGCCGGTGCGGTGGAGTTCGGTACCCACCGTGGCCGCAAGGTCGTGAACATCGTTCCGGTCGCCTGAGCCCAGGCTCCGACCGAACTTTTCGCGAGGCGGACCTCACTTCCCTGGTGGGAAGGCGGGTCCGCCTTTCGCGTGTTAGGCCAGTAGTACCCATGACGTTTTTGGAGGCACCGAACCATGACCACCTTCGTGGACCGCGTCGAACTGCATGTCGCCGCGGGTAACGGAGGTCACGGCTGTGCCTCCGTCCACCGGGAGAAGTTCAAGCCGCTCGGCGGTCCCGACGGCGGAAACGGCGGGCGGGGCGGCGACGTCATCCTGACCGTCGACCAGTCCGTGACCACGCTGCTCGAGTACCACCACTCCCCGCACCGCAAGGCCACCAACGGCAAGCCCGGCGAGGGCGGCAACCGCTCCGGCAAGGACGGCCAGGACCTGGTCCTGCCGGTCCCGGACGGCACCGTCGTCCTCGACAAGGCGGGCAACGTCCTCGCCGACCTGGTCGGCCACGGCACCTCCTACGTCGCCGCCCAGGGCGGCCGCGGCGGCCTCGGCAACGCGGCCCTGGCCTCCGCCCGCCGCAAGGCCCCCGGGTTCGCGCTGCTCGGCGTGCCCGGAGACCTCCAGGACATCGTCCTGGAGCTCAAGACAGTGGCCGACGTGGCGCTGGTCGGCTACCCGAGCGCGGGCAAGTCCTCGCTGATCTCGGTGCTGAGCGCGGCCAAGCCGAAGATCGCCGACTACCCCTTCACCACCCTGGTCCCGAACCTGGGCGTGGTCACCGCCGGCGACACCGTGTACACCATCGCCGACGTGCCGGGCCTGATCCCCGGCGCCAGCCAGGGCAAGGGGCTGGGCCTGGAGTTCCTGCGGCACGTCGAGCGGTGCAGTGTCCTCGTGCACGTCCTGGACACCGCCACGCTGGAGTCCGACCGCGACCCGGTCTCCGACCTCGACATCATCGAGGCGGAGCTCAGGGAGTACGGCGGCCTCGACAACCGTCCCCGCGTCGTCGTCCTGAACAAGATCGACGTACCGGACGGCAAGGACCTCGCCGAGATGGTGCGCCCGGATCTGGAGGCGCGCGGCTACCGCGTCTTCGAGGTGTCCGCGGTCGCCCACACGGGGCTGAGGGAGCTGTCCTTCGCGCTCGCCGACCTGGTCGGCCGGGCGCGGGCCGCGAGGCCCAAGGAGGAGGCGACCCGCATCGTCATCCGGCCCAAGGCCGTGGACGACACCGGCTTCACCGTGGTCCGCGAGGAGGACGGGCTGTTCCGGGTGCGTGGCGAGAAGCCGGAGCGCTGGGTGCGGCAGACCGACTTCAGCAACGACGAGGCCGTCGGCTACCTCGCCGACCGCCTCAACCGCCTCGGTGTGGAAGAGGAGTTGATGAAGGCGGGCGCCCGTTCGGGCGACGGCGTCGCCATCGGCCCCGAGGACAACGCGGTCGTCTTCGACTGGGAGCCGACCGTGATGGCCGGCGCCGAGATGCTCGGCCGGCGCGGTGAGGACCACCGCTTCGAGGCACCCCGCCCCGCCGCCCAGCGCCGCCGCGACAAGCAGGCCGAACGGGACGAGGCGGCCCAGGAGTTCGACGACTTCGAGCCGTTCTGATCCGAGGCGCGGACCGGCCGCGAGACAACCAACCGCCCTTCCTGTGAGTCGTACCGGGCAATCCGTACGACCGGCACAGGAAGGGATGCGGCATGCGCGTACAACGAAGAGGGTGGCGCACGGCGCTCGCGGTCACCCTGGCGCTCGGCGGGGCCGTCGCCGTTCCCGCCACCACCGCGACGGCGGCGCCGCACCAGGTGCGGGACGACTTCAACGGGGACGGGTACGCCGACCTCGCGGTGGCGGCGCCCGACGGGACCGTGGCCGGCCGGGGGAAGGCCGGGTTCGTCGGTGTGCTGTACGGCTCGGCGAGCGGCCTGAAGGCTTCCACCAAACGCGTGTTCAGCCAGAACACGGCGGGCGTCCCGGGCGGTTCCGAGGCCGGCGACCGGTTCGGCAGCGCGCTCACCGCCGCCGACCTGGACCGGGACGGGTACACCGACCTGATCGTGGGAGTGGGCGGTGAGAACGGCGGTGCCGGTCTGGTGCAGGTCGTCTGGGGCGGCGCCCGCGGCCTGTCCGGGGCCGCCTCCCTCGCCTCCGGCGCGGCCCGCGACGGCCTCGGCGCCCAGGGCCGGCTCGCGGTCGGCGACGTCGACGGGGACGGCGCGACCGATCTGCTGACCGTGGTGGACCAGCACGACCTGGTGGCCACCGGCGGCCCCTTCACCCGCTCCGGCTCGGCCACCGGCGAGCGCCAGGTGGTGAAGGACAGGTACGACAGCCGGGTCCTCGACCTCGACGTGGGCGACCTCAACGGCGACGGGATCACCGACGTCGTGGCCGCCCAGACCGGCACCGACACCTTCGACTCCCGGCGCATCGCGTACTGGTGGGGCACCAAGGACGGCCTCATGCCCTGGACCCTGGTCTGGGACATCGACGGCGCCCAACTCCAGGGCGGCGAGAACCTCGCGGTCGGGGACGTGAACCGGGACGGCTACGCCGACATCGTGGTGGGCCGGACCGTCGAGGGCTACGACAGCGACACGGACACCTACCTCGCCAAGGGCGGTCGGGTCACCTGGATACCCGGCACTTCGGGCGCTCCTGACGGAGCGTCGGCCCAGTTCGTCAACCAGGACAGCCCCAGCGTGCCCGGCACCGCGGAGAAGGGCGACGGCTTCGGCACCGACGTCCAGCTCGCCGACGTCGACGGGGACGGTTACCTCGACGTGGTCACCGGTGTGCCCGGCGAGGACCTGGGCCCGATGACCGCACCGAACTCCGTCAAGGACGCCGGCGCGGTGGTGGTGCTGAGCGGCCGGGCCGACGGGCTGACCGGGGTGGGCTCCCACGAGGTGGTCACGCAGGACACTCCGGGGGTGCCCGGCGCCACCGAGAAGGGCGACGTCTTCGGCAAGGCCGTCCATGTGGGTGACGCGAACGGCGACGGCCTCGCCGACGTCGCGGTCGGCGCGCCCGGTGAGAACTCCGGCGCCGGGTCCGTGTGGTCCTTCCGCTCCAGGGGGGAGTACGTCGTCTCGCCCGGTGGCCTGCCGATTCCGGCCACCGTCCTGGGGCCGGACGGCACGCTCACCTTCGGCCACACCCTGCTCGGCACCACCGCGGCGAACGCCCGTCTGGGCTCGTACTTCGCCAACTAGAACCCAAAAGATCGTCAGTCGGCGGTGTCCTGAAGGCCGTTGCGCCGGGATCACGTTCATCATGTGATACCCGAGTCGCAACGGCTCTTCTGTTGTCTACCTATTTGTCATGCACGCGAACACTCTGGTTCAACGCACGGATCACCCCGAAGCGTGAGCTTCCAGGGTGCCCAAGAGGTCAGCGACGCAAGGGAGTTCGCCCATGTACGGAGCAGCATCACCCGGCCGACGCCGCTTTCTGACCGCCGGTGCCGCCGTGCTCGGCGCCGCCGCCTCCGCCCAGCTCTGGCTGCCCGGCACCGCCCGGGCGGCGGAGACCCCGCTGCCCGACGGGGTGTTCGGTCTCGGCGTGGCCTCCGGCGACCCGCTGCCGGACGGCATCGTGCTCTGGACCCGGCTCGCCCCCGATCCGCTGAACGGCGGAGGCATGCCCGACAGGGTGGTGCCGGTCGAATGGGAGCTCGCCGAGGACGAGCGCTTCAGAAAGGTGGTCCGGCGCGGCACCGCCCAGGCCCAGCCCGCGTACGGACACAGCGTCCACGTCGACGTACGGGGCCTGCGCGCGGGCCGTGCGTACTGGTACCGCTTCCGCGCCGACGGCCAGCTCTCGCGCACCGGCCGCACCCGCACCGCCCCCGCCCGGCACAGCTCCGGCGGCAGCCTCCGGGTCGCGCTCGCCTCCTGCCAGAACTGGCAGCACGGCTACTTCACGCCGTACGCCGACATGCTGGACCAGGACCCCGACGTCGTGCTGTTCGTCGGCGACTACATCTACGAGTCGGCGCCGTCGTCGGCCGGTCCGCGCCGGCACGAGGGCACGGGGGAGCCGTACACCCTCACCCAGTACCGCAACCGGTACGCCCAGTACCGCACCGACCCGGACCTCGCCGAGATCCACGCCAGCGCGCCCTGGGTGGTCACCTTCGACGACCACGAGGTCGACAACGACTGGGCCGGCGAGATCCCGCAGGACCCCGACAAGCAGCCGCACGACGCGTTCGTGGCCCGGATCACGGCGGCCTTCCAGGCGTACTACGAGCACATGCCGGTGCGCGCCACCGCGGTCCCGAACGGCCCGCACATCCGGATGCACCGGCGGCTGGACTTCGGCCGGCTGGTCCGGCTGAACGTGCTCGACACCCGGCAGTTCCGCAGCGACCAGGTCACCAGCCAGGCCGCCGCCCAGGACCCCTCGCTCACCATGCTCGGCGCCGAGCAGAAGCAGTGGCTGCTCGACGGGCTGCACGGCTCACCGGCCCGCTGGAACCTCATCGCCTCGCAGATCATGATGGCCGAGACCGACATCCTGCCCGGCGAGGGCAAGCTCTGGTACTACGACGCCTGGGACGGCTACCAGGTCGAACGCAACGCCCTGCTGGAGGAGTTCAAGCGGGTGCGCAACCCCGTCGTGCTCTCCGGCGACCGCCACCTCACGATGATCAGCGACCTCAAGGAGGACTACGCCGACCCGTCCTCCCGGGTCGTCGGCGCCGAGTTCGTCGGCACCTCCATCTCCAGCAACGGCGACCAGGACCAGGCCGCCTTCCACGCCCAGTGGGACCCGCTGAGGGCCGACAACCCGCACTGGAAGTACATCGACGCCCACCGCGGCTACCACCTCTTCGACATCGACCGGCACGGCATCGACGCGCAGGTCAGGGCCGTCGACACGGTGGTCAGGCCGCAGGCGACGACCACCACGCTGGCGCAGTTGCGGGTGGACGCGGGCAAGCCGGGGGTCCGGCCCGCGTGAGACGGGCGGCCTGAGAGGGGCGGGTGGCTGAGAGGGGCACGGTCCTCATCGCAGTCCCACGCTCCTCTCAGGCCACACTCAGGCACCTCTCTTACCGTCCTCTGACCATGGAGACGGACTGTACGAGAGACGACCTTCCGGTGAACGGCGTGACCGCACCGCTGCCCGCCGGCACGCGCCTGCTGCACATCGGCCCCCACAAGACCGGCACGACCGCCGTCCAGGGCGCTCTGTTCGCGGCGAAGGACCTGCTGCCCGAGCACGGCGTCGTCTTCCCGGCGCACACCAGACACCCGATGGAAGCCGTCCTGGCCGCGTGCGCGAGGCCCGCGATGATGGGGGACACCGCGCCCACCGGGAAGCACTGGACACGCCTGCTGGAACAGGTCCGGGCCGCCGGCGCCAGGACCGCGGTGGTCAGCAGCGAGTTCTTCGCCGACGCCGAGGACGACGAGACGGTCGCACGGATCGTCGAGCAGCTCGGCGGGGAGCTCGTGCACGTCGTGGTCACCCTGCGGCCGCTGTCGAGGATCATGCCCTCGCAGTGGCAGCAGTACGTGCAGAACGGCCTGCGCATGGGCTACGAGGACTGGCTCACCCACATGCTGCGGAAGGCGCCGTACGAGCAGCCCAACCCCAGCTTCTGGCGCCGCCACCGGCACGACCGGCTCGTCGAGCGCTGGGCACGGGCGGTCGGTCCGGAGCGGATCACCGTCGTCGTGGTCGACGACCGCGACCGCGGCGGTCTGCTGCGCACTTTCGAACAGCTCCTCGGACTGCCCGGGAATCTCCTCCAGCCCGTTCCCGACACCGCGAATCGTTCTCTTACTCTCGCCGAGACCGAAATGCTGCGAAACCTTAACAAGGAATTCCGCGGCAATGGACTGCCGGACGAGTTGTATTCCAGGCTCGTCCGCAACGGCGCCGTCATGCATATGAAGAACGCGTGCAGCCCGTCACCCGACGACGTGAAGATCCTCACCCCGGAGTGGGCCCTCGAAGCCGCGGCCGGGATCACCGCCGAGATGACCCGGAACATCGGCGCCGCGGGTGTGCGGATCATCGGTGACCTGCGTCTCCTGTCCGCCGTACCGAAGGCGCCCGTCCCGGACGGCGTGCCCGCCCCGCGGATCTCTCCCGAGGTGGCGGCGCGGGCGCTGTACGGGGCGCTGGCCGCGGCGGCCGAGGCGCCGGTGCGGCACACCTCGCCGGCCAAGGCGCGCACGGTGCACCAGACGTCGTCGAGGGAACTGATGCGGGTGCTCGGTCACCGGTGTCTGAAGAAGCTGCGCCGACGCTGAACTCCCGGACCCCCGCCGTTACCGGCAGTGCAAGATGAATGACAGGTAGCGCGTACATATGCGGCGAACGGCGGTCACCTTGCACAGCGGTAACCGCAAGTGGGACCATTTCCCCGTTCCCTGTCGCCCCGAGGTAGGTCTTCTGTGTCCCAGCACATCGCCAAGCCCCGTACCACCGCAGTGATCCTGGCCGGTGGCACCGGTCAGCGCGTGGGTCTCTCGATCCCCAAGCAGCTGCTGAAGATCGCCGGCAAGGCAGTCATCGAGCACACCCTGACCACCTTTGAGAAGGCCGACTCCATCGACGACATCATCGTCCTGATGGCGCCGGGCTACGTACCCGACATAGAGAAGATCGTCGCCAAGGCCGGGTTCACGAAGGTCAAGAAGATCATCGAGGGTGGCTCCACCCGGAACGAGACCACCGAGCGCGCCATCGCGGCCCTAGGCGAGGGCCTGGCCGAGGGCGAGGACCTCAACGTCCTGTTCCACGACGCCGTCCGCCCGCTGCTGTCCCGGCGCGTCATCGACGACTGCGTGGTGGCCCTGGAGCGCTACCAGGCCGTCGACGTGGCGATCCCGTCCGCGGACACCATCATCGTCACGCGCACGCACGGCCAGGACGGCGAGTTCATCACCGAGATCCCGGACCGCTCCCGGCTGCGCCGCGGCCAGACCCCGCAGGCCTTCAAGCTGTCCACCATCAAGCGCGCCTACGAGGTCGCCGCCGGTGACCCCAACTTCCAGGCCACGGACGACTGTTCGGTCGTGCTCAAGTACCTGCCGGACGTGCCGATCCACGTCGTCGCGGGTGACGAGTACAACATGAAGGTCACCCAGCCCGTCGACGTCTTCATCGCCGACAAGCTCTTCCAGCTCGCCTCGACGGCCGCGCCCGAGCAGGTCGGCGACGAGGCCTACCGCGAGCTGCTCACCGGCAAGACCGTCGTCGTCTTCGGCGGCTCCTACGGCATCGGCAAGGACATCGGCGAACTCGCCGAGTCCTACGGCGCCAAGGTGTACGCGCTCGGCCGCTCCACCACCGGCACCCACGTCGAGAACCCGGAGGAGGTCGACGACGCGCTGTCCAAGGCGTACGCCGAGACCGGGCGCATCGACTACGTCGTCAACACCGCGGGCGTGCTGCGCATCGGCAAGCTCGCGGAGACCGACAACGCCACCATCGAGGAGGCGCTGAAGGTCAACTACCTGGCCCCGGTGCAGATCGCGCGGTCGAGCTACAAGTACCTGGCGGAGACCAAGGGACAGCTGCTGCTGTACACCTCCAGCAGCTACACCCGCGGCCGCGCCGAGTACAGCCTGTACTCCTCGACCAAGGCCGCGATGGTCAACCTGACGCAGGCCCTGTCCGACGAATGGGCGGGTGACGGCGTCCGGGTGAACTGCATCAACCCGGAGCGCACCGCCACGCCCATGCGCACCAAGGCCTTCGGCCAGGAGCCCGCGGGCACCCTGCTGTCCTCCGAGGCGGTGGCCCGCACCTCGCTCGACGTGCTGCTCTCCGAGCTGACCGGCCATGTCATCGACGTCCGCCAGCAGGACCCGACGGCCTCCGCGGGCCAGGCGTCCGGTTTCGAGGCCGCGCTCGCCAGTGTCCTCGACCGTCAGGACGGCGTGGCATAATCAAGGCAAATAGCCTCTCGTAATTCAGGCCTCTGTGGCTGCCCGTTCATGGTGCATTCGCAGGGGCCTGAATCCGTAAACAACCGGCATCCCTCCCAGAGCAGGTTTTCAGTGATAAGCACCGCTATTCGCGTCGCCCGGGTGGGCAGCGCGGCCGAGCTGGCCGCGGCGGTCCTCATGCTGGCGGGCTTCCCCGCCATAATGGTGGCCGCGCTCATCCCGAGCGTCCCCGCCTTCGCGGCCGCGACCGCCGTCACGTACCTTGCGGACCACTATCTGCACCGCCAGGGCAGCTATCTGATCAACCGCCTCAGCAAGGTCCGCGCCGGTCTGTCGATCCGCTTCCTGATCAGACAGCTCCTGCTGATCCTGCTGCTGGCCCGGCTGGACCTCTCCGAGAACCTGATCTTCTACGGGGCCACCGCCTGCTTCATCGCCTTCTACGGCCTCCAGGCTCCGCACGGCGCGCTGGTCACCCTGATCCGCAACCGCCGCCGGCTCCCGGTCGCCACCCGCAACGTCGACCTGGCCTCCCGCATCCGCATCCCGGACGCCCCGCCGATGGGACTGCTGAACCGGTCGGCCGAGAAGATGCTGCACCTCGACCTCGCGGCCGTGGTCGGCATACTCGTGGCCGCCGCGACCGACACGGCACTGCCGGGCTTCATCGGCATCGGCGTGACGATAGTGCTCGGCACCCTGTACGTCCTGGCGCTGACGCCGTACGTGCGCGGCAGGAAGATCCCGCCGAACGCCGACAAGGTCCTCGCCGCGGTCGACGAATGGCTGCGCGAGTACAAGCCGGAGACGGTGCTGTACTTCTCCGGCTCCAAGGACTCCGCCTACCAGGTCAACATGTGGCTGGAGACCATGGAGCAGCTGGACTCCCGGCCGCTGATCATCCTGCGTGAGCGCGTCATCCTCCAGAACCTCGCGCCCACCACGGTCCCCGTCATCTGCGTGCCCGGAGGGGTGCACCTGATGAACATGGACCTGTCCACGGTGCGGGTCGCGCTGTACGCGGCGAACGTCGGCAAGAACATCCACCTGCTGCGCGTGCCCACCATGAAGCACGTCTTCATCGGTCACGGCGACAGCGACAAGCTGGCGAGCGTCAACCCGTTCAGCAAGGCGTACGACGAGGTGTGGACCGCGGGCCGGGCGGGCCGCGACCGGTACGCCATCGCCGACGTCGGTGTCCGCGACGAGGACATCGTCGAGGTGGGCCGTCCGCAGCTCGCGCCGATCCAGAACTGGCAGGGCGTACCCGAGGGCCGGATGCCGACCGTGCTCTACGCGCCCACCTGGGAGGGCTGGGACGGCAACCCGGGCAACACCTCGCTGATGCTGGCCGGCGAGAACATCGTGAGGCACCTGCTGGCGGCCGACCCGCCGGTCCGCGTCCTCTACAAGCCGCACCCCTTCACCGGCACGGTCCTGCCCAAGGCGGGCGCCGCGCACCTGAGGGTCAGCGCGCTGATCGAGAAGGCCGCCGCCGAGCGCGCCGCGGACCCCCGCTTCCAGGCCGACGCGACCGCGCTGGCCGCGGCCAAGGCCGAGCTCGCCCGGATCGAGGCGCGGCTCGCGGTCCTCGCCGGCAGCGGCGGCGAGAAGGGCGACGAAGCCGAGGCCACCCGTGACGGCGTGGTCGACGTGGCCAGGTACGAGGAGATCGCCCGGCTGCGCGGCGAGTGGAACGACGCGTACTGGCGCGCCTTCCCGACGTGGGAGCACCGGGTCATCACGGGCGCCGAACCGCGGCTGTACGACTGCTTCAACGTCTCCGACGCGATGGTCTCCGACATCTCCAGCGTGGTGTCCGACTTCATCGCGAGCGGCAAGCCGTACGCCGTCACCGACTCCGCCGAGCTGGGTGTGGAGGAGTTCAAGCGGCAGAACACCGCGGTGCGGGCCGCCACGATCCTGTCCAACGGGGCCGGCGAGCTGGGCGAGCTGCTGGACGCGGTCCGCGACCCGGCGGCCGACCCGCTGGCCGAGGACCGCACGGAGCTCAAGCAGTACCTGCTCGGGCCGGACGAGCCCACCTCCATCGAGCAGTTCAACACCGCGGTGGCGAACCTCGCGATCAAGGCCGAGGCGCGCAACGTCGGCCAGGAGTCACGGGCGGCGGCCTCCGCGGCGGAGACCGTGGTCTGACCTCGGGTCGGTGAGGAAACGGCCCGGTTCTCGGCGGTGATCCCCGAGAACCGGGCCGTTTCTTGTGGACCGGTTGCCGCGCCGGGCGGTCCACACGGCGCGCAGGGTGCTCACCCCGGCAGCGTCAGTGTCCCGGAGGCGCACACGGTCCCCTCGTCCCGCCGCTGCCCCGGCAGCCTGCGCTCCCGGGCCGCCGCGCACAACGCCTGAACGGCCATGTCGAACCGTTCCTGCGACGTCGGTTCGTCCGGCCCCAGCAGCCGCCGCTTCAACTCGGCCCGCGCGCCCGCGAGTTCGTCCCGCTCCGGGTGCCGTACCGCGTCCAGCAGCGCGGCCGTGCCCGCCGCGTCCGGCGTCAGCACGGTCGCCGCCCCGGCCGTGGGGAAGGCCGCGCGGAACGCGGCCTCGTCCAACCCGCTGGTGTTCGCCACCGCGTAGGGCTTCCCGCTGGCCAGGAAGTCGCTGACCACGCTGGACACATCGCTGATCAGCAGGTCGGCCCGGTTGAAGCAGGCGTACAGCGCGGGCCGGGCGTCGGTGACGACCTGGTGCTCCCACTCCGGCAGCGAGGCCCAGTACGCCCGTTCCCAGGCGGCCGTCGCCCGCGCCACCGCCTCGGCCCGGCCCGGTTCCGGTGTGGACTGGAGCAGCATCCGCTCCGCCGAGTCCGCGGCGGCCCGGAAGGACGCGGTGGTGAGCCGGTCCAACTCCCGTGTCCTGCGGGACAGTTCACCGTCGTCGGCGGGCCGTTCCCCGGTCCGCTCCCGGTTCGCCGCCCGGACCAGCTCACGGATCCTCAGGTCCGCCTCGCCGGCCCTCGGGTCCACCGAACCGGTCAGCGGGTGCGGTTTGTACAGCAGCCGCACGCCGGGATCAGCCAGCAGCGCCCGCACGATGTTCTCGCCGGCCTCGATCACCGAGGTGTTGCCGGGGTTGCCGTCCCAGCCCTCCCAGGTCGGGGCATAGAGCACCGTCGTGTACGGCCCGGTCGGCGGCCCCTCGTACGGCCGTACGGCGTCCAGCTGCGGGCGGCCGATCTCCACCACGTCCTTGTCCTCGACACCGACCCGGGCCGCCGCGTACCGCTCGCGGGCCGCGGGACCGGCCACCCACACCTCGTCGTAGGCCTTCGCGTACGGGTTGCAGGAGGACAGCTTGTCGCTCTCGCCGTGGTTGACGAAGGTGTGCTTGATCGTCGGGATGCGCAGGACCTGGGAGGTCTTGCCGGAGTTCGACGGGTGGATGAGGACCTGGAGCGTGGACTGCTCCAGGCGCAGCAGCGTGGACACCTTCGGCAGGCAGACGATCGGCACGTCGGTCGCGGCGATCCTCTGCATCATGAACCGCTCGCGCAGGATGATGACCGGCTTCCCGTCGAGCTTGGCGAGCGGCTCCAGCCACATGTTGGCCTGGTAGGCGGAGGAGACCCCGCCGGAGAAGTACAGGCCGACGGTCGGCCGGTACGCGGCGAGCCACGCGTCGAACCAGTCCAGCACCTCCTGCTCGCCCGCCGGACGCCGGCTCGGCAGCAGTCGTACGGCAAGGTCCGCCAGGCCCATGAGCGCGAGCCCGAGGGACATGGCGATGCCCAGGGCCGCCCAGCGGGGTTCGCCGGTGGCCGCCGTGACCAGCAGGCCGGCCGTGGCGGGCAGGCCGTACACCAGCAGCCGGGGACCCGGGCGGCGCAGCAGGGCGGGCGGGGCCGGGGTCAGGCGGAGCGCGGAGGCGTCGATGTTGCGGGTGACCACCGGGAGGGTGCGGGTGCGCCGGACCAGGACGGAGGCCGCCTGGATCGCGCAGTGCAGCGCGTAGAAGGCGAGGAGGCCGGCCACCAGCACGGTGTACGCCGTCTCCTCGTCCTCCGGGGTCAGCCGCAGCAGGCCGAGGACCAGCAGCAGGTCGCGCAGGACGTGCCGCACGGTGATGTCCGCCTGGGACTTGGCGAACAGGGACACCATGCCGCGCTGCCAGCGGTGCAGGACGCCCTCGACGGCCAGGGAGGCGGCCGTCGCGGCGAGCAGCAGCGGGACGTGCGGACGCAGCGCGGCGGTGGCCTGGGCGACGACGGCGGCCGCCAGGACGGCTGCGACGAGCGCTCTCGTCGCGGTCTGCCGGCCCGGCAGCCGCAGCGCGGACCGGAGGCGGGGGAGGCGTTTTCGCACGGGGACACTCCAAGGTCGTCGCGAGACGGACGCCCTGGTTAACGCGTGGTGACCTCCGGACGACACGCGCGTGTCCGCTGTGCTGCGGACCGGACAGGTGCTATGCGCCCGTCCGGTCCGGACGCCCTAGGCGACGACCTCGGCCAGCAGGTCCTCCGCCTGTTCCGCCGCCGCCCGGTCGGCCAGGTCGTTGACGGCCGCGTTGAAGCGCTCCATCGAGGTCGGGCGGTCCGGGCCGAGCACGTACTCCTTGAGGGTGCGGCGCTGCGCGGCCATCGGGTCGTGGCGGGGTTCGCGGACCGCGCGCAGGATCTCCGGCAGCCGGGTGCAGGCCCGGTCGAGCAGGTAGGCGCCGCCCGCGGTGGTGTAGGCGGCCCGGAACTCCTCGTCGGGCAGGTCCCGGGCGTTGGTCAGGACGTACGGCTTGAGGCTGGCCACGAAGTCGGCGACCACCGAGGAGACGTCACTGATGAGGAGGTCCGCCTGGTTGAAGCACTCGTACAGGGTGGGGAGCTGTTCCAGGATCACGTGGTGGCGGGCACCGCTGCGGCTCGCCCAGAAGATCCGGTGCCACTCGTCCCGCAGCTCCTGCCACTCGCTCGCGCCGTCCGCGTCCGGGATCCGGGCGTCCCTCAACTGCTGGGCGTCGTCGCCCTCGTGGCGTCCGGACAGCTCGTCCAGACGGGCCCGGATCTCCCCCAGCCGGGCTCTCGCCGCCTCCGCGTCCTTCCCGCTCCTCTCCTCGTCCTCCCGCAGCAGCTCCCTGATGGCCCGGTCCGCGGCGGCCGCCTCGGCCGAGCGCTTGCCGGTGAGCGGGTGCGGCTTGTAGATGATCCGCACGTTCTCCGCCAGGAGCCTCTCGATCAGCGGTACGCCCATGGGGATCAGCGAGGTGTGGCAGTCGTCGTCGCTCCAGCCCTCCCAGGTGGGCGCGTAGAGGACGACGGGCACCGGCCCGGGGACGTGCTCGGCGTGCGAGCGGACCGGGGCGAGCTGCGGGCGGCCCACCTCGACGATGGCCCCGTCGCTGATGGCGTGCCGCACCCGCCGGTAGCGGTCCCGGCCGGCCCGTCCGGCCACCCAGATCTCGTCGTACACCTTGCTGACGCGGTTGCTGCTGGCGAGCTTGTCGCTGTCGCCGTGGCCGATGAAGACGTGCTTGGCCTCGGCGATCCGCAGCATGTGGACGTTCTTGCCGGCGTTGCCGGGGTAGAGCACGACCCGGACGCCGGACAGCTCCAGCTCGGCCAGGTCGTCCGCCTTGGGCACGCAGACCACGGGGATGCGGGTGCGGGCCAGGAAGCGGAACGAGGCCCGCTCGCGCAGCACGATCACCGGGCGCCGGTCGAGCTGCTCCAGCGTCTCGATCCACATGTTGACCTGGTACATGAAGTCCCGGGACACCGCGGCGAAGCTGAAGTACAGGGCCACCTCGGGCCGGTACCCGGCCAGTTGGCGGTTGACCTCGCCGATCACGGCGTCCCGGCCGGGCATCCGGCGGACCGCGCGGAACCGGCCCAGCAGGGCTGCCAGGGCGGCCACGGCGGTGCCGATCGTCAGCGCGTAACCGGCGTAGGCCGCGTACCAGGTGCCGGTCGCCAGCGCGACGATCAGGCCGGCGTGGGCCGGCAGGTCGAGGTGGAGCAGCTTGCGCAGGAAACGCCGGTACAGATAGGCGGGCGGGCGTTCGGGTATCTCGATCCCGCTCATGTCGAGATTGCGCACGATCACCGGCAGTACGCGGCGCCTGCGGATCGCGTGGTGCAGCGCCGAATACATCATCACCAGCAGGAAATGGGCGCTCAGGACGGCCAGCCCGATGATCAGCACCGCGTCCGGGGCGTCCATCCGGTCCGCCAGCGCGAGCAGCATCACCGTGCGCACGGCGAACCGCATCGTGCGGCTGAGCTGCAGTGTCGCCAGGCGGCGGACGAATCCCGGGGCCCTGCTGTGCAGGGCCTCGTCGGCCAGGTACGTCACGGCCCACGCCGCTGTGAACCCCCACAGGGACGGCAGCAGCGCCAGGACGGGGAGCGCCGCGAAACCGGCGGCGAAGAGGAATACCAGGAGAAGTTCGGTTTTCCCGCTGACGCGCAGGACGGCGCACAACCGACGGATCGTCATGGGCAGGGCTTTCTCGAGCTACGGCGATGACCTTGATGTCGGCCAGTTCGACACGAGGAGGAGGCGAAAGGTTGTACATCCGGAGTCCGGAAAGAATTCACTTCCGATTAACGGGAGGGTGTAATTCCGTTTTCTCGGGAACGGGAACCGGCACGGCCCCCGGAGGCGTCCGGTACCGGGTCCGGCCACTGGACGGATGCGCGGCGCCGCGTCCCCTTCGCGTACATTGCGGACGAGGTACCCACACATGGCGCGAGGGGACAGGACACAAGGTGGCAGGGGCAAGGCAGGCCGTGGGCGAGGCCCGCAGGATCGTCGTCAAGGTCGGTTCCTCGTCGCTGACCACCGCCGCCGGCGGCCTCGACGCCGATCGGGTCGACGCGCTCGTCGACGTCCTCGCCAAGGGCCGCAGCGGGGGCGAGCGCGAGATCGTCCTCGTCTCCTCCGGAGCCATCGCCGCCGGACTCGCCCCGCTGGGCCTGCGCCGCCGCCCCCGGGACCTCGCCCGCCAGCAGGCCGCCGCCAGCGTCGGCCAGGGCCTGCTCGTCGCCCGCTACACCGCCTCCTTCGCCCGCTACGGCGTCCGCGTCGGCCAGGTGCTGCTGACCAGCGACGACATGAGCCGCCGCGCCCACCACCGCAACGCCTCCCGCACCCTCGACAAGCTCCTCGCGATGGGCGCCCTCCCGGTCGTCAACGAGAACGACACCGTCGCCACCGACGAGATCCGCTTCGGCGACAACGACCGGCTCGCCGCCCTGGTGGCCCACCTGGTCCACGCCGACCTGCTGGTCCTCCTCTCCGACGTCGACGGCGTCTACGACGGCGACCCGAGCAGGCCGGGCACCTCGCGGATAGCGGAGGTACGGGGGCCCGAGGACCTGGCGCACGTCGAGATCGGCAGCGCCGGCAAGGCGGGCGTCGGCACCGGCGGCATGGTCACCAAGGTCGAGGCCGCCCGGATCGCGGCCGCCGCCGGCATCCCCGTGGTGCTGACCAGCGCGGTCCACGCGGGCGAGGCGCTGTCCGGCGGTGACACCGGCACCTACTTCCACCCCGCGGGCAAGCGCTCCGCGGACCGGCTGCTGTGGCTCCAGCACGCGTCCACGCCGCAGGGCTCGCTGACCCTGGACGACGGCGCGGTGAAGGCGGTCGTGGACCGCCGCAAGTCGCTGCTGCCCGCCGGGATCGCCTCCGTCGAGGGGGAGTTCGTGGCGGGCGACCCCGTCGAACTGCGGGACGGCGCCGGCCGGGCCGTGGCCCGCGGGCTCGTCAACTTCGACGCGAAGGAGATCCCGCGGCTGATCGGCCGCTCCACCCGGGAACTCGCCCGCGAGCTGGGACCGGGCTACGAGCGCGAGGTCGTCCACCGGGACGATCTGGCGATCCTGCACCCCTGAGGCACCCTCGGGCCCCCTTGAAGGCACCTTTGCGGGCCCAACCGGCGTCCTGCGGGGACCGGGCCGCCCGAAAACGGGGTGAACGCCCTGCCAAGACCGTCGCCCTCAGGTGGACGTTCCGCAAAACCGCCCCACGAGCCCTTGCGGCCTGCTCAACTTTGTCCCAGGGACACATTCCGCCGACCCCCGGGGTCGACCTGTGCATGAAGGAGGCCGTCGTGAGACGAGTGCGCCCTGGGGCGGCGGCGTCCCGCGCTGGTACGGCGGCTTCCCGCGGCGGCTCCGATCCCTCCGCGGGGACCGTGGCACGGGCCGCGGGCGAGGCGGGTGGGCCGGCCGCGCGGGCGGCCGGTGAGGAGCGGACCCTGACGAGCGTCCCGGCCGGCGAGGAACGGACCCTGACGAGCGTCGCGGCCGGTGACCGCTACCAGGGCGAGGAGCCCCGGGACCTGCCGCGCCTGTGGCATGTCACCCTCAGCGTCTCCGGCGAGGAGGCCCCGCTGAAGGAGGTCCGGCGCGCCCTGGAACAGCTCGCCCACGACCACCCCTTCCTGCTGACCAGCCGCTACGCAAACGACCACGCGGAGATCCGGTACTGGGAGGAGGCCCGCGACCTGCACGACGCGGCCGCCGTCGCCCTGCGCCTGTGGGGCGAGCACCGGCAGACCGCGGGCCTGCCGCCCTGGGAGATCGTCGGCCTGGAGGTCATCGACCGCCAGACCTACCACCAGCGCATCGCCGAGGGATACGGGCCGCCGCCCGCCTCACCGGTCGGCGCGCACCCCTTCTGAGACGTCACCGTCGGCTTTGCGCGGTCTGGGGGTTCTGCGGGGCTTGTCTCGGGGTGTGGAACACGCCGTGAACGGTCCGGCGCGGCGCACTACCCTTCCCGTATGACCTCGCTCTCGCCGTACGACTCCATGACCCCGGTCATCCAGGCCGCCTACCGGGCCAAGGCCGCCGCCGCCGACCTCGCCCCGCTGCCCAGGGCCGAGAAGGACGACGCGCTGCTCGCCATCGCGGACGCCCTGGAGGTCCGCACGAGCGAGATCGTCGAGGCCAACGCCAAGGACATCGCCAAGGCCCGCGAGGCCGGCACCAGCGAGACGGTCATCGACCGGCTCACCCTCACCCCGGAGCGGGTGCGGGCCATCGCCTCCGACGTCCGGGACGTGGTGGCGCTGCCCGACCCGGTCGGCGAGGTCGTGCGCGGCTCGACCCTGCCGAACGGCATCGACCTGCGCCAGGTGCGCGTCCCGCTCGGCGTGGTCGGCATCATCTACGAGGCCCGCCCGAACGTCACGGTCGACGCCGCCGCCCTGTGCCTGAAGTCCGGCAACGCCGTCCTGCTGCGCGGTTCGGCCTCCGCCTACGAGTCGAACACCGCCCTCGTCCGGGTCCTGCGCGACGCCGTGGGCGGCGCCGGACTGCCCGCCGACGCGGTCCAGCTCGTGCCCGGCGAGTCCCGCGAGAGCGTGCGCGAGCTGATGCGCGCCCGCGGCCTGGTCGACGTGCTCATCCCGCGCGGCGGCGCCTCCCTGATCCAGACCGTCGTCACGGAGTCGATCGTCCCCGTCATCGAGACCGGCACCGGCAACTGCCACGTCTACGTCGACGCCCAGGCCGACCTCGACATGGCGATCGACATCCTGATCAACTCCAAGGCCCAGCGGCCCAGCGTCTGCAACGCCGCCGAGACCCTCCTCGTCCACCAGGACATCGCCCCCGAGTTCCTGCCGCGCGCCCTGGACGCCCTGGCCGAGGCCGGCGTGACCGTCCACGCCGACCAGCGGGTGCTGGCGTACGCGAAGGACACCAAGGCGACCGTCGTCGAGGCCACCCTGGAGGACTGGGACACCGAGTACCTCTCCTACGACATCGCCGCCGCCGTGGTCGACTCGCTCGACAAGGCCGTCGAGCACATCCGGCTGTGGACCTCCGGCCACACCGAGGCCATCGTCACCACCTCCCAGCAGGCCGCCCGCCGCTTCACCCAACTGGTCGACTCCACGACCGTCGCGGTCAACGCCTCCACCCGCTTCACCGACGGCGGCCAGTTCGGCTTCGGCGCGGAGATCGGCATCTCCACCCAGAAGCTGCACGCCCGCGGTCCCATGGGCCTTCCGGAGCTCACCAGCACGAAGTACATCGTCACCGGCGACGGCCACGTCCGCCGCTGAGCCGGGCGCCGGGGGGCGCGCGGCAGGCGTCTCACAGGGCGGATGAATTTCCATACCGTCTGCCCAAATTGACCCCCCAGGTCTACTCTGGATTCGTGCCGGAGGACGTGGGGGGCACGCCGTTCCCTGACGGCTGGGAGCCCGACGACGACCACGACCGCGGGGTGTCGGACGAAGAGTTCGCCTCCGTGGTCTTCGACGAGGCCTTCGTGCGGGCGGCCGTGGTGCACGAGCCGACCGCCGTCGAGCGCCTCCTGGCCGCTGCCCAGGCGAGAGCGGAGGCCTCCGAGGCCGAGGCCCGCCGCGCCGGCCCCAGAACCGAGCGGTACGACGACGGCTGGGGACCCGGTGGTTTCGGCCATGATCCCGACCTCGACGACCTGGACGACACCGAGGTCCTCCAGGGCCGCTACGGCGCCCCCGGGACGTACGGCAAACAGGTCCGCTGGCACCGTCCCGTCGCCTGGATGCTCGCCCTCGTCATGGGCGTCGGCATGGTCGCGCTGGCCTTCACCGCGGTCTACCGGGGCGCCTCCTCCGGCAGCCGCGACCGGGTGCCGCCGCCCGCCTCGACCGGCCTGGAACAGGGGAGCACGGTGACGCCCAGCGCGTCCGCCGACTACTCCCAGCCAGCCGTCTCCGCGGTCCCGCGCACGCCCTGACAATCCTGGTGAGAACCTGTCAGAACTTGTCGTACGGCCGGGCGTTTACCTGAGCTTCCTGAGACCTACCCTGAAGATATGGGAGGGCCAGGAGACCCACCCGAGGGGACACCCGAGGGCGGCCCCGTGGGTGGTGAGGACGAGTACCGATCCGTCGTCTTCGACGAGTCGTTCGTCCGCGCTGCCCGCCTCCAGGAGTACTCCGCGCGCGAGCGCATGTCCGACCACGCGCCCGCCGTCCGCCGCCGGCCGCCGCTGCGCCGGGGGCTGTCCCGGCAGGTGCTGGTCCTGGTCCTGCTGATCGCCGTCGCCTTCGGCACCGCGATCTACATGGGTGTACGACACCCCTACCAGCCCTCCGCGATCCGGCAGCCCGCCGAACCGCTGCGGATGACCGTCATCCCGCTGGCCCCCGCGGGCGAGGTCCCGGGGCACGCCGACGCCGAGTACCTGTACGCGCACAGCCCCGCCGCCCAGTACCGCGTCGGCGCCGAGGGCATCCCGCTGCCGGCCTCCCGCCGCACGGCGCACTTCTCCGACAGCCAAGTGGTGTCCGCGCTGACCACCGCCAAGGACTACATCGTGCGCTCCTCGCTCGACCCGGACGTCCTCGCCGGCGACCAGGTCCGTAGCGTGCGGGTCCTCCTCGACACGGACCAGCTCGACCAGTTCGACCAGAGCTTCGCCCACCCCGCCGCCGACGGCCGGCACGCCCCGACCGGATGGCTGGTCCGCTTCGACCCCGCCCAGGCGAAGCTGGCCGACGGCAGGATCCGGGTGCAGGGCAGTCTCCAGGCCGCCGAGACCGACGCGTCGACGCTGGAGGTCACGGCGGACCACACGTTCGTGTACGCCCTGCGGGCCGTGCGCGCCGGTGCCCCGAAGGAGGCGTCGCTGTTCACCGTCCGGCGCGAGCTGCACTTCCGCTTCGACCGCGACGATCTGCGGATGCACACGGCCCAGCTCGTCGTCTCGTACGTCCAGGCCGGGCCGCTGTCCTGCGCGGAGGACTCCACGAACCGGCTGCACCCCCTGCTGGCCGGGCAGACCGCGAGGGCCGGCGGGCCGGCGGGGACGGACCCCTATGCCACCGGCAGCGCCCCGGCGCTGTGCGGGTCGCTGGCCACCAGCGCGCAGCCGCGGGTGTGACGGCGGCCAGGACCCCTGACCGGCCGCCCGTCCCGTGCCCGGAGAGGGTCAGCCCCCGCGTGGTCCCGCGGGGGGTCAGCCGCCCGCGTTGTCCCGCGGGGTGTCCGTCGGCGGCTCATCCTGCCGCGGGGCGGAGCCCGAGAAGCCGCCGAAGCCCCTGCGCACCCTGCCGCCCAGGTCGCCCGCACCGCCCGCGATGTCGCTGACCAGCTTCATCAGGGGGTCCTTGGAGCTCTTGACGTTGGTCGCGTAGCTCGACGCCGACTCACGGAAGGAGTCCGTGACCGAGGTGTCCTTGTCCTCGCTGCGGCGCGGGTAGTGGCCGTCCATGATCCGCTGGTGGTCGCGGGACTCGGCCCACTTCTTCAGCTCAGCCGCCCGCACGGTGGTGAACGGGTGGGAACGCGGCAGGACGTTCAGGATCTTCAGCACGGAGTCGCGCAGGTCGCCACCGGCCTCGTACTCCTCGGCCTGCTTCAGGAACGCGTCCACGTTCATCTCGTGCAGGTGGTGACCGCCGGCCAGCTTCATCAGGCCGCGCATCGAGGCCCGCAGGTCCTGGCCGACCAGCAGACCCGCCCGGTCCGCCGACAGCTCCGACTTGCGGAACCACTCGCGCAGCGCGGTGACGATCGCCATGATCGCGATGTTGCCCAGCGGGATCCACGCCACCCTGAGGGCGAGGCTGGTCAGGAACAGCAGGATGGTCCGGTAGACCGAGTGGCCGGACAGGGCGTGGCCCACCTCGTGGCCGACGACCGCCCGCATCTCCTCCTCGTCGAGCAGGTCGACCAGACCCGTGGTGACGACGATGATCGGCTCGTCCAGGCCGATGCACATCGCGTTCGGCTGCGGGTCCTGGGTGACGTACATCGGCGGGACCTTCTCCAGGTCCAGGATGTAACACGCGTCCCGCAGCATGTCGTTGAGGTACGCGAACTGCTGGTCGGAGACGCGCACCGAGTCGGACAGGAACAGCAGCCGCAGACTCCGCTCGGGGAGCAGACCGCTGAGCGCCTTGAACACCGTGTCGAAACCGCTCAGCTTGCGCAGCGCCACCAGGGCGGAGCGGTCGGCGGGGTGCTCGTACGCACGCGAGGAGATACCCGGGAAACGCCTGCGCTGCCTGCTCGGCACGTGCTCGTGTCCGTTGTTGTGGTGGCCGTCGTCGGACATGTCTTCCCCCATGTGCGTCTTTGGCTGTGCCGTCTGTGGCTGTGCCTCTTCGACCGCTGTGATCCTTTGCGGACCCTTGTGCGGCCCTTTGCGCCCCCGAAGCAGAGCCCAGCCTAGGCGGAGATAGCGTGGACGGGCAGTACAGCGAAGGAGTCCGTCATGGAGCACACCCGGGCCGCCTGGCTCACCGAGGCCGCGAGCGCCGCCGAGCAGCAGGGGGCCGGAAATCTGCTCCGGGTGGTACTGGTCGTGATGTTCGTGGGCTGTGCGTTCACCGCGTGGTTCCTGCTGCGGGGGTACAAGCGGAAGGACGAGTGAGCGAGGGCGAAGGTTCCCCGCCGTCCCCCAACGGTGGAGTCGGCGTGATGGCCCTCACCGCGCCCGCTTACGATGGGCCGACACTCTGTCCCGCCCACCGGATAGGTCCTGACGAAGATGAGCTTCCACAGCACCGCTGCCCAGTTGGTCACCCTCGCCGCCGAGGGCGAGGAGCACGGCGGCAACCACGAGAGCCTCGACCCCCTGGTGACCGGCGGCGCCGCCTTCATCATCCTGCTGCTCCTGCTGTGGATCACCACTCGTTTCAACCGCGACCGCTGAGGCACCGAGTGCCCAAAGCGGGGCACTCCGGGCCTGCGCCGGCCGGGGTCCTCAGGACGGGCCGGTAGGGTCTGCACGCATGGGAGAGCAGGACATGCCTACCGGCCCGGGCAACGCCCCTTCGAGCCCCGGCAAGCGCCGACTGGGCGTCATGGGCGGAACGTTCGACCCGATCCACCACGGGCACCTCGTGGCGGCCAGCGAGGTCGCAGCGCAGTTCCACCTGGACGAGGTGGTGTTCGTACCCACGGGCCAGCCGTGGCAGAAGACCCACCGCAGCGTCTCGCCGGCCGAGGACCGCTATCTGATGACGGTCATCGCGACCGCCGAGAACCCGCAGTTCTCCGTCAGCCGCATCGACATCGACCGCGGTGGCGCGACCTACACCACGGACACCCTGCGCGACCTCAAGGCCCTCAACCCCGACACCGACCTCTTCTTCATCACGGGCGCCGACGCCCTCGGCCAGATCCTCACCTGGCGGGACACGGAAGAGCTGTTCGCCCTCGCGCACTTCATCGGAGTGACCCGGCCCGGCCACACCCTGGCCGACCCCGGACTCCCCGAGGGCGGCGTCTCGCTCGTCGAGGTCCCCGCCCTCGCCATCTCCTCCACCGACTGCCGGGCGAGAGTCGCCAAGGGCGACCCCGTCTGGTACCTGGTGCCGGACGGCGTCGTGCGTTATATCGACAAGCGCGAGCTGTACCGCGGCGAGTGAGCCGAGAGGGGCACCGGTGAACGACCGATACGACGCGGGCTACGGCGACGACCAGGACAACCAGTACGCACTGGTCGGCTACGACGAATACGGCCGGCCGGTGTACCGGCAGGTCCCGCCGCAACAGCCCCCGCAGCAGCAGTACGACCCCTACGCCCAGCAGGGCTACGGCTACGACCCGTACGCCACGGACAGCCGGCAGGCCGCGCCCTACGACACGGGCGCCCAGCACCCGCCCTACGACCCCTACGGAGCCGGTGACACCGGTCAGCAGGCGCCCGTACCGCCCTACGACCCCTATGCCGACGGCGGCCGGCAGGACGGCGGCCCGGCGACGGCGTACGACCCCTACGGCCGGGCCGCCGCGAGCGGCCGGCAGCCCCGGGTCGCCGAGCAGACCGCGTACATCCCGCAGCAGGGCGGACCGGCCACGGGGCCGGAGGCGGGGCAGGGATACGCGGCGGGTCCTCAGGCCGGCCAGGGGTACGCCGCCGGCTCGGAGGCCGGCCAGGGGTACGCCGCCGGTTCCGAGGCCGGTGCGGAGGCCGGTGACGGGGACGAACGGCAGTACCACACCGCGCAGTTCGCGTTCGTCGAGGAGCCCGACGGCGACTCCGAGGACGTCATCGACTGGCTCAACTTCACCGAGAACCGCACGGAGCGCCGCGAGGAGGCCAAGCGCCGCGCCCGCAGCCGGCTCGTCGCCCTGGTCGTCGTCCTCGCCCTGGTCGCGGTGGGCGGGGTCGGCTACCTCTGGTACGCCGGGAAGCTGCCCGGCCTGTCGGACCAGGAGAGCAAGAAGGACACCACGATCGCGGCGAGCGCCCAGAAACGCGACGTGATCGTCGTCCATCTGCACAACACCACCGAGGGCGGCACCTCCACGGCGCTGCTCGTCGACAACACCACCACCAAGCAGGGCACCACCGTCCTCATCCCCAACTCCCTCAACCTGACGGCCGACGACGGCTCCACGACGACCCTCGCCAAGTCCGTCGACGACGACGGCTCCTCCGGGACCGTCGACTCCCTCGACACCGTGCTCGGCACCGACATCGAGGGCACCTGGCGCCTCGACACCCCCTACCTGCAGAACCTCGTCGATCTCGTCGGCAACATCGACGTCGACACCAACGCCGCGGTGCCCGACCCGGACGCGAAGAAGAAGGGCCAGGCGCCGCTGGTGGGCAAGGGGAAGGACCAGACCCTCAGCGGCAAGATGGCCGTCGCCTACGCCACCTACCGCGGCGCGGGCGAGGCCCAGAACGCCCAGCTCGAGCGGTTCGGCCAGGTCCTTCAGGGCGTCCTGCGCAAGCTGTCCTCCGACCCGACGGCCGCGACCACCACCGTGCAGACGCTGGCCCAGATCCTCGACCCGTCGCTGACGGACAAGGACCTCGGCACCTTCCTCGCCAAGCTCGCGGACCTCGCCAAGAGCGGCGACTACAAGACCGCGCTGCTGCCCGTCCAGCAGGACGGCACCCTCAGCGCGGCGGCCAGTGCGAGCGTGGTCAAGGACGTCCTCGGCGGCAAGGCGAAGAGCCCCGACAAGGACGCGGCCGTGAGCGTCTCGGTCCAGAACGCCACCGGCACCAGGGACAACACCGAGAAGGCCCGCGTCGTGCTCCTCAACGGCGGCTTCACCTTCATCGACGGCGGCACGCCCGCCTCGGCCCGGGCCACGTCCAAGGTGGTCTACGCCGACGCCGCCGACAAGGCGAACGCCACCGAGGTCGCCAAGACCCTGGGTCTGCCCACCGGCGCCGTGAGCAAGGGCACGATCGCGTCGAGCGCGAACGTCTTTGTGGTCCTCGGCCAGGACTACGAGCCGGACTCCTCGTCCTAGGCCCGGCGCCGCGCCCGGTACGGCCGCCCCGCGTGATCTCCGTCATCACGCGGGGTGCCGTCGGCGGTCCGTGAGACCCTTGATGTCAAGTGACCACCGACCGAAAGCCTTGTAGTGACCGCCACTGACCGTTCCCTCGAGCTCGTCAACACCGCCGCGCAGGCGGCCGCCGACAAGCTCGCCCACGATGTGATCGCCTACGACGTCAGCGACGTCCTCTCGATCACCGACGCCTTCCTGCTGGCGTCCGCACCCAACGACCGCCAGGTCAAGTCCATCGTCGACGAGATCGAGGAGAGGCTCTCCAAGGAGCTCGGCGCCAAGCCGGTGCGCCGCGAGGGCGACCGCGAGGCCCGCTGGGTCCTGCTCGACTACGTCGACATCGTCGTCCACGTCCAGCACAGCGAGGAGCGGGTCTTCTACGCCCTGGAGCGGCTGTGGAAGGACTGCCCCGAGCTGGAGCTGCCGGCCGACGCCAAGGCGACCCGCGGCAAGGGCGAGGAGCACGCGAAGCTCCGGGCCGAGGAGGACGACGCCGAGTACGGGGAGCAGCGGTGACCGCTCCCGCCCACCGCAAGGGCCGGGGCCGCCGCATCATCCTGTGGCGGCACGGCCAGACCTCGTGGAACGTGGAACGCCGTTTCCAGGGCACCACCGACGTCGAGCTCACCGAGACCGGCGTCGGCCAGGCCCGCCGCGCCGCCCGGCTGCTGGCCTCCCTCCAGCCCGACGCGATCGTCGCCTCCGACCTCCAGCGGGCCGCGAACACCGCCGCCGAGCTCGCCGCGCTCACCGGCCTGGACGTGGCTCTCGACGAGGGCCTGCGCGAGACCTACGCCGGCGTCTGGCAGGGGCTGACGCACGAGGAGATCATCGCCCGGCACGGTGCGGAGTACGCCGCGTGGAAGCGCGGCGAGCCGGTCCGCCGCGGCGGCGGCGAACTCGAGACCGAGGTGGCCGACCGCGCCGCCCCCGTGGTGCTCCGGCACGCCGAGAAGCTCCCCGAGGACGGCACGCTCGTCGTGGTCAGCCACGGCGGCACGATCCGCACCACCATCGGCCGGCTGCTCGGCCTGGACGCCCGGCACTGGGAGAGCCTCGGCGGCCTCTCCAACTGCTGCTGGTCCGTCCTCGGCCAGGGCGCGCGCGGCTGGCGCCTCCTGGAGCACAACGCCGGCACCCTCCCGGAGCCGGTGCTCGGCGACGACGACTGAGGGCTCCGGACCGGATTTCACTTTCCGGCAGGTCGCAGGCTAAAGTTCTTCTTGTTCGCCCGCGGAGCGGGAAGAACGCAAGGGGCTATAGCTCAGTTGGTAGAGCGCCTGCATGGCATGCAGGAGGTCAGGAGTTCAATTCTCCTTAGCTCCACTCGACGAAGATCCCGTCTCCCTCAGGAGGCGGGATTTTTCGCGTGTCTCCTCGTCCTCCGGTGAGTAGACCACGATCCGGCACTCGGGCATCCCGTCGATCGACAGCGACTGGGAGGTCATCCGCAGTTCGCCCACGGCCCGGTGGCGGAACGTCTTCACCCGGGGCCCCGGCGGCACCACCTCCCCGCCGGCCCAGAGCTCGGCGAAGTACGGGCTGGCCGCCGACAGTCCGCGGACGAACTCCTCCCAGGCCGGCTCGCCCACATGTCTGCCGTACGAGGACCGCAGGGTCGCCACCATCACCGGCAGCTCGCGCTCCCGGTGCATCAGCGGGCAGGCCTCGTCGGACACCGTGAACAGCGTCCACAGGGCGTTCGCCACCCCGATGTCGACGATCTCCGGTATCAGGAACAGGTCGCGGTAGCCGGCGTTCGTGGCCAGGATGTCGTAGCGCGAGTTGTAGACGACCGCCGGGAGCGGGTCGAGGGCGTCGATGATGCCCTGCACCTCCGGGCCCGTCGACCGCGTCAGCCGCTCCGGGTCCGGGGCGAACGGCACCCGCGCCAGGCGGTACAGATGCTCCCGCTCCGGCGGGTCGAGCCGCAGGGTGCGGGCCACGGCGTCCAGGACCTGCGGGGAGGCGTTGATCGGCCGGCCCTGCTCCAGCCACGTGTACCAGGTCACACCGACGCCGGAGAGCTGGGCGACCTCCTCGCGGCGCAGTCCCGGGGTGCGGCGCCTGAGGCCAGGGGGCATCCCCACGTCGGCCGGGGTCACCCGGGCCCGTCTGCTGCGCAGGAACGAGGCCAGCTCGGGCCGCCGTCGCTGTGCCGTGCTCCTCGCCGTCGTCGTCCCCATCGTCGCGTCCCCCCTCGTCACGTCCCCCATCGCCACGTCCCCTCGTCACGACCATCCTCGGTGCCGTACCCGGTGCTTGCCAGGTGCTGGCAGTACCAGCATCGGCGGGCTCTCGGCACCCGTACCCAGACGTCCTCATGCTCGGCGGCATGACCACAACACCACGCACGGGACCGGGTCCCGCGTCCGTCTCCCCACCTGTCAGCAGTGAAGCACCCGCCACTGACAACCGGCCCCGGCCGCTGCTCGCGCTCGTGCTCGCCGCCCAGTTCATGGCACTGCTCGACGTGTTCATCGTGAACGTCGCGGCTCCCACGATCGGCACGGAACTGCACGCCTCGGGCGCCCAACTCCAGCTCGTCGTCGCCGGGTACGCCATCACGTACTCGGTGCTGCTGATCACCGGCGCCCGGTTCGGCGAACGGTTCGGGCACGGCCGGGTGCACCTCGCCGGGCTCGCCCTGTTCACGGCGGCCTCGCTCGCCTGCGGTCTCGCACAGGGCGCCACCGAGCTGATCGCCTTCCGGCTGGTGCAGGGCGCCGGTTCGGCGGTGATGATCCCGCAGGTGCTCAGCCTGATCCAGCGCAACTTCACCGGCGAGGCCCGGATGAGGGCGCTGGGCTCCTACTCCGCGGTCCTCGCGGTCGGCGCCGCCGCCGGGCAGGTCGTCGGCGGAGTCCTGGTCAGCGCCGACCTGTTCGGCACGAGCTGGCGGCCGGTGTTCCTCGTGAACGTGCCGGTCGGCCTCGTCCTGCTGGCCGTGGGCACGCGCGTCCTGCTGCCCGGGGACCGCCCGACGCCCCGGGACCGGGCGCGCGGTCTCGACCTGCCCGGCCTGGTGCTGCTCGGCGCGGCCGTGTCGCTGTGCACGGTGCCGCTCGTGCTCGGACAGGAGGAGGACTGGCCGCTGTGGTCCTGGCTGTCCATGGCCGCCGCCGCGGTCCTGTTCGCCGTCTTCTGCGGCTACGAGTCCCGGCTGGCCGGGCGCGGCGGTGCCCCGCTGATCACGCCGAGCGTGCTGCGCCACCCGGGCATGGGGCTCGCCGTCTTCAGGATCACGGCGGTCATGGCCGTCAACGGGGGCTTCCTGTTCGTGCTCACCCTCCATGTGCAGGGCGGCCTCGGCTACAGCCCGTTGCGGGCCGGGCTCTCCTTCGCGCCGACCGCGGTGGTCTTCGGCCTCGTCGGACTGACCTGGCGCCATTGGCCGGCTTCCTGGCAGCGGCTGCTGACGCCCGTCGGGTTCGTGATCACCGGCCTGGCCGCGCTGGGCGTCGGCCTGGCGCTGAAGGACGGCGGCGAGGGCGGTGCCGCGCTGTACGCCGCGTACGCCGGCGTGGGCGTGGGGCTCGCGCTCGCCTTCAGCCCGACGCTCACCGGGGCGCTGGCCACGGTGCCGCCCCGGCACGCGGCGGACGCCAGCGGGCTGCTCGCCACGGTCACCCAGCTCGGCCAGCTCGTGGGCGTGGCGGGCTTCGGCACACTGTTCTTCAACCGACTTGAGTCACTCGGCCCCTCTGAGGCGTATACCTCTGCGGAGGCGCTGTGGACGTGCATGTTCGCGCTGGCCGGGACCGCCGCGGTGGGCGCCGTGTCCGGACTGGTACTCAGGCGTCGCTGACCGTATTGGTCCGGCCGTGGCAGAATCAAACGGCCGGAAGGGGGCGCGGCCCGACGGGAGGGAGTAGTGATGCCTGCGAGCATCCTCGTGGAGGTCGGCCACCTCCGCGACGCGGCGTCGACAAGGGACACGACAGTCCGACTCATCTGCCCTTCCTGCGGTTCTGTCCACGTGGCGCAAGTACTCGGCGACAACGGCGGAATCTCCTACGTGTGCACGGCCTGCGGCCACTGCTGGAGCTGATTGATGGGTGCACACAGGCGAAAGTGCGACTGGTGCGGCAGCGGGACACCGATCGTGCGCGACATGGAGCCGGTCAATCCCGACTACCAGTACTGGTGCGAGGAGTGCGCGCGGGCGCTGATCATAAAAGGCGACCCCATCGAGACGTACCGGGAACTGGAGGGTGAGCCGATCTACGGCCGCCTCCTGGAGGAGCACTGCACGCTCAAACGGTTCTACTCGTTCGTCACTGCTTGAGCCGGGAAACGATTTGGTGTTCCACCCGGGTGACCGTGTAATGTTGGCACCGCCGCCGGGGAAACCGGGCGGAACACCAAGCAAGGGGCTATAGCTCAGTTGGTAGAGCACCTGCATGGCATGCAGGGGGTCAGGAGTTCAAATCTCCTTAGCTCCACAGAAAGATCCCGCCGGGTCGTCTCGATCCGGCGGGATTTTGTTGTTTTAGAGGGCAGTTACGACTGAGGGGGGCCACCCGACCCGGGTGGCCCCCTCCGCCGTCCGTCTCAGCGGCCCAGCGCCCGCCTCCCGCGGCCCTGGGAGAGGACCGGCAGGTTGCGGGTGGGCCCCTTGTCGCGGGGGCTCTCCTCCTCCAGGCGCAGGGCCAGCGCGGGGCAGCGGCGCACCGCGCGTAGAGCCTTCGCCTCGGCGTAGCGCGGCACCTGGGCCTGGGCGACGGTCGGGAAGCCGTCGGCGCCGAGCTCGAACACCTCGGGAAGGATGTCGGCGCACAGGCCGTGCCCCCGGCACAGCGTCCAGTCGACGTAGATCTTCTGACGGCTGGGGCCGGTCTCCTCGGCCTCGCCGCCGCCCGGGATGCCGGTGGGCATCCGCCCGCCCTCGAAGAGCGGCAGAACGCCCTCCACGGGCCGTCCGCAGCCGTTGCCGAGGACGTGGGCGGCCAGGTCGTCCGTGAAGGCCTTGATGGTCGACTCCAGGAACATCGCGGAGCCGTCCGGGTGCGAGCACGCGCCGCGCCGCTTCACGTTCTTGGCGACCTGCTTGAGCGCCTCCAGGGCGGCCGGACCGCCGCCGTTGAGGATGTCCTCCATGCCGCGCGCGGCGGCCGGCAGACCCAGGTAGCAGGGACCGCACTGGCCCGCGCTCTCCTCGGCCAGCCACTGCGCCACCCGCAGCGACTCGCCCAGCGGGCACGTCTCCTGAGTGATCGGCAGGATCGCGCCGGCGCCGAGCGCGCCGCCCACGGCGTCCAGGGAGTTGCGGGAGACGATCGCCTCGTTGACGGTCGCCGCGTCGATCCACTTGCCGTGGTAACCACCTGTCAGCACACCCTGCGGGACCGGCGGGGCGCCGGCCAACTGCAGGACGTAGCGCAGCGGTACGCCCGTGGGGACCTCGATCACCATGGGGCGCGCGACGGCGCCGGAGACCGTGAGCATCACGGTGCCCGGCTCGTCGTACAGCCCGGTGTTGCCGTAGCGCTCCGGGCCGATGCGCGCGGCGATCGCCAGCTGCGCGAAGGTCTCGGCGTTGGAGAGCAGGGTCGGCGCGCCGCCCACGCCGCTCTGGGAGGCGCTGATCTTGCGGCCGGGCGGGATGGCCGGGCCGCCGTCGATGGAACGGATCAGCGACGCCGCCGCACCGGTGACCATACGGACGGGATTGCGCTGCACGCGTGCGCGTAGCGCCGATCTGCGGCCGTTGCTGAGGCCGCGCTCGGCGAGGGCGGCCTCCATGGAGCGCTGGGTGGACTCCCTGGTGACCCCCACCACGAGCGTGCGGGCACCCAGGGCTTCGGCGGCCAGGAGGGCGCCGTCCAGGATGAGGTGCGGGGCGCGGTTGATGAGCACCGTGTCCTTGCGGCAGGCGGGTTCGTCCTCGCTGCCGTTGACGACGACGACCGGCCGGACGCCGCGCTTGATCGCCGCCTCGGCGACCGAGCGCAGCTTCTTGTGGAAGGGGAAGCCGGCTCCGCCGCGTCCCTTCAGGTTGATGGCTTCGGAGAGCTTCGCGAGCTGCTCGCCGCCCATGGGTTCGAGCGGCCCGTGCACCTTCAGGTGCATGGGCAGGTCAAGTCGTTCGACAAGGTCGAAGCCCGACGTGAGCTGGGGAAGACCGACCACGCGGACTTCTGGTACGTCGGGCAGGGCCTCGTTCACCTATAGCCTCCGGAAGGCGTGTTCCAAGGTTCGCCCGGACCCGGTGAGTCGAAGTCGTACGACTGACCGGGCGTTGGTTCAGTGGCGGGACCGCTGTTGTACGTGTCGTTCAGGTTGTACGTGCCGTAAAGGGTGTTCGTCTCACTGGTGTCGCGCACATCACCTGAGAGATAACCGGCGGTGCCTGTATTGCCGCCATATGTGGGGATGTTGTAACCCGTGTCCTGGAGCGGGTCGTAGGCGGAGGGGGGCGCTTCGCCTACCGGCGGCGGGGACGGGACCGGCCAGCTGCCGGAGGTGCTGCTGTCCATGCGGGCGATGGGGTCCGTGGCGGCCTGCATGTCCATCGGCATGTCGATGCGCGCGGTCTGGCCGGTGTCGAAGGACGGCTGGGCGCCGGGGGACATGGCGCGGTAGGCGGCGGCGAACCCGCTGCCCGCGGGGTCCGGGGCCGCGGGGGCCTGGTAGGCGGGTATGGACCCGGTCTGGCTCAGGCCCTCGTAGCCCGGCAGGGACGACTCGGAGCGCCGGCCGGCGGGCTCGGGTGCCCTGCGGCCCTCGCGGCCCGGTGCGGCGCTCTCCGCGGCCCTCCTCGCCCGGCTGGCCTCCAGGCCCTCACGGCCCGGCCGCTCCTCGGCGCCCAGGAGCATGGCGACCCGGTCGGTGATCTTGCGCTTGAACGGGCGCGGAGCCGAGCGCAGGGCGAGAGCCACGATCACGCCGAGCACGCAGAGCGCGTACATGTAGGTGAAGATCGGGGCCTTGACCGCGCGCCCCGCGTACAGGCCGTGGATCAGCCCGGCGCACCAGGCCGGGTAGGCCAGCATGTGCATCGCGCGCCAGCGGGCCGCGACCGGGGCGGGGGACGCGAAGCGGTTGCGCAGGGCGCCGGTGATGCCGACGAAGATCATGAGCTGGCCGGCCAGGGTGCCGAGGCCGATGAGGCCCCCGCTGCTGGAGAAGCCGAGCCCGAACGGGATGAACGCGGCGATCCACGTCGTGTGCTCGAGGGTGAGTTTGATTCCGATGTGCAGCAGAAGGAACGCGATCGAGCCCACGGCGGTGATCCGGTGCACACCCTGGGCGACGATCCGCTGCCGGGTGTTGAGGATCAACCGGTCCTGCGCGACCAGCCCCCAGATCACGGAGCAGGTCAGGAGGACAAGCGTCACCACGCCCGCCCCGAAGTTGAGGAAGTCCTGGAGCCAGACGCCTCCGTACACCACGACCAGAGGGATGGCCAGCAGGAAGACGGCCGTCGCCACCCCGTAGGCCGACCGGCCCGTCCTGGGGAGCGTGTTGTTGCTACTGCGAGGGTTCATGGGGGCAACTCCGAGCGGTTCGGGAAGGCGGTCCCGCTGCCGCACTCTAAGTGGCGCCATACCGGTGGGTACGGCGTTTGAGTTATTGCGTTGTTATCAAACGGCCGTGGGGCTGCTGTGATGCCCCTTAGTAGCTGTTACGCGAAGTAATCATTGACCTTGGTTCAGTTCCTGTCGGGTCGGACGGTGCGCTCGACTGCGGCGGCGAGTGCGGCACCCGGTGCCGAAGAGGCATACGTAAGCTCGTCGCGGCTTGCTCAACGGCTGCGGTACTCTGACGCCATGCGTGCCGTACGCCTTCTGCTTAGCGAGCCGCGCTGATCAGTCCCGACCACCGGTGAAGACGTGGTCGGAATCGGCGCGGCGTCCCCTCCTGTGCGAGGGGATTTTTCGTTTCCGGACGACACAGCCGCTGGCAGAGACGATCGATGGAGCTTTGAGGACATGAGCGAGACGAACCCCGCTGCCCCCGCCGAGGTGGCCGCGCCGCACCGCTACACGGCCGCCGTCGCGGCCGAGATCGAGGCACGCTGGCAGGACTTCTGGGACGCCGACGGCACCTACGCCGCGCCGAACCCCAAGGGCGACCTGGCGGGCGACCCGGAGGTCGTCGCCCGGCCCAAGAAGTTCATCATGGACATGTTCCCGTATCCCTCGGGTGCGGGCCTGCACGTCGGCCACCCGCTGGGCTACATCGCCACCGACGTCTTCGCGCGCTTCCAGCGGATGACGGGGCACAACGTCCTGCACACCCTGGGCTTCGACGCCTTCGGCCTGCCCGCCGAGCAGCACGCCGTGCAGACCGGCGAGCACCCGCGGATCACCACCGAGGCCGCGATCAACAACATGAAGTCCCAGCTGCGCCGGCTGGGCCTGGGCCACGACAAGCGCCGGTCGTTCGCCACGATCGACCCGGACTACTACAAGTGGACCCAGTGGATCTTCCTGCAGATCTTCAACTCCTGGTACGACGACGAGGCGAAGAAGGCCCGCCCGATCGCCGAGCTGGTCGCCGCGTTCGAGTCCGGTGAGCGCGCGGTCCCCGGCGGCCGCTCCTGGTCCGCCCTGACCGCCGCCGAGCGCGCCGACGTCCTGAGCGAGTACCGCCTGGCCTACGCCTCCGACGCGCCCGTCAACTGGTGCCCCGGCCTGGGCACCGTGCTGGCCAACGAGGAGGTCACCGCCGACGGCCGCTCCGAGCGCGGCAACTTCCCGGTCTTCAAGGCCAAGCTGCGCCAGTGGAACATGCGGATCACCGCGTACGCCGACCGCCTGCTGGACGACCTGAACGAGCTGGACTGGCCCGAGGCCATCAAGCTCCAGCAGCGCAACTGGATCGGCCGCTCCGAGGGCGCCCGTGTCGACTTCCCGATCGACGGCGAGCGCATCACCGTCTTCACCACCCGCCCCGACACCCTGTTCGGCGCGACCTACATGGTGCTGGCGCCCGAGCACCCGCTGGTCGAGAAGTTCACGCCGCAGGAGTGGCCCGAGGGCACGCACGACGTGTGGACCGGCGGCCACGCCACGCCCGCCGAGGCCGTCGCCGCCTACCGCGCGCAGGCCGCCTCCAAGTCCGACGTGGAGCGGCAGGCCGAGGCCAAGGACAAGACCGGCGTCTTCATCGGCGCGTACGCCACCAACCCGGTCAACGGCGAGCGGATCCCCGTCTTCATCGCCGACTACGTCCTGATGGGCTACGGCACCGGCGCGATCATGGCCGTCCCGGCGGGCGACCAGCGCGACTTCGAGTTCGCGCGCGCCTTCGAGCTGCCGATCCACTGCATCGTCGAGCCGACCGACGGCCGCGGCACCGACACCTCGACGTGGGAGGACGCCTTCTCGTCCTACGACGCGAAGATCATCAACTCCACCGGCCGGGGCGTCTCCCTGGACGGCCTGGGGGTCGCCGAGGCAAAGGCGCGCATCACCGAGTGGCTGGAGCGCGAGGGCATCGGCGAGGGCACCGTCAACTTCCGGCTGCGCGACTGGCTGTTCAGCCGCCAGCGCTACTGGGGCGAGCCCTTCCCGATCGTCTACGACGAGGACGGCATCGCCCACCCGCTGCCCGAGTCGATGCTGCCGCTGGAGCTGCCCGAGGTCGAGGACTACTCGCCGCGCACCTTCGACCCGGACGACGCGGACACCTCCCCGGAGACCCCGCTGTCCCGCAACGAGGACTGGGTCAACGTCACCCTGGACCTGGGCGACGGCCCCAGGAAGTACCGGCGTGAGACCAACACCATGCCCAACTGGGCCGGATCCTGCTGGTACGAACTGCGCTACCTGGACCCGCACAACGACTCCGCCCTGGTCGACCCCGAGATCGAGCAGTACTGGATGGGCCCCCGCGCGGGCCAGCCGCACGGCGGTGTCGACCTGTACGTCGGCGGCGCCGAGCACGCCGTGCTGCACCTGCTGTACGCGCGCTTCTGGTCCAAGGTCCTGTACGACCTGGGTCACGTCTCCTCGGCCGAGCCGTTCCACAAGCTGTTCAACCAGGGCATGATCCAGGCCTTCGTGTACCGGGACAGCCGGGGCTTCCCGGTGCCGGCCGCCGAGGTCGAGGAGCGCGACGGGCAGTTCTTCTACGCGGGCGAGCCCGTCAGGCGCGAGCTGGGCAAGATGGGCAAGTCCCTGAAGAACGCCGTCACCCCCGAGGCGATCTGCGAGGAGTACGGCGCCGACACCCTGCGCCTGTACGAGATGGCGATGGGCCCGCTGGACGTCTCACGGCCGTGGGACACGCGCGCGGTGGTCGGCCAGTACCGCCTGCTCCAGCGGCTGTGGCGCAACGTCGTCGACGAGGCCACCGGAGAGGTGACCGTCGTCGACGCCGAGCCCGACGAGGCCACGCTGCGCGCCCTGCACAAGGCGATCGACGGGGTCCGCCAGGACCTGGAGGGCCTGCGCTTCAACACGGCCATCGCCAAGGTCACCGAGCTGAACAACCACCTGACCAAGACGGGCGGCCCGGTCGCGCGTCCGGTCGCCGAGGCGCTGGTGCTGCTGATCACGCCGCTGGCCCCGCACATCGCCGAGGAGCTGTGGCACAAGCTGGGCCACGGCGACTCGGTCGTCCACCAGGACTTCCCGGTCGCCGACCCGCGGTACGTCGTGGACGAGACCGTGACCTGCGTGGTCCAGGTGAAGGGCAAGGTCAAGGCCCGCCTGGAGGTCTCGCCGTCCATCTCCGACGACGAGCTGGAGAAGGTCGCGCTGGCCGACGAGAAGGTCGTGGCGGCGCTGGACGGGGCGGGCATCCGCAAGGTGATCGTGCGGGCGCCGAAGCTGGTGAACATCGTTCCGGCGTGACGCCTGTGCGGGTTCCGGCGTGACGCCCGTCCGGCGTCACGCGCCGGATGCGCCCCGCCCCCTAAGGGTCTCGTGCGGGCAGGTTCGGGGTTCCTCCGGAACTCCGGGCCTGCCCGTCGCGTTTACCTTGGAGGAACGGCAGGCAACGGCCGGCCGGGTGGAGGAGGAGTTTCGTGGAAGCAGTGATCGCGATCGTGGCCCTGCTTTTCGTGCTCTTCGTGGCGCTCGGCGCCTACGCGACGGTGAAGGTGGTCGGCGCCGCCAAGCGCGGGGTGGACCGCACCATCACCCAGGCCCGGCGCACGGTCGAGGACCACACCCTGCGCGCCAAGTCCTTCGCCCAGCTCGGCCCGGCGGGCGAACTGGCCCAGCTGCGGCTGAAGCTGCGCACCTCGATGCGGGCCACCCAGGACGCGCTGCACGCGGGCGCCGCCGAGGACGAATCGCTGAAGGAGTCCCTCGGCCTCTTCCAGCGACTCAGCGCGCACGGCCACGAACTGGACGGCGAACTCAAGCGCCTGGAGTCCGAGCCCGACCGGGCAACGCTCGCCGAGCGCCTGCCCGGCCTGCGGGAGCGCACCGAGCGCATCACACAGTCGGCTGACGCCCTGCGCTGGGCGGCCCGTGACCGTGCCCGCCGCTTCGCCGACGACGACCTGGACACCCTGAGCGCGCAGATCGACGTCGAGTCGGGAGCCCTGCGGCACTGGACGAAGACCGAGCCCGCCGCGACTCCGCCCCCGTGGCCCGAGGCGCCCGCCGCCGACGCCAGTCCCGAGCAGCAGACCTGGCCCGAGACGCCCCGCTCCCGCACCGCCGAGGAGCCGACGCGGCCCGCGATCACCCCGCCGGGCCCTCGCCCCGCCTATCCCTGGCAGAAGAAACCCCGTCCCGAGAGCACCACTTGATCCGCACACGGCAGCCCCGGGCGACAGGGGCCGGGCTGCCACCCGGACGCTACGGCAGGTAACCTCCAGCTCATGTCCCGCCATGTCGCGATCGTCACGGATTCAACGGCCTACCTGCCGCAGGGGACGATGGAGCGGCACGGCATCACAGCGGTACCCCTGACCGTGGTCCTCGGCGACCGCGCGCTGGAGGAGGGCACCGAGATCACGGCCCGCTCGCTGGCCCAGGCGCTCCAGAAGCGACGCCCCGTCACCACCTCGCGCCCCAGCCCCCAGGCCTTCGCGGAGCACTACCGCAAGGTCGCCGAGTCCGGCGCGACCGGCATCGTGTCGCTGCACCTGTCCGCCGAGCTCTCCGGCACCTACGACGCGGCCGTCCTGGCGGCGCGGGAGTCGCCGGTGCCGGTACGGGTGGTCGACACCGGCATGATCGCCATGGCTCTCGGGTTCTGCGCACTGGCCGCAGCCGAGGCCGCGGAGACCGGCGGCACCGTGGACGAGGCGGTCACGGCGGCGGAGAAGCGGGCCGCGGGCACCTCCGCCTACTTCTACGTCGACACCCTCGACTATCTGCGCCGCGGCGGCCGCATCGGAGCCGCGCAGGCCCTCCTCGGCTCCGCGCTCGCCGTCAAGCCGCTGCTGAAGCTCGCCGGCGGGCGGATCGAGCCGCTGGAGAAGGTGCGGACGGCGTCCAAGGCCATCGCCCGCCTGGAGGAGATCGCGGCCGACCGGGCCGGCAGCGCGCCGGTCGACATCGCGGTCCATCATCTGTCCGCCCCCGACCGGGCGTCAGCCCTCGCGGACCGGCTGCGGGCGCGGGTGACGGGACTCGCCGATCTGCATGTGAGCGAGGTCGGGGCGGTGATCGGGGCGCACACGGGGCCCGGGTTGTTGGGGGTCGTGGTCTCGCCTCGGTGATCCGGGGGAACGAACTCGTGGGCGGGGCCGGGCCGGGGTCGAGGTTGGGTTCGGGCTCGGGACGGAGAGGTGGGTCTGTCGCGTCCGTCACTCGTCCGGGTGGCGGGGTTTTCCACAACCGGTGGGTAGTCCCCGGGAATTGACCAAGATCATCGCGACTGTGCGGACCTGTCCCATCCTCGGCGCATGGCACTTCGATCAGGCACACGTACAGCGACGACGACCAGCGGGCCGGGCCGCGGCCCCCGATCCGACGGCCGCTCACGACACCGCCGGCCATCTGTCACCCGGGGGCGGGGCCAGAGCCGAGGTCACGGCCAAGGTCAGAGCCAGGGCCGGGTCCGGCATCGGCATGCCGCCTCGGCGGACGAACTCCGGCGACGGGCGGAGGTGCTGTTCGCCGAACGGGCGGGGGAGCGGAGGGACTCGGGGAAGGGGCCACCGGGCGGCGAGGAGGCGGGGGTCGCGGAGGAGATTCCGCCGGGGGAGCAGGTGGCGGGGGCTGCAGAGGAGCTTCTGCCAGAGGAGCTTCTGCCGGACGGCGTTCCTCACAGCCTTCCTCGCAGCCTTCTTCAAGATGTTTCTCACGGCGTTGCTCACGACCTTCGTCACGGCGTCTCCCATGACGTTCCGCTGGGCGGGAGTTGGGGAGAGGCTGCCGACAGGCCCGGCGTCTGGCGGGAGCGGGCCGGGGCGGCTCTGCGGGAGCGGATGCCGGTCTGGTTGCAGGCGCGGTGCGGTCTGGAGCGGCGGAACGTGGTCGCGCTCTCCGTCCTGCTCGTCGTGGCCGCCGTATTCGCCCTGCAGCACTTCTGGACGGGCCGGACACAGTCCGTCCAGGCGCCCCAAGTGGTGCGCGCGGCAGCTCCGTTCGGGGACAGCGGCGCGGACAGCGGGCGGACCGGCGCCGACGGACGGCAGGAGGCGGCCGGGGCGGCCGTCCCGGGCGGGAGCTCCGGCACGACGGGGTCGCCAGGGGCCGAGATCGTGGTGGACGTCAGTGGCAAGGTCCGTGAGCCGGGGATCCAGCGGCTGCCGGCCGGATCACGGGTCGCCGACGCGTTGAAGGCGGCCGGTGGCGTGCGGCCGGGCACGAACACCGACACGCTCAACCGGGCGCGGTTCCTCGTGGACGGCGAGCAGGTGGTCGTCGGCGGCCCGGCCGCACCGGCACCGGCCCCCGTGCCCGGCGTGGGCGGCTCCGTCGCGGGAGGTCCGGCCGGTACGGCGACCGCCCCCGTCTCCTTGAACACGGCCACCGTGGACCAGCTCGACACCCTGCCCGGCGTCGGCCCCGTGCTGGCCCAGCACATCGTCGACTACCGCACCCGGCACGGCGGCTTCCGCTCGGTGAACGAACTGCGCGAGGTCAACGGCATCGGCGACCGCCGCTTCGCCGATCTGCGGAATCTCGTACAGCCATGAGGCGCGGTTCACGGGTGCCGCGACGGCACGAGGACGAGGCGCGGGCACGGGCACGGGCACGAGCCACTGTGCACGCCGCTTCGGGGACGCGGCTCGGGAATGCCCACCCGCGGCAGGAAGGGCCCGTGGATCTGCGGCTGGTACCGGCAGCGCTCGCCGCCTGGGGCACGGCCGCGGTGACTCTGGACGTGTCCTCGGAGTGGGTCACGGGACTGGTGGCCGGCTGTGTGGTGCTCGCCGGCGTGCTGCTGTCCGGACGGTGGCGGGGGACGCGAGGCACCGGTGAGGGGGGCCGGGTGCCGGCCGCCGCCGTGCTGCTCTGTGTCGCGGCGGCCGCCGTGTCGGCCGGACTGCACGGCGCCGATCTGCGGCGCGGGCCGGTGCCCGCGCTGGCCCGGCAGTACGCCACCGTGACCGCCGAGGTCCAGGTGACCGCCGATCCCCGGCTGACCCGCCCCCGGATCACGGGGGACCACGTGGCCCCGACCGCCGTCGTCGTCGAGGCCGATGTCCGGCGGGTGGAGACGGAGGACGGGGCAGTGGTGGCGACACGGGCGCCGGTGCTGTTGATCGTCGACGCGCGTGCTGGGGCGGGTTCGCGAGCGGAGCCGGCGGCCACCGGCCGTTCGGGGAACGGCGGGGCCACGCCCGCCGCCGAAGGTCCCGCTCGGTCGCCCTGGCTCGGGTTGTTGCCGTCCACGCGCGTGCGGGTCACCGCGCGTGCCGCGCCGGCGTTGGTCGGGGGCGACCGGGTCGCGGCCGTCCTGCGGGTGCGGGACCGGGGAGGCCCCGAGGTCGTCGGGGAGGCGTCCGGGACGCAGAGGTTCGCGGGGCGGTTGCGGGCGGGGCTGCGGGCGGCCACCGACGGGTTGCCGGCGGACGCGCGGGCCCTGTTGCCGGGGCTGGTCGTCGGGGACACCGCGCGGATCACGCCCGAGTTGGACGAGGCGTTCAAGGAGACCGACCTCGCGCACACGCTCGCCGTCTCGGGCAGCAACCTCACGATCCTGCTCGCCCTGCTCATCGGGCCGCCCGGACTCGCCCAACTCGTCGAACGACGAGGCCTGGCGCCCCGCCTCGGGGTGTCCCTGCGGGCGACCGCGCTGCTCGGCGGCGGGCTCACCCTGGGGTTCGTCGTGGTGTGCCGACCGGACCCGAGCGTGCTGCGGGCCGCTGCCTGCGGAGCCGTCGCCCTGCTCGCCCTCGCGACCGGACGCCGTAGATCCCTGATCCCGGCGCTGGCGACGGCCGTCCTGCTGCTGGTGCTGTACGACCCGTGGCTGGCCCGCAGCTATGGTTTCCTGCTCTCCGTGCTGGCCACCGGGGCCCTGCTCACGCTCGCGCCGCGCTGGAGCCTGGCGTTGCGCAGACGCCGGGTGCCGCCGCGACTCGCGGAGGCGTTGGCCGCCGCCGCTGCCGCGCAGGCCCTGTGCGCGCCGGTGGTCGCCGTGCTGTCGGCGCGGGTGAGCCTGGTGGCGGTGCCGTGCAACCTGCTCGTGGAGTTCGCGGTCGCCCCGGCCACGGTGCTGGGCTTCGCGGCGCTGGCGACGGCACCCGTGGCGATGCCGGTGGCCGAGGGGCTGGCCTGGTGCGCGAGCTGGCCCGCCGGATGGATCGCGGACGTCGCCCGGACAGGGGCGTCGCTGCCCGGCGGCGGAGTGGACTGGCCGGGCAGTTGGGCGGGGGCGGGGCTGCTCGCGCTCGTCACCGGGTTGCTGCTGCTCGTCGGGCGGAGGTTGCTGAGACATCCCTGGTGGTGTGCCGTCTGCGCGCTGGTGTTCGTGCTCGCGGTCGTGCAGCCGCCGCCGCTGACCCGGGTGATCACCGGGTGGCCGCCGCCGGACTGGCGGTTGGCGATGTGCGACGTGGGCCAGGGGGACGCGATGGTGCTGGCGGCCGGTGAGGGGGCGGGTGTGGTCGTGGACGCCGGACCCGATCCGGGACTCGTCGACGGCTGTCTGCGCACACTCGGCATCACCAGGGTGCCTCTCGTGGTGCTGACCCACTTCCACGCCGACCATGTGGCGGGCCTGGCCGGGGTGTTGCGGGGGCGGTCGGTGGGGGCGATCGAGACGACGGGGCTGGAGGAGCCGGCCGACCAGGCCGAGTCGGTACGGCGGGAGGCGGCCGCCCGGGGCGTTCCGGTGACGCGTGCCGCGGCCGGGGAGGAACGGCGTACGGGACCCCTGGCCTGGGAGGTGCTGTGGCCGCCCGCGGATGCGGCGGCGGTCACGGCGGACGGGCCCAACGACGCCAGCGTCACGATGCTCGTACGGTCCGCCGGGCTGCGCTTCCTCCTGCTCGGGGACCTCGAACCCCCCGCACAGCAGGAGCTGTTGAGATCGCCGGCGGGTGCGCGGCTGGCCGGGGTGGACGTCCTCAAGGTCGCTCACCACGGTTCGGCGTACCAGGACCCGGAGCTGATACGCCGGGCCGCCCCGCGGCTCGCGCTCATCTCCGTCGGCGCCGGCAACACGTACGGCCACCCGGCTCCGGCCACGGTCGCCGCGCTGCGGGCCGGGGGTGCGGTCGTGATGCGGACGGACCGGGACGGGGCGCTGGCGGTCGCGGGGACGGCCGGCGAAGACGGAGACGGAAGGGGCGGGGGAGCGGACCGTGGGGGTCTGTGGGTGGCGCGAGACTGGAGGCATGAAGCCCACACAGGTTGACGCGTATCTCCGCCGTCTGGGAGTCCAGCACCCGGCGTGGCCCACCGTGGAGGTCCTGCGGGAGCTGCATCTGCGCCATCTGCAGACCGTGCCCTTCGAGAACCTGTCGGTCCACCTCGGCGAGGAGATCGTGCTGGAGGAGGAGCGGCTGGTGCAGAAGGTGGTGGGAGCCCGGAGGGGAGGGTTCTGCTACGAACTGAACGGGGCGTTCGGGGCCTTGCTGGCCGCGCTCGGCTTCGACGTCACGCTGCTCGCGGGCCGGGTGTACGGGGAGGAGGGGCGGCTCGGGATCCCGTACGACCATCTCGCGCTGCGGGTGCGTTCGGTGGACGGGGGCGAGTGGCTGGCCGACGTCGGGTTCGGGGCGCACAGCCACTATCCGCTGGCGTTCGGGGCGCGGGGCGAGCAGGAGGATCCCGGGGGCACCTTCCGGATCGTGGAGGCGGGGCCCGACGCGGCCGGGGTGCGGGGCGGGGACGGTTCGGTGACGAAGGGAGGGGGTGACGCCGCGGACCTGGATGTCGTCGTGGGCGGCAGGAGCCAGTACCGGCTGGAGGTGCGGCCCCGGGTGCTCGGTGACTTCGTGGCCGGGGCCTGGTGGCACAGCACCTCGCCGGCCTCGCACTTCACCCAGTCCCTGGTGTGTTCGAGGGTGACGGAGGACGGCGGGCGGATCACGCTCAGCGGGCGGGTCCTCAAGACGACGACCGCCGACGGGGCGAGGGAGGAACGGGAGTTGGGGACGGACGAGGAGGTGCTGGGGGTGTACCGGGAGAAGTTCGGCGTCGAGCTCGACCGGGTGCCGACGGTGCGGGACGGCGGCCGTCGCGGCTGAGCGGGTCCGGGATCGCGGCTGTCGCGGCCGAGCCGGTCCGGGCTCCCCCGGGGCCGGGAGGGGCCACCGGGCGCGGTACGGAGTGCCCGGCCTGGAAAATGGTGCCGTGAGCGATGTGAGACACGTACTGGTGCTGCCTGATCGGGATGCCGCGGAGGAGGTCGTCGAGGCGCTCTCGGAGCGGTTCGGGGTGGATGAGGAGCCGCAGGTCGTGCGGGACGCGTTGGCGGGGGAGGACGACGCGGAGGACGCGCAGTGGCTGGTGGTGCTGCGGGACGAGGCGGGGCGGCTGGACGCGGCGGAGCTGGAGGAGTTCGTGGGGGAGTGGGACGGGTGGCGGGAGGAGCCGTGATGCTCCTCGCGGACGACCACCGAGGGCTGAGTGCCGCTGGCTGAGGGCCGAGTGCCTGAGTGCTGAGTGCCGGGGGAAGGGTGGCGCGGCCGCGTCGGCGCCCGCGGCCACGACGCTGTCAGTGCCCCGTGCCATGCTGTAGGCGATGGCCAAGAAGACTGCTCAAGACGACCTCCTCGCCTCCGTGACCCTTGCCGTGGGGCAGGAGGAACTCCTGCTCGACCGGGCCGTGCAGGAGGTGGTCGCCGCCGCTCGGGCCGCTGACGCGGACACCGACGTGCGGGACCTGACTCCGGACCAGTTGCAGCCGGGGACGCTCGCGGAGCTGACCAGCCCGTCGTTGTTCGCGGAGCGCAAGGTCGTGGTCGTGCGCAACGCGCAGGACCTGTCCGCCGACACCGTCAAGGACGTGAAGGCGTATCTCGGGGCGCCCGCCGAGGAGATCACCCTGGTGCTGCTGCACGCGGGGGGAGCGAAGGGCAAGGCGCTGCTCGACGCCGCCCGTAAGGCGGGGGCGCGAGAGGTCGCCTGCCCGAAGATGACCAAGCCGGCGGACCGGCTGGCGTTCGTGCGGCAGGAGTTCCGGGCGACCGGGCGGTCCGCCACACCCGAGGCGTGCCAGGCGCTGGTCGACGCGATCGGGAGCGATCTGCGGGAGCTGGCGTCGGCCGTGTCCCAGCTGGTCGCCGACGTCGAGGGGACGATCGACGAGGCCGTCGTGGGGCGGTACTACACCGGGCGGGCCGAGGCCTCCAGCTTCACCGTCGCCGACCGGGCCGTGGAGGGGCGGGCCGCGGAGGCGCTGGAGGCGCTGCGGTGGTCGCTTGCGACGGGGGTCGCGCCGGTCATGATCACCAGTGCGCTGGCCCAGGGCGTGCGGGCGATCGGGAAGCTGTCGTCGGCCCGGGGCGGACGCCCCGCCGATCTGGCCCGTGAGCTCGGCATGCCGCCGTGGAAGATCGATCGGGTGCGGCAGCAGATGCGGGGGTGGACGCCCGACGGGGTCGCCTTCGCGTTGCGGGCGGTGGCCGAGGCGGACGCCGGGGTGAAGGGCGGTGGGGACGATCCCGAGTACGCCCTGGAGAAGGCCGTGGTGGCGATCGCCCGGGCGGCTCGGTCCCGGGGGCGGGGCTAGGGAGTCCCGCTCACCCTCACCGCCGAACAACCTCGCCCCGCCCCCGGACCGCGCAGTCTGGACCCGGTCGCGGACCCCGAGGAGAATCGGACACGTCAGCCGAACATCGCCGGAACACGGAAAGGTGGCGGTCGTCATGGCTGAGCATCCGCATGCAGTGCTTGTTCGTAAGGGGTTCGAGGCGTTCAGCCGCGGGGATCTCGACACGCTGCGGGAGTTGATCGCGAAGGATGCCACGCATCACGTGCCCGGCAGTCACCCGCTCTCCGGGGACTTCAAGGGGCAGGACGCGATCATCGACATGTATCAGCGGCTCGGTCAGGAGACCCAGGGGTCGATGCGGCTCGAGATGCTCGGGATCGCCGTCGACGGACGGGGACACGCCGTCGGGATGTGCCGGGTCACCGCCGAGCGCAAGGGCCGACGCCTGGACGACACCGGATGCATCGTCTTCCGGATCGTAGGGGACAAGGTCACCGATCTCGACGAGTGCGTCGCGGACATCGACAAGAACGACGAGTTCTGGTCGGACTGACGCCCACCGGCACCGACACGCACATGCCGAAGGCCCCGGTCGCCCCACCCTGGGGAAGGGTGCGGCACCGGGGCCTTCGGTCCAAGCTTTCGGAGACCACGCCCGCGTGGCGAACGCAGGCCGCGCGTGGCTCCTGGGATGCCGGTCGGGAGCGGATGAGAGAGGGCCCGCTCTGGGTCCTTCCGGCGGCTCGGCCCCGTGGACGGGACCGGTCAGATCAGAGAAAGACAGGCTTAGAGGCCCGCGACCTTCGAAGCAAGCGCCGACTTCTTGTTGGCGGCCTGGTTCTTGTGGATGACGCCCTTGGAGACGGCCTTGTCGAGCGCACGCGCAGCAGCGCGCTGGTACTCGGTGGCCTTCTCGACGTCACCCGCGGCAGCGGCCTCGCGGGCCTTGCGGATCGCGGTCTTCAGGGAGGACTTGACGGCCTTGTTGCGCAGCCGGGCCTTCTCGTTGGTCTTGATCCGCTTGATCTGGGACTTGATGTTCGCCACGAATGAGCCTCTACAGGTTCAGGCACGGGGCCAGGGGGATTCCGGACAGGAGGTCCCCGGCTTTCCGTACCGGGTGATTTCTTGAAGGTGTGCCTCGCGCTGAGAGGGCATGAGACACAGCCACCCAGGCTACCAGTGGCTCCGCGAGTGGCCCAAACCGGTCGCCGGTCCCCGCCCGTGGGACCATGGAGGCTACGTATCGATCCGACCCGAGACCGCAGACACTGCGGACGCCTCAAGAATCAGGACCCTGCGTGCCCGCGATCCCCAGCCACGTGCCCGAGCCGAGCCGTACCGACCCGGCTCTGATCCGCAACTTCTGCATCATCGCGCACATCGACCACGGCAAGTCCACGCTCGCCGACCGGATGCTCCAGCTCACCGGTGTGGTCGAGCAGCGCCAGATGCGTGCTCAGTACCTCGACCGCATGGACATCGAGCGTGAGCGCGGAATCACGATCAAGTCGCAGGCGGTGCGTCTGCCGTGGGCCCCCACCGGCGACAAGAGCACCACGCACATCCTCAACATGATCGACACCCCGGGGCACGTCGACTTCACCTACGAGGTCTCGCGGTCGCTCGCCGCGTGCGAGGGCACCGTCCTCCTCGTGGACGCCGCCCAGGGGATCGAGGCCCAGACTCTCGCCAACCTGTACCTGGCGATGGAGAACGACCTCACGATCATCCCGGTGCTCAACAAGATCGACCTGCCGGCCGCACAGCCCGAGAAGTTCGCCGAGGAGCTCGCGAACCTCGTCGGCTGCGACCCCGACGACGTCCTCAAGGTCTCCGCGAAGACGGGACTGGGCGTCGACGCGCTCCTCGACCGGGTCGTCAAGGACGTCCCGGCCCCGGTCGGTGTCGCCGACGCCCCCGCCCGCGCGATGATCTTCGACTCGGTCTACGACTCCTACCGCGGTGTCGTGACGTACGTCCGTGTCATCGACGGCCAGCTCAACAAGCGCGAGCGCATCAAGATGATGTCGACCGGCGCCACCCACGAGCTGCTGGAGATCGGGACGAACTCGCCCGAGATGCTGGGCGCCGACGGCCTGGGCGTCGGTGAGGTGGGTTACCTCATCACCGGCGTGAAGGACGTGCGCCAGTCCAAGGTCGGTGACACCGTCACCAGCCAGCAGAAGGGCGCCACGGAAGCCCTGGGCGGGTACAAGGACCCCAAGCCCATGGTCTTCTCCGGCCTGTATCCGCTGGACGGCTCCGACTACCCCGAGCTGCGCGAGGCCCTCGACAAGCTCCAGCTCAACGACGCCGCGCTCGTCTACGAGCCGGAGACCTCCGCCGCGCTCGGCTTCGGTTTCCGTGTCGGCTTCCTCGGCCTGCTCCACCTCGACGTGATCCGTGAGCGCCTGGAGCGCGAGTTCGGGCTCGACCTGATCGCGACCGCGCCGAACGTGGTCTACCGGGTCGTGATGGAGGACGGCACCGAGCACACCGTCACCAACCCGAGCGAGTTCCCCGAGGGCAAGATCAACGAGGTGTACGAGCCCGTCGTACGCGCCACGATCCTCGCCCCGACCGAGTTCATCGGCTCGATCATGGAGCTGTGCCAGACCCGGCGCGGCACCCTGCTCGGCATGGACTACCTCTCCGAGGACCGGGTCGAGATCCGCTACACGCTGCCGCTCGCGGAGATCGTCTTCGACTTCTTCGACCAGCTGAAGTCGAAGACGCGCGGGTACGCCTCGCTGGACTACGAGCCCACCGGCGAGCAGACGTCCTCCCTGGTCAAGGTGGACATCCTGCTGCACGGCGACAAGGTGGACGCCTTCTCCGCGATCACCCACAAGGACGCGGCCTACGCCTACGGTGTGCGGCTGGTCGCCAAGCTGCGCGAGCTCATCCCGCGGCAGGCCTTCGAGGTGCCCATCCAGGCCGCCATCGGCTCCCGGGTCATCGCCCGCGAGACCATCCGCGCCATCCGCAAGGACGTCCTCGCCAAGTGCTACGGCGGTGACATCTCCCGGAAGCGGAAGCTGCTCGAGAAGCAGAAGGAAGGCAAGAAGCGGATGAAGATGGTGGGTTCCGTGGAGGTTCCGCAGGAGGCCTTCATCGCGGTGCTCTCCAGCGATGACAGCGCGGGATCGGGCAAGGGCAAGAAGTAACCGCGGGTTACAGCCGGTTGCCGGCTGAATCGGACGGAAAGGGGGCCCGTCGTGCGAAAGTGCGACGGGCCCCTACGCATGCGTAATGTCGCGCTCTGTAGGAAGTGACAGGCCGCCGCCCCTTACCAACGGGTCGGTCGCGCTTTACTCTGATCTCTGCTCGATAGTTACTCGCGAGTTAAACAACAGCCGCAAACCTGAGAGCCAGCCGCACTGTCGCGGGCCCGGAGGATGTCGTGAGCGACACACAGACACTGATCGAGAACCGCCCGCCGAGTGTGGCGACCCTCTTCCTGGAGCGCGTTGCGAGCACACCCGACGCCGAGGCGTACCGCTACCCGGTGCCGGCGGCCTCCGGCCAGGGCCCGGACGAGTGGAAGTCGCTCAGCTGGGCGCAGGCCGCGGAGCGGGTGCACGCCATCGCGGCCGGTCTGATCGAACTGGGAGTGCAGCCCGAGCAGCGGGTCGCCCTCGCCTCCTCCACCCGGATCGACTGGATCCTCGCGGACCTCGGCATCATGTGCGCGGGCGCCGCCACGACCACGATCTACCCGCAGACCAACGCCGACGAGTCGGCGTTCATCCTCTCCGACTCCGAGAGCCGGGTGCTGATCGCGGAGGACGCGGCCCAGCTCGCCAAGGCCGTCGAGAAGCGCGGCGAGCTGCCCGCGCTGACGAACGTCGTGGTGATCGACCCGGCCGGTGTCGAGACCGGTGACTTCGTGCTCACCCTCGCCGAGCTGGAGGCCCGCGGCGCCGCCCGCCTGGAGAAGGACCCCGACCTGATCAAGGAGCGGGTCGGCGCGATCACCAAGGACCAGCTCGCGACGCTGATCTACACCTCCGGCACCACCGGCCGCCCCAAGGGCGTGCGGCTGCCGCACGACAACTGGGCGTACATGGCGAAGGCCATCGCCGCGACCGGGCTGGTCGGCCCGGACGACGTGCAGTACCTGTGGCTGCCGCTGGCGCACGTCTTCGGCAAGGTGCTCACCTCCGGGCAGATCGAGGTCGGCCACGTCACCGCCGTCGACGGCCGCGTCGACAAGATCATCGAGAACCTGCCGGTCGTGCAGCCGACGTACATGGCGGCCGTCCCGCGCATCTTCGAGAAGGTCTACAACGGCGTCGCCGCGAAGGCTCGTGCGGGCGGTGGCGCGAAGTACAAGATCTTCCAGTGGGCCGCCGAGGTGGGCCGCGAGTACGCCAAGGCCACCCAGGACAACTTCCGGCGCACCGGGGTCGCCTCCGCGCCCTTCGGGCTGAGCGCCAAGCACAAGGTGGCCGACACGCTGGTCTTCGCGAAGATCCGGGAGGCGTTCGGCGGGAACCTGCGGGCGTGCGTCTCCGGCTCGGCCGCGCTCGCGCCCGAGATCGGCTACTTCTTCTCCGGCGCCGGCATCCACATCCTGGAGGGCTACGGCCTCACCGAGTCCTCCGCGGCCTCCTTCGTGAACCCGGGCGAGGCGTACCGCACCGGCACGGTCGGCAAGCCGCTGCCCGGCACGGAGGTCCGTATCGCGGACGACGGCGAGATCCTGCTGCGGGGCCCCGGGATCATGGAGGGCTACCACGGGCTGCCCGAGAAGACCGCCGAGGTCCTGGAGGCCGACGGCTGGTTCCACACCGGCGACATCGGTGAGCTCTCGCCCGACGGCTATCTGCGGATCACGGACCGCAAGAAGGACCTCATCAAGACGTCCGGCGGCAAGTACATCGCCCCCGCCGAGGTCGAGGGGCAGTTCAAGGCGGTCTGCCCGTACGTGTCGAACATCCTGGTGCACGGGGCGGACCGCAACTTCTGCACGGCGCTCATCGCGCTGGACGAGGTGTCGATCCTGGAGTGGGCCAAGGAGAACGGGCTCGAAGGGAAGTCGTACGCGGAGGTCGTCGCCGCGCCCGCCACCGTGTCCATGGTGGAGGGGTACGTGAAGCAGCTCAACGAGGGGCTTCAGCGGTGGCAGACGATCAAGAAGTTCCGTCTGCTGCCCCGGGATCTCGACGTGGAGCACGGTGAGATCACGCCGAGCCTGAAGCTGAAGCGGCCTGTCGTGGAGCGGGAGTACAAGCACCTCATCGAGGAGATGTACGCGGGCTCTCGCGAGGCGTAGAGGGTGGCCGGGGGGCGTGCGCGGCTGCCGGTGCGTCGTGGCTGGTCGCGCGGTTCCCCGCGCCCCTGGAAAACCACCTCACCGTTTCCCCAGAAGGTGCCGTAGTTCCTTCACCTGCAAGCGCTGGGATTCCGTCAACTCGTCCTCCAAGGCCGCCAGTCTCCTGTTCACCTCCTCGTAGTCCGCCCGCTGCCGTGCCAGCAACCGCTCCAACTGCTGGTTCTTGCGGTGCAGTTCCAGGAACACGCTCACCTTCGCGCGCAGCACCCACGGGTCGAACGGCTTGGTCAGGTAGTCGGCGGCCCCGGTGGCGTAACCCCGGAACGCGAACCCGGAGTCGTCGTCCGTGCCCGTGAGGAAGATGATCGGGACGTCCTTCGTCTGGTCCAGGCGTTTGATGTTGGCCGCCGTCTCGAAGCCGTCCATGCCCGGCATGCGGACGTCCAGGAGCACCAGCGCGAACCGGCGGCGGAGCAGGGCCTTCATCGCCTCCTCGCCGGAACGGGCGCGGACGAGCGGTTCGTTGAGGGACCCCAGGACCGCCTCCAGCGCGATCAGGTTGTCCTCCATGTCGTCGACCAGGAGGATGCCGGCACTGTCGTCGGTCCTCGCCTCAGCGTTCATGTGACTGCCTCATTCAGTCGTCGGTGGGCGGTACCACCGCCTCCTCGGCGCCGGCCCCCTCCCGCGTCGGAGCGCCCTCGGGGTCCAGGAGCGCGCACACGACGGTCAGGAGCTGGTCGACGTCCACCGGCTTGGGTACGTAGTCGTTGGCGCCGCGCGCGATCGACTTCTCCCGGTCCCCCGGCATCGCCTTCGCGGTGAGCGCGACGATGGGCAGACCGGTCCAGCGCGGGGTGCGGCGGATGGCGGCGATGGTCTCGTAGCCGTCCATCTCCGGCATCATGATGTCCATCAGGACGAGTTCGACGTCCGGGTTGCGCTCCAGGGTCTCGATGCCCTCGCGGCCGTTCTCCGCGTACAGGACCGGCATGCCGACGCGGCCCAGCACATGGGTGAGGGCGAAGACGTTGCGGATGTCGTCGTCGACGATCAGCACCCGCCTGCCGGACAGCACCTGGCCCGCCCGGCCCGACTTCCACGCCTCCAGCCTGGTGGGCGCCGGCCACGAGTCCTCGGCGTCGTGGGCGGTCGGATAGGGCTCGGTGGACAGGTCCGCCGGGGCCGGCCGGGGGTGGTCCTCGGTGGTCGGGCCGGTCGCGGCATGGCCGGGGCTGACGACCGGGACGTAGAGCGTGAAGGTGGAGCCCTTGCCGGGTTCGCTCTCGGCGACGATCCGGCCGCCCAGCAGGCCGGCGATCTCCCGGCTGATGGACAGGCCGAGTCCCGTGCCGCCGTACTTGCGGTTGGTGGTGCCGTCGGCCTGCTGGAACGCCTCGAAGATCACCGGGAGTTTCTCCCGCGCGATGCCGATGCCGGTGTCGGAGACGGCGAAGGCGACCACGTCCTCGGTGTCGCGGACTCCGCCGCCCTCGCCCTCGCTCGCGTGGGAGGACCCCCATCGGTGCTCGGGGTCCTTGACGCGGGTCACGCGCAGTTCGACCCGGCCGCTGGCGGTGAACTTGATCGCGTTGGAGAGCAGGTTGCGCAGGATCTGCTGGAGGCGCTGCTCGTCCGAGTACATCTCACGCGGCACGTCCTCGCCGACCGCCACCTCGAAGGCGAGCCCGCGGTCCAGGGTGAGCGGGCGGAAGGTGGCGTGGACGTAGTCGAGCAGCTTGATGAGCGGCAGCTTCTTCGGGCGTACGTCCATCCGGCCGGCCTCGATCTTCGACAGGTCCAGGATGTCGTTGATCAGTTGCAGGAGGTCGGAGCCCGAGCGGTGGATCGTCGTCGCGAACTGCACCTCCTGGTCGGAGAGATGGCCGTCCGGGTTGTCGGAGAGCAGCCTCGCCAGGATCAGCAGGGAGTTCAGCGGGGTGCGCAGCTCGTGGGACATGTTCGCCAGGAACTCCGACTTGTACTGGGAGGAGGTGGCCAGCAGGGCCGCCTTCTCCTCCAGTTCGGCGTTGGAGCGCTGCAACTCCGCCTGCTGCATCTGGAGTTCGTCCGAACGCTCCTGGAGCTGCCTCGCCAGGCGCTGCGACTCGCCGAGCAGGGACTCCGTGCGGGAGTTGGCGATGATGGTGTTGATGGCGACGCCGATGGTGTTCACGAACTGGTCGAAGAACGCCAGGTGCACGTCGGAGAAGCGGGAGAAGGAGGCGAGCTCGATGACGCCGAGGAGCTTGTCCTCGAAGAGGATCGGGATGATGACGACGCTCGCCGGAGCCGCCTCGCCCAGACCACTGTTGATCTTGATGTAGTCCGGCGGGGCCTCCTCCACCAGGATCCGCTTCTTCTCGCGGGCCGCCTGCCGGACCAGACCGTGCACCGGCATGCCGCCGGTGTCGACGGTCGCGCCCTGCGCCGAGCCGTAGCCGGCGATGAACGCCAGGCCCTTTGCCGGCACGGTCGTGTGGAGAGCGGCGCCGTCCTCGTCCGGGTCGGCCAGGAAGAACGCCCCGTACTGGGCGTTCACCAGCGGGGTCAGCTCACGCAGGATCAGGTCGGCGACCTCCATCAGGTCCCGGTGGCCCTGCATCAGGGCGGCCAGGCGGGCCAGGTTGGACTCCAGCCAGTCCTTGGCCCGGGTCGTCTCGCGGAGGTTGGCCACCATCAGGTTGATGTTGTCCTTGAGTTCGGCGACCTCTCCCTGCGTCTCCACGGTGATCGAGCGGGACATGTCGCCCTGGGCCACCGCGGAGGCCACCTCGGCGATCGCGCGGACCTGGGTGGTCAGGTTCGACGCCAGTTCGTTCACGTTGGTCGTCAGCCGCTTCCAGGTGCCGTACACACCCTCCACCCGGGCCTGGCCGCCGAGTTGGCCCTCGCTGCCCACCTCGCGGGCCACGCGGGTGACCTCGGAGGAGAACGAGGAGAGCGTGTCGACCATGGTGTTGATGGCGGTCTTCAGCTCCAGGATCTCGCCGCGCGCGTCGACGTCGATCTTCTTGGAGAGGTCGCCGTTGGCGACGGCCGTGGTCACCTGGGCGATGTTGCGGACCTGCGAGGTGAGGTTGTCGGCCATGTAGTTGACGTTGTCGGTCAGGTCCCGCCAGACCCCGGAGACCCCCAGCACCTGGGCCCGCCCGCCGAGCCGGCCGTCGGTGCCGACCTCGCGGGCCACGCGCGTCACCTCGTCGGCGAAGGCGCGCAGCTGCTCCACCATCGTGTTGACGGTGTCCTTCAGTTCGAGGATCTCGCCGCGGGCGTCGACCGTGATCTTCTTCGACAGGTCGCCGTTGGCGACGGCGGTCGTCACCTGCGCGATGTTGCGGACCTGTGAGGTCAGGTTCAGGGCCATGAAGTTGACGTTGTCGGTGAGGTCCTTCCAGACGCCCGACACCCCGCGCACCTGCGCCTGCCCGCCGAGGTTGCCCTCGGTGCCGACCTCGCGGGCCACGCGGGTGACCTCGTCGGCGAAGGCGGAGAGCTGGTCGACCATGGTGTTGATGGTGGACTTCAGCTCCAGGATCTCGCCCTTCGCCTCCACCGTGATCTTCTTGCCGAGATCGCCCTGGGCCACGGCCGTCGACACCAGGGCGATGTTGCGGACCTGAGAGGTCAGGTTGTCGGCCATGAAGTTGACGTTGTCGGTGAGGTCCTTCCAGACGCCCGACACCCCGCGCACCTGGGCCCGCCCGCCGAGGTTGCCCTCGGTGCCGACCTCGCGGGCCACGCGGGTGACCTCGTCGGCGAAGGCGGAGAGCTGGTCGACCATGGTGTTGATGGTGGAC
>NZ_JBIVSV010000002.1:200262-269347 GCF_044756385.1 Streptomyces sp. NPDC091972 | reverse complement strand
TGGACTTCAGCTCCAGGATCTCACCCTGCGCGTCGACCGTGATCTTCTGGGAGAGGTCGCCGTTCGCCACGGCGGTCGTCACCTGCGCGATGTTCCGCACCTGCGAGGTCAGGTTCGACGCCATGAAGTTGACGTTGTCGGTGAGGTCCTTCCAGACCCCCGACACGCCCCGCACCTGGGCCCGGCCGCCCAGCTGCCCCTCGGTGCCGACCTCGCGGGCCACGCGGGTGACCTCGTCGGCGAAGGCGGAGAGCTGGTCGACCATCGTGTTCACGGTCAGCTTCAGTTCGAGGAGCTCGCCCGTCGCCTCGACCGTGACCGTGCGGGTCAGGTCGCCGCGGGCGACCGCTGTCGTCACCAGGGCGATGTCCCGGACCTGGGCGGTGAGCCGGGAGGCCATGGTGTTGACCGCCTCGGTCACGTCGCGCCAACTGCCGGACAGACCGGTCACCTTGGCCCGCCCGCCGAGCCGGCCCTCGGTGCCGACCTCGCGGGCCACCCGGGTGACCTCGCCGGTGAACAGGGAGAGCTGGTCGACCATCTTGTTCACGGCCCGGCCGAGTCGCCGCAGATCGCCGCGCAGTTGGCGGTTGCCGTCGTGCAGGTCGACCCGCTGGGTGAGATCGCCGCCCGCCACCGCGTCCAGGACCCGGGTCGCGTTGGCGGCCGGGGCCACCAGGGCGTCGAGGAGCTGGTTCACGTCGTTGACCCGGGAGGTCCAGGTGCCCTGTCCCGGACTGGGGGAGAGCCGCTCGTCGAGCCGCCCGTGCCGCACCAGCTCCCGCTTCACCCGGTTGACCTCGCCGGTGAAGTGGACGTCGCGGTCGACCAGTTGGTTGAAGATGGCCGACAGTTCGGCCACTATGCCGTCCCCGGACTCCGGCATCCGGCGGAAGTCGCCGTCCCGGGCGGCGGTCATCGCGGCGAGCAGGGGACGCAGGTCCGATGCTCGAATCCGGTCGGCGTTCTGTCCTTCTTCGAGCACAGGCGTACCACTGTTCTCACTCATGGCGGCCCACTTCGGTAACTCGGCGCTTATGGGCGTGGCCAGTCTGTCACTCTGTCCGCATCGACTGAGGTGTATTCGTCCGAACTGCTCGGGGAGACGGACATGGGGGCCATTCCTGCGCAACGGGAGTCCGCTGCCCGTGCGTCCGATCCGCCCGCGTGCGACTGCGGTGCGCTCCCGCACGCTCCGGCGCACACCCACGCCACCCTCCCCGGCGGTCCGCTCGCCCCCGGCTCGGCCCGGGCCCTGCTGCGGGAAGCGGTCGCCGAGTGGGCCGAACTCGCTTTGCCCGGCAGCGAGTTCATCAGCGACCGGCAGACCGACGACGCCGTGGTCGTGGTCAGTGAACTCGTCACCAACGCCGTCGTGCACGCGGGCACCGACATCGAGGTGGCCTGCCGCCTGGAGGCGGACACCGGCGCCCTGGTCGTCGAGGTCCTCGACCACCACCCCTCCCGCGCCCCCCGCGACAGCGACTCCGAACCCCCGTCCGGCACACCGGAGTACGGACGCGGACTGCGCCTGGTCGCCGCCCTCGCCGAGACCTGGGGCATCACCTACCGCACCGGCGCCAAGACCGTGTGGGCGCAGCTCCCGGCCGGCGGCAAGGACACCCACGACGGGATCCAGGCGTACGCCGGGGAGAAGGCCCGCGAGCGGGGCCTGCGGGTCGCCGGGATACTCGCCCCGGAACAACCCCCGTCCCGGGCCCCGGCAGCGCCCGCTCCCCAGGCCGAGCCGGACCGGGACTGGCTCAACCGCGGCGCCCTGTCCTTCCTCGCCGAGGCCTCCGACCTGCTCGCCGGGCAGCTCGACGAGAACCTGGTCGCCGCGCTCGCCGGACAGCTCATCGTGCCGCGGCTGGCCGACTGGTGCGCGGTGTGGCTGGAGGACGAGGTCGCCGGCCGCTGGGGGTCCGCCCGCCCGGGTGAGGCCGGGGGCGGGACGGGCCGGGGCGAGGCCGGTGCGTCCGGGCCCCGGCTGGCCCGGGTGTGGCACTGCTCCGAGAACCGGATCGAGGACCTGCGCCGGGCGCTGGAGAAGGAGCCGCCGGGCCCGCCGGGGCGGGAGCACCCCGGGCCCGTGCCGTTCCCCTGGCCCGGCGACGCGCTGGGCCCGCACGGCACACACGGCTCCGCGCTCGGCTACCGCCTCACCGCCGGCGGCCGCCCGCTGGGCACCCTGGTGATCGGCCGGGCCGGGCTGATCTCCTTCCCCGACGAGATCACCGGACTCGTCGAGGACCTCAGCCGCCGGGTCGCGCTCGCCATCGGCGCGGCCCGCCAGTACGCCCGCCAGGCCACCATCAGCGCGGTCCTCCAGCGCGGCCTGCTGCCCGGCGCGGTCGCCGAGATCCCCGGGGTGCGCAGCGCCCTGGTGTACGAGCCGTGCGACAAGGGCGGACCCAGCGGCGACTTCTACGACCTGTTCCCGGCCGGCGACGGCCGCTGGTGCTTCGCCGTCGGCGACGTCCAGGGCAAGGGGCCCGAGGCGGCCGTGGTCATCGGCCTCGCGCGGCCCTGGCTGCGGCTGCTGGCCCGCGAGGGCTACCGCGTCGCCGACGTCCTGGACCGCCTCAACCAGCTGCTCCTCGACGACGCGACGGAGGCCGCGGACGCCGCCGCCCGCGCCCTGGCCGCCGCCGGCGGACGCCCCATGCACCCCGGCGACGGCCCGCAGACCCGCTTCCTGTCCCTCCTGTACGGCGAGCTGGCGCCCTTCGACGGCGGAGTGCGCTGCACCCTCGCCTCCGCCGGACACCCGCTGCCGCTGCTGCTCGGAGCGGGCGGTGAGGTCCGTACGGCAGCCCGGCCGCAGACCCTGCTCGGGGTCGTCGAGGACGAGACGTACACCAGCGAGACCTTGGAGCTGCGGCCCGGCGACACCCTGCTGTGCGTCACCGACGGGGTGACCGAGCGGCGCAGCGGCCCCCGGCAGTTCGACGACGAGGACGGGCTCGCCGAGGCGCTCGCCGGGTGCGCGGGGCTGGACGCCGAACTGATCGCGGAGCGCATCAAACGGCTGGTGCACGAGTTCGGGGCGCGGCCCCCGGAGGACGACCTGGCGCTGCTGGTGCTCCAGGCGGAGTAGGTGCCCGCGGGGTGCTGGACAATGGAGGACATGCCTTCCGCACTCCCCGACGGCGAACCCGTCCCCGACGACGGCTCGCTCCCCGCGTCCGCGCTCGCCGGGTCCGCCGACCGCCCGCTCGGCTTCTACCTGCACGTCCCGTACTGCGCGACCCGCTGCGGCTACTGCGACTTCAACACCTACACGGCGACCGAGCTGCGCGGTTCGGGCGGGGTGCTGGCCTCCCGCGACAACTACGCGGACACGCTGATCGACGAGATCCGCCTGGCCCGCAAGGTGCTGGGCGACGACCCGCGTCCGGTGCGCACGGTGTTCGTCGGGGGCGGTACGCCGACCCTGCTGGCCGCCGGGGACCTCGTACGGATGCTCGCGGCGATCCGTGACGAGTTCGGGCTGGCGGAGGACGCCGAGGTCACCACCGAGGCGAACCCGGAGTCCGTCGACCCGGCGTACCTGTCGGCCCTGCGGGAGGGCGGCTTCAACCGGGTGTCCTTCGGGATGCAGAGCGCGCGGCAGCACGTGCTGAAGGTGCTGGACCGCACGCACACGCCGGGGCGGCCGGAGGCGTGCGTGGCGGAGGCCAGGGCGGCGGGCTTCGACCATGTGAACCTCGATCTGATCTACGGCACCCCGGGTGAGTCCGACGACGACTGGCGGGCGTCCCTGGAGGCGGCCATCGGGGCCGGGCCGGACCATGTGTCGGCGTACGCCCTGATCGTCGAGGAGGGCACCCAGCTCGCTCGTCGCATCCGCCGGGGCGAGGTCCCGATGACCGACGACGACGTGCACGCGGACCGGTATCTGATCGCCGACTCCGTGTTCGCGGAGGCGGGGTTCGACTGGTACGAGGTCTCCAACTGGGCGACCTCGGAGGCGGGCCGGTGCCTGCACAACGAGCTGTACTGGCGCGGGGCGGACTGGTGGGGAGCCGGTCCTGGGGCGCACTCGCACGTGGGCGGGGTGCGGTGGTGGAACGTGAAGCATCCCGGGGCGTACGCGGCGGCGCTGGCCTCGGGGAAGTCGCCGGGCGCCGGCCGTGAGCTGCTCTCGGACGAGGACCGGCGGGTGGAGCGGATCCTGCTGGAGCTGCGGCTGCGGGAGGGAGTGCCGTTGTCGCTGCTGCGGGCGGAGGGGCTGAGCGCTTCTCGCCGGGCGCTGGGGGAGGGGCTGCTGGAGGCCCGGCCCTACGAGGAGGGGCGGGCTGTGCTGACGCTTCGGGGGCGGTTGCTGGCGGACGCGGTGGTGCGGGACCTGGTGGACTAGCGCCCACGGGGGTGGGGGCCGTGTCGTCCGGCGGCTGCGGGTGGCTTGTGGCTGGTCGCGCAGTTCCCCGCGCCCCTGGGTGGGTGGGGTTGGCGTGGGGTGTATGTCGGCCTGGCTGCGCTTGCCCTGGCGGCTGCGGGGCGGTGGGGGCTGGTCGCGCAGTTCCCCGCGCCCCTGGGTGGGTGGGGGTGCCGTGGGGTGCATGTTGACCTTGCTGTGCTTGCCTTGGCTGGGCGCGGGCGGCCACGACGGGCCCTCGGCCGTTCGACCCGCCCGCAGGCCTGCTACGGCGCCGTGACGAAGTCGATCAGTTCCTCCACCCGGCCGAGCAGCTCCGGCTCCAGGTCCTTGTAGGAGTTCACCCGCTTCAGGATCGCCTGCCACACCGCGCCCGTGTTCTCCGACGGCCAGCCCAGAGCCCTGCACACGCCTGTCTTCCAGTCCTGGCCGTGCGGGACGCGGGGCCACGCCTCGATGCCCAGGGACGACGGCTTCACCGCCTCCCAGATGTCGATGTACGGGTGGCCGACGACCAGGGCGTGTTCGCTGGTCACCGAGGCCGCGATGCGGGACTCCTTGCTGCCCGGCACCAGGTGGTCCACCAGGACGCCGAGGCGCGCGTCCGGACCCGGCGCGAACTCGGCCACGATCGCCGGCAGGTCGTCCACGCCCTCCAGGTACTCCACGACCACGCCCTCGATGCGCAGGTCGTCGCCCCAGACCTTCTCCACCAGTTCCGCGTCGTGCCGGCCCTCGACGTAGATGCGGCCGGCGCGGGCCACGCGTGCGCGTGCGCCGGGGGCGGCCACCGAGCCGGACGCGGTACGGGACGGTCGTACGGGAGCGGCGGCGGACGGCCGGACCAGGGTCACCACCCGGCCCTCCAGGAGGAAGCCGCGGGGCTCCAGCGGGAACACCCGGTGCTTGCCGAAGCGGTCCTCCAGGGTCACCGTGCCCGCCTCGCAGCGGATCACCGCGCCGCAGAAGCCGGTCCCGGGCTCCTCGACCACCAGGCCGGGCTCGGCGGGCACCTCCGGCACCGGCTTGGGCTTCTTCCACGGAGGGGTCAGGTCGGCGGAGTACTGGCGCATTCGGATGACGATAGGAGAACCGCGTGGGGGATCACCACGACACGCCGAAGCGTGCCGCCAGCACGTCCCGCTGGGCCCGCACGAACGCCGCGTCCACCACCGCTCCGTGACCGGGCACGTACCGCGCGTCCTCGCCGCCCAGCTCCAGCAGCCGGTCCAGCGCGGCGGGCCAGTGCCGCGGCACGGCGTCCGGGCCCGCCTGCGGTTCGCCGGACTCCTCGACCAGGTCGCCGCAGAAGACGACCTCCGGGGTGCCGGGGACGAGGACGGCGAGGTCGTGGGCCGTGTGGCCGGGGCCGACGTTCGCCAGCAGGACCTGGCGGCCGCCGCCGAGGTCGAGCGTCCACTCGCCCGAGACGTGGTGCCGGGGCGCGACGAGCGCGTCCACCGCCTCGTCGGCCGCCTCCGGGTCCAGTCCGTTGCGCACCGCGTCCGCCCGCAGTTCCGCCCGGCCCAGCCGCCCCGTCAGCACCGTCTCCACGCCCACCGCGCCGAACACCTCCGCCCCCGCGAACGCCGCCGCACCGAAGACATGGTCGAAGTGGGGGTGGGTGAGCGCGAGATGGGTCACACGGTGGCCGGCCAGTTCCCCGGCCTGCGCGCGCAGCCGGGCGCCCTCCGCGAGACCGGAGCCCGCGTCGACCAACAGGGCCGTGCCCTCGCCGATCACCAGGCCCGCCGTACAGTCCCAGGTGGGCAGCCGGCACCGCCCCACCCCGGTCGCGACCCGCTCCCACCCGAGCTCTTCCCAAGTCACCGTCATACCGCGACGCTAGCCGTACGACCCGTCACGCCGGGACCAGCCTTGCCCAGGGAGTACCCCACCGCCGTACACTGGCCCGGGAGCGTTGGCACTCGGACGGACAGAGTGCCAGGCGAGACGCCAAGGGAACGACCTCTGGAGGTGCGCGCGATGCTGAGTGAACGCAGGCTTCAGGTGTTGCGCGCCATCGTCCAGGACTACGTCGGCACCGAGGAGCCCGTCGGGTCGAAGGCCCTGACCGAGCGGCACAACCTCGGAGTCTCCCCGGCCACCGTGCGCAACGACATGGCGGTCCTGGAGGAGGAAGGGTTCATCGCCCAGCCGCACACCAGTGCCGGGCGGATCCCGACCGACAAGGGCTACCGGCTGTTCGTCGACAAGCTGGCGGGCGTCAAGCCGATGACCGCGCCCGAGCGGCGCGCGATCCAGAACTTCCTCGACGGCGCCGTGGACCTCGACGACGTGGTGGCGCGGACCGTGCGGCTGCTCGCGCAGCTGACCCGGCAGGTCGCCGTCGTGCAGTACCCCTCCCTCACCCGCTCGACCGTGCGGCACGTGGAGCTGCTCTCGCTCGCCCCCGCACGCGTGATGCTGGTGCTGATCACCGACACCGGCCGGGTCGAGCAGCGCATGGTCGACTGCCCGGCCCCCTTCGGGGAGGCCTCGCTGGCCGATCTGCGGGCGCGTCTCAACAGCCGGGTCGCGGGGCGCAGGTTCACCGACGTGCCCCAGCTGGTCGAGGACCTGCCCGAGGGCTTCGACGTCGAGGACCGGGGTACGGTCTCCACAGTGCTCTCCACTCTCCTGGAGACGCTCGTCGAGGAGAACGAGGAGCGGCTGATGATCGGCGGCACCGCCAATCTCACCCGCTTCGGACATGACTTTCCCCTCACGATCCGGCCCGTCCTGGAGGCGCTGGAGGAGCAGGTCGTGCTCCTCAAGTTGCTTGGCGAGGCCGGGGATTCGGGCATGACCGTCCGTATCGGTCATGAGAACGCCTACGAGGGACTCAACTCCACTTCGGTGGTGTCGGTCGGCTACGGTTCGGGCGGCGAGGCAGTCGCCAAGCTCGGCGTGGTCGGACCGACCCGCATGGATTACCCGGGAACGATGGGAGCGGTACGCGCAGTGGCACGGTACGTCGGACAGATCCTGGCGGAGTCGTAAGTGGCCACGGACTACTACGCCGTTCTCGGCGTGCGCCGCGACGCGTCGCAGGATGAGATCAAGAAGGCGTTCCGCCGGCTCGCGCGCGAGCTGCACCCGGACGTCAACCCGGATCCCAAGACCCAGGAGCGGTTCAAGGAGATCAACGCCGCCTACGAGGTGCTGTCGGACCCGCAGAAGAAGCAGGTCTACGACCTCGGCGGCGACCCGCTCTCGCAGGCGGGCGGCGGTGGCGCGGGCGGCTTCGGCGCCGGTGGGTTCGGGAACTTCTCGGACATCATGGACGCGTTCTTCGGCACGGCCTCGCAGCGGGGCCCGCGCTCGCGGACCCGGCGCGGCCAAGACGCGATGATCCGGCTGGAGATCGAACTCGACGAGGCGGCCTTCGGCACCACGAAGGACATCCAGGTCGACACGGCGATCGTCTGCACCACCTGCAACGGTGAGGGCGCGGCGCCCGGGACCTCCGCCCAGACGTGTGACATGTGCCGCGGCCGCGGTGAGGTGTCGCAGGTGACGCGGTCCTTCCTGGGCCAGGTCATGACGTCCCGCCCCTGCCCGCAGTGCCAGGGCTTCGGCACCGTCGTCCCGACGCCGTGCCCGGAGTGCGCCGGCGACGGCCGGGTCCGCTCGCGCCGCACGCTCACCGTGAAGATCCCGGCCGGTGTGGACAACGGCACGCGGATCCAGCTCGCGGGCGAGGGCGAGGTCGGCCCCGGCGGCGGTCCCGCCGGTGACCTCTACGTCGAGATCCACGAGCTCCCGCACTCGCAGTTCCAGCGGCGTGGCGACGACCTGCACTGCACGGTCACGCTCCCGATGACGGCGGCGTCCCTCGGCACCAAGGTCCCGCTGGAGACGCTCGACGGCATGGAGGAGGTCGACATCCGCCCGGGCACCCAGTCCGGCCAGTCGATCCCGCTGCACGGCCGGGGCGTCACGCACCTGCGCGGCGGCGGCCGGGGCGACCTCATCGTCCACGTCGAGGTCCAGACCCCGACCAAGCTGGACCCGGAGCAGGAACGCCTCCTGCGCGAGCTGGCCAAGCTGCGCGGCGAGGAACGCCCCACGGGGCAGTTCCAGCCGGGGCAGCAGGGGCTGTTCTCGCGGCTGAAGGACGCCTTCAACGGGCGTACCTGAGCCGTGGGGCGGGCGTAGCTGAGCCGTCCCAAGGTCGGATTCGGACTTGTTCGGAGGACGTGACAACATGCCGTCATGTCCTCCGCACTGACCGATCTCTGCCCGCTTCCGATCGTGCAGGCCCCCATGGCGGGCGGCGTCTCCGTGCCGCGGCTCGCCGCCGCCGTGTCCGAGGCGGGAGGGCTCGGCTTCCTCGCCGCCGGGTACAAGACGGCCGACGGGATGTACCAGGAGATCAAGCAGCTTCGCGGGCTGACCGGACGCCCCTTCGGCGTGAACCTCTTCATGCCGCAGCCCGAGTACGCCGACCCGGCGGCCGTCGAGGTCTACGCCCACCAGCTGGCCGGTGAGGCCACCTGGTACGACACCGAGCTCGGCGACCGCGACAGCGGCCGGGACGACGGGTACGACACCAAGCTCGCCGTACTCCTCGACAACCCCGTGCCGGTGGTCTCCTTCCACTTCGGTGTCCCGAGCAGCGACGCCCTGGAGTCGCTGCGCCGCGTCGGCACCTTCACCCTCGTCACCGCGACCACCCCCGAAGAGGCCCTCGCCGTGCAGTACGCGGGCGCCGACGCGGTCATCGCGCAGGGCGTCGAGGCCGGCGGACACCAGGGCACCCACCGCGACCTCCCCGAGCAGGACGGCTCAGGGCTCGGCCTCCTCTCCCTGGTCACCCAGATCCGCGAGACGGTCGGCATCCCGGTCGTCGCCGCCGGCGGCATCATGCGCGGCAGCCAGATCGCCGCCGTCCTCGCCGCCGGCGCGAGCGCGGCCCAGCTCGGCACGGCCTTCCTCGCCGCGCACGAGTCCGGCGCCCACGACGTGCACAAGCAGGCGCTGACCAACCCCCTCTACGTCCGCACCGAGTTGACCCGCGCCTTCTCCGGCAGACCGGCCCGCGGCCTGGTCAACCGCTTCCTGCGCGAGCACGGGCCGTACGCCCCCGCCGCCTACCCCGAGGTGCACCACCTGACCGCCCCGCTCCGCAAGGCCGCCGCCAAGGCCGGTGACGCCCAGGGCATGGCGCTGTGGGCGGGCCAGGGGCACCGGCTGGCACGCGAACTGCCCGCCGGGCAGCTCGTGGAGATACTCGCGGCCGAACTCGAGGCCGCCAGGACAGCGTTGTCGGGCAAGGGGGACCTGCGATGACCGCACCGGTGTTCGTGGTCGAGCACTTCGACACAGGCGACGGCGGCCGGTACGTCCTCGACGGCCCCGAAGGCCGCCACGCCGTCTCCGTGAAGCGGCTCCAGCCCGGCGAGGACGTCATCCTCACCGACGGCGTCGGACGCCGGGCCGACTGCGTGGTGCTCGCCGCCGAGGGCAAGGACCGGCTGGTCGTCCGGCTCGACTCGGTGAGCGAGGAACCCCAGGCGCAGCCCCGGATCACCGTCGTCCAGGCGCTCCCCAAGGGCGACCGCGGTGAACTCGCCGTCGAGACCATGACGGAGGTCGGCGTGGACGCCGTCGTGCCCTGGCAGGCGGCCCGCTGCATCACCCAGTGGAAGGGCGACCGGGGTCTGAAGGCGCTCGGCAAGTGGCGGGCCACCGCCCGCGAGGCCGGCAAGCAGTCCCGCCGGGTCCGCTTCCCGGAGATCGCGGACGCGGCGAGCACCAAGCAGGTTGCCGCACTTCTCGCCAAAGCCGACTTCGCCGCCGTGCTCCACTCCGACTTCGAACGCGGCAGCGCGCCGCTGGCCACCGCCGAACTCCCCGACCGGGGTGAGATCGTGCTGGTCGTAGGACCCGAAGGAGGCGTCGCCAAGGACGAGTTGGCGCTCTTCGAGGAGGCGGGCGCCCGCCCCTACGTCCTCGGGCCGACCGTGCTGCGGACCTCGACCGCCGGGACCGCGGCGGCCGCCCTGCTCCTCGGCCGCACCGGCCGCTGGTCCTGACCCCTGGGAGGACGCCCGTGGAACTCGCCCAAGTGCGCCTGCTCGTCACCGACTTCGCCGCCTGCTACCGCTTCTACGCCGATGTCCTCGGCCTCAAGCCCCAGTCGGGGGCGACGGAGGGGCCGTACGAGAAGTTCAGCCCCGCCACCGGTTCGGCGGGCATCGCGCTCCAGGACCGCTCGATGATGGCGCGGGTCCTGGGCGAACTGGGCGACACGGCCACCGGCCACCGCTCCCTGGTGGTCCTGCGCGTCGACGCCCTGGACACCTACTGCGAGCAGATCACCGCCCGCGGCGCCACCCTGCTGCACGGCCCCGCCCCCATGACGGACCGCATGCGCGTCGCCCACCTCAAGGACCCGGAGGGCAACCTGGTGGAGCTCCAGGAGTGGCTGCTGCTGCGCGGCTGACGGTACTTCGCGACGCCGGTTGCGTGTCATTCAGCCCGTCCGGCGATCGCGGTCACGTCGACGCCGGGTCACCCACGACCGGCGCGCTCAATGACCGTATGCGCCCTACCGCCGGACGGCACGCGGTGGCAGGCTGCCTCTCATGGTGGCGTTGAGGCGGGAAGGGCGTCGGCCGCGCGGGGTGCGAGTTGCGGGTGCGGCCGGGGGTGTCGTGCTGGCCGTGGGCGGGATCGCCGCCTGTGATCCGGCCGGCGCGGTCAGTTCCGCGACCGTCTCGTACACCACCGACCAGTTGGTCACCAAGGAGCTGAACCGGCAGAAGGCCGACGTGAGTTGGCTGACCTGCACGGCCACGTACGGCGACGGCGACCGGACGCCGAGCGCCACCGTGAACACCGTGGCCACCGTCGACTGCGACGGCAAGACGCGGGACGGCAAGGACATCACCGTCAAGGGCAAGGTGACCCGGACCGTCAGCGGCGCGTGTGTGCGCGGGGACCTCACCGCCACCGTGGGCGGCAGGCAGTGGTTCCACGTCGACGGGCTCGGCGACTGCGATGCCACGCCCACGCCCCCGGTCAACAACCCGGGGCGGAACGGCCCGACCGTCACCGTGACCGTCACCAGGACGATCTGGTGCCAGAACGACCCGCAGTGCTGGCCCGACGGCAAGTGATCGAAACGTCTGTGCAGGGGGCCCGGCCGTGCATAGGGTGATCGGGTGACACAGCCTGCGACGTCTGCATATCTCCGGTTTCCGCACCTGCGGGGCGAGTCGGTGGCCTTCACCGCCGAGGACGACGTGTGGCTCGCGCCGCTCGACGGCGGACGTGCCTGGCGGGTCAGCGCGGACAACGTCCCGGTCACCCACCCCCGGATCTCGCCCGACGGCACCACCGTCGCCTGGACCTCCGCCCGCGACGGCGCCCCCGAGGTGCACATCGCCCCGGTCGACGGCGGACCCTCCAGAAGGCTGACCCACTGGGGCAGCGCACGCACCCAGGTGCGCGGCTGGACCCCGGACGGCGACATCCTCGCGATCACCACCCACGGCCAGGCGAGCCTGCGCCGCAGCTGGGCGCACACCGTCCCGCTCGACGGCGGACCCGGCACCACCCTGCCGTACGGCCCCGTCGGCCATGTCGCCCTCGGCCCGGCGACCGTGCTCCTCTCCGCGCCGATGGGCCGGGAGGCCGCCTGGTGGAAGCGGTACCGGGGAGGCACGGCGGGCAAGCTGTGGATCGACCGCGACGGCGACGGCGAGTTCGTACGGCTGCACGAGGAGCTGGACGGGAATCTGGAGTACCCGGTGTGGGCGGGCGACCGGATCGCCTTCCTCTCCGACCACGAGGGCACCGGGGCCGTCTACTCCTCCCTCGCCGACGGCTCCGACCTGCGCCGGCACACCCCCCTCGACGGCTACTACGCCCGGCACGCCTCCGGTGACGGCACCCGGGTCGTCTACACCTCGGCCGGTGAGCTGTGGATCCTCGACGACCTCGACGGCGCCGAACCGCGCCGCCTGGAGGTACGGCTCGGCGGACAGCGCGCCGACCGGCAGCCGTTCCCGGTGGACGCCTCCCGCTGGTTCGGCTCGGCCGCCCCCGACCACACCGGGCGCGGCAGCGCGGTCGCCGTGCGCGGAGCGGTCCACTGGGTCACCCACCGCTCGGGCCCGGCCCGCGCGCTCGCCGCCGAGCCCGGTGTGCGCGCACGGCTGCCGCGCACCTTCCGCGCGGAGGGCGAGGAGTGGGTGGTGTGGGTGACGGACGCGGAGGGCGAGGACGCCCTGGAGTTCGCGCCGGCCACCGGACTCGCCCCCGGCGCCACCCCGCGCCGCCTCGCCGCCGGACAGCTCGGCCGGGTCCTGGGGCTCGCGATGGCCCCCGACGGCAGCCGGGCCGCGGTCGCCGCGCACGACGGCCGCGTCCTGCTCGTCGAGCGGGAGACCGGAGAGGTCCGCGAGGTGGACCGCAGCGAGGACGGCGACGTACGGGGACTGACCTTCTCGCCCGACTCGGCCTGGCTCGCCTGGTCGCACCCCGGCCCCGCCCCGCTCTGCCAGCTCCGCCTCGCCAACACCACCGACCTGTCGGTCACCGAGGCGACCCCGCTGCGCTTCCAGGACTACGCCCCCGCCTTCACCCTCGACGGCAAGCACCTGGCGTTCCTGTCCAACCGCTCCTTCGACCCGGTCTACGACGAGCACGTCTTCGACCTCGCGTTCGTGGTCGGCGACCGCCCGCACCTGATCACCCTGGCCGCGACCACGCCGTCCCCGTTCGGACCGCAGCGCCACGGCCGGCCCTTCGAGGCCCCGGACAAGGACGAGACCCCCGACAGCGAGGGCACCCCGGCCACCCGGATCGACCTCGAAGGCCTCGCCGACCGGATCGTGCCCTTCCCGGTGGAGGCCGGCCGCTACTCCAACCTGCGCGCGGCCAAGGACGGCGTGCTGTGGCTGCGCCACCCCGTCCAGGGCGTCCTCGGCTCCTCCCGGGCCACCCCGGACGACCCGGACCCCAAGACCGACCTCCAGCGCTACGACCTCGCCCAGCAGCGCCTCGAACACCTCGCCGCCGACGCCGACCACTTCGCCGTCAGCGGGGACGGCAAGCGGGTCCTGCTGTGGACCGACGGCCGCCTGAAGGTCGTACCGAGCGACCGCCGGGCCTCCAGCGACGACGACAGCGACACGAACATCTCCGTCGACCTCGGCCGCATCCGGCAGACCGTCGATCCGTCGGCCGAGTGGCGGCAGATGTACGAGGAGACCGGTCGCATCATGCGGGACCACTTCTGGCGGCCCGACATGAGCGGTGTCGACTGGCAGGGCGTCCTCGACCGCTACCGCCCGGTCCTGGACCGGCTGGCCACCCACGACGACCTCGTCGACCTCCTGTGGGAGGTGCACGGCGAACTCGGCACCTCCCACGCCTATGTCACCCCTCGCGGCGGCCACGGCCACGGGCCCCGTCAGGGACTCCTCGGCGCCGACATCTCCCGCCACGAGGACGGCACCTGGCGCATCGACCGCATCCTGCCGACCGAGACCTCCGACCCCGCCGCCCGCTCCCCGCTCGCCGCCCCCGGGGTGGCGGTTCGCGCCGGGGACGCGATCGTGGCGGTGGGCGGCCGTCCGGTCGACCCGGTCACCGGCCCCGGCCCGCTCCTCGTCGGCACGGCCGGCCGGCCGATCGAGCTCACCGTCTCCCCGTCCGGCGGCGGCGAGCTGCGCCACGCCGTGGTCGTGCCCGTCTCCGACGAGGAGCCGCTGCGCTACCACGCCTGGGTCGCCGACCGCCGCGCCTACGTCCACGAGAAGTCGGGCGGGCGCCTCGGGTATCTGCACGTGCCGGACATGCAGGCCCCGGGCTGGGCCCAGATCCACCGCGACCTGCGCGTCGAGGTGGCCCGCGAGGGTCTGGTGGTCGACGTGCGCGAGAACCGCGGCGGACACACCTCCCAGCTCGTCGTGGAGAAGCTGGCCCGCCGGATCGTCGGCTGGGCGCTGCCGCGCGGAATGCGCGCCTACAGCTACCCGAGGGACGCGCCGCGCGGTCCCGTCGTCGCCGTGGCCAACGAGTTCTCCGGCTCGGACGGCGACATCGTCAACGCGGCGATCAAGGCGCTGGGCATCGGCCCGGTCGTCGGCACCCGCACCTGGGGCGGGGTCATCGGGATCGACAGCCGGTACCGGCTCGTCGACGGCACGCTGATCACCCAGCCGAAGTACGCCTTCTGGCTGGAGGGGTACGAGTGGGGCGTCGAGAACCACGGCGTCGACCCGGACGTGGAGGTGCTCCAGCGGCCCCAGGACTACGCGGCGGGCCGGGACGTCCAGTTGGACGAGGCGGTGCGGATCGCTCTGGAGGAGCTGGAGAACAGCCCCGCGAAAACACCGCCGGGGATACCCACCTAGGGGCGCGGGGAACCGCGCGACCAGCCACGACCGACCCGCACCCGCCGACGGTACGATGCCCCCGAAACCCAACGCGAAGGGACGACCATGCCAGGGGAACCCCAGGACGACTGCCTGTTCTGCAAGATCGTGGCGGGCCGGATCCCGGCGACGATCGTCCGGGAGACGGAGACGACCCTCGCCTTCCGGGACATCAACCCCCAGGCCCCCACGCACGTCCTCGTGATCCCCAAGGCGCACCACGAGAACGCCGCCGCCCTCGCCGCCGCCGCACCGCAGCTGGCCGCGGACGTCCTCCAGGCGACCCAGGCCGTCGCCGAGCAGGAGAAGCTGGAGAGCTACCGGACCGTCTTCAACACGGGCTCCGGCGCCGGACAGACCGTCTGGCACGCCCACGCCCATGTGATCGGCGGCCGCGGCCTCCAGTGGCCCCCCGGGTGACTTCCCGTGTCCGTACGTGAGTTGGTCGTCCTCGGCACAGCAAGCCAGGTCCCCACAAGGCACCGCAACCACAACGGCTACCTGCTGCGCTGGGACGGCGAGGGCATCCTCTTCGACCCCGGCGAGGGCACCCAGCGCCAGATGCTGCGTGCCGGGGTCGCCGCCCACGACCTGAACCGGATCTGTGTCACCCACTTCCACGGCGACCACTCCCTCGGCCTCGCGGGCGTGATCCAGCGCATCAACCTCGACCGGGTCCCGCACGAGGTCACCGCCCACTACCCGCAGTCGGGGCAGCGTTTCTTCGACCGGCTGCGGTACGCGACGGCGTACCGGGAGACGGTCCGGCTCACCGAGGCGCCGGTCGAGGCCGACGGGGTGCTCGCGCGGACCGGCGGCTACACCCTGGAGGCGCGCAGGCTGTCGCACCCCGTCGAGTCCTTCGGCTACCGCCTGACCGAACCCGACGGCCGCCGCATGCTCCCGGACCGGCTCGCCGCGCACGGCATCAAGGGCCCCGACGTCGGACGGCTCCAGGCGGAGGGTTCCCTGAACGGCGTCGTTCTCGACGAGGTCAGCGAGGTCCGCCGGGGCCAGCGGTTCGCGTTCGTCATGGACACCCGCCTGTGCGACGGCGTCCACGCCCTCGCCGACGGCTGCGACCTGCTCGTCATCGAGTCCACCTTCCTCGACGAGGACGAGCGGCTCGCCGTGGAGCACGGCCACCTGACCGCCGGCCAGGCCGCGACCGTCGCCCGCGACGCCGGCGTACGGCATCTCGTGCTCACCCACTTCAGCCAGCGCTACTCCGACCCGGAGGAGTTCGAACGGCAGGCGCGGGCCGCCGGGTACGAGGGCGAGCTGACCGTGGCCCACGACCTGCTGCGGGTCCCGGTTCCGAAACGGCGGTAAACCGGTCGTACGATTCTTCGATGCCCCTCCCCAAAGCTGAACTGCACCTGCACATCGAAGGCACCCTGGAGCCGGAGCTGGCTTTCGAGCTGGCCGCCCGCAACGGCGTCGAGCTGCCGTACGCCGCCACGGACGAGCTGCGCAAGGCGTACGACTTCGAGGACCTCCAGTCCTTCCTGAACCTGTACTACGAGCTCATGGCCGTCCTGCGCACCGAGCGGGACTTCGAGGACCTGGCGAACGCCTACCTCGCCCGGGCCGCCGCGCAGGGGGTGCGGCACGCGGAGATCTTCTTCGACCCGCAGGCGCACATCGTGCGCGGCGTGGGGATGGGGACGGTCGTGGAGGGGCTCTGGCGGGCGCTGGGGCGCAGTGCGGAGAACCACGGGGTCTCCACCCAGTTGATCATGTGCTTCCTGCGGGACGAGTCCGCGGAGTCGGCGATGGAGACGCTGGAGGCCGCGAGGCCGTACCTCGACCGGATCGTCGGGGTAGGGCTCGACTCCGCCGAGGTGGGGCATCCGCCGGTGAAGTTCCGCGAGGTGTACGAGACCGCCGCCGCGCTGGGGCTGCGGCGGGTGGCGCACGCCGGCGAGGAGGGGCCGCCGGAGTACATCGCCGAGGCGCTGGACGTGCTGGGGGTGGAGCGGATCGACCACGGGCTGCGGTGCGTGGAGTCGCCGGAGCTGGTGGAGCGGCTGGTGCGGGAGCGCGTGCCGCTGACCTTGTGCCCCTTGTCCAACGTACGGCTGCGGACGGTCGACGTGCTGGGTGATCATCCGTTGCCGGCGATGATGGACGCCGGGTTGATGTGCACGGTGAACTCCGACGACCCGGCTTACTTCGGGGGGTATGCGGGGGACAACTTCGACGCCGTTCAGAGGACTCTGGGGCTGAGCGAGGAGCGGTTGCGGGAGCTGGCCTGCAACTCCTTCCTCGCGTCCTTCCTGGAGCACGATGAAGAGTTGCGGGCCCGGTATCTGGCGGAAGTCGATGCGTACGAATTCTGAGGTGCGTGGTCGGGTGCGGGTGCTTCGTGGCCGGTCGCGCAGTTCCCCGCGCCCCTAAAGGCCAACAGCCCTCACGCAGCCGTCGCCTTGTCGTAGGCCTGGGTCTCCACCGGGATCTCCACCACCGGCAGTTGACGCCTGCCCGCGCCCAGTGCGACCGCTGTCATCGGTACGGCGATCAGCAGCAGACCCGCTGCCAGGACCGTGCCCATCGCCGGGAAGCCCGCCTGGGAGGCGAGGAGGCTGCCGGTGAGGGGGCCCGCTGCCGTGCCCAGGGAGGAGGCCGAGCCCACCAGGACCGCCCAGCGGCCGCGGGGGTCCAGGGAGGCGGCCAGGCCGATGACGTACGACAGGACGATCGGGTAGAGCGTGTTCCACGCGATCTCGCCGGTCGCGAAGGACGTCAGGTCGGTCGCGGAGGCGCTCAGCGTGATGCACGCGGCGATGAGGACCGTGCCGCCGCCGATGGGGAGCGCGCGGCCCAGCCGGGGGCCGAGGGCGCCCGCGCCGACGACGCCCAGCAGGCCCGCGCCCAGCGCGATCGCGAAGACCGCGCCGACCGTCGCCTCGGAGAGGTGGGCCTGGCTGAGGCCGATGCGGCCGCTGACGCCCCAGAGGGCGTTCTGGGCGAGGGACCAGCAGGGGAGGGTCGCGGCGAGGAGCAGGCCGGCCCGCGGGTGGGGCAGCGGGGCGCGGGTCTCCCGCTCCGGTGCGGGGGCGGTGCGCAGCGGGAGGCGGCTCGTCAGGGGCCAGACGGCCAGTGCGGTCAGGGCGATCGCGGCGAGCGGCTGGCCGTGGCCGGGGCCCAGGTGGGGGACGGTCAGGTAGACCGCGCCGGCGAGTGCGGACACGCCGAGCAGGCCGACCGTGGTGACGCGGTGCGGGTCGGGCTGGGCGGCGATGCCGGTGGCGGCCACCGCCGTCGCCGTACCGGAGCCGAAGCCGCCGATCAGGGCGCCCGCGACGACCGCCGGGACGGGGTGGGCGAGGGCGGCGCCGCCGTAGCCGAGGACGGCGAGAGCGAGGCCCACGCGGGCCAGGACGCGGGGGCCGGCACGGTCGACGCGGGAGGCGAGCAGGAAGCCCGCCGCGGCCGAACTCAGCAGCAGCGCGCTGCCGACGGCGCCGGCCTCGGTGGCGGTGAGAGCGAGCCCCGAGTCGAGGCGGCCGACGGTGGTCGGCAGGAGGTAGGGGGCGAGGTACCCGGCCGTGAAAAGGGCGATCAGGGGCCAGGGCAGGGTGGTGCGAGGGGCGGACACGGGCGTTCCCAGGGCATGCGGAAGAAGCGGCTCGAAAAGGGGGTTGGGCGCAAGCCGTCGACGGACAGGAACGCGCGAGGAATTTGTATCAAGCACGCGGTTGCGGAAGAAGAGCGGGATGCGTGATGTGGATCACGTTCTGTTTGGGATGTGCCAACCCGGGTAGAAGCGTCGCCCTCTAACGCCAACTGGGGGCGCCGCCCGCACCCGGTGCCGTCGCCTCGATCTTGCTCCTGATCTCGCGCATCACCGCGACGATCCGCTGTTCGTGATCCGGCGTCAGCCGGGCGACCGGGACCGAGCAGCTGACGGCGTCCTGGGCGGGCGAGTCGTAGTGCAGGGCGAAGCCGAAGCCGACGATCCCGAGGACGCCCTCCTCGCGGTCGATCGCGTAACCGCGGGCACGGACCTCGGCGAGATCGGCCACCAGCGAGTCGCGCGTGGTGTGGGAGTTCGGGGTGAGCGCCTCGTACGGCCCCTCGGGGAGCCGGTCGTCCGGCCGTTCGGCCAGCAGTGCCTTGCCCAGCGCGCCGACGTGCGCGGGCAGCCGGCGGCCCACCCGGCTGATGGTCCGCAGGTACTCGTGCGACTCACGCGTCGCCAGGTAGGCCACGTCCCGGCCGTCGAGCCGCCCCATGTGGATGGTCTCGCCCAGCGCCTGGGACGCCTCGTCGAGATACGGCCGGACGGCCCGGACGCGCGGGTCGGAGTCCAGATAGCTGGTGCCGGTGAGCAGGGCGTGGATGCCGATGCCGTAGAGCGAGCCGGTGACGTCGGTGCGCACCCAGCCGCGCGAGATCAGGGTCTGGAGCAGCGCGTACATCGAACTGCGCGGCACGCCCAGGGCGTCCGCGAGCTCCTGGAGCCGCGCCGGGCGGTCGCCGCGCGCGGCCAGCAGTTCGAGGAGCTCGACCGTGCGGGCCGCCGACTTGACCTCGCGGACACCGCCGGTCCCGGGGCGTCCGGCCCCTGTCTCTGACATGCACCGATCGTAATCGGCCCGGCGAACCCGGGACCGTCCCATTGACGGACGGGATTCGCCTACCTAATCTCCATCTGCATACGTAGATAACGTCTACATAGGGAGATGACGAGGGTGAGCCCCGACCCGGACACGGCCCGACGACTGCGGGACGGCATGGCACGCGGCGTGCTGTCGTTCCCGCTCACGAGCTTCCACGACGACGGCACCCTCGACCCGGACGGCTTCCGCGCGCACGTGGCCGCACAGCTCGGGCGGCAACCGGGCGCGCTCTTCCCGGCCTGCGGGACCGGCGAGTTCTTCTCGCTGGACGAGGACGAGTACCGGCAGGTCGTCACCATCGCGGTCGAGGAGGCAGGCGGCCGCGTGCCCGTCGTCGCCGGCACCGGCTACGGCTGGGCGCAGGCCGCCCGCTTCGCCCGGATCGCCGAGGAGGCGGGGGCGGACGCGCTGCTGGTCCTGCCGCACTACCTGGTCGCCGCCCCGCAGGACGGCCTGGTCGCGCAGCTCGGACAGATCGCGGCCCGCACCCGGCTCCCCCTCATCGCCTACCAGCGCGGCCAGGTCGCCTTCGGCCTCGACGCGTTCCGGCGGATCACCGGCATCCCCGGGGTCATCGGGCTCAAGGACGGGCACAGCGACCTCGACCGGCTCCAGCGCCTGACCCTCGCCGCACCCGAGGACTTCCTGTTCTTCAACGGCGCCTCCACCGCCGAGATCCAGGCCCGCGCCTACGCCGCCGTCGGCGTCCCCGCCTACTCCTCCGCCGTCCACGCCTTCGCCCCCGAGATCGCCGACGCCTTCTTCGACGCCCTGCGGGAAGGCCCCGAGGGCGACGGCACCGTGGAGAAGCTGCTGCGCGACTTCTACGTCCCGCTCGTCGAGCTCCGCGACCGCGTGCCCGGGTACGCCGTGTCCCTGGTGAAGGCGGCGGCACGGCTGCGAGGACGCCCGGTCGGGCCCGTCCGCGCGCCGCTCACCGAACCGTCGGACGCCGACCTGGCGGACCTCCGGCTGCTGCTGACCACCGGCCTCGACCTCGTAGGAGCCACCCTGTGAACCTCACGATCACCGACGTCCGGCTCACCCCGATCCTGGTCGCCGACCCGCCGCTGCTCAACACCCAGGGCGTGCACCAGCCGTACACACCCCGGCTGATCGTCGAGGTCGAGACCGCGGACGGGGTCGTCGGGGTCGGCGAGACCTACGGGGACACCAAGTACCTGGAACTGGCCCGGCCGTTCGCCGCGCGACTGGTCGGACGGCAGGCCTCGGATCTCAACGGGCTGTTCACCGTCGCCGATCAGGTCGCCGTCGACTCCTCCCGGGTCTCCGGGCAGGTCGACGTCGGCGGGCTGCGGGGCGTGCAGACCGCCGACAAGCTGCGGCTGTCCGTCGTCTCCGGGTTCGAGGTGGCCTGCCTCGACGCGCTGGGCAAGGCACTCGGGCTGCCGGTGCACGCCCTGCTCGGGGGCAAGGTCCGGGACGCGGTCGACTACAGCGCGTACCTCTTCTACAAGTGGGCCGCCCACCCCGAGGGCGTCGCCTGCGAGAAGGACGACTGGGGGGCGGCCCTCGATCCCGCGGGCGTGGTGGCGCAGGCCCGGCTGTTCACGGAGCGCCACGGCTTCACCTCCTTCAAGCTCAAGGGCGGCGTCTTCCCGCCGGACCAGGAGATCGCCGCGGTCCGCGCCCTCGCCGAGGCGTTCCCCGGGCACCCCCTGCGGCTCGACCCCAACGGCGCCTGGAGCGTGGCCACTTCGCTGAAGGTGGCCCGGGAGCTCGGCGACGTCCTGGAGTACCTGGAGGATCCCGCGCTGGGGACCGCGGCCATGGCGGAGGTGTCCGCCGGGACCGGCGTCCCGCTGGCCACCAACATGTGCGTGACGACCTTCGCGGAGATCAAGGAGGCGTTCGCCCGGGACGCCGTGCAGGTGGTGCTCTCGGACCACCACTACTGGGGCGGACTGCGCAACACCCAGCAACTCGCCGCGATCTGCCCGACCTTCGGGGTGGGCGTGTCCATGCACTCCAACACGCACCTCGGGATCTCACTGGCCGCGATGACACACGTGGCGGCCACCGTGCCGAACCTCCACCACGCCTGCGACTCGCACTACCCGTGGCAGTCGGAGGACGTGCTGACCGAGCGGCTGGTCTTCGAGGACGGCGCCGTGCGGGTCTCCGACGCACCCGGACTCGGTGTCGAACTCGACCGGGGCAAGGTGGACTTCCTGCACCGGCGGTGGCTGGAAGACGACGGGACGCTCCGGGACCGCGACGACGCCGCTGCGATGCGGGTCGCCGAGCCGGGATGGGTCACGCCCGCCGTGCCCCGCTGGTAGGCGGTGTTCCCGCGGACCGCGGGACCGGACTGCGACGGCCCGACCTGCCGGGCGGGTCGCGGGCGAGCGCCGACCCGATGTCGGCGGCGTGGTGCAGACTGGCCTGATCGGCACCACGTGCAGGGAGCTCACCGTGATCGCGTCCAACGGAAAGGGACCGTCGTACATCGGGGCAGCGGGGCAGTGCCAGGCCCGGGTCGACCCCCTGGCCGCCGTGCGCGCACCCGACGACCCGCCCTGGGACGTCTACCTCACCGGCACCGTCTTCCTCGACATCGTCTTCACCGGGCTCGGCTCCGCCCCGGTGCGCGGCACCGAGTCCTGGGCCCGCGGGATGGGGTCGAGCCCCGGCGGGGTGGCCAACATGGCGACCGCCCTGGCCCGGCTCGGACTGCGCACCTCGCTGGCCGCGGCCTTCGGTGACGACCACTACGGCGAGTACTGCTGGGACACCCTGGAGCAGGGCGAGGGCATCGACCTCTCCCCGTCGCGCCGGGTCCCCGGCTGGCACTCCCCGGTCACCGTGTCGATGGCGTACGAGGGCGAGCGCACCATGGTCTCCCACGGCCACGAACCGCCCCCCGAGGAGCCCGCCCCTGACTGTCCCCCACGCGCGCGTGCGGCCGTGGCCTCCCTGGAGCCGGGCAAGCGCGCCCCCTGGATCGCCCAGGCGGCCGCCAAGGGCACCCGCATCTTCGCCGACGTCGGCTGGGACGAGACCGGCGCCTGGGACCTGGCGGGCCTCGCCGACCTCGAACACTGCGAGGCCTTCCTGCCCAACGCGGAGGAGGCGATGCGCTACACCGGCGCCTCCTGCCCCCGCGAGGCCGCCCACGCCCTCACCGAGCACGTGCCGCTCGCCGTGGTCACCCTCGGCGCGGAAGGCGCCTACGCCGTGGACCGGCGCACCGGGGAGGCCGCCGAGGTCCCCGCCATCGAGGTCGAGGCGCTCGACCCGACCGGCGCCGGGGACGTCTTCGTGGCCGGCTTCGTCACCGGCACCCTCGCGGGCTGGCCGCTGGCCGACCGGCTGGCCTTCGCCGGGCTGACCGCCGCCCTCTCCGTCCAGGAGTTCGGCGGCTCCCTCTCCGCGCCGGGCTGGTCCGAGATCGGCGCCTGGTGGCGCAAGGTCCACTCGGTCGCCTCGCAGGACCCGACCGCGCTGCGGCGGTACGCCTTCCTGGCGGACCTGGTCCCGGAGGAGACGGCCCCAGGCTGGCCCCTGCGACGGGCGGTGCCGACGATCGGCTTCGGCAGGTCGACCTGACCTCAGCGGTCCGCGGCCCGCTCCAGGACCGCCAGCACCTGCTCCCGGACCACCTCGCCGGCCTCCGCGGGCAGCGCCCCGACCGCCGTGCCGCGCAGGGCGTCGAGCACACCGTCCGCGCCCGTGTCGCAGGGCACGCTCCCGGTCAGGAAGTCGTAGCCGTCACGGACGGCGACACGCAGCACGGGGCGCTCGCCGCCGTGCACGGCCGTGGCGACGACCAGGGGCGGCGGGCCGCCGGGTGCCTCGGCCACCTTGCGGTAGCCGCTCACCAGCGGGTCGTCCCAGTGCAGGCTGACCAGCAGCGGCTTCTTGGCGACCAGTTCGCCGAGGTCGGTCTCGAACGGCCCCTCCGCCGCCAGCACCCGGGCGCGGGCGCCGAGCACGAGGGCCGCGGGCAGCAGACAGCGCAGGGTGCTGCCGACGACGTTCCCGCCGACCGTGGCGGTGCGGCGCACGGCCCCGGTGCCGATGCCCGCCGCGGCCCGGCGCAGCACCTCCGGCACCCGTTCGTCGATCCGGTGCAGCAGGACCGCCGCCCCGACCTCCCCGGGGCCCAGGACGTTCGCCTCCGGCACCTCGCGCAGCGACACGGCCTGCTCGGGGAAGCCGTCGCGTTGCCACGCGGCCCACACGAGTGTGGCGCCACCGACGGGTATCGCCCCGTCGGACAGGCACTCCTGTGCCTCGGGCAGGGAGGTGGGCAGACGCAACAGCACGGGTTTCCTGCTTTCTCCGTACGGGCTCCGGGGCCACCACCGCCGTCGAGGTCTTCGAACACACGTGGTAGCGAGCGCATTCTCCCCGGGGCACCGGGGGAGCATGCAGGGCTCACCGCTGCATCGAGGGCGCCCTGATCGCCGAAAAGCCCTACGGCGTTGTCAGTGCACCGTCGTACCCTTGAATCCGCGAGGCCGCCTCCACAGGTGCGGCCGTGACGAGGAGGAACCGCAGGCGTTGAGCGCCGGCCCATGACTCAGACACCCACAGGTCACAGCCCCGCGCAGGGGCAGGCGAGAGCACAGTTCACCGTCCCCGCCCAGCACCCCATGGTCTCGGTCCTGGGGTCCGGCGACTCGCTCCTGCGCGTGATCGAGAAGGCCTTCCCGGCGGCCGACATCCATGTCCGGGGCAACGAGATCAGCGCGACCGGCGCGGCGGCGGACGTCGCCCTCGTCCAGCGCCTGTTCGACGAGATGATGCTGGTGCTCCGCACCGGACAGCCGATGACGGAGGACGCAGTGGAACGCTCGATCGCCATGCTGCGCGCGAGCGAGAACGGGACGAGCGACGGCCAGGAGACCCCGGCCGAGGTGCTCACACAGAACATCCTGTCCTCGCGCGGCCGCACCATCCGCCCCAAGACCCTCAACCAGAAGCGGTACGTCGACGCGATCGACAAGCACACGATCGTCTTCGGCATCGGCCCCGCCGGTACCGGCAAGACCTACCTCGCCATGGCCAAGGCGGTGCAGGCCCTCCAGTCCAAGCAGGTCAACCGCATCATCCTGACCCGCCCCGCGGTGGAGGCGGGCGAGCGGCTCGGCTTCCTGCCGGGCACGCTCTACGAGAAGATCGACCCGTACCTGCGCCCGCTGTACGACGCCCTGCACGACATGCTGGACCCGGACTCGATCCCGAGGCTGATGGCGGCCGGGACGATCGAGGTCGCGCCGCTGGCGTACATGCGTGGACGCACCCTCAATGACGCCTTCATCATCCTCGACGAGGCCCAGAACACCTCTCCCGAGCAGATGAAGATGTTCCTCACCCGGCTCGGCTTCGACTCGAAGATCGTGATCACGGGTGACGTGACGCAGGTCGACCTGCCGAACGGCACCAAGTCCGGGCTGCGGCAGGTGCAGGACATCCTGGAGGGTGTGGAGGACGTGCACTTCTCCCGCCTGTCGTCCCAGGACGTCGTACGGCACAAGCTGGTCGGCCGTATCGTCGACGCGTACGAGAAGTACGACACCGAGAACGGTACGGAGAACGGCACCCACAAGGGCGGCCGGAACAAGCGGAAGTAGACAAGCCAGCACCATGTCGATCGACGTCAACAACGAGTCCGGAACCGAGGTCGACGAGCAGGCGATCCTCGACATCGCCCGCTACGCCCTCGCGCGGATGCGCATCCACCCGCTCTCCGAGCTCTCGGTGATCGTCGTGGACGCCGACGCCATGGAGCAGTTGCACATCCAGTGGATGGACCTGCCGGGGCCCACCGACGTCATGTCGTTCCCGATGGACGAGCTCAGGCCGCCCAGCAAGGACGACGACGAGCCCCCGCAGGGCCTCCTCGGCGACATCGTGCTGTGTCCCGAGGTCGCCAAGAAGCAGGGTGAGGAGGCCGAGACGCAGCACTCCATGGACGAGGAGCTCCAGCTCCTCACCGTCCACGGCGTGCTGCACCTGCTCGGCTACGACCACGAGGAGCCGGACGAGAAGGCCGAGATGTTCGGCCTCCAGGCGGCCATCGTGGACGGATGGCGGCAGGAGAAGGGGCTCACCGGTCCGTCCCCCGCGCCGACCGTCTCATGAGCCTGCCCCTCGTCTCCGGCGCGATCGCCCTGGTCGTCGTCGCCTGGCTCGCCGCCTGCGCGGAGGCGGGCCTCGCGCGCGTCTCCAGCTTCCGCGCCGAGGAAGCCGTACGGAACGGCCGGCGGGGCAGCGCCAAGCTCGCGCAGATCGCCGCCGACCCGACCCGCTATCTCAACGTGGCGCTGCTGGTGCGCGTGGCCTGCGAGATGGCGGCCGCCGCCCTGGTCACCTACGCCTGCCTCCAGGAGTTCCCGGGCACCACCCGTGCCCTGCTGGTCGCGATCGGCGTCATGGTGCTGGTGTCGTACGTGGCCGTGGGGGTGTCCCCGCGCACCATCGGGCGCCAGCACCCGCTCAACACGGCGACCGCGGCCGCGTACGTCCTGCTCCCGCTGGCCCGGATCATGGGCCCGATCCCGTCGTTGCTGATCCTCATCGGCAACGCCCTCACCCCGGGCAAGGGCTTCCGCCGGGGCCCGTTCGCCTCCGAGGCCGAGCTGCGCGCGCTGGTCGACCTCGCCGAGAAGGAGTCCCTGATCGAGGACGAGGAGCGCCGCATGGTGCACTCGGTCTTCGAACTGGGCGACACGCTGGTGCGGGAGGTCATGGTGCCGCGCACCGACCTCGTCGTCATCGAGCGCTACAAGACGATCCGGCAGGCGCTGACCCTCGCGCTGCGCTCCGGCTTCTCGCGCATCCCCGTGTCCGGGGAGAGCGAGGACGACATCGTGGGGATCGTGTACCTGAAGGACCTGGTCCGCAAGACCCACATCAGCCGGGACGCCGAGAGCGAGCTGGTGTCCACGGCCATGCGGCCCGCGGTCTTCGTGCCCGACACCAAGAACGCCGGCGACCTGCTGCGCGAGATGCAGCAGGACCGCAACCACGTCGCCGTGGCCATCGACGAGTACGGCGGCACCGCGGGCATCGTCACCATCGAGGACATCCTCGAGGAGATCGTCGGCGAGATCACCGACGAGTACGACCGCGAACTGCCGCCGGTGGAGGACCTCGGCGAGGACCGCCACCGGGTCACCGCCCGCCTCGACATCACCGACCTCGGCGAGCTGTACGGGCTCGACGAGTACGACGACGAGGACGTGGAGACCGTCGGGGGGCTGCTGGCGAAGGCGCTGGGCCGGGTGCCCATCGCCGGGGCGTCGGCGGTCGTCGAGCTCCCGGACGGGCGCGAGCTGCGTCTGACCGCGGAGGCCGCCGCCGGGCGCCGGAACAAGATCGTGACGGTTCTGGTGGAGCCGGTGGCCGCCCTCGAACCCGTCGTGGAGGAGAAGGAGTCCGAGTGACACCCCAGGAGCTGCGCGCCCTCTGTCTCTCCTTCAACGCCGTGGTGGAGGACTTCCCCTTCAACCCCGAGACCTCGGTCTTCAAGGTGCTGGGCAAGCTCTTCGCCCTGACAAACCTGGACGCGCGGCCCCTGACCGTCAACCTCAAGTGCGACCCCGAGGACGCGGTCCGGCTGCGCGCCGACCATCCCGGGCTGATCGTCCCCGGGTACCACATGAACAAGCGCCACTGGAACACGGTCACCGTCGACGGCGAGCTCCCCGACCGCATGGTCCGGGAGCTCGTCGAGGACTCGTACGACCTGGTGGTGGCCGGTCTGCCCCGCGCGGAACGGCTCCGGCTCGACCGGGCGTGAACCGACGCAGGATGGCGGCTTGCAGCGCTCGCCAAGGCCCCGGAATCGCGGCAGAATGGGTAGTTCGGCGGTTCCTCGACAGGCCCCACTCCGTGTAGGCCGACCAAGCGCACTCGGAGTGGAACCCGTTCTTACGGCGACCGCTTCTCGTGACCCCGGCTCTCGTCAGCCGGGGTCATGTTCTGTCACACGTGGCGGATTACCTCTTCGACGATCTGGTGGATCAGGACGATGAGGGTTATCCACGGGATGGCTGTCGCCACCCTTTCATGCCATGTGCTGCGGCGCCCCTCCGGCTCTGTGGCCATGGGGCCGTTCCTCCTTCTCAGTGGTTCCACACCCGTTGTGGATACCGCGGCGATCCACAGACGTTGGTGTCAGGGAGGGAGGCACCGGATTGCGGTCGAGCCTGCGTCAACATGCACTTCGCGTGGTTAACCTCCCGGCAGGAGACAAGAGTTGACGGCCCGACAGGCCGACAGTGCGCCTTGCAGCCAGCGTAGCCCGCGTAGAGCCGGGTGAACAGTCCCAATCTGCTTGACGGCATGACGGTGCGTCCGATCCGGGACTCAGCCATCAGCTATATAGCATCCCGAGAGATCTCGCGCTGCGGAATCAGCCTTCACCTGGGATGATCAGCATGGCGCATCGAGTGAGCCATCGGTTGGAGAAGTGTCGATGAGTAACCATCTAATCTGCTATGTTGCAACCCGAATGGTCCATTTGGGGGTAGGGTGATCATGAGTGCGCCCAGTGCGGCACTCCAGCGGCTGCGACTTCGTACGGAACTCCGCAAGGCGCGGACCAGGGCCGGCCTGACTCAGCGTCAGGTGGCGGCGAAGATGGAGTGGAGCTCGTCCAAGCTGATCCGGATCGAGGCGGGCGAGGTCGGGATCTCGGTCAACGACCTCCGGCCGTTGCTCGCCGCCTACGGCATCACCGAGTCCCGCAGAGTGGAGCCCCTTCTCGACCTGGCCCGAAACAGCCGGAAGATGCCGTTCTCTGAGTACCGGGATCTCTTCGGCAAGGAGTTCCTGCAGTACCTGGCTTTCGAGTCGTCGGCGTCGATCATTCGGCAGTTCAACTCCCTCCAGCTTCCCGGCCTGTTGCAGACGGAGGAGTACGGCCGCGCCATCATGCGGTCCTATGACAGCAGTGCGGCGGAGGAGACCCTCGACCGGTACGTCGAGGCGAGGCTGCTGCGCCAGGAGCTCTTGATGTCCGACGAGGGCTCTCAGCTTTTCTTCATCCTCGACGAGTCGGTGATCCGCCGGCAGGTGGGTGGCCGTGGAGTCATGCGCGCCCAACTGGAGCGGCTGGCGGAGCTGGCCGTGCGCCCGCGGATCAACATCCTCATCCTGCCGTTCAGTGCCGGAGCGCATGCAGGTATGCAAGGCCCCTTCACGCACTTCGAGTTCGAGGCCGACGAGATGCCGGACTCCATGTATGTGGAGAACCCCCGAGGCGACTCCTACACCAGCAGTGATCCCGAGGAGACCGGGCGCTATCTGGAGCGGTTCTGGGATTTGGAGGATCTGTGCATCAAGGACGGTGTGCCTGATCTGCTGCGTCGGGTGGCGGAGCGGCTGGAGGAGGGCAGTGACGACTTGGTGGTGCTGCTGAATCAGGCCGACAGTACACAGAATCAGTAACTCCGTTTTCTCCTACGGATGTTGGCGGAAACGTCTCATACTTATTTGTATGTGCCGCCGTTATTCTGGAAGAGGTGCTGCGTGTCCACACCCAGGTTGGAGGGACAGCGTGGGTGGCTCATGGTCGTGGCGCAAGAGCAAGGCGAGCGGATCCGGCGGTCAAGAATGCGTCGAGGTCGCCTGGACCGGTGAGTCAGTTCTCGTACGTGACTCCAATGCCCGACGGGGCCCGGTCCTCGCCTTCACTCCCGCCGCCTGGCAGCACTTCTTGCACAGCATGGTGCCTTCTCCGCATGAGCCTGAGGCCCGCCCCTGAGACCAGGAGGCGGGCCTGTCGCTGTGAACGGTCGGTCAGGCGCGGCGGATCCTCCGGCCCGGACTCACCAGCACCGCCGGCAGGGCTAGGGTCACGTGGACGCCGGAGGTGACCGTGATGCCGTACGAGATGATCGCGTCCAGGTGGCACATGCCGGCCAGGGAGACGGCGGTTGTGGCGAGCCGCACGGAGCAGTTCCCGGTGCACAGACCCAGCAGGGCGGCGATCAGGGTGCCCTGGCGAGCGAGCCGACCAGGCTGCGGCGGGGGTCGTAGCGGCTGATGACCCTGGGGGCGTAGGTGCCGGCCCACGCCACCGTGCGCCGGAGCAGCATGGGCGGCGACACCAGGGGCTGTGCGGTGCGGGACTCGACCTTGACGAAGGTGGCGCGCAGCAGCAGGCCCGCGATGAGGGTGATGACGACGTGCGACCGGCCGAAGCCGTGGTCGGCGGCCGTCGGCAGGGCGTAGGTCAGGGCGAGCAGTCCGCCGGTAGCCGTGACCGCGCCGGGCATGTCCAGGCGGGGGGGCGGTCCGGGTACGGGACTCCGGGAGCAGGTCGGGGCGAGCGGCAACACGATCAGGGCGAACAGGGAGAGTTGGGCCAATCGTGGAGCGCCGGTCGAGAGCATCCGTGAGGGTGCCGCCGGTCACCATGCCGATTGTGAAGCCGAGCGAGAGCAGGGTGCCGGAGGTGTCCAGGGCGCGGTCGTGGGCCGGGCCCTCCGGAAAGGTCGTGGTCAGCAGGGACATGCCGGTCGGCACGATGGCCGCCGCGCCGAGCCCTCGGAGCGCGCGTCCGGCGAGGAAGGAGGCGGCCGAGCTGGAGTGGCCGGCGTCGCCGGAGGGGTGGTGCGGGGCGAAGTACCCCGTTGCGGGGTGATGCGGGGCCCGGTTCGTATGCTCCTGTCATGACCGACAACAGTGCGCTTGACCCCGAGGACCGCAAGATCGTCACGCTGGCCCGTTCGGCGCGGGCCCGTAACGGGGTGCCCGAGGGGGCGGCCGTGCGGGACGAGACCGGGCGGACCTATGTGGCGGGGACCGTGGAGCTGGCGTCCCTGAAGCTGAGCGCGTTGCAGACGGCGGTGGCCATGGCGGTGGCGTCCGGGGCGAGGTCCCTGGAGGCGGCGGCCGTGGTGACGGAGGCGGAATCGGCCTCCGAGGAGGACCGGGCGGCCGTGCGGGACCTCGGTGGGCCGCAGACGCCGGTGCTGGTGGCGGGGGTCGACGGCAGTGTGCGCAGCACCGTGACCGCCGGCTGATACCCCAGGTAACGCTTGGCCGGAATTCCGGCTTGCCGTTCCTCGTCCCTCACGCATCAATGGAACCGGAAGTTCCGACGGACCGTCAGATTCCGGCGCGCGGCGTCCCGCACCACGCCCCGTGCGGGCCGGCCGTCCGCCGGGACGCACCCCCCGTCCATTCCCAAGGCCCTCGCGCCGCCCGCCTCAGAGCGCGTCCGGCCCGCGCTCACCCGTCCGTACCCGTACGACCGTCTCCACCGGCATGGCCCAGACCTTGCCGTCGCCGATCTTGCCGGTGTGGGCGGCCTTGACGATCGCGTCGATGACCGTGTCCGTGTCGGCGTCGTCGACGACGACCTCGATGCGGACCTTGGGCACCAGGTCGACCTGGTACTCGGCGCCCCGGTACACCTCGGTGTGGCCGCGCTGCCGGCCGTAGCCGCTGGCCTCGGTCACGGTCAGGCCGTGCACGCCGATCTCCTGGAGCGCGGTCTTGACCTCGTCGAGGCGGTACGGCTTGACGATCGCGGTGATGAGCTTCATGCCTGGGTCTTGACCTTCTGGGCGGAGGGGACGGCGGACGCGCTGACCGGGGCACCGTGGCCCAGGACGCCGTGATCGTATGCCGTCTCGGCGTGCACCGTAAGGTCCAGGCCGGTGTGCTCGTGCTCCTCGTCGGCCCGGAAGCCCATCACCTTGTCGATCAGCTTCCCGATGCCGTACGTCACGGCGAAGGCGTACGCCCCCACGGCGACCACCGCCACCGACTGCTTGCCGAGCTGGGCGAGTCCGCCGCCGTACAGCAGACCCTCGGCGCCCCCGGTCATCGCCTTCTCCGCGAAGACGCCGATCAGCAGGGTGCCGATGATCCCGCCGACCAGGTGCACCCCGACGACGTCGAGCGAGTCGTCGTAGTTCAGCTTGAACTTCCAGCCCACCGCGTAGGAGCAGACGACACCGGCGGCGAGACCGACGACGAGCGCGCCGAGGAGGGAGACCGAGCCGCAGGACGGGGTGATCGCGACCAGGCCCGCGACCGCGCCGGACGCGGCGCCGAGAGTGGTCGGGTGGCCGTCGCGCTTCTGCTCGACGAAGAGCCAGCCGAGCAGACCGGTGCAGCCCGCGGCCAGGGTGTTGAGGAACGCGGCCGCCGCGAGGCCGTTGGCGCCGAGGGCCGAGCCCGCGTTGAAGCCGAACCAGCCGAACCAGAGCAGGCCCGCGCCCAGGACGACCATCGGCAGGTTGTGCGGGCGCATGGCGTCCTTCTTGAAGCCCAGACGCGGCCCGAGGACCAGGGCGAGCGCGAGACCGGAGGCGCCGGAGGTGATCTCGACCGGCAGGCCGCCCGCGAAGTCGAGCGCGCCGAGCCTGTCCAGGACCCAGCCGCCCGGGCCCCACACCCAGTGGGCGACGGGAACGTATACGAGCATTGCCCAGACCGGCACGAACACCAGCCAGGCCGCGAACTTCGCCCGGTCCGCGATCGCGCCGCTGATCAGCGCCGCCGTGATGATCGCGAAGGTGAGCTGGAAGGTGGCGAACAGGAGGGTGGGGACGGTGCCCTGGACGCTGTCGGGGCGCAGGCCGGCCATGCCGGCGTGGTCGAGGCCGCCGATCAGTCCGCCGCCGATGTCGTCGCCGAAGGCCAGGGAGTAGCCGGCCGCCAGCCACACCACCGTCACCAGGGCGATCGACACGAAGCTCATCATCAGCATGTTGAGGACGCTCTTCGTGCGGACCATGCCGCCGTAGAAGAGGGCGAGCCCCGGGGTCATCAGCAGGACGAGGGCGGTGGCGGCGAGCAGCCAGGCGGTGTCACCGGTGTCGATCTCTGCGGCGTGCGCGGCGGCGAGGGTCACGGTCGTCTCCAACGGTGTCGGGGCTCGTCAGAGGGTCACCGGCCCGCGTTTCCGGCCGAGTACGCCGGTGTTTCCGCGATGTTTCGTTGCGTGGAGGTTTCTGGGAGCTCACCGGAACGCGGGCACTCGGGCGCCTGTGCGGCGGGGCTCCGTGGATCAGGGAGAATGGGGCGCATGAGCGTTCGCAGTCAGTCATCCGAGCCGCCGGCGTCGTCGCAGGCCCCCCACCGCGCCGGCTTCGCCTGCTTCGTGGGCCGCCCCAACGCGGGCAAGTCCACCCTCACGAACGCTCTGGTCGGCCAGAAGGTGGCGATCACCGCGAACCAGCCGCAGACCACGCGGCACACGGTGCGGGGGATCGTGCACCGGGAGGACGCCCAGCTCATCCTGGTCGACACCCCCGGCCTCCACAAGCCGCGCACGCTGCTGGGAGAGCGGCTGAACGACGTGGTGCGCACCACCTGGGCCGAGGTCGACGTGATCGGGTTCTGCCTCCCGGCGAACGAGAAGCTCGGCCCCGGTGACCGGTTCATCGCCAAGGAGCTCGCGGGGATCAAGAAGTCCCCGAAGGTCGCGATCATCACGAAGACGGACCTGGTCGACTCCAAGACGCTGGCGGAGCAGTTGATCGCCGTCGACCAGCTCGGCAAGGAGCTGGGCATCGAGTGGGCGGAGATCGTCCCGGTGTCGGCGACCGCGAACAAGCAGGTGGACCTGCTGGCGGACCTGCTGATCCCGATGCTCCCGGAGGGGCCGCCGCTCTATCCCGAGGGCGATCTCACGGACGAGCCCGAGCAGGTCATGATCGCCGAGCTGATCCGCGAGGCCGCCCTCGAAGGCGTCCGCGACGAACTTCCGCACTCCATCGCGGTGGTCGTCGAGGAGATGCTGCCCCGCGAGGACCGCCCCGCCGACAAGCCCCTCCTCGACATCCACGCCTTCGTCTACATCGAGCGCCCCAGCCAGAAGGGCATCATCATCGGCCCCAAGGGCAAGCGCCTGAAGGAGGTCGGCATCAAGAGCCGCAAGCAGATCGAGGCGCTCCTGGGCACACCGGTCTTCCTGGACCTGCACGTGAAGGTGGCGAAGGACTGGCAGAGGGATCCCCGGCAGCTGCGGAAGCTGGGGTTCTAGGGGGCCGTCTGCTGCGGGGACAGGTCCTGCAGTCCGACGACCCGCAGGAGTTGCAGGCGTTCGTACGCCTCCGTCCCCGGGCGGGCCGTGTGCACGACCAGGAGGTGGTGGTGCTCGTGGCTGACCATGACCTCGCAGTCGAGTTCCAGCAGGCCCACCACGGGGTGCACGAAGCGTTTCGTCGCCTTGTCGCGCTGGGTCACCTCGTGTTCGTCCCACAGGCGCGCGAACTCCTCGCTGGCCGCCCGTAGTTCGGCGACCAGGGCGTTCGGTGCCGGGTCGTCGGGGCGGGCCGCGGTCACCGCGCGCAGGGTGGCCACCTGGGTGCGCGCGTGGTCCGCGAGGTCCTCCTCGGGGAAGAGCTCGCGCGCGCTCGGGTCGAGGAAGAAGCGGCGGGTCAGGTTGCGCTCCCGCCGCGGACGCGACATCGCGTCGCCGACCAGCGCCTTCGCCATCGCGTTCTGCGCCAGCACCTCGCCGTGGTCGTTGACCACCTGCGCCGGGGTGTCGTGCAGCCGGTCCAGGATCAGCAGCAGCCCCGGGCGGACGTGCGCCGACGCCGTCTCGCGGCGCGGGGGCTCCTCGCCCACCAGGTGGAACAGATGGTCCTGCTCCACGTCCGTCAGGCGCAGCGCACGGGCCAGCGCCGTCAGCATCTGACGGGACGGCCGCGGGCCCCGGGACTGTTCCAGGCGCGTGTAGTAGTCCACCGACATCCCCGCGAGCTGGGCCACCTCCTCGCGGCGCAGCCCGGGCGTGCGGCGCCGGGCGCCCGGTGTCAGGCCCACGTCGGACGGGTTCAGCCGGGCGCGGCCGCGGCGCAGGAAGTCGGCGAGTTCGGCTCGGTTCACCCCTCCAGCGTGCGGCACCCCGTCCGGCTTATCCAGGGACTGTCGATCCCCTGATCAAGAGGTCTCTCCCGGGGTCCGCTCGGCCGTCCCACGCTGAACGGGACGAGAGGAGCAGGACATGCTGACGTTGGTGACAGGTGTGACGGGACAGGTCGGCCGGCGCTTCGTGCCGAGGCTGCTGGCGCAGTCCCGGCCGGGCGAGCGGGTGCGGGTCCTGGTACGGGACGCCTCGCGCGGCGAGACCTTCGCGGAGCTCGGTGCCGAGGTCGTCGTGGGGGATCTGCGGGACACCGAGGCGCTCGGCAAGGCCGTCGCCGGGGCGGACGCGGTCGTGAACGTGGCCGCGGCCTTCAGGGGAGTGCCGGACGAGGAGGCGCGGGCCGTCAACCGGGACGCGGCCGTGGAGCTGGGCCGTGCCGCGGCGGCCTCCGGGGTCCAAAGGTTCGTGCAGGTCAGCACCGGCCTTGTGTACGGCACCGGGCGGGGGCGACCGGTGACCGAGGACGACGAGTCCCGGCCGGGCGGGGGCATGTGGGGTGCCTACCCGGAGTCGAAGGCGGAGGCCGAGCGGCAGTTGCTCGCGCTGGAAGGGCTCGATGTGCGGGTCGGGCGGCTTCCCTTCGTGTACGGCGAAGGCGATCCGCATCTCGCGCAGTCACTGATGTGGGCGAAGAACTGGGCGTCGACCCAGCGGCTGCACATGGGTCACCACGCGGATGTGGCCCAGGGGCTGCTGCGGATCCTGTACGCGCCGGGGATCTCGGGGCGGGTCTACAACATCGCCGACGACGCCCCGGTGACGGCGGTGGAGTTGCACCAGCTCAACGGGGCCGAGATCCCGGAGGAGTTGTACGAGCGGGTCGACCCGGATCCGTGGCTGGTGATCATGTCCACGGAGCGGATTCGCAGGGAGCTGGGGTATCGGCCGGTTTATCCGTCTGTTTACGCGGCGCGGGAGGCGGGAGCGTTGTGAGCTGCGGGTCCGTCGTGGCTTGTCGCGCAGTTCCCCGGCGCCCCTGAGCAGGTCTACTCGACGCTTCTTATGCGGCCCACCAGGACCGCTCCCGCCAAGCCCAGCGCCGCCGCCACGCCGTACAGCACCCGGTATCCCCCCAGGTGCGTGACGATCGGTGCCGCCAGGGCGGGGGCGGCCACCTGGGGGAGGGCGTTGGCGATGTTGACGACGCCCAGGTCCTTGCCCCGGTCCGTCGCGCTGGGCAGGACGTCCGTCATCAACGCGAAGTCGACCGACATGAACACCCCGAGCCCGACCCCCAGCAGGGCCGCCACGACGATCGCGCCCGGCCAGGTCTGCCACCCGGCGAGCAGGGCCGTGGCCACCGCCATCAGCACGCCCGACCAGCGCACGAACGGCTTGCGCCGGCCCACGCGGTCGGACCGGATGCCGCCCACCACCACCGTGGCCAGCAGGGCCACGCTGTCCACAGCGGTGAGGATCAGGACCCCCTGTTCGGGGTCCTCGTGGTGCAGGCGGTCGCGCAGGTAGTAGAGGAGGTAGAGGATCACCAGCGCGTTGCTGAGGTTGATCAGGAAGCGGGTCAGCCAGGCCCACGCGAAGTCCGGGTGGCGGCGCGGACTGAGCCAGAAGCCGCGCGCGAACGACCGCCAGGACCAGGCGGGCCGGTCCGCGGGCCCCAGCCGGAGGTCCCGGTGGCGGAGCACGTACGGCAGGACGCCCGCCAGCGTGAACACCGCGCACGCCGCATAGCCCGCCGTGATCCCGCCCGCCGCGGTCACAAGTCCCGTCCCGACGACCGCGCCGAGGATCTGCGCCGCCCCGATCCAGCCGCCCACCGTGCCCCGCTGGAGCCGGGGCACCCGGTCCGGGACGGCCGCCGTGACCGCCGCGAAGGCCGCGTTCAGGGTGAGCTGGACCAGGCACCAGCCGAGCGTCATGAGCCACAGGCCGTCCGCGCCCGCGAGCACCAGCAGCGACAGGGCGCCGCCCGCCGCACCCGCCACGATCCACGGGCTGCGGCGGCCCCAGCGGGCCGTGGTGCGGTCCGAGAGCGCGCCGAAGAACGGGTTCGCCGCCAGGGACACCACCGCGCCCACCCCGGTCACCCAGGCCAGCAGGGTCTCCTTGGACATGCCGGTGCCGGGCGCGAAGTCCTCCGCCTGCCGGGCCAGCAGGATCTGGAGCGGGCCGTACCAGCCCACCCAGATCGCCACGTTGGCGAGCGACAGGGACGCCGTCCAGCCCCTGCCGACCCGGTCGACGGGTTCGGCCGGAGCCGTGCTCACCTCTGGGCCCTGAGCAGCTCCCGGTACCAGGCGTACGACGCCTTCGGGGTCCTCGTGAGCGTCTCGAAGTCGACGTGCACCAGCCCGAACCTGCGGGCGTACCCCTCCGCCCACTCGAAGTTGTCCATCAGCGACCACACGAAGTACCCGCGCACGTCCACGCCCGCCTCGACCGCGCGGTGCAGGGCGCGGACGTGGCCGTCCAGGTAGGCGATCCGGTCCTGGTCGTCGATGCCCTCGTAGGAGCAGCCGTTCTCGGTGATGACGACGGGCGGGAGCCGGTCGCCGTAGCGTTCGTGCATGCCGGTGAGGAGTTCGGTCAGGGCCTCCGGGACCACCGGCCAGCCGAAGTCCGTCACCGGGACGTTCTCGATCTCCCGCACGGAGAAGGGGAGTTCGGCGGGGATGGTGAGGCCGCCGAACTCGATGTCCGCGCCCTGCGGGGCGCCCACGCGGGTCGGGGCGTAGTAGTTGACGCCGTAGAAGTCGAGCGGCTCGGAGATGACCTCGAGGTCGGCGGCCACGTCGCCCGGCATCAGGTCGCCCAGCCCCGAGGGGTACTCGCCCAGCAGCAGGGGGTCGGCGAACAGCCGGTTCAGGAGCAGGTCGTAGAAGTCGGCCGCCTCCAGGTCCGGTTGCTCCTGGGAGGCCGGCCAGGTCGGGCCGTGGGAGTTGGCGATCCCGATGTCCGTGGCACCGGCCGCGCGCAGGGCCTGTACGGCCAGCCCGTGGCCCAGGAGCTGGTGGTGGGCGGCGGGCAGCGCGTCGAACATGAGCTGCTCGCCGGGCGCGTGGGCGCCGAGCGCGTGACCGAACAGGGTGTGCTCGGCGGGCTCGTTGAGGGTGATCCACTTCTCGACGCGGTCGCCGAGCCGGCCGGCGACCAGCCCGGCGTGCTCGGCGAACCGGGAGGCGGTGTCCCGCTCCAGCCAGCCGCCCTTCTCCTGGTGTGCCACCGGCAGGTCCCAGTGGAAGAGGGTCGGGACCGGACGGACGCCCGCCGCGACCAGTTCGTCCACGAGACGGTCGTAGAAGTCGAGGCCCTTGCCCTGGTCGAAGAGGACCCGGGGCCAGGAGACCGAGAAGCGGTACGCGTCCACGCCCAGGCCGGCCAGCAGGGCCACGTCCTCGCGGTAGCGGTGGACGTGGTCGCAGGCCACCTCGGCCGTGGAGCCGTCCTTCACCCGCCCCGGCTCGGTCGTGAAGGTGTCCCACACGGACCGCTCGCGCTGGTCCGACGCGCCCTCGATCTGATGGGCCGAGGTCGAGACGCCCCAGTGGAAGCCGGCCGGGAACCGCGGGATCGGATGCTCTTCAGTCGCCATGCGCCGGATCATCCGTACCGGCGGGTAGGGAAGTCAACGGGCAGGCGGGAACGAGGAGTTACGCGCCCTCTTTGAGTACCTTCGAGATCAGCTCGCGCTGCTCCTCCGTCAGCCGGGGATCGGCCGCGTAGACCGTCCGGCCGTCCACGGTGATCTCGTAGCTGAAACCGTCCGGGACCCCGATCGGCGGGGTGCCCCGGCCGGCGGCGACCGCCTTCTCGGCCAGGGCCCGCCACGCGTGGGCATCGGGCCGCCCGGAGGTGTCGACCTCCTTGTGCCGCTCGATGCCCGCGAACCCGCCCGTGCGCCTCACCTGAATACGCATGGGTCCCTGTCTAGTACGGACTCACAGGATCCGCACCCCCACCTGCTCCCAGGCCTTCGACACGGCCTGGAACTCCTCGCCGCCGTCGCCGAAGCGCTCGCGGGCCGCCTTGACGGTGAGCCCCGCGAAGTCGTTGAACAGGGCACGCTCGCTCAGCTCGCCGCCGGTCAGCACGTCGTACCAGATCTGGCCCGCGCGCTCCCAGGCGTGGCCGCCCAGGGCGGTCGCGGCCAGGTAGAACGCGTGGTTGGGGATGCCGGAGTTGATGTGCACACCGCCGTTGTCACGGCCGGTGCGGACGTAGCCGTCCATGGTCGCCGGCTGCGGGTCCTTGCCGAGCACGTCGTCGTCGTAGGCGCTGCCGGGCTCCTTCATCGAGCGCAGCGCCTTGCCGGAGACGCTGGGCGCGAGCAGGCCCGCGCCGATCAGCCAGTCGGCCTCGGCGGCGGTCTGGCCGAGCGTGTACTGCTTGATGAGCGAGCCGAAGACGTCGGACATCGACTCGTTGAGGGCGCCCGGCTGGCCGTAGTAGGTGAGGTTCGCCGTGTACTGCGTGACGCCGTGGGTGAGTTCGTGGCCGATGACGTCGATCGGGATGGTGAAGTCGAGGAAGATCTCGCCGTCGCCGTCGCCGAACACCATCTGCTCGCCGTTCCAGAAGGCGTTGTTGTAGCCCTCGTCGAAGTGGACGGTGGCGTCGAGCGGGAGGCCGTCGCCGTCGATCGAGTGGCGCGCGTAGGCCCTCAGATAGAGGTCGAAGGTGGCGCCGAGACCGGCGTAGGCGCGGTTGACGGTGGCGTCCCGGCCGGGCTCGGAGCCCTCGGCGCGGACCTTGGTGCCGGGCAGGTCGCTCCGGTGCCCGGCGTCGTAGACCGTGCGCAGCGGCTGGTCCGACGGCGCCTTCGCCGGCGGCGCCGGGGCGAGGGAGAACTCGGTGGTCACCCGTCGTTTGCCGCGCAGCTCGCTGTCGCGGACCAGGGTGCGCCGGGCGGGGCCGGACAGGGCGGGGTCCTCGTTGCGGGCCAGCTTGTCGAGGACGTGGGGTGGTACGACCGTGCAGAAGACGGGCTGGAAGCCCCCGTTTGTCGTCATGTCGGGCACCCTGGCACTGCGTTACGCGCTTGTCACCAGCTGCAACCATGATTGGTGAAATGTAGGGATACGGAGGCCCATGGCCGGTAGCTCTGTGCTACCAGGTGGCTGTCGGTCCCGCATACTGATACGGAACCGCCCATCCGGATCGGCTCGGCTAGAGTGGCTCGCATCATGCGTTTCGGGCTGCTTCTTCTTAGCTGCCGCGGCGAGGGCCTGTAGTCCAGGTCGACTCCCTCCCCGCGGAGCTTCGCGTTGCGTGTCGGCCGTCCTTTCCGGACATCCTGAGGAGCCCCGCAATCATGGCGAACCGCCAGCAGCCCAGTTCCATGCCGATCCACAAGTACGGCCGGTACGAGCAGGTCGACATCCCGGACCGCACCTGGCCGGACAAGCGGATCACCGTCGCCCCCCGCTGGCTCTCCACCGACCTGCGTGACGGCAACCAGGCCCTGATCGACCCGATGTCGCCCGAGCGCAAGCGCCGGATGTTCGATCAGCTGGTCAAGATGGGCTACAAGGAGATCGAGGTCGGTTTCCCGGCGTCCGGCCAGACGGACTTCGACTTCGTGCGGTCGATCATCGAGGAGCCGGGCGCGATCCCGGACGACGTGACGATCTCCGTACTGACCCAGGCCCGCGAGGACCTGATCGAGCGGACCGTCGAGTCGCTGAAGGGCGCCAAGCGGGCCACCGTCCACCTGTACAACGCCACCGCGCCCGTCTTCCGCCGCGTGGTGTTCCGCGGCTCCAAGGACGACATCAAGCAGATCGCCGTCGACGGCACCCGCCTGGTCATGGAGTACGCGGAGAAGCTGCTGGGCCCCGAGACCGAGTTCGGCTACCAGTACAGCCCGGAGATCTTCACCGACACCGAGCTGGACTTCGCGCTGGAGGTCTGCGAGGCGGTGATGGACGTCTACCAGCCGGGTCCGGACCGCGAGATCATCCTCAACCTGCCCGCCACGGTGGAGCGTTCGACCCCCTCCACGCACGCGGACCGCTTCGAGTGGATGCACCGCAACCTCTCCCGCCGCGAGTACGTGTGCATCTCGGTCCACCCGCACAACGACCGCGGCACCGCCGTCGCCGCCGCCGAGCTGGCGCTGATGGCCGGCGCCGACCGCGTCGAGGGCTGTCTGTTCGGGCAGGGCGAGCGCACCGGCAACGTCGACCTGGTCACCCTGGGCATGAACCTGTTCTCGCAGGGCGTCGACCCGCAGATCGACTTCTCCGACATCGACGAGATCCGTCGTACGTGGGAGTACTGCAACCAGATGGAGGTCCACCCGCGCCACCCGTACGTGGGCGACCTGGTCTACACGTCCTTCTCCGGCTCCCACCAGGACGCCATCAAGAAGGGCTTCGACGCGATGGAGGCCGACGCGGCCGCCAAGGGCGTCACGGTCGACGACATCGAGTGGGCGGTCCCGTACCTGCCGATCGACCCCAAGGACGTGGGCCGCTCCTACGAGGCCGTCATCCGCGTCAACTCCCAGTCCGGCAAGGGCGGTGTCGCGTACGTCCTGAAGAACGACCACAAGCTGGACCTGCCGCGCCGGATGCAGATCGAGTTCTCCAAGCTCATCCAGGCCAAGACGGACGCCGAGGGCGGCGAGGTCACCGGCTCGGACATCTGGGCGGTCTTCCAGGACGAGTACCTGCCGAACCCCGAGAACCCGTGGGGCCGCATCCAGGTCAAGAACGGCCAGTCGACGACCGACACCGACGGCGTGGACACGCTGAAGGTGGAGGCCACGGTCGACGGCGTCGACACCGTCCTGACCGGCTCCGGCAACGGCCCGATCTCCGCCTTCTTCGACGCGCTGGCGAAGGTGGGCATCGACGCCCGGCTGCTGGACTACCAGGAGCACACGATGAGCGAGGGCGCCTCCGCGCAGGCCGCCTCCTACATCGAGTGCGCGATCGACGGCAAGGTCCTGTGGGGAATCGGCATCGACGCGAACACGACGCGTGCGTCGCTGAAGGCGGTCGTCTCGGCCGTCAACCGAGCCGCTCGATAATCCCCCTGACCGGCGGTTTCGGGGCCTTGGTCGCTGTATACGGCGATCAAGGCCCCGTCGTTTATCGGCCATCGGTACGTGGAGGTCACGAGCAGGTCTCGTCGGGGGTGCTGACTCCGGCTCGCTGATGTGGCTAACATCACGCAAGCGCGGCGATGTTGCCGCGCAGTCACGTGGAGGTGCGACGTGCTGCCAGGACGGGGACGAAACAGCCGTGCTGCCGGGCCTGCGCGCCTCCTGGGCACCCGCGTCGCCTGGACCACCGTCGGCGACGGCGAGTTCTTCTGCCCCGGATGCGGGGGCGACCGCAACTTCCAGCGTCTGACCGGCCGTCGGCGCGTGGTCTTCCTGGGCGTTCCGGTCCTGCCGCGCGGCGACACCGGCCCGGTGGTGGAGTGCGCGGCCTGCCGGCGCCACTTCGGCACGGACGTCCTCGACCACCCCACCACGACCCGCTTCTCGGCGATGCTCCGCGACGCCGTCCACACGGTCGCCCTCGCGGTCCTGGCGGCCGGCGGCACCTGCTCGCGCACCTCCCTGGAGACCGCGGCCGCCGCCGTGCGCGCGGCGGGCTTCGACGACTGCACGGAGGACCAGCTCGAAACCCTGGTCGAGGCCCTCGCCGAGGACACCGGCCGGGTCCACGACCGCCCCTGCGGAGCCGGCCTCGCCATAGAGCTCCACGAGGCCCTCGACCCGCTCGCCCCCCACCTCGCCCCGGCGGGCCGCGAGTCGATCCTCCTCCAGGCGGCCCGGATCGCCCTCGCGGACGGCCCGTACACCCCGGCGGAGCGGGACGCCCTGACCACGGTGGGCGCGGCCCTGACGATCTGCGCGGACGACGTCACCAGGCTGCTGGCGGCGGCCCGGACCCCGTCCTGATACTCCCCGGGGAGTAGTCCGCGGCCCGGCACACCCGCGGCAGTAACCCGCAACTCGCCCTCCCGTCCGACGAACAGCGGCCCTCGCGCCGGAAGTCTGGAACCGACCCAGACGTCCGACCGGAGGGAGGCCCGTCCATGGGGGCCGCAAAGATGAGCGCACGGCGACGGCGTGCCGTGCCCTGGCTCGTGCTGGGGCTGTGGATCGTCGTGCTGGCCGCGGTGTCGCCGTTCGCGTCGAAGCTCGCGGACGTGCAGCGGGACCGGGCCGTGGACTATCTGCCGGCGAGCGCGGACTCGACGCAGGTCGCGAGGATCCAGGACCGGCTGCCCGGGGGCGAGGCCACGCAGATGGTCGTCGTCTACCACCGGGACGGCGGGCTGACCGCGGCCGACCGGACGACCGCCGCCGACCAGATCGGGCGGATCGCGGACGAGCACGCGCTGACCGCCGAGCCGCGGGGCATCCCGTCCGCGGACGGGACCACCGTGGTGTACCCGATCGCCAGCACCGAGCCGGGCACCGACGAGAAGGCCCGCGACCGGCTCGTCAACGACGTGCGGGACATCGCCCGCGGCGGGGACGGCCTCGGCGTCGAGGTCGGCGGCGAGGGAGCCCTCGCCACCGATGCCGCCGAGGTCTACAACTCGCTCGGCGGGCCGCTGCTCTACACCACCGCCGGGGTGGTCGCCCTGCTGCTGATCGTCATCTACCGCAGTCCGCTGCTGTGGCTGGTGCCGCTCGGCGTCGCGGGCATGTCGGAGTTCCTGGCGCGGGCCGTCGCCTACGGGCTCAACCAGGGCTTCGGGACCTCCGTCACCGGCCAGAGCGGCGGCATCATGACGATCCTCGTCTTCGGCGCCGGCACCGACTACGCGCTGCTGCTCGTCTCCCGCTACCGGGAGGAGCTGCGGCGCAACGAGCGGCCGTACGACGCGATGGCGGCCGCGCTGCGGGGCTGCGGGCCCGCCGTGCTCGCCTCCTCCGGGACCGTGGCCGCGGGCCTGCTGTGCCTGCTCGCCGCCGACCTCAACAGCAGCCGCGGCATGGGTCCGCTGGGCACCGTCGGCGTGCTGGTGGCGCTCGTCGCGATGCTGACGCTGCTGCCCGCGGTCCTCGTCCTGCTCGGCCGCCGGGTGTTCTGGCCCCTCGTGCCCCGCTACGGCAGCACCCCCAAGGTCCGCCGGTCCCTGTTCGCCGCCATGGGCAGCTCCGCCGGCCGGCGGCCCCTGACCGTGCTGGTCGGCGGGGCCGCACTGCTCGGGGCGCTCGCGCTCGGCGTGCTGAACCTGCCCGGCAGCCTCAAGCAGGAGGACTCCTTCACCAGCAAGCCCGACGCGGTCACCGCCATGGGGACGCTCGCCGAGGCCTATCCGGAGCGGAGCACCCAGCCCATCACCGTCATGACCCCGGCCGACCGCGCCGACGCGACCCTCGCCGCGGTCCGCGGCACCGAGGGCGTCGACAGCGCCCGCGAGGGCCGTACCGGGGACGGCTGGACCGAGATCTCCGTCATCGCCCGGCACGCCCCCCAGTCCGCCGGGGAGACCGCGACCATCAAGGCCCTGCGCGCCGAGCTCGACGGCTCCTACGTGGGCGGGCCCAGCGCCCAGCAGCTCGACCTGAAGGACACCAACAGCCGCGACCGGATGATCGTCGTGCCGATCGTCCTCGTCTCCGTGCTGCTCATCCTCATCGCCCTGCTGCGCTCCCTGGTCGCACCGCTGCTCCTGGTGGCCGCCGTCGTCGCCGTGTGGGCCGCCGCCCTCGGCATCGGCGGGCTGCTCTTCGGACCGGTGTTCGGCTTCGAGGGCACCGATCCCGGGCTCGGACTGCTGTCCTTCGTGTTCCTGGTCGCCCTCGGCGTCGACTACGGCATCTTCCTGATGCACCGCATGCGGGAGGAGTCCCTGGCCGGGGCCGAACCGGTCACCGCCGCCCTCACCTCGCTGCGGGCCACGGGCGGCGTCATCGCCTCCGCCGGACTCGTCCTCGCGGCCACCTTCGCGGTGCTGACCAACATGCCGCTGGTCCAGCTCGTCGAGCTGGGCTTCGTGATCGCGGTGGGCGTGCTGCTGGACACCTTCCTGGTGCGGACCTACCTGGTCACCAGCGCGGCCGTGGCGCTGCGGCGCAAGGTGTGGTGGCCGGGGGCGCTGTCCCGGGCGCCCGAGCCGCCCGTACCGGCCGAGCGGCAGCCGGAACCGGTGTGACGAGGTCGCTCCTGGGCGCCCTTCCCTCCTGGAAGGGCGCCTTCCGGCCCGAAGTCCCGGAAGATGACACCGTGCAGGAGACCACGAGACCCCGGCTGGGCGAACGGATCATGGCGGCGGTCAACCGTGACCCGCGGACCGCCCCGCACGGCACCCGCAACGACGCCCTGCTCGCCGCCGTGCTCGCGGCGGTGGCCGTGTGCGTCGGCCTGTTGAGCGACGAGGGCCGCCGCCCGGACGCCCTCGGGTGGACGCTGCTGCTGGCCGCGCACGTGCCGATCGTGTGGCGGCGGCGCCGCCCGATGCTCGTGCTGGCCGCGATGGTCGCGCTGATCGTGCCCTACCACGCCCTCGACAACAACCATTTCGCCCCCACCCCGGTCGCCTACGTCGCCCTCTACACGGTCGCCGTCACCGGCCGCCCCCTGCGGACGGTCCTGACGGGCGTCACCGTCGTCGGCCTGTCCACGAGCGTCATGCTCACCGTCAGCACCCACCAGGCCGTCGAACTGCTGCGGATCTCCGGCTGGATCATCGCCGTCCTCTTCTGCGGCATCGACGTCCGCTACTACCGCCAGTACGTCGCCTCCATCGTCGAGCGCGCGGTCCGCGCCGAACGCACCCGCGAGGAGGAGGCCCGCCGCCGGGTCGCCGAGGAACGCCTGCGCATCGCCCGTGACCTGCACGACCTGCTCGCGCACAGCATCACCCTCATCGGCGTGCAGACCTCCGTGGCCGCGCACGTCCTGGCCGCCGACCCCGAACGCCTCGACCGGGAGACGGTCGCCAAGGCCCTCGACGACATCGCCGAGACCTGCCGCACCGCACGCGGCGAACTCCGTACGACCCTGGAGGTGCTGCGCGAACACGGCCCCCAGGACACCCGCGGCCCGCTGCCCGGCCTGGACGGACTGCCCGACCTCGTCGCGGCGGCGCGGCTCGCGGGCGCCCGCGTCGAACAGGACCTGCGGGTGCGCACCGACCCGCCGCCCGCCGTCGGCGCCGCCGCCTACCGGATCGTCCAGGAGGCGCTCACCAACGCGGTCCGGCACGCGGGCCCCGCACCCGCCGTACGCCTCAGGCTGTACGACGAACCGGGCGCCCTGCGGGTGACGGTGACCGACGACGGCACCGGCCCGCTCCCCGGCGGCACTCCCGGTTTCGGGCTGGTCGGCATGCGCGAGCGGGCCCGCAGCGTGGGTGGCACACTCGACGCCGGACCACGCCCGGACGGCGGGTTCGAGGTGACGGCGGCGCTGCCGCTCGCCGTGGGGGAGGGGACCGTATGACCATCCGCGTGCTGCTCGCCGACGACCAGACCCTGGTGCGGGCCGCGTTCGCCATGCTCGTCGAGTCGGCGCGGGACATGGAGGTCGTGGGAGAGGCGGGCAGCGGGCGGGAGGCCGTGGCGGTGACCCGCGCGGTGCGCCCCGACCTGGTGGTCATGGACATCCGCATGCCCGACCTCGACGGCATCGAGGCGACCCGGCTCATCGCGGCCGACGAGGACCTCGCCGGGGTGCGGGTGCTGGTGCTGACCACCTACGACAGCGACGAGAACATCGTCGAGGCGCTGCGCGCGGGCGCCTCCGGCTTCCTGGTGAAGGACACCCGGCCCGCCGAACTCCTCGACGCCATCCGCACGGTGGCGGCCGGCGAGGCACTGCTGTCGCCGGGCCCCACGGCACGGCTGATCGAGCGGTTCCTGCGCAGCCCCTCGGTACCGGTGGCGGGCGGCGGCCCCGAGTGCCTGTCCGACCGGGAGCGGGAGGTGCTGGCCCTGGTCGCGCGGGGCCTCAACAACACCGAGATCGCCGAGGCGCTGGGCCTGAGCCCGCTCACCGCGAAGACCCACGTCAGCCGCATCATGGGCAAGCTGGGGGCGCGGGACCGGGCCCAACTGGTCATCGTCGCCTACGAGTCGGGCATGGTGACCCCGGGGACGCCGTAGAGGAGCGGGGGCGCCGACCCCTGTACGGCGCCCCCGCACCCGGTGTCCCGCTACGGCAGCTCCTGCTGGTACGTCGTGTCCTGGTCGGAGTCGTAGATCAGCTTGCCGCCCTTGTCGTAGCCCTTGACGTGCGGGTTCCTGGTGACCTGGGTGGTCAGGGTGCCGGAGGCGACGAACCAGCCGTGGTCGAGGACCGCCTCGCGGTCGGCGCCGCCGTAGGAGACGGTCACCTCGGCCACGTTCGGTTCGACCGTGCCGATGAAGCCCCAGCTGAACGGCAGCCGCCAGTTGCCCTTGTCGATGAAGGACTGCTGGTAGAGCTTGTTGGCGTTGATGTCGGCCAGCACGGGCGGGGAGTCCGGCTGCCGGTCGCTGCCGCCGCTGAAGTTGTAGCCGGAGGCCTCGCCGTCCTTGATGTTGCAGATCAGCCGGATCTCCTGCGGCTTGTCCTGCACGGCGACCACGAAGACGCCGTCCCCGGGCGAGTTGCTGTCGCCGGTGCTCTTCAGCGCCAGGATGATCCGGTAGTCGGCGGCCTCGCCGGGGTCCGAACCGTGCGCGCCCTGGGCGATGTTCCGCCGTTGCAGCGCCAGGCACTTGTCCAGGCCGTCGACGGCCTGTGCCCGTGTGATCCCGTCCCGGAGCTGCCCCGCCGTGGCCGGGCCCGCGGGCCCGGTGGGCGTGGGGGAGGGGGTGGGGGTCGGCCGGGCGCTGGCGGACGCCGTGGGGGTCGTCGCCGTGTCGGCCGTCCCCGTCCCCGCGCCGCCCACCGCGAACGCCCCCACCGGCACCGCGGCCAGCGTCACCAGGACCGCGCCCGCCACCACCACCCGCCGGCGCCGCTCGGCGACGCCCCGGCGGCGGATCTGCGGGTACGGCACCGGCGCGGGCCGGATGGTGTAGGCGTCCTCGGCGAGCAGCTCCCGCAGCTGCTCCTCGAAGTCCCGCTGCGCTTCCTCGCTCATCTCGTGCCTCCCTGCGGGGCGCGGTCCATGACCTGTGCGAGCCCCGGATACGTACGCAACTTCGCCAGTCCCTTGGACGCCTGGCTCTTGACCGTGCCCTGGGAGCAGCCGAGCACCTCGGCGGCCTCCGCCTCCGACAGGTCCTCCCAGTAGCGCATCACGACCACGGCCCGCTGCCTGGGCGGCAGTTGGGCCAGGGCGGCCATCAGCACCCCGCGTTCGTCGACCCGGGCCACGGCCTCGTCACGGCCCGCCCGCTCCGGCGGCGCGTCGGTCAGCGACTCCTGCACGCGCCGCTTGCGGAAGCGGTCGCTGTTGCAGGTGACCAGCATCCGCCGGACGTACGCCTCCGGGTTGTCGCTGCCGGACACCCGCCGCCAGGAGCGGTACGCCTTCGCCAGCGCGGTCTGCGTCAGGTCCTCGGCGTGATGGGCGTCGCCGGTGAGCAGATAGGCGGTCCGCACGAGGTGCGACCACCTGGCTCTGACGAATTCCTGGAACCGGTCCTCTAGTTCGGCCTGCATCTGGCACCCTCCCTCGCCCACCAGACCACCGGGGGAGCGGATTCGGTTGCCCGCTCGTCGACGACGGGTTCGAATGGGGTCATGGAGGGGTGGGACGAACACGGGCCGGGCATCCTGCGACTGCCGTCCGGGCGCCTGGTGCGGGGCCGCGGTCTGCGGCACCCGCTGGATCCGGCCGCGCCGCGACCGGCGTACGGCGTCTATCTGCTCGGCGGGAAGCCTCCCGAGGTGCCCTGGGAGTCCCGCTGGTTGCGCTGGCCGGACTTCCGGCTGCCCGTGGACCGGGCGGAGGCTCGTGCGGTGCTCGGCGAGGTCTGGCGGCGGTGCGCCGGCGAACGGGTGGAGATCGCGTGCGGCGGAGGCAAGGGCCGCACGGGAACGGCCCTTGCCTGCCTGGCGGTGCTGGACGGCGTGCCCCCGGCGGAGGCGGTCGCCTACGTGCGTGAGCACTACGACCGGCGAGCGGTGGAGACCCCCTGGCAGCGGAGGTACGTCCGCCGCTTCTGACCGGTCAGCCCAGGGTGCCGGCGACCACCGCGGCCGCGTCGGCGACCAGGGCGTCGTCCCGTACGGCGTCCGGCGCGGGCATGGTCGACAGCACCGACAGGACGATCGGGTCGCCGGTGCCGGTCCACACGACGCCCACGTCGTTGGCGGTGCCGTAGGAGCCGCTGCCGGTCTTGTCGGCGATCGTCCATGTCTTCGGCAGGCCCGCGTGGAAGCGGTTCACGCTGGTCGTGTTGTGCAGCAGCCAGTGCGTGAGCAGCTCCCGGTCCCGCCGGTTCAGCGCGTCGCCGAGGACCAGCCGGCCGTAGGTGCGGCCGACGGCGTACGGGCTCGTCGTGTCCGTGAGCCGCCACGGCTCGGCGGTGTTGAGCTCGGGCTCCCAGCGGTCGAGGCGGGTCACGCGGTCGCCCAGCGAGCGGGCGAAGCGGGTGATCGCGGTGGGCCCGCCGAGTTCGCGCAGCAGGAGGTTGCCGGCCGTGTTGTCGCTGTGGGTGATGGCCACCTCGGCGAGCCCGGCGATCGTCATGCCCTCCGCCAGATGGGCCGCCGTCTGGTCCGAGCCCGGGATCACCAGGTCGTCCTCGGTGTAGTGGATGCGGCGGGCCAGCACCTCGCCGTGCCGGTCCAGGTCGCGCAGGACGGCCGCGGCGGCGAGGGCCTTGAACACCGAGCACATCGGGAAGCGCTCGTCGGCGCGGTACCGCACGGACCGCCCGGTCGAGGGGCGGTGGGCGAAGACGCCGAGCCGGGCGCCGTAGCGCTCCTCCAGGGCGCGGAGCCGGGCGGTGACGCCGTCCTCGGCGGCGTGCGCGCTCGTGGTGGTCGAGGCGGTCAGGAAGCCGGCCGTGCCGGCGGCCAGCAGGGTGCGTCGGGACAGTTCTCCGGAGCGGATCGTGCTCTCCTTCGCTCGGTGACGGTTACCGGTCTCTTCGATGATCGACGCCAGTGGCTCATCCCTTGGTTGCGTCGCGGGGGCAGTAGAGGTCCTCGGCGGGGCGCTTGCCGGTGGCCAGGAAGCGGGAGACCGCCGCGTCGCCGCACGCGGTGCCGTTGTCCAGGTAGGCGTCGTGGCCGGTGGAGTCGTTGACGACCATGACGGCCCGCCGGCCGAGCGCCTCGCGCAGCTTGAGGGCGCCGCTGAGCGGGGTGGCGACGTCCCGTGCGTTCTGCACCATCAGGACATTGGACGGGCCGCGGTCGGTGACGTGCACCGGCGCCTCCTTCGGCTCCCACGGCCAGGCGGCGCACGGCATCGCGTTCCTCGGCATGCCCCCGGTCAGCGGGAACCGGGAGCGGCTCTCGGCCACACCCGCGCGGTACACCTCCGGGTCGGCCGGCCAGTCGACGTCGTTGCAGATGGTGGCGGCGGCGACCGCGGTGTAGTTCTGCACGACGGCCTCGGGCGGGGCCGCCGGGGCGGGCGGCACCGTGCCCTTCCGGGCGGCGAGGACCAGTTCGGCGAGGGCCGGGTAGTCGTCCGGGTCGTAGAAGGAGTCGAGCATCGACTGGCGCAGGACGTTGCCGTTCAGCTCCTCGGGGTTGGCGCCCGGCCAGGGGATCGGCTCGCGGTCGAGGCGGGCGGCGAGGCGCAGGAAGAGCGGGCGCACCTCGGCGGCCGTGTCGGCCAGGCGGCGGGGATTGCCGGGCGCGGAGGCCCACGCGGCGAACTCCGGGAAGTTGTCCTCGGCCCCCTGCTCGAAGGCGTTGAGCCAGGCGCGCTCCCCGAGGACGGGGTCCGCGTTGTCGTTGCTGTCCAGGACGACACGGTCGAGGCGCCGGGGAAACAACTGGAGGTAGGCGTCGGCGACGTAGGTGCCGTAGGACACGCCCCACGCGGACACCTTGCGCTCGCCGAGCGCGGCCCGCACGCGGTCGAGGTCACGGGCCTCGTTGAGGGTGCTGATGTGCCGGATCAGCTCGCCGCCGTTGCGCTCGCAGGCCTCGGAGATGCGCTTGCCCGCGGCCATGGCCGCGTCGACGGAGCCGTCCGGGGAAGGCCAGGGCAGCAGGGTGGTACGGGCCAGGTCCCGGTGTTCGAGCCCGCAGTCGACGGCCGTCGAGGGGGCCATCCCACGCGGGGCGAAGCCGATCAGGTCGTAGGCGTCCCGCACCTTCTCGGGCAGCTTCTGCCCCTTCCCGGACGGGTCGTTCAGGCTGTCGCCGCCGGGTCCGCCGGGGATGAGCAGCAGGGCACCGCGCCGGGCGTGCGGGTTCTCGCTGCGGATACGGGAGACGGCGATCTCGATCCTCGGGCCGTCCGGGTCGGCGTAGTCCATGGGCACGGCGACGGTCGTGCACTGCTGGCGCGGGTCGAGGCCGCCGCCCTCGCACTTGGTCCACTTCAGGGCCGGGGCGCCGGAGTCGGCGGACGCGGACAGCGGGGTCAGGACACCGAAGACGGCGCCGGAGGCGGCGGCGATCAGGGCGAGGCTCTTCGTCATCTGCTTCATGCGAGGAGCCTCGCGGATCGCCCGCCGTCACCCCATCCGGTCAACTGCCCGATCCGCAGGGGGGTTTACCCCCCTACCTGAGCAGCCCGAGGAACTGGGTCCAGGTGTCGGCGGGGAAGACGAGGACGGGGCTGTCGGTGCCGAGTTTGGAGTCACGGACCGGCATGGCCCCGGGGACCGCGTCGGTGACCTCGACGCAGCTACCGCCCTCGCCGTTGCTGTAGCTGCTCTTGCGCCAGCGGGCGTTGCTCAGGTCGTACTCGCGCATTGTCTGAAGTCCTCCGCCGCCGACTCGACCAGGGCCAGGGACGCCTCCGGCGACAGCGCGGCGACCCTGAGCAGATCGTAGGCGCGCTGAGCCCTTTTCACCACGGCCGGATCGTCGATGAGCGTCCCCGAAAACGCCGTCTCTGTATAGGCGAGGGGAGGTGCGTCGTCGAACTCCATGAGTTGCAGCATCCCGGCGATCGAGGCGTAGGCCCCGGCCGCGAACGGCACCACTGTCAGCCACACCTTGCGATCCCGCATCAGCTGTGCGATGCAGTCCAGTTGCTCGGCCATGGACTGCGGACCGCCGACCGGGATGCGCAGCACGCTCTCGTGCAGGACCACCCAATACTCGGGCCTGGTCGCGTCCTTGAGGATGCGCGCCCGTTCCAGGCGGGCGGCGACCTTCTCCTCGACATGCTCGTCCGTGACAAACGGGTTCGCGGCGATCGTCACGGCTCCGGCATAAGCCGCCGTTTGCAGCAGGCCGGGCACCACCGTCGGCGCGAACTCACAGATCCTCGTCGCCGTGCGCTCGAACTCCACGACCTGCGCGAAGTAATCCGCATACCGCTTGTCGTCGATGAGCTTCCTGCACAACCGCTCGAAAATACCGTCGGTTTGTAGAACTTCGTCGATCCGCTGCGAGATATCCAGTTGCGGCTTTCGAAAAGCCTGCTCGAACTGCCCGATGTAAGCGCCCGAGACGAAGACGCGTGACCCCAGCTCCGCCTGGGTCATCCCCACCTCCTCCCGGTGCCGCCGCAGTTCCGTGCCGAAGAACTCCCACGCCGCCTGCCGTGAACCATTGGCCATGGCCAACCCCCTTGTTCAGCTTCGCACTTGTAGTGCACAGACTCCTGCCGAGTGTAGGGAAAGAAGAGCACCGTGGAGACGGGAAGAGTGAAACCCGAAAAAGGCGGGGAGTTCGAGGGAATCGGCGTCTGGAGGGAATCGGTGACGAAATTGCCCGTGGGTTCGTACGTCGTGGACACCCGCACCGGGAGGTCCGGCGTGGTGATGGGGCACGAGGGGCCGTACGTCCAACTCAGACCCCACGGCGGCGGCAGGGAGTGGGACGCGGCGCCGGAGGAGGTCCGGGAGGCCGGCCCGGCGGAGTGGCCGAAGATCACCGGTGGGTACCGGTCCGCCGAGGAGGGCCGGCCGTAGTCGGGGACACCGGCGAGCACGGTCCCGGGTAGGCGAGAATGGGTTCATGAGTCTGTTCCGCGAAGAGGGCACCGTGCCGCGCACCCGGCGCGGGGGTGTGCGATGAGTCTCTTCCGGGACGACGGGATCGTGCTGCGGACGCAGAAACTGGGAGAAGCGGACCGGATCATCACGCTGCTCACGCGCGGGCACGGGCGGGTGCGGGCCGTGGCCAGGGGGGTGCGGCGGACCAAGTCGAAGTTCGGGGCGCGGCTGGAGCCGTTCTCCCACGTGGACGTGCAGTTCTTCGCGCGGGGGAGCGAGCTCGTCGGGCGCGGGCTGCCGCTGTGCACGCAGAGCGAGACCATCGCGCCGTACGGTGGCGGGATCGTCTCCGACTACGCGCGGTACACCGCCGGGACGGCCATGCTGGAGACCGCCGAGCGGTTCACCGACCACGAGGGCGAGCCGGCCGTCCAGCAGTACCTGCTGCTCGTGGGGGCCCTGCGCACCCTCGCCCGGGGCGAGCACGCGCCCCACCTCGTCCTCGACGCGTTCCTGCTCCGCTCCCTCGCGGTCAACGGCTACGCCCCGAGTTTCAGCGACTGCGCGCGCTGCGGCATGACCGGCCCGAACCGCTTCTTCTCGGTGGCCGCCGGCGGCTCGGTCTGCGTGGACTGCCGGGTGCCCGGCAGTGTCGTACCGTCGCCGCAGACCCTGGAACTCCTCGCCGCGCTGCTTACGGGAGACTGGGAGACCGCGGACGCGAGCGAGCCGCGGTACGTCCGGGAGGGCAGCGGGCTGGTGTCCGCCTACCTGCACTGGCACATGGAGCGCGGGCTGCGCTCCCTCCGGTACGTCGAGAAGTCGTAGAGCACCACTGAGGAGACGAGAAGCACCATGGCCGTAAACGGGATCCTGGGGCGCCGGCGGCGCGAGTACAGGGCGCCGGAGCCGCACCCGTCCGGTGCCCGCGCGCCGAAGCTCCCCGGTGAGCTGATCCCCGAGCACGTGGCGATCGTCATGGACGGGAACGGCCGGTGGGCCAAGGAGCGCGGGCTGCCCCGGACGGAGGGGCACAAGGTCGGCGCCGAGCGGGTCCTCGACGTGCTCCAGGGCGCCATCGAGGCCGGCGTGAAGAACATCTCGCTCTACGCCTTCTCCACCGAGAACTGGAAGCGCTCGCCCGACGAGGTCCGCTTCCTCATGAACTTCAACCGGGACTTCATCCGCAAGACCCGCGACCAGCTCGACGAGCTCGGCGTCCGGGTGCGCTGGGTGGGCCGGATGCCCCGGCTGTGGAAGTCCGTGGCCAAGGAGCTCCAGGTCGCCCAGGAGCAGACCAAGGACAACGACCGGCTCACGCTGTACTTCTGCATGAACTACGGCGGCCGCGCCGAGATCGCCGACGCCGCGCAGGCCCTCGCCGAGGACGTGAAGGCCGGCCGCCTCGACCCGTCGAAGGTCACCGAGAAGACCCTCGCGAAGTACCTGTACTACCCGGACATGCCCGACGTGGACCTGTTCCTGCGGCCCAGCGGCGAGCAGCGCACCTCCAACTACCTGCTCTGGCAGAGCGCGTACGCCGAGATGGTGTTCCAGGACGTCCTGTGGCCCGACTTCGACCGCCGCGACCTGTGGCGGGCGTGCGTCGAGTTCGCCTCCCGGGACCGCCGCTTCGGCGGGGCCGTCCCGAACGAGGAGCTGCTCGCCATGGAGGAAGCGATGAAGGGCGAGCCGGAGGACTGACCTCCGACCCGCCCCCGGCGGCCGTGTGCGGGTGGTCCGCGGCGCACACGGCCAGTGGGTCAGTCCTGGGCGGCCGCGCAGTCCGCGCAGGTGCCGAAGATTTCCACGGTGTGCGCCACGTTGACGTAGCCGTGCTCGGCGGCGATCGCGTCGGCCCACTTCTCGACGGCCGGGCCCTCGACCTCCACGGCCTTGCCGCAGACCCGGCAGACGAGGTGGTGGTGGTGGTCGCCGCTGGAGCAGCGCCGGTAGACGGACTCGCCGTCGGAGGTGCGCAGGACGTCCACCTCGCCCGCGTCGGCGAGGTTCTGGAGCGTGCGGTAGACCGTGGTCAGACCGACGGCGTCGCCCTTGTGCTTGAGCATGTCGTGCAGTTCCTGCGCGCTGCGGAACTCGTCGACCTCGTCGAGGGCCGCCGCCACGGCGGCCCGCTGCCGGGTGGCGCGGCCCTTCACGGGCGGTCCTGCGGTCGTCACGGGTTCCTCCTTCGTTCGGCGGCTGCCGGGCCATTGTGCCAGCCCGGCCTGTGCCGGGTCAGACGCCGACCGGGCCGTCCGCCTCCCGGCTGGCCGGAATCACACACTCCGCGGGGTCCGGGGCGGGCTGCGCGGCGGCGGCCGCCCGGGCCCGTCGCCGGGCCAGCGGAGTGGCGAGCCCGGTCAGCAGGATGAACGCCCCGATGGTCAGCAGCACGATCGTCGCGCCGGGCGGCACGTCCTGGTAGTACGAGGTCACGGTGCCGCCGATGGTCACCGTCACGCCGATGGCCACCGCGATCGCGAAGGTGGCCGCGAAGCTCCGGCTGAGCTGCTGCGCCGCCGCCACCGGCACCACCATCAGCGCGCTCACCAGCAGCAGTCCGACCACCCGCATCGCGACGGTCACCGTCACGGCGGCCGTGACCGCGGTCAGCAGGTTGAGCGCGCGCACCGGAAGGCCGGTGACCCGGGCGAACTCCTCGTCCTGGCTGACCGCGAAGAGCTGCCGGCGCAGTCCCAGGGTGACGAGCACCACGAACGCGGCCAGCACGCAGATCGCCGTCACGTCCGAGGCGGAGACCGTGGACAGCGAACCGAACAGGTACGACGTCAGGTTGGCGTTGGAGCCGCCGGGCGCGAGGTTGATGAACATCACGCCGCCGGCCATGCCGCCGTAGAAGAGCATCGCGAGGGCGATGTCGCCCCGGGTTTTGCCGTACCAGCGGATCAGCTCCATGAGGACCGCGCCGAGCACCGAGACCAGGGTGGCCATCCACACCGGCGACCAGGAGAGCAGGAAGCCGAGGCCGACGCCGGTCATCGCGACGTGGCCGATGCCGTCGCCCATGAGGGCCTGGCGGCGCTGGACGAGGTAGATGCCGACGGCGGGGGCGGTGATGCCGACCAGGACGGCGGCGAGCAGGGCCCGCTGCATGAAGGCGTAGTCGAGGAAGTCCATCAGCTCAGCAGTCCCGTACGGATCGGCTCGTGGTCGTGGGGGTGGACGTGGTCGTGGCCCGGCAGGGCGTGCTGGCCGACCGCGCGCGGGGGCGGGCCGTCGTGCTGCACGCAGCCGTCGCGCAGGACGACCGCCCGGTCGATCAGCGGCTCCAGGGGCCCGAGTTCGTGCAGCACGAGCAGGACCGTGGTGCCCTCGGCGACCTGGTCCCGCAGGGTCCGGGCCAGCACCTCCTGGCTCGCCAGGTCCACGCCCGCCATCGGCTCGTCCATGATCAGCAGTTCGGGTTCGGCGGCGAGTGCGCGGGCGATCAGCACCCGCTGGTGCTGGCCGCCGGAGAGGGCGTTCACGGAGTCCTTCGCCCGGTCCGCCATGCCGACCAGCTCCAGGGCCCGGCGCACGGCCGCGTGGTCCGCCTTGCGCAGCACGCCGAAGCGGGCCCGGGACAGCCGGCCCGAGGAGACGACCTCGGTGACGGTCGCCGGGACACCGCCCGCGGCGGTGGTGCGCTGCGGGACGTACCCGACCCGCGCCCAGTCCCGGAAGCGCCCGCGCGGAGTGCCGAAGAGCTCGACCTCCCCCGCGGCCGCGGGGACCTGCCCGATGATCGTGCGGATCGCGGTGGACTTGCCGGAGCCGTTGGCGCCGAGCAGCGCGACGACCTCACCGCGGTGCACGGTGAGGTCGATGCCGCGCAGGACGGGCCGCGAACCCAGGTCGGCGCGGACCCCGCGCAGGGATACGACGGGTTCGGTCATGCCGTCCTCCGATGTCATTTCGCTCCCAGGGCGGCCTGAAGCGCCTTGAGGTTGGCTTCCTGGACCGCGAAGTAGTCCTTGCCGCGCGACTTCTCGGTGATGCCCTCGATCGGGTCGAGGACGTCCGTCTTCAGCCCGGCGTCGGAGGCGATGGTCTTCGCGGTCCTGTCGCTGACGAGCGTCTCGTAGAACACGGTGGTGACGCCGTCGGCCTTCGCCATCTTCTCAAGGTCCTTGACGCGGTTGGCGCTCGGCTCCGACTCCGGGTCCAGGCCGTTGATGGCCTCCTCGGTCAGGCCGTAGCGCTCGGCGAGGTAGCCGAAGGCGGCGTGCGTGGTGATGAAGACCTTGCTGTCGGTGTTCTTCAGCCCGTCCTCGAACCTGGTGTTCAGGGCGTCGAGCTTCTTCACCAGGGCCGCGGTGTTGGCCTTGTAGTCGGCCGCGTGGTCCGGGTCGGCCTTCTCGAAGGCGGCGCCGACGCCCTTGGCGACCTCGGAGTACTTCACCGGGTCGAGCCAGATGTGGGGGTCCTTGCCGCCGGCTTCCTCGCCGTGTTCGTCGTCGTGCTCGGCCGCGTGGCCGCCGACCTCGTTGCCGTGCTTCTCCAGGGAGGTCAGGGTGGCCGCGTCGATCGTGGTCTTGACCCCGGCCTGGGCCACCGCCTCGTCGACGGAGGGCTGGAGGTTCTTGAGGTAGAGCACCGCGTCGGACTCCTGGAGCTGCGCGGTCTGCTTGGCGCTGATCTCCAGGTCGTGCGGCTCCTGGCCGGGCTGGGTCAGGCTGGTGACGCTGACGTGGTCGCCGCCTATCTGCTCGGCGAGGAAGGCCATCGGGTAGAAGGACGCAACGACGTCGAACTTGCCGGTGCCGCCCGCCGCGGCACTGTCGGTGGAGCAGGCGGAGAGGGCGGCCAGGGCACCGGCGGCGGCGATCATGGGTATCAGGCGTCGTCGTTCGTTCATGACAGTCATTTTCATCAAATATGGAAACCGTTGTCAACAAAGTCCCGCTCGCGAACCGATTTGATACGGGGGGTGGCGGCGCCGGTAACCTGAGGCATTCGCTGCCGTCCATTCGTCATGAAGAGAGCACCGTGGCCGCCGACAAGATCGACACCATCGTCAGCCTGAGCAAGCGCCGGGGCTTCGTTTTCCCCTGTAGTGAGATCTACGGCGGCCAGCGCGCCGCCTGGGACTACGGACCGCTGGGTGTCGAGCTCAAGGAGAACCTGAAGCGTCAGTGGTGGCGTTACATGGTCACGTCGCGCGAGGACGTGGTCGGTCTCGACTCGTCCGTGATCCTGGCCCCCGAGGTCTGGGTCGCGTCCGGTCACGTGGCCACGTTCACGGACCCGCTGACCGAGTGCACCTCCTGCCACAAGCGGTTCCGCGCGGACCACCTGGAGGAGGCGTACGAGGCCAAGAAGGGCCACGCCCCGGAGAACGGCCTCGCCGACGTGAACTGCCCCAACTGCGGCAACAAGGGCCAGTTCACCGAGCCCAAGCAGTTCTCGGGCCTGCTCTCCACCCACCTCGGCCCGACCCAGGACAGCGGCTCCATCGCCTACCTGCGTCCCGAGACCGCGCAGGGAATCTTCACCAACTTCGCCCAGGTGCAGGTCGCTTCGCGCAAGAAGCCGCCGTTCGGCATCGCCCAGATGGGCAAGTCCTTCCGCAACGAGATCACGCCCGGCAACTTCATCTTCCGCACCCGCGAGTTCGAGCAGATGGAGATGGAGTTCTTCGTCAAGCCGGGCGAGGACGAGAAGTGGCAGGAGTACTGGATGGAGCAGCGCTGGAACTGGTACACCGGCCTCGGTCTCCGCGAGGAGAACATGCGCTGGTACGAGCACCCGGCCGAGAAGCTCTCCCACTACTCCAAGCGCACCGCCGACATCGAGTACCGCTTCCAGTTCGGCGGCAACGAGTGGGGTGAGCTGGAGGGCGTCGCCAACCGCACCGACTACGACCTCAACGCCCACTCCAAGGCCTCCGGCCAGGACCTCTTCTACTACGACCAGGAGGCCGGCGAGCGCTGGACGCCGTACGTCATCGAGCCCGCGGCCGGTGTCGGCCGCGCGATGCTGGCGTTCCTGCTCGACGCGTACGTCGAGGACGAGGCCCCCAACGCCAAGGGCAAGCTGGAGAAGCGCACGGTGCTGCGTCTCGACCACCGCCTCGCCCCGGTCAAGGTCGCGGTCCTGCCGCTGTCCCGCAACGCCGAGCTGTCCCCGAAGGCCAAGGGCCTCGCCCAGACGCTGCGCCAGAACTGGAACATCGAGTTCGACGACGCCGGCGCGATCGGCCGCCGTTACCGGCGCCAGGACGAGATCGGTACGCCGTACTGCGTGACGGTCGACTTCGACACCCTGGACGACAACGCGGTGACGGTCCGCGAGCGCGACTCCATGAAGCAGGAGCGCGTCTCCCTCGACCAGATCGAGGGCTACCTGGCCGGGCGTCTCGTCGGCTGCTAGGTCCGTCGGCTGCCGGGTCTCCGGGCTGTGAGGTCCGGTGGCTGCCGGTGCGTCGTCGTCCGCGGACGCGTCGTGGCCGGTCGCGCAGTTCCCCGCGCCCCTGACGGGGCGCGCCGAGGGCGCCTTGACGAGTGGCCCCCGATACAGGTCTCCGTGTGGACCTGTATCGGGGGCCTTTCCGTGTCCAGGCTGACCCCATGAGCCTCGCCTTCCTCCTCACCACCCTCGTCGTGGTCGCCACCCCCGGCACCGGAGTCGTCTACACGCTCGCCGCCGGGCTCTCCCGCGGTCGGCGTGCGAGCGTCGTCGCCGCGTTCGCCTGCACCCTCGGGATCGTGCCGCACGTCCTGGCCACCGTCACCGGGCTCGCCGCGCTGCTGAACGCGAGCGCCGTGGCGTTCCAGGCGGTCAAGTACGCCGGAGTCGCCTATCTGCTGTACATGGCCTGGGCGACCGTGCGGGACAGGACGGTGATCGACGTCGACCAGGACGACGCACCCCGGTCCGCGGGCCGCGTCATCGTCCGCGGCGTGCTGGTCAACCTCCTCAACCCGAAGCTGACGATCTTCTTCCTCGCCTTCCTGCCCCAGTTCGTGAACCCGGCCGAGCCGCACGCCCTGCCGCGCATGCTGGCGCTGAGCGGGGTCTTCATGCTGGCGACCTTCGTGGTCTTCGCCGGTTACGGGGTGCTCGCGGCCTCGGTGCGCAGTCATGTGATCTCACGGCCCCGGGTGATGGCCTGGCTGCGGCGGAGCTTTGCGGGCTCCTTCGTGCTGCTGGGGGCGAAGCTGGCCACGACGGACGGATGACGGGTGCCGAATGATGGGTGACAGATGACGAATGACAGATATTGAAATCTGTCATTCGTCATGGCAGGGTGGATGCCATGACGATGCGAACCCGAACCCTCGGCACCACCGGCCCCCAGGTCTCCGCGCTCGGCCTCGGCTGCATGGGCATGTCCGGCATGTACGGCGAGAGCGACCGGGCCGAGTCGATCGCCACCATCCACGCCGCCCTGGAGGCCGGCGTCACCCTGCTGGACACCGGCGACTTCTACGGCTCGGGCCACAACGAACTGCTGATCAGCGAGGCGCTGCGGACGGCCCCCGCCGCCCTGCGCGAGAAGGCGCTGCTCAGCGTGAAGTTCGGCTCCCTGCGCGACCCGGACGGCGGCTGGTCCGGCTTCGACGGCCGCCCGGCCGCCGTGAAGAACTTCGCCGCGTACTCCCTCCAGCGCCTCGGCGTCGACCACATCGACGTCTACCGCCCCTCCCGGCTCGACCCCGAGGTGCCGATCGAGGAGACGGTCGGCGCGATCTCCGAACTGGTCGAGAAGGGCTGGGTGCGGCACATCGGGCTCAGCGAGGTCGGCGCCGACACCATTCGCCGGGCCGCCGCCACCGCCCCGATCTCCGACCTCCAGATCGAGTACGCGCTGATATCCCGGGGCCCCGAGCGGGAGATCCTGCCCACCGTGCGCGAGCTGGGCATCTCCGTCACCGCGTACGGAGTGCTCTCCCGTGGGCTGATCTCCGGCCACCTCACCGCCGACCGGCGCCTGCCCGCGAACGACTTCCGGGCCCACGCGCCCCGCTTCCAGGGTGAGAACCTCCGGCACAACCTCGCGCTGGTCGAGTCCCTGCGCAAGGTCGCCGAGGAGAAGGGCGTCACCGTCGCGCAGATCGCCATCGCCTGGGTGGCCTCCCGGGGCGAGGACATCGTGCCGCTGGTCGGCGCCCGGACCCGCGAGCGGCTCGGGGAGGCCCTGGGGGCGCTGGACGTCACCCTGGACGCCGCCGACCTCGCCGCCGTCGAGGCGGCCGTACCGGCGGACGCGGCAGCGGGCGAGCGGTACGCGGCACCGCAGATGGCCATGCTGGACAGCGAGAAGTGAACACCGCGCGGCCGGTCGCTGCCGCGGGCGGGTGGGGGGTGGTCGCGCGGTTGCCCGCGTCCCTGGGTGGGGTCCGTGCGGGTATCCGTCCGGCGGGGAACGCCTTGCCAGGTACCGTCTAGGCATGCCCCCGACCACCGAGATCCTGACCGCCGAGCGCATCCTCGAAGCCACCGAGGAGGTGCTGCGCCGCCACGGCCCCGCCAAGGCCACCGTGGTGGACGTGGCACGCGCGCTCGGCGTCAGCCACGGCAGCGTCTACCGCCACTTCCGCACGAAGGCGGCGCTGCGGGAGGCGGTGACGAAGCGGTGGCTGGACCGGGCGACCGGCATGCTGGCCGAGATCGCCGCCCAGGACCGCGCCCCGGAGGCCCGGCTGCGGGACTGGCTCGCCGCCCTCTTCGAGGCCAAGCGCCGCAAGGCGGGCGACGATCCGGAGCTGTTCGCCACGTACACGGTCCTGACCGGTGAGAACGTCACGGCGGTCAGCGAGCACCTCACCGAGCTGACCGGCCAGCTCACCCGCATCGTCGGGGACGGCGTCGACGCGGGCGTCTTCACCGTCGCCGACCCGGCCGTCGCGGCCCTCGCCGTCTTCCACGCCACCGGCCGCTACCACGACCCCGCCTATGCCGGGGAGTGGGAACAGCCGGGCGCCCAAGCGGAGTTCACGGCGCTGGTGGACCTGCTCGTCCGGGGCCTCACGGCCTGACCGCCGACGCGCTACTTCGAGGGATCCACCGTCGCCTGGTGGGCCTCCGCGAGATGTTCCTCCGCCTTCAGCCAGGGCAGGAACTGCGCCGCCCTGCGCCAGCCGCAGGTGTCGCACCTGATCGTGCGCTGCGCGCCCTTGCGCTCCACCTGGACCACGTGCCGGCGCCCGTGCTGGTCGAAGCGGCTCACCCTGCTCGTGCCGATCTGCACCATCTGCCTCGCCTCCGGCAAGGAGTGTGCAGCAAGAACAACATCAACAGCGGTATCTTCACGGGGCGTTCGCCAGGACTTGAGCCGCGCCCTCAGTCGATCGTCCGCGGCAGCCGCAGACTCAGCACACCGGTCAGGGCCACCCCGGCCAGCTGGACCAGCAGCGTCGTCACCAGCGCGTCCCGCATGCCCATGCCCGGCACCAGGGTGAGGAAGAGGCTGCCCAGCGTGGCCACGCCGAGCGCCAGGGCGGCCTGCTGGGTGGTGACCATCACGCCACTGCCCACCCCGGCCCGCGCGGGCGGTACCTCGGACAGGACGATCCGGAAGACCACCGGCAGCTGGAGGGCCTGGCCCACCCCGGCGATCGCACCACCGGGCAGCAGGGGCAGCAGTCCGAGGTCCGGCCAGGAGGAACGGGCCGCCAGGATCATCAGCCCCAGACCGACCGCCTGGACCAGCGCGCCCGCCGTCACCACCCGGGTGCCGAAGCGGGTGATCAGCCGGGGCCCGGCGACCGACGTGACCAGGAACGTCACCGCGAGCGGGACCAGCGCGAGACCCGCCTGCACGGGACTGCGGCCCGCCCCCTCCTGGAGGGCCACCGCGATCACGAACATGAAGCCGGCGAACCCCATCGAGAACGGCACGATCAGCAGCAGGCCGCGCCGCAGGGACACCAGCGCGAACAGGCTCGGCGGGACGAGCGGCGTCCGGCCCGCGCGGTCCGCCCGGCGCTCCACCGCGAAGAACGCCCCCGCGAGGAACGGGAACGCCGCCAGCGACAGCCACGTCCACAGCGGCCAGCCCGCCGCCCTGCCCTCGGTCAGCGGGGCGAGCAGCGCCAGCAGGGTCACCGCCAGCAGGACCGTGCCGGGGCCGTCCACCGGTTCGGGGCGGGGGGAGCGGGTCTCCGGGACCGTACGGGCTCCGAGGAACAGGCCGACCACGACGACCGGGACGTTCACCAGGAACGCGGCCCGCCAGCTCGTGCCCGCGATGTCGGCCGCCACCAGGACCCCGCCGAGGATCTGGCCCGCCACCATGGCGAGGCCCGCCGTCGCGCCGTACAGGCCCATCGCGCGGGCCCGGCGGGACCCGGCCGTCGCCGACTGGATGGTGGCGAGGACCTGCGGCAGCATCGCGGCCGACGCGGCGCCCTGCGCGACCCGCGCCGCGACCAGCGTCCACGCGGTCGGCGCGAGCCCGCACGCCAGCGAGGTCAGCCCGAACGCCAGCATGCCGCCCAGGAACAGCCGGCGGCGCCCGAAGAGGTCACCGAGCCGGCCGCCGAGGACGAGGAGGACGGCGTACGCCAACCCGTAACCCGCCACGACGAGTTCGAGGACCGACTCGCTCGCGGAGAGGTCCGCGCCGATGCTGGGCAGGGCGACGTTGACGATGAAGAAGTCGATGAGGGGGAGTGCCGCGGCGAGCAGCACCGTGAACAGTCCGAGGCCGCCCAGCTCGGGTGGCGCGGCGGTGCGGACAGGGCGTGGAGTCGTGGTGTCGGTGGTCACGTCCCCGAGCCTGCGCCCACTCCCAGACGGGTACCAGAGTCTTCTTATCCTGGTAGAAGAACCACCTGGCAACAGGGTCCCGGTGGAGGCAGGCTGGAGGCATGACCACCGTGGCCCAGGAGACAGCCGTACCCGCGACCGCGTCCCTGTCCGTGATCCGGCGCCTTGAGCTCGCCGCCTTCCTGCGCCACCGCCGCGAGCACATCACCCCCGAGCAGGTCGGCCTGCCGCGCGGTCGCAGGCGCCGCACCCCGGGCCTGCGCCGGGAGGAGGTCGCTCAGCTCTCCGCGGTCGGCGTCACCTGGTACACCTGGCTGGAGCAGGCCCGGGACATCCAGGTCTCCGTACAGGTACTGGACGCCCTGGCCCGCGCCCTGCTGCTGGACCCGACCGAGCGCTCGCACCTGTTCCAGCTGGCCGGAGCGGTCGACCCGACCCCGGCCACCGTCTGCCCCTTGATCACCCCCGCCGTCCGGCAGGTGCTCGAACAACTGGAACCGCTCCCGGCCTGTGTGCAGAACAGCCGCTACGACATCCTCGCCTACAACCGCACCTACGGCCTGCTCCTGTGCGACCTGGACGCGGTGCCGCCCGAGGACCGCAACTGCATGATCCTCTCCTACACCCACGACGACTGGCGCTCCTCGATCGTCCACCTGCCGGAGGTGCAGCGCCTGATGGCCGCCCGCTTCCGCGCCACCATGGCCGGCCACCTCGCCGAGCCCGCCTGGAAGATGCTCCTGCACCGGCTGCGCACCGAGTCCCCGGAGTTCCGCGAGGTCTGGGACCGCCACGAGGTCATCGAACACCGGGGCCGCCGCAAGGAGTTCACGAACCGCTACGTCGGCCGCGTCTCCGTCGACCACACCGACCTCTGGCTCGGCCCCGAGGCGGGCCCCCGCATGGTGACCTACGCCCCCGCCGACGAGGAGTCCCGGCGGCGCCTGGAGCGGCTGCACGCGATCGCCCTGGAGAGGGTGCCGGCCGCTCGGGCGTGAGACACCCGCACGCGCCCTTACGCCTCGGTCGCCGCAGGTGGGGATGAGTGTCCGAAGTACGGGAACCCGGTTTGTCCGAAAGACAGAACCCCCCCCACGTGCGAGGCGAGTCATGGCCGAGCAGAAGTCGTCGCAGCAGGCAGCAGAACCGCGGTCACCGGCGCAGGGGCTCCCGCAGCCGCTGCGGGCGGCCGCATCGGTGCTGGGGAAGGTGCCCGGGGCCGGGACCGTGGGCCGGGTGGCCGAGGGAGCGCTGGACCGGGTCGGGGCGGTGTCCCCACGCGGCCGGCGGCTCGCGGTGTACGCCGGGGCCGGGGTGCTGGGCGTCGCCGGCATCGTCGAATGGCCCGTCGCGGTCACCGGGGCCGCGGTGGCGTGGCTGACCCAGCCCAGGCCGGGCCGGGAGGAGTCCGGCGGCGAGAGCCGGCCCACGCCCCGCGTCCTGGCGTCGACCCACGGCAAGCCGGACCTCGCGTCCCGCCAGGCGGCCGCCGCGCCGCCCACGCCCTCCGACAAGCTCCCGCCGCACGAGACGGCGGCGCCGTCCGGGCGGGGCGGCCCCGGGGGCACCACCACGGGCCGTACCCGATCCGGCGACTGAGGACGACCATGAACCGAGGACTCACGACAGCGGCCGCGGGCCTCGTCCTGGCCGGCCCGCGCCTGCTCGCCAGGGGTACGCCCACCGCGGTCGGCGTGGCGGCCGGGGCGGTGGCGGGAACGGCCCGGGCCGGTGTGCGCACCGCGGACTTCGCGGCCCGCACGACACGGGCCGCCCGGGCCGCCCTCCCGGGAGCGTCCCCGAACTGGCGGGCGGGCCACCGCGTCCACGTGCCCCTGCGCACGCAGGCGGACCCGGCACATGGGGAACACGCCCCGACCGAGCACCGCGCCCGCCGTCTCGTCGACGCCCTCGCCGAGCACCCCGACATCGCGCTGGCCTACTGGGACCAGGGCCTCGGGCGGCTCGTCGTGACCGCCGTGGAGGGGGTGGCCACCGAGCGCGTCGAGAAGCGGGTCTCGGTGCTCGCCGAGCGGTACGGGCTGGTCGCGGACGACCAGGACGTCGAGGAACTCGCCCACCCCGGCGACCCCGGCTCCGTGCGCACCGCCGCCCTGGCGCTCGCCGCCGACGCCGTCGGAGTCGTCGCCGCGGTCACCGGGTCCGCGCTGAAACTGCCCGCCTCCCCGCGGCCGGTGACGGCGGTCGTGACCCTGCTGCGGGAGAACCCCCGCTTCAGGGGCTGGCTGCGGGGACGGCTCGGAAGCGCCCGCATGGACGTGGCGCTGGCCGTCGTGAACGCCGCCGTGCACGGCGCCGGCCAGAGCCCCACCTCCCTGCTGCTCGACGGGACGCTGCGCTCCTGCCAGCTGACCGAGGCCCTGGTGCGGACGGCCGCCTTCGAGACGATGCACGACGACCTGTGCGTCCCCGACCGTGACAGCGTGCCCGCCCAGGCGGCCCTGCGCCCGCCCCCGCGCCCCTCACCCGCCCAGGACTACGCGAGCCACGCCGCGGCCGGCAGCATCGCCGGCGCCGTCGCCGCGCTCCTCGTCAAGCACGACGTGACCGAGGCCGCGGAGGCCGTCCTCGCGGGCTCCCCCAAGGCCGCCCGCTACGGCCCCGCCGCCTTCCACGCCGTACTCGGCACGGCCCTGTCGCGGTCCGGCGTCCTCGTGCGCGACCCTGACCGACTGCGCCAACTGGAGACCGTCGGCACGGTCCTGCTGCACCCGAGCGCCCTGCGCCCCCCGGGCGCGGGCGCCGACCCCTGGGCCGAACCCGTGCTGGACGCGGCCCGGCACGCCGGACTGCGGGTCGTCGTCCTGGACGACCCCGCGCTGGCCGACTTCACCGGCCTCGCCGACCAGGTCGTGGACGCAGGGCGGCCGCTGCCGGAGATCGTCGACGGGCTCCGCAACGACGAGGGCGGTGTCCTCACCGTCGCCCGCCCCCAGGACGCCGACGTCGTGGCAGGACTCCTCCGCGGCGACGTGGCCGTCTCCCTCACCGACGGCGGCTGCGCGGTCGCCTGGGGCGCCGACGTCCTCGCCCCGCACGGACTGCCCGACGTCTGGCGGCTGCTGACCGCCGTGCCGGCGGCCCGCGCGGTCGGCCGCCGCTCCCAGACCCTGGCCCGCTCGGGCGCCGCCCTGTCCGGCCTCCTCGTCGCCGTCGGCGAGTCGGGCCGCAGCCGACGCCGTACGGCACTGCCCGGCCTGCGGCACGCACCCGTCGACGTGGCCGCGGCCGCCGCCCTGTTCACCGGCACCCGCACCGCCCTGCGGGTGGCGGCCACGAGCCTCCCCCACCCGCGCCCCCGGGTGCCCTGGCACGCCCTGGACCCGGACGACGTACGCGACCGGCTGGAACAGCAGGCACCCCCGGAACCGACGCTCGCCGAGCAGACGACCGCACGGGTCCGCACCGCCGCCGACGCCGTCGTACGCCTGCCCGTGCTGGCCCCCGTCAGGTGGTCGGCGCAGCTCGCCCGGGCCGTGCGCGGAGAGCTGGACGACCCGCTCACCCCCGTCCTCGCGGTCGGCTCGGCCGCGTCCGCGATCCTCGGGTCCGCCATGGACGCCCTGCTGGTGGTCGGCGCCCTCGACCTCAACGCGCTCGTCGGCGGCCTCCAGCGGCTGCGCGCCGAGCGGGCCCTGTCCGGGCTGCTCGCCCAGCAGAAGCAGAAGGCCCGGGTCGCCGAGGAGGACGCGGAACCGCACGTCGTCGACGCCGCCGGGCTGAACCCCGGAGACGTCATCGAGCTCACCCTGGACGACGTCGTCCCCGCCGACGCCCGCCTGCTGTGGCAGGACGGCCTGGAGGTCGACGAGTCCGCGCTGACCGGCGAGTCCCTCCCGGTGGGCAAGTTTACCGACCCGAGCCCGCACGCCCCCGTCGCCGAACGGCACTGCATGGTCTTCGAGGGGACGACCGTGGTGGCCGGGAACGCCCGCGCGGTCGTCGTGGACACCGGCGACCGCACCGAGGCCGCCCGCGCCGTCGCCCTCGCCGCCCGCACCCCGGCCGCCGGCGGGGTCCAGGCCCGGCTCCAGGAACTCACCCGCAAGGCGATGCCGTTGACGATGGCGGGCGGCGCCGCGGTCACCGGGCTCGCCCTGCTGCGCGGCACACCCCTGCGGCAGGCGGTCAGCGGCGGCGTCGCGGTCGCGGTGGCCGCCGTCCCCGAAGGGCTGCCGCTGGTCGCCACGGTCGCACAGCTCGCCGCCGCCCGACGGCTCAGCGCGCACGGCGTCCTGGTCCGCGCCCCGCGCACCCTCGAAGCCCTCGGCCGCATGGACACCATCTGCTTCGACAAGACCGGCACCCTCACCGAGAACCGGTTGCGCCTGGTCCGGGTCGCCGACGCGGACGGGCGGGTCCACGCCGCCGGCGAGCCCGACGCGGACGGCCCGCTGCGGATCGCGGCCCGCGCCTGCCCCCAGCTCGACGGCGACTCCGAGCAGCGCCCGGCCCACGCCACCGACGAGGCCGTCCTGGACGCGGCCGCCCCGGACGAGGAGTGGACCCAGCTGGAGGGCCTGCCCTTCGAGGCGGGCCGCGGTTACGCCGCCGCCGTCGGACAGGCCGGCGACGACTCCCCGGTCCTGGTGCTCAAGGGCGCCCCGGAGACGGTCCTGCCCGCCTGCTCGGACCTGCCCCCCGACGCCTCCGAGCGGGCCCACTCCCTGGCGGCCGACGGTCTGCGGGTCCTCGCGGTGGCCCGGCGGCCGCTCGGCGGTGACGACAGGGCCGTACTCGAGGAGCCGCTGCGGGACCTGGAGTTCGTGGGCCTGCTGGGCCTCGCCGACGTGGCCCGGGACACCTCCCCCGACCTGGTCCGCGGACTGCGCGAGGCGGGGGTACGACCGGTCGTGCTGACCGGTGACCACCCGCAGACCGCCCACGCCATCGCCACCGACCTCGGCTGGCCCGAGGACGCCACGGTCGTCACCGGCGACGAACTGGCCGCCGCCGACCGCTCGGCCCGCTCCCGGATGCTGTGCGACGCCGACGTCGTGGCCCGGGTCGCGCCCGAGCAGAAACTCCAGGTCGTCGAGGCCCTCAGGGACGCGGGCCGGGTCGTCGGCATGGTCGGCGACGGCGCCAACGACGCGGCCGCCATCCGGGCCGCCGACATCGGCGTCGGCATCAACGCCCGCGGCTCCGCCGCCGCCCGCAACGCCGCCGACCTCGTCCTCACCGGCGACGACCTCACCGCCCTCATCGAGGCCGTCCGCGAGGGCCGCGCCCTGTGGCACAGCGTCGCCGACGCCATCGCCATCCTGATCGGCGGCAACGCGGGCGAGGTGAGCTTCGGCATCCTCGGCACCCTGCTGTCGGGAGCGGCCCCCCTGTCCACCCGCCAGATGCTCCTCGTCAACCTCTTCACCGACCTGTTCCCGGCGATGGCCGTGGCGGTCACGCCGACGGAGAAACCCACGGAGGACAACCCCTCGGTCGACACCATCCTGGGCACCTCCCTCACCCGCAAGATCCGTGACCGCGCCTTCACCACCTGCCTCGGCGCCACGGTGGCCTGGCTCATCGGCCGCTTCACCCCTGGCACGGCCCGCCGCTCGACGACCATGGCGCTGTGCGCGGTGGTCGGCACCCAGCTGGCCCAGACCCTGGCGGACCGCCGGGAGAGCCCACTGGTCCGGGTGACGTCCCTGGGCTCCGCGGCGGCCCTGGTCGCCCTGGTGGAAACCCCGGGAGCAAGCCAACTCTTCGGCTGCACCCCCCTGGGCCCGCTGGCGTGGGCGGGAGTCGCAGCGGCGATAGCCCTGGCACTGACGGGCCAACGGTTCGTACCGGCGGTGGAGCGGACAGTACTGAGCCGCCTGCACTGAGCTCTGCACGGGCCGGTTGTGCGGTGGGTGCTGCCCCCAGTCGGCTGTGGTCACCCACCCGAGGACGCGGTCGGCCGTCGGCCGGCGGACTACGCGCTGAGGTCCGAGGAGGGGGGTGCTGTCTCGGTTCGGCTGAGGTCACCCACCCAGGGGCGCGGGGAACTGCGCGACCGGCCCCCACCGGCCGTCGGCCGGTGGACTACGCACCTGAGGTCCGAGGAGGGGGGTGCTGTCTCGGTTCGGCTGAGGTCACCCACCCAGGGGCGCGGGGAACTGCGCGACCGGCCCCCACCGGCCGTCGGCC
>NZ_JBIVSV010000002.1:0-200167 GCF_044756385.1 Streptomyces sp. NPDC091972 | reverse complement strand
CGGCCGGTGGACTACGCGATGACCCCCGCCGCCTCGCGGACCTCCGCCGACTCCAACCGCTCAGCCGTACGCTCCGCGGTCCGCCGGGCCCACGACCCACTGGTCACCGCCCCGAGCACCAGCACCACGAACCCGCACCCGGCCACGATCCACCACCCCGGCACCGCGGCGGACACGAACTCCTCCCGGTACGACGACGAACCCACCCCCGAGGCCAGCACCGCCCCGATCACCGCGACCCCGAGCGTCTGCCCGAGCTGACGGCTGGTGGAGGCGACGGCCGCCGCCACCCCGGCCTGGGCGCGCGGCATCCCCGACACCGCCGTGTTCGTGATCGGCGCGTTCACCAGCCCGAACCCGATCCCGAACAGCACGTATCCGAGGAACAGGGTCACGTTCGAGGTCTCCGCGTCGAACGCGGCGAACAGCACCCCGCTCGCCGTCGTCATCACTCCCGCGATCACCAGCGGCAGCCGCGGCCCCCGGCTCCCGACCAGCCGCCCGGCGAGCGGCGCGAACAGGAACATCGGCACCGCCATCGGCAGCATCCACAGCCCGGCGTGCAGCGCGTCCAGCCCTCGGACGTTCTGGAGGTACAGCGTCGACAGGAACAGGAACCCGCCCAGCCCCGCGAACGCGCTGATCGCGATCACCGTGGCGCCGCTGAACGGCGCGGACCGGAAGAAACGCAGGTCGATGAGGGGTTCGTCGCGCCGGGGCTCGTACCACAGGAGCCCCGCCAGCGCGACGACGGCCACGGCGGCGAAGGGCAGGACGTACGAGAAGCCCGACTCCGGCGCCTCGATGATCGCGTACGTCAGCGAACCGAACAGCGCGATCACCAGGAGCTGTCCGACCGGGTCGGGGCGGCGGGCCCTGGGCGCCCGGGACTCCGGGACGTACCGCAGGGTGAGCAGCAGCGCCGCGAGTCCGACCGGCAGGTTGACCCAGAAGATCGAGCGCCAGCCGACCGAGTCCACGAGCACCCCGCCGACCAGCGGCCCGGCGGCCATGGAGATGCCGACGACCGCGCCCCACACGCCGATCGCCCGCGCCCGCTCGCGCGGGTCCGTGAAGGTGTTGGTGATGATCGACATCGCGACCGGGTTGAGCATCGAACCGCCGACCGCCTGCACCATGCGGAAGACGATCAGCGCCTCCAGGTTCGGCGCGGCGGAGCACAGCGCGGAGCCGATCGTGAAGACGATCAGGCCCGCCATGAAGACGCGCTTGCGGCCGATCCGGTCGGCCGTGGAGCCGGCCAGCATCAGCAGGGACGCGAGGACCAGCGTGTACGCGTCGATCGTCCACTGGAGGCCCGCCGTGCCGGCGTCCAGGCCCCGCTGCATGGAGGGCAGGGCGACGTTGAGGGCGGTGGTGTCGAGACTCACGATCAGGAGGCTCATGCAGCAGATCGCGAGGACCAGCATGCGTCGACGGTGACTGAGCTCGGGCATGCGTTTCATCGTACGCCGATTTCAATAGTGCGTCTAACTAATGGTCGGTACATGATCGATGCACGGGTACCCCGGGGCGTGCGTGACAATGGGGGAATGTCCACGATCGCGCTCACCGACACCACGCCCCTGCGGATCGGCCCGCACACCGTCCAACCGCCCGTGGTCCTCGCCCCCATGGCCGGGATCACCAACGCGCCCTTCCGCACCCTGTGCCGGGAGTTCAGCGGGGGCAAGGGGCTGTTCGTCAGCGAGATGATCACCACCCGGGCGCTGGTCGAGCGCAACGAGAAGACCATGCAGCTCATCCACTTCGACGAGAGCGAGAAGCCTCGTTCGATCCAGCTCTACGGCGTCGACCCCGCCACCGTCGGCAAGGCCGTCCGCATGATCGCGGAGGAGGGCCTCGCCGACCACATCGACCTCAACTTCGGGTGCCCGGTGCCCAAGGTGACCCGGAAGGGCGGCGGGTCCGCACTGCCGTACAAGCGTCCGCTGCTCCGGGCGATCCTGCGGGAGGCCGTGAGCGGGGCGGGGGACCTGCCGGTCACGATGAAGATGCGCAAGGGGATCGACGACGACCACCTCACGTATCTGGACGCGGGCCGGATCGCGGTCGAGGAGGGCGTGACGGCGATCGCCCTGCACGGACGGACCGCCTCGCAGCACTACGGCGGTACGGCCGACTGGGAGGCGATCGCCCGACTCAAGGAACACGTGCCGGAGATTCCCGTGCTCGGCAACGGCGACATCTGGTCGGCGGCGGACGCGCTGCGGATGGTGCGGGAGACCGGGTGCGACGGGGTGGTCGTCGGCCGGGGGTGCCTGGGCCGGCCGTGGCTGTTCGCGGATCTGGTGGCGGCGTTCGAGGGCCGTACCGAGGATGTCGCGCGCCCGAAGCTCCGTGAGGTGGCCGACGTGATGGTCCGTCACGCCACCCTCCTCGGCGAGTGGATCGGCGACGAGTCCCGCGGCGTCATCGACTTCCGCAAGCACGTGGCCTGGTACCTCAAGGGCTTCTCGGTCGGCTCCGAGATGCGCAAGCGCCTCGCGATCACGTCGTCGCTGGCGGAGCTGCGGGCGGGCCTCGACGAGCTGGACCTCGACCAGGCCTGGCCGACCGGCGCGGACGGGCCCCGCGGTCGTACGTCCGGCAACAACCGGGTGGTTCTGCCGGACGGTTGGCTGAAGGACCCGTACGACTGTGCGGGCGTCGGGGAGGACGCGGAGCTGGACACGTCTGGGGGGTGATTGCGGGTGCGGGTTCGGTGGGGGCGGGCGTTTTTGCGCAGTTCCCCGCGCCCCTGATGCCTGCGGCGGCCCGTCGCTGCCCGGTGGGGGTTCGTGTAGCGCGTGCGGTGTGGTGGGTGGGTCGGTGCCGGGGTGGGGGGTATCCGTCCTCGGTCCGGCGGCTCGGTCCATCGAGCAGTTCCCTGTAACGGACGCCGGCCGCTGCGGGCGGACACCCCCCACCCCGTCCCCTCACCGCCGTACGCGGCCAACGGCCCGCTGGGGCGCGCGGTGCGGCGAACGGTCCGTCGTGGCGCGGGTGACTGCAACTCCCCAGGGGCGCGGGGAACTGCGCGACCGGCCACGACGGGCCCGCACTCGTCAGACAACCCACGCCGACACCCCCCTAGGCGCCCGGCCTAAGCCCAGCGCAGCGGCCCCGCGGGGAACTGCGCGACCGGCCACGGCGGGCCCGCAACCCCCTGAGGCGACCGTTATCCCTCGGACGGATGTGGGGTCGAGCCGTAGGCCGTGAGGAAGCGGTCTCGGAAGGAGCTCATCTTCCAGACCGGGGCGTCGTGGGCGGGCTTGAGGCCGTCCGTCCAGTTCCAGGAGGCGATCTTGGCCAGGACTTTCGGGTCCTTGGCGACGATCGAGATCGGGACGTCACGGCTGGCGTTCTCCCCGCTGACCCGGGCGATCGGCTGGTGGTCGCCGAGGAAGACGAGGACCGTGTCGTCGGTGCCGTAGCGCTCCAGCCACTGGGTGAGTGCGGTGACCGAGTAGGAGATGGACTTGCCGTACTCCTGCTTGGAGCGGGTGGGGTCGGCGATGATGTCGGAGGCCTTGTTGCCGGCCTTCTGGATGGGCTTGAAGACCGAGCCGTCGCCCAGGTCGTCCCAGTCGACCATCTTGGGGATGGGGGCCCAGGGCTGGTGGCTGGAGGTCAGGATGATCTCGGACATCAGCGGCTTGTCGCGCTTCCTGCCGTGGACCTGGCGCTGGTAGGCCTCCAGGGCGTACTGGTCGGGCATCGTCGACCAGCTGAACTTGGGTCCCCGGTAGCCGAGTTGGAAGGCGTTGTAGACCTTGTCGAGGCCGTAGTACTCCTGTTCCGGCCAGCCCTTCTGGACGCCCGGCATCACCCCGACCGTGTCCCAGTCGCCGGTCTTCCTGAACGCCTTGGTGAGGCTGAGGTGGTCGCTGGCCATGACCGTGCGGTAGCGCTGCTGGTTGTCGATCCACAGGCCGGAGAGGGTCGTCGAGTGGCCGAGCCAGCTGCTGCCGCCGTACGTCGCCGAGGTCAGCCAGCCGCTCTTCGCGTGGAAGCCGGCCTTCGCGAGGGCCGCGGTGCTCGTGTCGAGGGTCCTGTCGACGCCGGGCGCGATGCCCGGGTCCTCGACGGCGCTGCGGCCGTAGCTCTCGATGAAGGTGAAGATCATGTCCTTGCCGCGCAGGTCGGGCACCAGCTGGGAGCCCGGCGTGTTCCCGAAGGCGTCGACCCTGGCCACCTTCTGGAACTCGGCCTCGTCCCGCACGGTGTACAGCACCCGCTTGGCCTGGAGCGCGGTGAGCCCGGCGGTGTGCTCGGAGGCCAGCGGGGTGCCGAGGACCTGGAGGCCGAGTGCGGAACAGGTGACCCAGACGGTGGCGGCGAGGAGCGTGCCGCGCGTGGCGGTCCGCCGGTGCAGGACCAGCAGGCCGCTCAGCCTGACCGTCGCCAGCGTCATGAGCGCCAGCAGCACGAGCACGAGGACGATCACGCCGATCACGGCTCCGACCGCCACGGCCCGGCCCATCGAGTCCGCGACGTAGGACTGCGCGTCGTCGAGCAGCTCCCAGTCCAGGACGAGGTTGAAGGGCCGCCCGAGGTAGTCGTTGAAGCCCATGTCGAGCAGGTTCAGGACCGTCATCACCCCGAGCCCCACGCCGGCCGCCACGGCCACCGCCAGCCGCGGCCGACGCGGCAGCGCGAGCGTCACGGCCGCCCCGAGGATCGCCTCGGCCGGTATCCGCACGAACTCCCGCGGATGCAGGTAGGTGACCTTGTTGGGCAGGAGCAGGGCCCCGAGGACGAGCAGGGCGGCGAGGACGTTCAGCGCCCACCGCGTGTTGCGTACGGCGGTGGGATGCGCGTCCCGCCAGGGCGGCTTCCGGGCCGGCGGACTGTCCCCGCCCGTCGCCTCGGCCTCGGGGGGCGTGCTCTCTGCAAGGGTCTCGGACACCCGAGGGTCCTTCCATACGGTCCTGGTGGAAGGCGGACCCGCCCTGGGGTCCCGGATCCGCCACCGTCCCGTACGGCCCGCCCCCGGCCACAGTTCACGTCCTGGGGCAAACACCGCCCCAACGCTTGGTCAACGGCGAGATTGTGCGGTCAGGCGCCCCCGACCGCCGTCAGCAGGGCAAGAGGCGCCGCCGCCGACCGGGACTCCCGCACACACGCGTGCGGATACGGCACCGGCTCGCCGTGGGACTCCCGTCCGTACCCCGCCAGCACCTCCGGCAGCCGGTGCCCGGTCGCCGTCGCCGCGTCCACCAGCCCGTGCGCCACCTCCCGCGCCTCGTCGTGCAGCCCGTAGCGGGCGAGCCCCAGCGCGATCAGCGCGTTGTCGTGCGGCCAGACCGAGCCCCGGTGGTAGGAGAGCGGGTGGTAGGCCGGCTGGCCGGACGCCAGCGTGCGCACGCCCCAGCCCGAGAAGAAGTCCGGTTCCAGGAGGCGTCGGCCCACCAGCTCGCCGTACTCCTTGTCGAGCAGCCCCGACCAGAGCAGATGCCCGGCGTCCGAGGCCAGCGCGTCGACCTGCCGGCCCTCGCCGTCCAGCGCGAGGGCCGGGAAGGAGCGGTCCGGCATCCAGAAGTCCCGCTGGAAGCGGTCCCGCAGGTCCGCCGCGGCCTGTTCGAGGAGCGCCGCGTACGTCCCGTCCTGCCACACCGTGCGCGAGAGCCACGCGGTCCTGCGCAACGCGTCGTACGCGTAGCCCTGGGCGCCCGCCGCCGTCACCGGGCCGCTCGGGCGACTCCCGTCGGCGCCGCAGATCGACCCCGGGGAGTCCTTCCAGTTCTGGTTGGCGAGGCCGCCCTGGTCGGCGCGGTAGACGAGGTAGCCGCGCGAGGTGAGGCCGCCGTGGTCGAGCATCCAGCCGACCGCGGCCCTGGCGTGGGACTCCAGGCGCCGGGCGAGGGCGGCGTCCCCGGTCTGCTCCACGTACGCGCCGAGCAGCACGAGGAACAGCGGGGTCGCGTCGACCGAGCCGTAGTAGCGGCCGTACGGCACCTGCCCGAAGTGCGCGAGCTCCCCGTGCCGTACCTCGTGCACGATCTTGCCGGGCTGGGCCACGGAGGCCGCGCCGGTCTCGGTGGCCTGGGTGGCGGCGAGCGCGGGAAGGGTCGCGGCGGCCAGCCGGGGCCGGTAGGGGAGGGCGAAGAGCGAGGTGAGGAGGGCGTCGCGGCCGAGCAGGGTCAGGAACCAGGGGGCGCCCGCCGCCGGGACGCGCAGATCCTCGCCGTCCGGGCCGATGGCCGGTACCTGGAGCGAGGCCAGGTCGGCCAGACCGCGGGCGCAGGCCGCCGCCAGCTCCGGCCAGCCGGTCGGGAAGGCCACGCCCTCCACGAACTCGCCCTCCAGCTCCAGGAGGTGACGGTTCACGGCGGCGGGGGAGCTCGGTACCCGCCGGGCCCGCTTGTCGCCGTGCGGGCGGGCCATCACGCGCAGGACCAGCTCGGCCGTGCCGTGCGGCTCCAGGTCGAGCGTCCAGACCAGGCGCCTGGCCCCGGTGCCGGTCTCCTCCACGCCGTCCGGGGCGGGATCGGCCGTCACCGTCGTACAGGACCGCCACTCGTGGCGCTGGTAGCCGAACTCCACGCCGTCGTCGCGGACTTCACGGGTGCGGGTGGCGCCCGTCTTCGTGTAGGTGCGGTGGTCGGAGCGGAGTTCGAACTGGTCGGTGAAGTCGGCGTCCGCGGTGATCGCGAGCCGTACCGTCGTCGGTACCGGGCGGTTGCTGGTGACCCGGAGCGATTCGACGAACGAGCCGTCCCCCACCGCCTGTTCGCGGAAGAGGGTGTGCGCCGGGGGTTCCTGGCGGCCACCCCGCGGCACCAGGACACAGCGCGCGGTGTCACCGTCGGCGACCGGCGACAGGGCCTCCGGGACCGCGCCGTCGACCGTGAGCTGCCAGCGGCTCAGATGCCGGGCGTCCCGGACGAACAGGCCGTCCGGCGACGTGCCGTTCCGGACGCCGCTGATGTCCCCGCTGTCGCCCACGGCAGCGAACGTCCCGCCGTGCACGAGCAGATGATGCCGGTCCGTCATGGCCGGTCCCCTCCCTTGAGTCCCATGTCCGCCGTGACTGTGGTGTCGCTGTGCAGCAGGTCGAGCGCGAGCGCGGCGGTCCAGCCGAAGCCGGTCGCCCCGCAGGGCTCGCCGGTGTACGGGTCGACGTACTCCGCGAAGTCGCCGGCCGCGGCCAGTTCGAGGACCGACTCCCGCAGCGCGTCGGCCCGTCGGTGCTCGGCGTGGACGCGCAGGCCCCGCTCCAGCAGCCACGCCGTGTTGAACCAGGCCGGGCCGCGCCAGTAGCGGTGCGGGTCGAAGGCCTCGCCGAGCAGGTCGTAGCTGGGCGGGAGGCGGGTGCTGGTGCCCAGCCCGAAGTGGGGGCCCGTGGCGGTGCGCACGAGCGTGGGGGCGAGGTCCCGCGGGAGGCCGGGCAGCAGCAGGGGGACCAGGCCGGAGACGCTCCGCTCGGGGATCAGGGCACCGCGCCCGTCCGGGGACGGGGCCCCGAGATCCCGGCACAGGAACATGCCGCTCGCCGGGTCCCACAGCCTCTCCACCAGTGCGGCCGTCAGCCGCTCCGCGCGCGCGTGCCGGGCGGTGCCGGGCGCGCCCAGCTCGGCGGCGATCCGGGCGAGGGCGTGCTCGGAGGCGATGAGCAGGGCGTTGAAGGCGGGGTCCTCGACGGCGAACCCGGCGGTACCGACACCCCGGCTCCCACCCGTCCCGTCCCCCCGGCTCCCACCCGTCCCGTCCCCCCGGCTCCCACCCGTCCCGTCCCTGTACCCGCCGTCCCGGTAGTCGGCCGCCAGTCGTACGTACCGGCCGTAGTCCAGGTCCGTCGGCCGGTCCTCGGCCGCCCCGTGGTCGAGGTCGGCGCGGCGGAAGGAGCGGGCCGGGGCCGGTGTGACACGGGACAGCGGGAGGTCCCAGGCCGGGCTGTTGTCCATACCCTGTTCCCAGGGGTGCACGACGGACGCGAGACCGCCGCCGCCCAGGTCCCGGCGGTGCAGCAGATAGCGGTGCCAGGCGGCCAGGCGCGGGTACACCCGGGCGAGGAAGCCACGCGCCCGGGACAGGCCGGGGTCGGCGCGGTGCACCAGCCACGCGGCCAGGGCGTGGACCGGTGGCTGCACGATGCCGGACGTCTGTACGGTGCGCGGGGCGCCCGCGGCCCGCCCCGCGGTGGCGGAGCGCCAGAAGTCGGGGCTCGGGAAGTACGCGTCGAGCGGTACGGAGGGGTTGAACACGATGTGCGGGACACGCCCGTCGCCCCACTGGGCCGCCAGCAGGGTCTCCAGCTCGGTCTGGGCCCGCAGCGGCGACAGGTGGCGCAGGCCGATTGCGATGAACGCGGAGTCCCAGGACCACTGGTGCGGGTACAGGTGGCGCGAGGGCACCGTGGAGGTGCCGGTCCAGTTGGCCTCCAGCACCCGCGCGGCCGCGGTGTGCAGGGAATGTGACGAACCCGGCGGATCGTATGCGATCGAGTGCGGTGCGGCAGGGGTGACGAGCTGGGCGGTGCGATCCACTCGGGGCTCCCCGAAAGACGTGTGGCTGACCGGTTCGGTCAGGGCTACCGTAGGGTTACGTCTATTTAACACGCAAAACCCAATATGTAATGCAGAGTTGGGAAACACAAGGGGGTGAGCATGGCTGGACGTCAGACCGGTGCCGGAGACCTGCTCGAACTGGTCCGCAGCGGACGGGCCGTCACGCGCGGCGCGCTCCAGCAGGCGACCGGGTTGTCCCGGGCGACCGTCGGCCAGCGCCTCGACCGCCTCTTCCGCGCGGGCTGGCTCCGCGAGGGCGCCGGGGGCCCCGTGGACTCCCCGCTGGGCGGCCGCCCCTCCATCACCCTGGAGTTCGACGACGCCCACGCCGTCGTCCTCGCCGCCGACCTGGACACCCGGCACGCGCGCGCGGCCGTGCTCTCCCTGACCGGCGAGATCCTCGCCGAACACAGCGGCACCCTGGTCGTCGAGGACGGCCCGGACGCCGTGCTCGGCGAGCTGGGCCGCTGGTTCGCCGAGCTGCTGGAGAAGGCCGGGCACCGGGCGTCCGAGGTGTGCGGCATCGGGCTGGCCGTGCCGGGGCCGGTCGACCTGGAGAGCGGCCGGGTCGTCCAGCCGCCGATCATGCCCGGCTGGGACGGCTACGACATAAGGGGCCGCCTCTCCGGATCGTTCACCGAGCACACCGGTGCCGGTCCGGTGCCCGTGCTCGTCGACAACGACGCCAACCTCATGGCGTACGGCGAACAGCGCACGGCCTATCCCGACTGCGCGGCGTTCGTGCTGGTCAAGGTCTCCACCGGCATCGGCGCCGGAGTCGTGGTGCACGGCTCGGTCTACCGGGGCATCGACGGCGGCGCCGGCGACCTGGGGCACATCCGGGTGCCGGCGGGCGCGGAGGCGCTGTGCCGGTGCGGGTCCTACGGCTGTCTCGCCGCCGTCGCCAGTGGCGGTGCCGTGGCCCGCCGGCTGGCGGCGACCGGCGTGCCCGCGGCCTCGGGGGCGGACGTGCGGGACCTGCTCGCGTCCGGGCACCCCGGGGCGGCGGCCCTCGCGCGCGAGGCGGGGCGGCACGTCGGGGACGTCCTGGCGACGGTCGTGACCCTGCTGAACCCGGGGGTTCTGATGATCGCCGGAGATCTGGCCGGAACCCCCTTCCTCACGGGGGTGCGGGAGCTGCTGTACCAGCGGGCGCTGCCGCGTTCCACCGCCCGCCTGGAGGTCGTGACCTCACGGCTGGGGGAGCGGGCCGGGCTGGTCGGCGCGGGCGCGCTGGTGGTGGAGCACCTGTACGCGCCCGAGCGGGTCGAGGAGCGGTTGCTGGCGATGGGCGTGTGACGTCCGTGTTTCGGCCCGGATGCCCGTCCGCATGGTGAAATCCGGCGCGCTGTGGCAGCGTGATTCTCGCCACGCTTGATAAGGGCAGGGCTCAGATGAGCGGATCTTGGGCGACTGCACTTCTCCAAGGGGTGGCACTCAGTGCCACCCCTTGATCGTTCATCGATCGAAATCAGATGTGGGCATAGGGTGCTCATGTGAGCGGTCGAAGGGGTGTGGGAGCCCTCCTGTGTTCAAGAAGTGAAAACATCCGGCGGCTGTCGCTTGCCAAGCTTTGACTTTCGATCCGCTGGCAGACGGCTGGTTACGGGCGTATGACGCCCGAGCAGACGTACCCAGAAGCCTTCGATCTGGGTATGTTCCTCGCCGTCAGGGCAGCCACCGCGTCCTCGAGGGAGTCGAGACCCGTGTCGGAAAACAAAGAACCCCACGTAGCGAAGTTCGTCTACGACTTCACCGAGGGAAACAAGGACCTCAAGGACCTCCTGGGTGGCAAGGGCGCGAACCTCGCCGAGATGACCAACCTGGGGCTCCCCGTTCCCCCCGGCTTCACCATCACGACCGAGGCGTGCAAGGTCTACCTCGACAGCGGCGAGGAGCCGGCGGCACTGCGTGACGAGGTGAGTGCGCACCTCGACGCGCTGGAGCAGCGCATGGGCAAGAAGCTCGGCCAGGCCGACGACCCGCTGCTCGTCTCGGTCCGCTCCGGCGCGAAGTTCTCCATGCCCGGCATGATGGACACCGTCCTGAACATCGGTCTCTCCGACAAGTCGGTCCAGGGTCTCGCCCAGCAGGCCGGCGACGACCGCTTCGCCTGGGACTCCTACCGGCGCCTCATCCAGATGTTCGGCAAGACCGTCCTCGGCGTCGACGGCGACCTCTTCGAGGAGGCCCTCGACAAGGCCAAGGAGGCCAAGAAGGTCACGGTCGACACCGACCTGGAGGCCGCCGACCTCAAGAAGCTGGTCACCGCCTTCAAGAAGATCGTCAAGAAGGAGGCCGGCCGGGACTTCCCGCAGGACCCGCGCGAGCAGATGGACCTCGCCATCCACGCGGTCTTCGACTCCTGGAACACCGACCGTGCCAAGCTCTACCGCCGCCAGGAGCGCATCCCGCACGACCTGGGCACGGCCGTCAACGTCTGTTCGATGGTCTTCGGCAACCTCGGCCCCGACTCCGGGACCGGTGTCGCCTTCACCCGCGACCCCGCCTCCGGCCACCAGGGCGTCTACGGCGACTACCTCCAGAACGCGCAGGGCGAGGACGTCGTCGCGGGCATCCGCAACACCGTCCCGCTCGCGGAGCTGGAGCAGATCGACAAGAAGTCGTACGACCAGCTCATGCAGATCATGGAGACGCTGGAGAACCACTACAAGGACCTCTGCGACATCGAGTTCACCATCGAGCGCGGCCAGTTGTGGATGCTCCAGACCCGGGTCGGCAAGCGCACGGCGGGCGCGGCCTTCCGGATCGCCACCCAGCTCGTCGACCAGGGCCTGATCGACGAGGCCGAGGCGCTCCAGCGCGTCACCGGCGCCCAGCTCGCCCAGCTGATGTTCCCGCGCTTCGACGAGAACACCAAGGTCGCGCAGGTCGGCCGGGGCATCGCGGCCTCGCCGGGCGCGGCCGTAGGCAAGGCCGTCTTCGACTCGTACACCGCCGTCAAGTGGTCGCGTTCCGGCGAGAAGGTCATCCTGGTCCGCCGGGAGACCAACCCCGACGACCTCGACGGCATGATCGCCGCCGAGGGCATCCTGACCTCCCGCGGCGGCAAGACCTCCCACGCGGCCGTCGTCGCGCGCGGCATGGGCAAGACCTGTGTCTGCGGCGCCGAGGAGCTGGAGGTCGACACCAAGCGGCGCCGGATGACGGTTCCGGGCGGGCATGTCGTGGAGGAGGGCGACCTGATCTCCATCGACGGGTCGTCCGGCAAGGTGTACCTCGGTGAGGTCCCGGTCGTGCCGTCCCCCGTCGTCGAGTACTTCGAGGGCCGGATGCACGCGGGCGCCGCCGACGCCGACGAGCTGGTCGAGGCCGTGCACCGGATCATGGCGTTCGCCGACCGCAAGCGGAGCCTGCGGGTGCGCGCCAACGCGGACAACGCCGAGGACGCGCTGCGCGCCCGCCGGTTCGGCGCCCAGGGCATCGGGCTGTGCCGTACCGAGCACATGTTCCTCGGGGACCGCCGTGAGCTGGTCGAGCGGCTCATCCTGGCCGACACGGAGGCCGAGCGCGAGGAGTCCCTGAAGGAGCTGCTCCCGCTCCAGAGGCAGGACTTCGTCGAGCTGTTCTCGGCGATGGACGGGCTGCCGGTGACGATCCGGCTCCTGGACCCGCCGCTGCACGAGTTCCTCCCCGACATCACCGAGCTGTCGGTCCGCGTGGCGCTCGCGGAGTCCCGCCAGGAGCCGCACGAGAACGAACTGCGCCTGCTCCAGGCCGTGCACCGGCTGCACGAGCAGAACCCGATGCTGGGCCTGCGGGGCGTGCGCCTGGGCCTGGTGATCCCGGGCCTGTTCACCATGCAGGTGCGGGCGATCGCCGAGGCGGCGGCCGAGCGCAAGAACGCCAAGGGCGACCCGCGCGCCGAGATCATGATCCCGCTCGTCGGCACGGTCCAGGAGCTGGAGATCGTCCGCGAGGAGGCGGACCAGGTCGTCGCGGACGTCGAGGCGGCGACCGGTGTGGAGCTGAAGCTGTCGATCGGCACGATGATCGAGCTCCCGCGGGCCGCGCTGACCGCCGGTCAGATCGCGGAGGCGGCGGAGTTCTTCTCCTTCGGCACGAACGACCTCACCCAGACGGTGTGGGGCTTCAGCCGGGACGACGTGGAGGCCTCCTTCTTCACGGCCTACCTGGAGAAGGGCATCTTCGGGGTCTCCCCGTTCGAGACCATCGACAAGGACGGCGTCGGCTCGCTGGTGAAGCTGGCGGCGGAGGCGGGCCGCAGGACCCGGCCCGACCTGAAGCTCGGCGTCTGCGGTGAGCACGGCGGTGACCCGGAGTCGGTGCACTTCTTCCACGAGGTGGGGCTGGACTACGTCTCCTGCTCCCCGTTCCGCATCCCGGTGGCCCGCCTGGAGGCGGGACGCGCGGCGATCACGGCGAACGGGAGCGACCACCGGTAGGCCCCGAGGGCCACTGGAGCCCCGGAACCGCCGTCCGTCCCCGACCCTCATCCGATGGGCGGCGGTTCCGGATCACGAGGAGAGGGGGCGGCACCCTTGTGCGGGGGTGCCGCCCCCTCTCCGCGTGTCCGGGGGTCAGCGCTCGGCGCGACGCCTGCGGGTCGACGCCACGAGCGCGCCGCCGGTGAGCAGGACGGCCGAGCCCGCGGCGGCGAGGTACACGGTGGTGTCGCCCCCGCCGCCGGTCTCGGCGAGGTCCGGGCCCTTCTCGCCGCCGCCCTCGGCCGGTGCCGCCGCCTCGTCGTCGTGTGCCACGAAGTCCGCGGGCGGCCGGTCGCAGCCGATGCCGTCGCCGTCCCGGTCGAGGTGGCTGCCGTAGTGCTCGTCGCCCTCGGGGATGTTCGCGTAACCGGCGGCGTACGCCTCGGTGCAGTTCTCGAACGGGTGGTCACCGTCGTGTGCCGAGGCGGCGCCCGGCAGCACGGCCAGCGCCAGCGCGGCGACGACGACGGCGCCGGGCTTGCGGAGCAGGTTCACAGCAGGTCCTTCCAGGTTCATGGTGATATCCGCGCACATGATCGAGAAGAGCCGATCGGCCGGATATGAGGTGACGAACCTAGTGAGACGCGGAACCCCTGTCGGCGACATGGGAAACCCGTGATACGAACGTGACGTGACCGGAGGGTAGCTCTCCGCCACCGAGCGCCGCCGGATCAACTGTCGCAGGCCACCCCGTCGTTGTCCCGGTCCAGGTGGGAGGCGTACCCCGGCTCGCCGCGATGGATCGGCGCGGCGCCGGCGGCGCGGGCCTCGGAGCAGTTGCCGTAGTAGACGCTGTCGGCGCCCGAGTCGGACCCGGAGCCGGTGTCCGCCTCGGCCTGTGCCGTGACCGTCCTCGTGACCTTGACCGTCTTCGTGGCGGTCACCGTGGCCGCGGGTTCCGGCTCCGGGCTCGCGGTGGCCGTCGCTGTAGCGGTGGCCGTCACGGTGACGGTGGGCTGCGGTTTCGCGGCGGCCGGCTTCGCGTCGTCCGTCGACTTGTCCTGGTCGCCGGCGCCTATGCCGACGCCGAGGAAGAGCGCGAGCGCGAGGGGGGGCAGGACATAGCGCTTCCGTGCCCACTTGGGGGCGGGCCGGGAAGCGGCCGGAGGCGCCGGCTGCCACTGCGGCGCGGGCTGGTTGTTGTACGGGTTGGCCATGTCGTCCCCCTGAAGGTATTACGTGAGGGGATGACCGTATTGCCGATGATGCGGTCGTGAAGGTGAAGTGTTCATTCCGTGACCATTACATGTCATGCGCGTCGCCGCTTAGTGTGGACCCCACCCCACCCCATCCCTGGAGGGAGCCCGGTCATGTCAGGCTGGAGTGCCCAGGACGTCCCCGGTCAGAGCGGGCGCGTGGCCGTGGTCACCGGGGCCAACAGCGGCATCGGGTACGCCACCGCGCGGGAACTCGCCCGCCGGGGCGCCCGCGTGCTGCTCGCCTGCCGCAGCGAGGCGCGGGGGGTCGCGGCCCGGGACCAGCTGGTCGGCGAAGTGCCGGGCGCGGACGCGGAGTTCGCCCACCTGGACCTCGGGGACCTGGCCTCCGTACGGGAGTTCGCGACCGCCTACCCCCACGACCGCCTCGACCTGCTGGTCAACAACGCGGGCGTGATGGCGCTGCCGTACGGCACGACCGCCGACGGCTTCGAGACCCAGTTCGGCACCAACCACCTCGGCCACTTCGCGCTGACCGGCCTGCTGCTGCCGGCGCTCCTCGTGACACCCGGCGCCCGCGTCGTGACGGTCTCCAGCCCGATGCACGCCCTGGCCAACATCGACATCACCGACCTCAACAGCGAGCGCCGCTACCGGCGTTGGATCGCCTACGCCCGCTCCAAGACCGCCAACCTGCTCTTCGTCCACGAACTGGCCCGCAGACTGGCCGGCCACGGTTCGGACGTGATCGCCGCGGCGGCCCACCCCGGGTACGCGGCCACCAACCTCCAGGCCGCGGGACCGAGGATGGCCGGCCGCAGGACGGCGGAACGCCTCATGGGCGTCGGCAACCGCTTCTTCGCCCAGTCCGCCGACGCCGGAGCCCTGCCCACCCTCTACGCCGCCACCGCCCCCGACGTACCGCCCGACTCCTTCACCGGACCCTCCCTGGCCGGGTGGCGCGGCTCCCCGGCCCCCACCTGGCGGGCCCCCTGGACCCGCGACGACCGGGTGTCGCAACGCCTGTGGACCGCGTCGGAGGAGCTCACGGGGGTGACGTACGACGCCCTGAAGGGCTGATCCCCCTCGGTCCCGTCAGTCCTTGCGGCCGGTCACCGCCACCGTGACACCGAGCCCGATCATGGTCAGTCCTCCCACCCCGCCCACCAGGGAGAGGCGGCGCGGCGAGCGGGCGAACCAGCCTCGCGCGGTCGCCGCGACCAGACCCCACACGGCGTCGGAGACCAGCGCGATGACGTTGAACACCAGCCCGAGCAGCAGCATCTGCGCGGCCACATGACCCTGGCCGCGGTCCACGAACTGCGGCAGCACGGCGGCGAAGAACACGATCGTCTTGGGGTTGGTCACACCGACCGCGAACCCCTCCCAGAACGTGCGCAGACCGCCGTGCCCCGCCGCGGCCGCCGCCACGTCCTCGGCGAACGCCGCGCGCAGCGAGCCGCGTCCGCGCCACGCCTTGACGCCCAGGTACACCAGGTAGGCGGCGCCGGCGAGCTTGAGCGCGGTGAACACCAGCACCGAGCGCTCCACGACCGAGCCGACCCCGAACGCCACGGCGAGGACCAGGACGTAGGCACCGGCCGTGTTCCCGGCCACCGTGGTCAGGGCGGCACGCCTGCCCTGCGCGAGCGCCCGCCCGATCACGAAGAGCACGCTGGGGCCGGGGACCACGATCAGCAGGAACGACATGGCCGCGAAGGCGAGGAGACGGTCGGTGGGCACCATGCACCCATGCAAGCACGGGGCACTTTCGCTCTCCAGCGGATATTTCCGAGCGGGTCAGGCCGTCGCCCCGCTGTCCACCACCAGGTCCGTGCCCACCACCGACGAGGCGTCGTCCGAGGCCAGGTACAGCACGGCGGCGGCGATCTCGGACGTGGACGAGACCCGGCCCAGCGGAAGGGTCGCCCGCGCGCGCTCGGCGCGGTCCGCCTCCGTCTCGCCGGCGCGCAGGGACATCGGGGTGTCCACCGCGCCCGGGCTGACCGCGTTGATGCGGACCCCTTCGCGGATGTGGTCCAGGGCCGCACCCCGGGTGAGGGCGGAGACGGCCGCCTTGGTGGCGGCGTACGCGGCGGCGCCGGGGGAGCGGGTGTGGGCGCCGAAGGTGGAGGCGATGTTCACGATCGCGCCGCCGGAGGGCTGGAGGCGCATCCGGCGGATCTCGGCCCGGAGCGCCAGGAACACCCCGGTCAGGTTGACGTCGAGCTGCTCCCGCCAGTCCGCGGACGACAGCTCGGCCAAGGGCCGCCCGCCCCGGAACACCCCGGCGTTGTTGACGGCCACGTCGAGCGAGCCGAAGCGGTCCACGGCCGCCTCGACGACGGCCTCGACCTCGGCGGCCCGCGTGACGTCCCCGGTCACCGGGAGTGCCTTGCCGCCCGCCTCCTCGATCAGCCGGACCGTCTCCGCCAGCGGCTCCCGCCTGCGTCCGGCCACGACCACCTGCGCGCCCTCCGCGGCGAACGCGACGGCGACGGCCCGGCCGATGCCGGAGCCCGCGCCGGTGACGAGAGCGGTCCTGCCGGTGAAGCGCGTCATGATCTCCCCTTGTTCTTGACCGATCGGTTCAGTATGGCGGCGGCAAAAGGGCGCCGCCCGCCCTCGAAGGGTTCAGTCGAGCAGCGCCAGCGCCTGTTCCGCCGCGTCCCGCACCCGGGCCGGGTCCGTCGAGGCCTTGCCGACGACCCGCAGCCCCTGGAGCAGTACCAGCAGCATCCTGGCGAGGGTCAACGGATCGCGCTCCGCGGGCAGTTCGCCCTGCGCCTGCGCGCGGACCAGTGCCGAGTGCAGCACGGTCTCCAGCTGGTCCCAGTTGCGCTCGACGTGCCGCGCGGCCGCCGGGTCGTGCGGGGCCAGCTCGGCCGCCGCGTTGGTGACCATGCAGCCGTTGCGGCGCAGTCGCTCGTCGGCGGCCTCCGTCGCGTACCGCCGTACGACCGACCGCACGGCCGGCAGCGCGGGCCCCGGCTGGGACAGCTCCCGCACGATCGGCGGGAGCCCGGCCCGGTCGTAGCGCTCCAGTGCCCGCAGGTACAGCTCGTGCTTGCTGCCGAAGGTCGCGTAGAGGCTGGCCCGCCCGATGCCGAGGTGCGCCACCAGGTCGGACATCGACGTCGCCTCGTAGCCGCGCCGCCAGAACAGCTCCAGGGCTGCCTGCAGCGCGGCCTCGGGGTCGAACTCCTTGGTCCTGGCCATGGGGAGGAGCCTAGGACCGTCTGGAACGGTCGGTCAAGAAACCCTGTTACGCCCGTCCGCCCGAGGTCACCGCGCCCGCACCTCGTACGTCGTGATCCGCACCGACTCGTCGTCCAGGCACTGCCCGGTCTCCAGGTCGAACCGCTGCTTGAGCAGGGGCGAGGCCACGAACGGCCGGCCCTGGGCGCTGCCGGTCAGACCGCGGGAGAGGACCGCCGCGCCGCTGAAGGGGTCGCGGTTGTCGACGGCGTACAGGTTGCCCGCGCGGTCGCGGAACAGGGCCGCCTGCCGGCCGTCGGGCAGCAGGGCCGCCACGCCCCGGCCGGGGAACAGCCGGGTCAGCTCGCAGACCGCGAACCAGTCGCCGTCCAGGTGGAGTTCGACCTTCAGGTCGGTGGTCTCGGGTGCCAGGGTCATCGCTGGGCGCTTCCTTCCAGGGGACGGTGGCCGATGGTCAGCAGCGGCAGGTCGGGCTTGATCTGCTCGCGCTCGGGGACGAAGCCGACGACCGGGTCGGGGGTGTCGGGGGCGTTCACGAAGGACACGAACCGGGCGAGCTTCTCGGGGTCGTTGATGGTGGTCGCCCACTCGTCGGCGTAGTGCGCCACGTGGGCCGCCATCAGGGACTCCAGCTCCTCGCAGATGCCGAGGGAGTCCTCCACGACCACGTCACGGACGTGGTCCAGGCCGCCGGGGATGCGCTCCAGCCAGGTCGAGGTGCGCTCCAGGCGGTCCGCGGTGCGGATGTAGAACATCAGGAACCGGTCGATGAGCCGGATCAGTTCGGCGTCGGTGAGGTCCTGGGCGAGCAGGTCCGCGTGGCGCGGCGTGGCGCCGCCGTTGCCGCCGACGTAGAGGTTCCAGCCGTTGGAGGTGGCGATCACACCGAAGTCCTTCGACTGGGCCTCCGCGCACTCGCGGGCGCAGCCCGACACCGCCGACTTCAGCTTGTGCGGGGAGCGCAGGCCCCGGTAGCGCAGCTCCAGGTCGATCGCCATGCGGACCGAGTCCTGGACGCCGTAGCGGCACCAGGTCTGGCCGACACAGGACTTCACCGTGCGCAGGGACTTGCCGTAGGCGTGGCCCGACTCGAAGCCGGCGTCCACCAACCGGGTCCAGATCAGCGGGAGTTGCTCCACCCGGGCGCCGAACATGTCGATCCGCTGGCCGCCGGTGATCTTCGTGTAGAGGCCGAAGTCGCGGGCGATCTCGCCGATCGTGATGAGGCCCTCGGGGGTGATCTCACCGCCGGGGATGCGCGGGACGACCGAGTAGGAGCCGTTCTTCTGGATGTTGGCGAGGAAATGGTCGTTGGAGTCCTGGAGGGCCGCCTGCTCGCCGTCCAGGACGTAGCCGCTCGCGCCGATCGTGGGGGCGAGGGAGGCGATGATGGAGCCGACGGCCGGCTTGCAGATCTCGCAGCCGTCGCCGCCCCGGGCGCCGTCGCGGCCGTAGCGGTCGAGGAGGTCCTGGTAGCTGTTGATGCGCAGGGCGAGGACGATCTCGTAGAGCTCCTCGCGGGTCTGCGCGAAGCAGCCGCACAGGCCCTTGTCGACCTCGACGCCGGACGCCTCCAGTTCCGCGGTGACCAGCTGGCCGAGCACCTTGACGCAACTGCCGCACGTGGTACCGGCCTTGGTGCACTTCTTCACCTCGGGCACGGTGGTGCACCTGTGCTCCGTGACGGCCTCGCGGATGGTGCCCTTGCGGACGTTGTTGCAGGAGCAGATGATCGCGTCGTCCGGCAGCGCGGTCGGGCCGAGCTGCACCGACTCGCCCGCGCCGGCCGGCAGCACCAGCGACTCGGGGGAGACCGGCGGGACGGAACCGGTGAACGCCTTCAGCGTGCCGTACGCCTCCGCGTCACCGACCAGGATGCCGCCGAGCAGCGTGCCGTCCCGGCCGATGACCAGCTTCTTGTACAGGCCCGCGCGGGAGTCGGAGTAGACGACGTCCAGGCAGTCCTCGGTCGCCCCGTGCGCGTCGCCGAAGGAGGCGACGTCCACGCCGAGCAGCTTCAGCTTGGTGGAGAGGTCGGCGCCCAGGAAGGCGGCCTCGTCGGAGGCGATGGTCGCCGCCGCCGTCTCGGCCTGCTCGTAGCCGGGGGCGACCAGGCCGTACACCCGGCCGTCGGCGGCCAGCGCGCACTCGCCGATCGCGAAGACGTGCGGGTCGGAGACAGTGCGGCACTGCTCGTCGACGGTGATGCCGCCGCGCTCGCCGACGGTCAGGCCGCAGTCGCGGGCCAGCTGGTCGCGGGGGCGGACACCGGCGCTGAACACCACCAGGTCGGTGGCGAGTTCGGAGCCGTCGGACAGCTTCATGCCGGTGACGGCACCCTCGGCGTCGACCACGATCTCCTGCGTGCCCACCCCGGTGTGGACGGTCAGGCCCATCTCCTCGATGGTCCGCAGCAGCGCCGCGCCACCGCCCTCGTCGACCTGCACCGGCATCAGCCGCGGTGCGAACTCCACGATGTGGGAGGTGAGTCCGAGCCCCTTCAGGGCACCGGCCGCCTCGAGTCCGAGCAGACCGCCGCCGACCACGGCACCCGTGGTACGGGTCTTCGCGTACTCCTCGATGGCGAGGAGGTCCTCGATCGTGCGGTAGACGAAGCAGCCCTCAGCGTCCTTGTTCGGGACCGGCGGCACGAAGGGGTAGGAGCCGGTGGCGAGGACGAGGGTCTCGTACGCGAAGACCTGACCGGACTTGGCGGTGACCTTCCTCGCCTCGCGGTCGACGGCGACGGCCGGGTCGCCGACGTACAGCTCGATGCCGTGCGTCTCGATGAACTCCATGTCCGTCATGGACAGTTCCTCGGGCGTCTTCCCCGAGAAGTACGAGGTGAGCGCGACCCGGTCGTACGCGGGACGCGGCTCCTCGCAGAGCACGACCACGCGGTGGGTGGCGGTCAGGCCCCGCGCGGCGAGCGCCTCCAGGAAGCGCTGGCCGACCATGCCGTGGCCGACGAGGACGATCGTGGGGGTGGCCTCCGTGGCCTCCGGGGTGGCGGTCATCAGGAGCCTCCATCGTTGGTGAGCAGGTGGAGCAGCGGTCCGCCGTCGGAGGGGAGCGGCTCTGCTCCCTCCCAGGCGCGGGCGAGCGCGCCGACGGTGCCGAGTTCGCCGACGAGGACCCCGCCGACCAGGCGGTCGTCGCGGACGACGACCTTGCGGTAGGTCCCGCGGGTGGCGTCCGTGAGCTGGACGACGTCGTCGCCCGGCAGCGCCTCGGTCTCGCCGAACGCGGCCAGGTCGAAGGCGGTCTGCCCGGGCAGCGTGAGCCGGGTCAGCGAACGGGTGCCGGTGTAGCGGGTGCCTCGGTCTCCGGAGCCGGCCGCCAGCAACTCGGCCAGCGCGTCGGCCTGTTCGAGGGCCGGGGTGGCGAGGCCGTAGACCGTGCCGTCGTGCTGGGCGCAGTCGCCGATGGCGTGGATGTGCGGGTCGGAGGTGCGCAGTTCGTCGTCCACGACGATGCCCTTGCGCACGTCCAGTCCCGCGGTCTGCGCCAGACCGACGCGGGGGTGGACCCCGCAGGCCAGGACCACGATCTCGGCGTCCAGCGCGTATCCGTCGGCCATCTCGACCGAGCGGACCGCCCCGCCGACACAGCGCACGTCCCGCACGCGCAGGTCGGTGTGGACCTCGACGCCGAGGTCCACGAGGTGGCGGCGGACGAGCTTGGACGCGCTCGGGTCGAGCTGGCGTTCCATCAGCCGCTCGGACTGCTGGGCGAGGATCACCTGGGCGCCGCGCTGGGCGAGCGCGCGGGCCGCGGACACCCCGAGGAGCCCGCCGCCGATGACGACGGCCTTCACGCCCGGCCGCACGGCCTTGGACAGTCCCAGGCAGTCGTCCATTGTCCGGAACGCGTGCACGCCCTCGGGCAGCACGTGGTCGGGGGTGAACAGGCCGCGCAGCGGCGGGAGCACGGGGTTGGAGCCGGTGGCCAGGACCAGCGTGTCGTACGCGATCCGCGCACCGTCGGCGCACTCGACGGTCCGTGCCTCGCGGTCGATACCGGTGACCCGGGCACGGGTCAGCGCGGCCGGCGCCGGGAGCGCGATCACGTCGGGGGTGTACCGCCCGGCCAGCACCTCGGCGAGGAGCACCCGGTTGTACGGGCGGTGCTCCTCCTCGCCGATCAGTGTCACGGGCGTGCCGAGCTCTCCGAGCCGCCGGGCGAGCCGGACGCCCGCGAGCCCGGCGCCGATCACCACCACACGCGTATTCGAGGTCATGTCCAGGAGCGTGCGCGGTGGGTGTTACCCGACCGCATCACCTCTGTTTCCCGTGAGGAACGCTGCCCTCAGCAGGGACCGGGGGCGGGTGTGAGGGTTCGGGACGGGCGGCGCGGGAGCACTGTGAGGACACCCGTACGACCAGTGGCCGGCCTGACGCTACCGTGACGCCGTGACGACTCAGGTGATCGTGCTCAACGGCGGGTCCAGTTCCGGCAAGACGGCGCTCGCGCGTGCCCTCCAGACCGTGCTGCCCGAGCCGTGGCTGGCGTTCGGCATCGACGACTTCGTCGACTCGATGCCCCCGGCGCTCCAGGAGTCGGACGCGGGCCTGGAGGTCACGGCGGACGGCACGGTGAGTGTGGGAGCGGACTTCACACGGCTGGAGGCGGCCTGGAGGGCGGGCCTCGCCGCGACCGTCCGCGCGGGCGCCCGGGTCGTCGTGGACGACGTCTTCCTCGGCGGCCCGCACTCCCAGGAACGCTGGCGGGACGCCCTGGCCGGCCTCGACGTCCTGTGGGTCGGCGTGCGCTGCGTGGCCGCCGTCGCCGCGGCCCGCGAGTCCGCCCGGGGCGACCGGGTCCACGGGATGGCGGAGAAGCAGGCCGAGCTCGTCCACCGGGGCGTGGTCTACGACATCGAGGTCGACACCACCCGCACCGGCTCGCTGGACTGCGCGCGCACCATCGCCGCGGCGGTGTGCACCGGCTCCGGGCGAGGTGTGTGAACCCGCCGATGCCGGTGTGGGGGACGGTCCGTCGGTGGTGGGGTCGTCCGGGCGGGGGTCGCGGTGGTCGGTGTGCGCTGCGGGGGGGGCGTCGGCGGTGGGTTCGGGCGTGGGGGCATGGCGGCCGACACCAGCCGCGCGATCACCGCGGCCTTGTCAGCGGCTCCCCGTGAGGTGCGCGAACACCACCACGTTGCCCCGGTAACCGGTCGAGCGCGAGTAGCCCCCGCCGCAGGTGATCACCCGCAGCTCCGGCCGCCGGGCGGCGCCGTACACCTTCTCGTCGGGGAAGTCCTTCGCGTCGTACACCTCGACCGCGTCCACCGTGAACACCGCGACGCTTCCGTCGCGCCGGTCCACCTCGATCGTGCCGCCCCGGGGGAGGGCGCCGAGGTCGTAGAAGACGGCGGGTCCCTCGGCGTTGTCGACGTGCCCGGCGAGGACCGCGGTGCCCGTCTCGCCGGGGGTGGTGCCGGCCTCGTACCAGCCGGCGAGGTTCTTCCTGGAGGCCGGCGGCACATCGAGGCTGCCGCTCGCCGTGAGGGCCAGACCCGTCAGCGGCGCGTCCACGTGGATCGCGGGGATCCGCACGCGGTCGGGCGGTGACGGCGGCAGGGCGGGCGCCGCGGCCCGTCCGCTGTCCCCGCCGGCGTGCGCCTGGGCGGCGGACGGCTGCGGCGGGGCGTGCGTCTCGGCGCCGCTGCGCAGCAGCCACGCGCCGCTGCACAGGGCCACCACGGTGACCCCCGCTATGGCGGTGTTGCCGATCCTGCGGTTGCGCACAGGAGCCTCCTCTACGGCTGGCCTGCCCGTCCCCCTCCGGGCCGCGAGGGGCGTCGGACCCGGAGGGGGAGGGGACATGCGGTACCGGCGGACGGACAGCGGAGGGTGTCCGTCAGATCCCGTCGCCTCTCGCCCGGCGATGCAGGAGCCAGGTACCGCCCGCGGCGGCGACGGCGAGAGCCGCCACACCGGCCGCGGTCTGCACGGGGTCGGGGCCCAGAGCGCCACCGACCCCCGTCTTCACACTTCCTCTGGGGTGCACCGGCTGACGCTGGGAGGTCAGCGTGACCACCAGGTCACCGGTCACTCGCCGGCCGCCCTCCGCACAGGTCGCGGCGATCTCGTACGTCCCCGGCTGCGCGCTCGGCGGCACCCGGAACCGCCCGGTCGCGTCGCCCTCGTGCGTGCCGGGCGCCAGCGTGAAGGCGCCCGCGCCCACCGCGCTGGCGTCCCCGGCGGCGGCCGTACCGCCGTCCCCGCACGCCGCCGTGGTCACGGTGACCCGTCCGCCCGGCACCACGGACGACGGGAACACCTCGAGCCCGTCCGTGCCGCCGGCGGACGCGGGCGCACAGACGAGACCCGCGGCGGCGACGGCGAGCGCGCTGCCGGTCAGCAGGCGGGTGGTGGGGCGCATGGTGCTCCTTCGAGCTCTCGGGTGGGTCCCTGTGCCTTCGAGGTAAGTGGCACCGGGCCGGGACCGCTTCCTGAGAGTGCGTCAGAAATGCGCTGAACGGGTGTCAGATCACCGTGCACCGGGCCGCGTCGGCCGAGATTTCAGCAGGTCAACGGCGTGCGCCGGCCGGGTCGCCGAAGAGAACCCGAAGGGCGCGGACGCGCGTGTGAACGGGTGACCCCCCGCTCACGATCCGCGCTTGACCTCAACTTTGGTCGAGGTATCAGGCTGTCCTCCATGCAGACAGACACCTTCGTGCAGACAGACACCGCACCCCTCAACGTCACGCTGGTCATCGGCAGCAACCGCCACGGCCGCTTCGGCCCCGTGGTCGCCGACTGGCTCCTCGACCGGCTGCGCGACCGCGACGACCTGGTCCCGGACGTCGTGGACGTGGCCGAGGCCGATCTGCCCATGTCCATGGCCCCGACCCCCGAGACGACCGCCGCTCTCGCCTCGGTCACCCCCAAGCTCGCCTCGGCGGACGCCTTCGTCGTCCTCACCCCCGAGTACAACCACTCCTACCCGGCCGGCCTGAAGAACCTGGTCGACTGGCACTTCACGGAGTGGCAGGCCAAGCCGGTGGCCCTCGTCTCCTACGGCGGCATCTCGGGCGGCCTGCGCGCCGTGGAGCACCTGCGCCAGGTCTTCGCCGAGCTCCACGCGGTGACGGTCCGGGACACCGTGAGCTTCCACAACGCGGGCGGCTCCTTCGCCGACGGCCGCCTGAAGGACCCCTCGGGCCCGGACGCGGCGGCGAAGACGATGCTGGACCAGCTGGTGTGGTGGGGGAGGGTGCTCAGGGAGGGCAGGGCCGCCCGGCCGTACGGCGGGTGATCCGGCGGGTGGACCGTCCGCGGCCGCGCATCCCGCAGATGCGCCAGTGCGGGGGGCGAGCGTCCCTGCCGGCGCTACGGTGAGGCGATGGGCATGGAACAGCGCATCACCCTGATCACGCTGGGCGTCACGGACCTCGCCCGCTCCAAGGCCTTCTACGAGGCCCTGGGCTGGCGCGGCCAGGAGGTCGAGGAGACCGTCTTCTTCCAGGCGGGCGGTCTCGGCCTGGTCCTGTGGAGCCGGGACAGACTGGCGGTGGACTGCGGTCTGGAACCGGGTCCCGCGAGCGGCTTCGGCGGCATCGCACTGGCCCACAACGTCCGCTCGGAGGCCGAGGTCGACGCCCTCCTCGCCCAGGTCGTGGAGGCGGGCGGCACGCTCACCAAGCCGGCCGCGGTGAACGAGATCGGCTTCTACTCCAGCGCCTTCACCGACCCGGACGGCCACCCCTGGGAGGTCGCGTACAACCCGGGCTTCCCGCTGGCGGCGGACGGCACGCTCACCCTCCCGGACTTCGGTGGGTAGCCGGGGGCTTCCGTTCCTCCTCAGCTCCGGGTGCCGCCCGAGAACCGCTCCGCGAGCGCGCGATGCCGCTCGGCGACCCGCCGGGCGTCGGCCGGGGTGACGGGCGACCCGGGCAGCCCGCCCATGCGTTCGATCTCGTCGGCGAACCGCAGGTGTTCGGCGTGTGCGTGCTCCCGGCAGGCCAGGCACGTCACCCGGTCCGGCCGCGGCGAGGTCATGGCGTACGGCACCCGCAGCCCGCACCCGGTGGCCACGGTGCCCGGCAGGTCGCCCGCCAGGTTGAACGTGGCCGCGAGCAGGGTGCGCACGGCGGCCTCGCCGCGGACCACCTTCACCTCGACATGGATGTGCGGGTCGCCCTCACCCATCTCACCCCTCCTGCCGTCACGGGTACGGCCGCCCCTGAATCCGGGGCGGCCGTGTCACACGTCGGAGGACCGGTGCACGTCAGTTCACGTTCACCGCGCTCCAGGCCGCCGCCACCGCGTTGTACTCCGCGCTGCCCGCGCCGTACAGGTCCTTCGCCGCGTTCAGGGTGGCCGCGCGCGCCCCGGCGTAGTTGGTCGAGGACGTCATGTAGACCGTCAGCGCCCGGTACCAGATGGCGCCCAGCTTGGCCCGGCCGATGCCGGTGACCGTGGAGCCGTTGGAGGTGGGGGAGTTGTAGCTGACACCGTTGACGGTCTTGGCGCCGCTGCCCTCCGCCAGCAGGTACGCGAAGTGGTTCGCGACCCCGGAGGAGTAGTGGACGTCGAGGTTGCCGACCGAGCTGCTCCAGGAGTCGGCCGACTTGCCGTCCTTGGAGGGCTTGTCCATGTAGCGCAGGGCGTCCCGTCCGAAGCCCGAGCGGACGATCTTCTCACCGATCAGATAGTCGCCGGTGTCCGAGGAGTTGCCCGCGTAGAACTCCACCAGCGTGCCGAAGATGTCGGAGGTCGCCTCGTTGAGCCCGCCCGACTCGCCCGAGTACGTCAGCGCCGCCGTCTTGGACGTCACACCGTGCGACATCTCGTGCCCGGCCACGTCCAGCGACACCAGCGGGCCCATCTGCGTCCCGTCACCGTCGCCGTACGTCATGCAGAAGCAACTGTCGTCCCAGAAGGCGTTGTTGTAGTTGCTGCCGTAGTGGACGCGGTTGTAGGAGCCCTTGCCGTCCCCGCCGATCCCGTTCCGCCCGTGGACGTTCTTGTAGTAGTCCCAGGTGACGTCGGTCCCGTACTGCGCGTCCACCGCCGCCGTGGCCCGGTCCGAAGTCGCCCCCGTGCCCCAGTGGTTGTCGGCGTCGGTGAACAGGGTGGCGGGCGCCCGGCTCAAGCAGATGGTCAGGAAGCACAGGTCGGTCTTGTTCGCCGCGTCACCGGTGTAGGTGTTGCCGCGCGTCGCGTCCTTGAGCTGGTACGCCGACCCAGACTGGGTGGTCTCCAGCGAAACCGTGCCGCTGTACAGCGACTTGCCGTCGCCGGACGCCTGCTCGATGCTGTCCCAGGCGTCGATCTGCGCCCCCGTGCGGGCGTCCGTGAGGACCGTGCGGGCGACCGGGTTGCCGAGGGAGTCCTGCGCGGCGGCGTCGGTCTGCCAGGCCAGCCTGGGCGCCCCGTGCAGGGCGTCGACGACCAGCCGCGGCTTGGCGGTCAGCTTCTTCAGCGTCTCGCCCAGGTTGGCCGCCTTGAGTGCGTTGGCCGCGAGGTCGGCGGCCTTCGGGGCGGACAGGGCCGGGGTGACGCTCGACAGGGAGATCGCGCTCCGGGTGGCGCGCGAGGAGCTCTTGTAGGCCCCGTCCGGCTTCAGGTGGACCACGAAGTCACCTCCCAGCACGGGCAGTTGGCGGTAGGTGCGGTCGTAGCGGACGTGCTGGGTGCCGTCGGGGTCGACGATCACGTCCCGGACCTCGGTGCGCTGCGCGGAGCCGAGCCCCAGCGCGGAGGCGTGGTCGGCCAGGGCGGCGGCGGCGTTCTCGACCGCGGTGGCCCGGGTCGGTCTGTCCGCCGCACCGGCGGCGGGGGAGAGTGCGGCGGCGAGCAGGGTGGCGGCGGTGGCGGCCACTCCGGCGGTGGCGAGACGACGGGAACGGGCACCTCGGACGTACGGCCGTATCCGACTCATCGGTCTCCTCAGAAAGGCGCCAATGGGGCGCGTGGGGGGTGGCGCGGACGTTGACGAAGATTTAAGAGGCCATGACAAGCCATGTCCAGAGCGCGGCACGTGCAGGTGTGTGAGGGGAGAGAATCGTTCCTGTGACCTCTGTGCGACTCCCGTTCTTCGTCTACGGCACCCTCCGCCCCGGCGAGGTCAACCACGACCTCTTCCTGCGCGGCCGCGTCCGCTGCGAGGAGCCGGGCCGACTGGCGGGCGCGCTGCTGTACGACGGCCCCGGCTACCCGTACGCCGTCGAGGAGGCACGGGGAACGGTCGCGGGGGAGCTCGTCACCCCGCGGGCCGATGCCTACGCCGAACTGCTCGCTCTGCTCGACGAGTTGGAGGAGTACACGCCGGGGGACCCGCACAACCTGTACGAACGGGTCGCCCGCGAGGTGACCCGCACGGCCGACGGCACCCCCGTGCGCGCCTGGGTCTATGTGGCGGCCCCACCCGTCGCCGCCCGCCTGCGTGCCCGCGGCAAGCTCATCGAGAGCGGCGACTGGCGGCTCGGGCGGACTACCCCCGCACCGTCTCCACCCGCACCGCGCACGCCTTGAACTCCGGCATCCGCGAGGTCGGGTCGAGCGCCGGGTTGGTGAGGGTGTTGGCGCGGCCCTCGCCGTACCAGTGGAAGGGCATGAAGATCGTGTCGGGGCGGATGCCGGGCGTGATACGGGCCGGGGCCACGGCCCGCCCCCGCCGCGAGACCACGGCCACCGGGTCGCCCTCGGCCGCCCCGAGCCGCTCCGCGAGCCGCGGGTGCAGCTCCACGAACGGGCCCGGCGCCGCGGCGTTCAGTTCGTCCACGCGCCGGGTCTGCGCACCGGACTGGTACTGCGCCACGACCCGCCCGGTCGTCAGCAGCACCGGGTACTCCTCGTCGGGCTCCTCCGCGATGCCCCGATGCGAGACGGCGACGAAACGGGCCCGCCCGTCGGGGTGGGCGAAGCGGTCCAGGAAGAGGCGCGGGGTGCCGGGGTGCACGTCGTCGTCGCCGGCGGGTGCGTCCCCGGCGGGCGTCGGGCACGGCCAGAACACCCCGTTCTCCTCGGCCAGTCGGCGGTACGTGATCCCGGAGTAGTCGGCCGGGCCGCCCGCGCTCGCCCGGCGCAGCTCCTCGAAGACCTCCTCGGGGTCGGTCGGGAAGCCCTTCTCCACGCCGAGCCGGTCGGCGAGTTCGTGCATGACCTCCAGGTCGCTGCGGATGCCGTCCGGCGGGGTGACCGCCTGCCGGCGCAGCAGCACCCGCCCCTCCAGGTTGGTCGTCGTGCCGTTCTCCTCGGCCCACTGGGTGACCGGCAGGACCACGTCCGCGAGGGCGGCCGTCTCCGACAGGACGACATCGCACACGGCAAGGAAGTCCAGGGACCTGATGCGCTCCTCGATGTGCGCGGCACGCGGCGCCGACACCACCGGGTTGGACCCCATCAGCAGCAGCGATTTGATGTCCGTGCCGAGGGCGTCCAGCAACTCGTAGGCGCTGCGCCCCGGTCCGGGCAGCGAGTCGGGGTCCACGCCCCACACCTCGGCGACATGCGCCCGCGCCGCCGGGTCGTCCAGCTTGCGGTAGCCGGGCAACTGGTCGGCCTTCTGGCCGTGTTCGCGCCCGCCCTGTCCGTTGCCCTGCCCGGTCAGACAGCCGTATCCGCTGTACGGCCGCCCCGCGCGCCCGGTCGCCAGGCACAGGTTGATCCACGCGCTCACCGTGTCGGTGCCCTTGGACTGCTGCTCGGGCCCGCGCGCGGTGAGCACCATCGCGGACTCCGGCTCGCAGAACAGCCGTACGGTCTCCCGGAGTTGCGGCACCGGCACACCGGTGATCCGCTCCACGTACTCCGGCCAGTGGGCCATCGCGGCGGCCCGCGCGTCCTCCCAGCCGACCGTGCGCTCACGGACGTACTCCTCGTCGACCCGGCCCTCGGCCACCACCAGGTGCAGCAGTCCGAGCGCGAGGGCGAGGTCGGTGCCGGGCCGGGGCATGAGGTGCAGGTCGGCCTGCTCGGCGGTCTTGGTGCGGCGCGGGTCGACGACGATCAGCGTGCCGCCGTTCTCCTTGAGCTCGGTGAAGAAGCGCAGGGAGGGCGGCATGGTCTCGGCGAGGTTGGAGCCGACGAGGATCACACAGCCCGACTTCGGGATGTCCTCCAACGGGAACGGCAGCCCGCGGTCCAGGCCGAAGGCCTTCATGCCGCCGGCCGCGGCGGACGACATGCAGAAGCGCCCGTTGTAGTCGATCTGCGAGGTGCCGAGGACGACCCGGGCGAACTTGCCGAGCGTGTACGCCTTCTCGTTGGTCAGACCGCCCCCGCCGAAGACCCCGCACGCGTCCGGGCCATGCTCCGTACGCGTGCGGGACAGCCCCTCGGCGATCCGGTCCAGCGCCTCGTCCCAGGTCGCGGGCACCAGCGTGCCTCCGGAGCGCACCAACGGGGAGGTCAGACGCACCCGGGACGAGAGCACCGCGGGCGCGGTACGGCCCTTGCCGCACAGCGCCCCCCGGTTCACCGGGAAGTCCGCGCGCTCACTCACCTCGACGGTCCCGTCCGGCGCGGGGGTCAGGTTCATGCCGCATTGCAGGGCGCAGTACGGGCAGTGCGTGGGTGTCGCGGAGTTCTGCATGCTCCTCAGCGTGCGTCGGCCGTGTTACGCCGGTGGCGGCTCCGTGTTACGCCACCGAGACGGCGACCTCCCGCGTGACACCCCGGAGCGGTGAGAAAGAGCGTGTGTTCCCCCGGTCGGCAGTCGGACCCGTGGCCCGTCATGCGCGGCCCTCGCCCGCTGCCGTGGACCGTGCACCACAGCACCCCGTGCGGACGCCGGGCACCGGCTTGGCTCAGCGAGCCGCGGCCAGCGCGTCCGGCACGCCGGTCTCCTTCGGGCCGAGGAACCGCGGGTCGGGCCGGAACACCACGTCCAGGGCCGCCTTTCCCGCCGCGAGGATCTCCCGGGTGCCGCCGTAGTACCACGTGGCGTCGTGCCTGGCGTCGACGCCGATCCCGTACGAGGTGACCCCGGCCGCCTGGCACAGGGCGACCGCGCGCCGGATGTGGAACCCCTGACTGATCAGCACCGCCCTGTCCACACCGAAGATCTTCCGGGCGCGCACGCAGGAGTCCCAGGTGTCGAAGCCGGCGTAGTCGCTGACGATCCGCCTGTCCGGGACGCCGTGCCGGGTCAGGTAGGCGCGCATGGCGTCGGGCTCGTCGTAGTCCTGGCGGCTGTTGTCGCCGGTGACGAGGACGACCTCGATCCGGTTCTCCCGGTACAGCTTCGCCGCCGCGTCGAGCCGGTGGGCGAGATACGGCGACGGCTCGCCGTCCCACAGTCCGGCGCCGAAGACGACGGCCACCTCGGCGCGCGGCACGTCGGCCGTCGTGCGCAGCCGGTCGCCCGTCACCAGGTACATCCAGGTCGACGGCAGCAGCGCCAGCACACAGCCCGCCATCACCGCCTGCACGAACCTGCGCCGCCCGGCACGCGTGCGTGGCAGGCGCAGTCTGCGTGGCCTCGGCAGTCGCATCGGACGGTCCCTCCCCGGTCGCCTTCCGACCGGGAAAGACGTGCCGCCGGGGCGATCGGTTCGGCCGCCGGCGCGTGAGCAGGCTCACCCTCCGGCACGAAACCGCAGGTCACGCCTCCTCACAGCCCGCCGCACCGCACGGTGATCCGCCGGAAAGCACACGTCACTGCGGTGAAACGGGAAGGCAACCTCCGGCGGACACCATCGACGCATGAACCGGATCAGCAGCCGACCCCGCCTCGTCTCCCTCGACGACCGGCGCCGCCCCGAGCCGCCCGCGCTCGTCCTGGTGGCCCACGGCAGCCGCGACCCGCGCACCCTCGCCACGGTCCACGAGCTCCTGGACCAGGTCCGCGCCCAGCGCCCCGACCTGCCGGTGCACCTGGGTCACATCGAACTCAACGAGCCCCTGCTGCCGGACACCCTGGCCGCCCTGGGCCCGGCCGAAGCGGTCCTGGTCCCCCTGCTGCTGTCCCGCGGCTACCACGTCAAGCGGGACATCCCCGAGATGGCGGCGGCCTCCCCGGTACGCGCGCGCGTGGCCGCCCCGCTCGGCCCGCACCCCCTCCTGGTGGACACCCTCCACGCCCGCCTCGTGGAGGCGGGCTGGCCCCCCGTGACGGACGAGGCGAGCCGCCGCGAGAGCGCGGTGGTCCTGGCCGCCGCGGGTTCCCGTGACCCGGACTCCGCGGTGGACACCCGCCGTACCGCGCAGCTGCTGTCGGACCGCCTGGGGGTCCCGGTGGTCCCCGCCTACGCCTCGGCGGCGACTCCCACCGTCGAGACGGCGGTCCGGGCGCTGGCGGCACGGGGGCGGCACCGGGTGGCGGTGGCGTCGTACTTCACGGCACCGGGCCTGTTCGCGACCCAGTGCGCGCAGAAGGCACCGTGGATCGCGTCAGCGCCCCTGGGCACCCACCCGGCGATGGCAGACCTGATCGTCCACCGCTACGACCAGGCACGGGCAGCGCAGGCCACGGCGGCCTAGTCAGCGGCGCGGGGAACCGCGCGACAAGCCCCGACAGCTCCGCACCGGCCATGAGACGGATCCCCCGGGCGCACCGGTGAATTGTCAGTCCCTGCCCGTACTGTCAAGACATGCCGTACGACCCGCAGTCAACCGAACGCTGGGCCCCAGAACCCGACAAGCGCCCCGGCCGCACCGCCTTCCAGCGCGACCGCGCCCGCATCCTCCACTCCGCCGCGCTCAGAAGGCTCGCCGGCAAAACGCAGGTCGTCACACCGGGCACCAGGAACCAGATGTGGGACGCCAGCCCCCGCACCCGCCTGACCCACTCCCTGGAGTGCGCCCAGGTGGGCCGGGAGCTCGGCGCGGCCCTCGGCTGCGACCCCGACCTCGTGGAAGCCGCCTGTCTCTCCCACGACCTCGGCCACCCCCCGTTCGGGCACAACGGCGAACACGCCCTGAACGAATTCGCGCAGGACTGCGGCGGCTTCGAGGGCAACGCCCAGTCCCTGCGGCTGCTCACCCGCATCGAACCCAAGCGGTTCACCGAGGAGGGCTCGGTGGGCCTCAACCTCACCAGGGCCACCCTGGACGCCGCCACCAAGTACCCCTGGCCCCGCGGAGCGCACCCCACCGACCCCGGCTCCCGGAAGTTCGGCGTCTACGACGACGACCGTCCAGTCTTCGACTGGATCCGCAAGGGCGCCCCCGGCACCCGCACCACCTTCGAGGCCCAGGTCATGGACTGGGCCGACGACGTGGCGTACTCGGTCCACGACGTCGAGGACGGCCTGCACGCGGGCCACATCGACCCCAACTGCCTGCACGCCGAACCGGAACGCCGGGCGGTCTTCGAGGTCGCCCTCGGCAGGTACGTCCCCGCGGACACCGACCCCGCCGAACTCGCCGCCGCCCTCGACCGGCTCCAGGACCAGGAATGGTGGCCGCACGGCTACGACGGCTCGGCCGTGGCGCAGGCCCGCCTCAAGGACGCCACCAGTCAGCTCATCGGCCGCTTCTGCCTGTCCGCCGAGGCCGCCACCCGCGGGCGGTACGGCACCGGCAGGCTCACGAGGTACGACGCCGAACTCGTCGTACCGCACGGGACCCGCCTGGAGTGCGCGGTGCTCAAGGCGGTCGCCGACCGGTACGTCATGCAGCGCGCCGAGCAGGAGCGGCTGCGGGCCGACCAGCGGATCGTCGTCGCCGAACTCGCCGAGGCGCTCACCGCCCGCGCGCCCGACGGCCTCGACCCGCAGTTCCGCGCGCTGTTCGACCGGGCGCCCGACGACCGCGCGCGCAAGCGGGTGATCGTGGACCAGATCGCCTCGCTCACCGACGCGTCCGCCCGTTCGCTTCACGCCCGTCTCATGGGGCACGTGTAGAACACATATGCAGGAGTGACGGGAAAGGTGCCCGAATGTGACCCTCCGTGGCCTGATCGGGCCACTCCCCCTTCCCCCATCACGCTCCGTGCGGGACGCTCCCTTGTGGCGGCACCCTTACGAGGAGGAACCAAGTGGTCGACGCGGATCAGACTTTTGTCATCGTGGGAGGAGGTCTCGCCGGCGCCAAGGCGGCCGAGACGCTCCGGACGGAGGGCTTCACCGGCCGCGTGATACTGATCTGCGACGAACGCGACCACCCCTACGAGCGCCCGCCGCTCTCCAAGGGCTACCTCCTCGGCAAGGAGGAGCGCGACAGCGTCTTCGTGCACGAGCCTGCCTGGTACGCGCGCAACGACATCGAGCTGCACCTCGGCGAGACCGTGGACGCCATCGACCGCGCGGCCAAGACGGTCCGCTTCGGCGAGGACGGCACCGCCGTCCGCTACGACAAGCTGCTGCTGGCCACGGGCGCCGAGCCGCGCCGGCTGGACATCCCCGGGACCGACCTCGCGGGCGTCCACCACCTGCGCCGCCTCGCCCACGCCGAACGCCTCAAGGGCGTCCTGGCCGCCCTGGGCAGGGACAACGGCCACCTCGTGATCGCCGGCGCCGGCTGGATCGGTCTGGAGGTCGCGGCGGCGGCCCGGGAGTACGGCGCCGAGGTCACCGTCGTCGAGCCCGCGCAGACCCCGCTGCACGGTGTCCTCGGCCCCGAGCTCGGCAACCTCTTCGCCGAGCTGCACCGCGAGCACGGCGTCCGCTTCCACTTCGGGGCCCGGCTGACGGAGATCGTCGGACAGGACGGCATGGTCCTCGCGGCCCGCACCGACGACGGCGAGGAACACCCCGCGCACGACGTCCTCGCGGCGGTCGGCGCGGCGCCCCGCGTGGCCCTCGCGGAGGCGGCCGGGCTCGAACTGGCGGACCGGGCGCACGGCGGCGGGATCGCCGTGGACGGACAACTGCGCACCTCCGACCCGGACATCCACGCGGCGGGCGACGTGGCCTCCTTCCACCACGCCCTCTTCGGCAACAGGCTGCGCGTCGAGCACTGGGCCAACGCGCTCAACGGCGGCCCGGCGGCGGCGCGCGCGATGCTGGGCCGCCAGGTGACGTACGACCGTGTGCCCTACTTCTTCTCCGACCAGTACGACCTGGGGATGGAGTACAGCGGCTGGGCGCCCCCCGGCTCCTACGACGAAGTGGTGATCCGGGGAGACGCCGGCAAGCGCGAGTTCATCGCCTTCTGGGTGAAGCAGGGCCGTGTGCTGGCCGGGATGAACGTCAACGTGTGGGACGTCACGGAGCCGATCCAGGCACTGGTCCGGTCCGGGGCTCAGGTGGACACGGAGGCGCTGGCGGACCCGCACGTTCCACTCGTCAGCCTCGTCCCGTAGGTGTCAGTACCTCCCCGTAGACTTCACGCGTGGCAGGACGGATCAACGACGAGGACGTGAAGGCGGTACGGGACGCGGTCCCGATCGACGCCGTGGTGTCCGAGTACCTCCAGCTGCGCAACGCGGGCGGGGGCAACCTCAAGGGCCTGTGTCCCTTCCACGACGAGAAGTCGCCGTCCTTCCAGGTCAGCCCGAGCAAGGGGCTCTTCCACTGCTTCGGCTGCCAGGAGGGCGGCGACACCATCACGTTCGTGATGAAGGTCGACCACCTCTCCTTCTCCGAGGCGGTCGAGCGCCTCGCCGCCCAGGCCGGCATCACCCTGCGCTACGAGGAGGGCGGCTACAACCCCTCCCACCAGCGCGGCGAGCGCATCCGCCTGGTCGAGGCCCACAAGATCGCCGCCGACTGGTACATGGAGCAGCTCGCCACCAGCCCGGAGGCCGACACCGGCCGCCAGTTCCTCGCCGAGCGCGGCTTCGACCAGGCCGCGGCCGCGCACTTCTCCGTCGGCTACAGCCCCCAGGGCTGGGACCACCTCACCCGCTTCCTGCGCGGCAAGGGCTTCAGCGACAAGGAGATCCTGCTCTCCGGCCTCGCCCAGGAAGGCCGCCGCGGGCCCATCGACCGCTTCCGCGGCCGTCTGATGTGGCCCATCCGCGACATCGGCGGGGACGTCGTCGGCTTCGGCGCGAGAAAGCTCTACGAGGCGGACAACGGCCCGAAGTACCTCAACACCCCCGACACCGCGATCTACCGCAAGTCCCAGGTCCTCTACGGCATCGACCTCGCCAAGAAGGACATCGCCAAGGCGTCCCGCGCGGTCGTCGTCGAGGGCTACACCGACGTCATGGCCTGCCACCTCGCCGGCGTCACCACCGCCATCGCGACCTGCGGCACCGCCTTCGGCAGCGACCACATCAAGATCCTGCGCCGGCTGCTGATGGACAACGGCTCGGCGCGCGTGATCTTCACCTTCGACGGCGACGCGGCCGGCCAGAAGGCGGCCCTGCGCGCCTTCGAGGACGACCAGAAGTTCGCCGCCGAGACCTACATCGCCATCGCCCCCGACGGCATGGACCCCTGCGACCTGCGCCTCGCCAAGGGCGACGACGCGGTGGCCGACCTGGTCGAACCCCGCACCCCGCTCTTCGAGTTCGCGCTGCGCCAGATCGTCGTCCGCTACGACCTCGACACCCCCGCCGGCCGGGCCGCCGCCCTGGACGAGGCCGCCCCGATCGTCGCCCGCATCAAGAACAGCGGCGCCCAGCACGAGGTGGCCGTCCAGCTCGCCGGCATGCTCGGCATCCTCGACACCCAGTTCGTGGTCAAGCGGGTCGCCCAGCTGGCCCGGTGGGCCCGCGACCGCGGCGGCAAGGGCCCCGCCCCCTCCGGACGCGGTCCGCAGCCGCCGTCGTACGACGGGGCCCACCGCCCTGCCGTCTCCGGCCCCGCCCTCACCCTGCGCAACCCCGTCTACGCCACCGAGCGGGAGCTCCTCAAGCTCGCCCTCCAGCGCCCCGACCTGGTCTCCCCGGCCTTCGACGCCTACGGCATCGACGAGTTCACCGCCCCGCCCTACGCCGCCGTGCGCCAGGCCATCATGGACGCGGGCGGCGCCGAGCTCGGCGTGCAGGACTCCCAGGACTACCTCGTCCGGGTCCGCGAGGCCGCCCCCGACGACGCGGTCCGCGCGATGGTCACGGAGCTGGCCGTCGAGGCGATCATGCGGCGCACGGTCGACGAGGTGTACGCGGGCACGGTCCTGGTCCAGGTCCGCCGACGCGCCGTCGAACGCCGCATCCAGGAGATCCAGGGCACCCTCATCCGCCTCGGCACCGGCGGCGACCCGGCCCACCTGGCCGCCGTGCAGAACGAGATGTGGGTGCTCCAGCAGTACGACCAGGCACTGCGCGAGCACGGGGCCGCCGCCCTCTAGCGACGCGCACGGCGGAGTCACTGCGCGGTCACGGCCCGATTGCAAAAAGTCACCGCACGCCCCTCGTGGCGGCGATGTGTCGTACTCCACACTGGGTTCCGGTGCCTGAGTCCTCGGAGCGCGGCCGATCCGTCCCCGACGGGTCCCAGACCCCCGCGGTTCCGCTCATCGCGTACGGGACGGACAGCGGCGAGGCCGCCGACTCCGCCCCCAAAGTACCGCTGCCGCCCTCCTTGGCAGCGATCATCCTGGAGGTCGCCCCCGTGCAGACCCAGACCCTCACCCAGACCGAGAACAGTACGGACGACACGACCGAGCAGGACGCCGATCCCGACGTCCTCGTCGCGGTGCCCCCGCAGAACCGTGTCGCGCACCACCCCGAGGCGGAGCAGGACGCCCCGCCCGCGGAAGTGATCGAGAACGTGGAGACCGAGCCGGTCGAACCGCCCGAGCCGCCCCGCGGCCGCGTCGACACCGGCGGCCCGTCCTCGGACCTGTTCCGCCAGTACCTGCGGGAGATCGGCCGCATCCCGCTGCTCACCGCGGCCGAGGAGGTCGAACTCGCCCGCCGGGTCGAGGCCGGCCTGTTCGCCGAGGAGAAACTGAGCAACACCCCCGACCTGGACAGCCAGTTGGCGCTCGACCTGGACCGTCTGGTCGTGCTCGGCCGGATGGCCAAGCGCCGCCTCATCGAGGCGAACCTGCGGCTCGTCGTGTCCGTCGCGAAACGCTACGTCGGCCGCGGTCTGACCATGCTGGACCTCGTCCAGGAAGGCAACCTGGGCCTCATCCGGGCGGTCGAGAAGTTCGACTACGCCCGTGGCTACAAGTTCTCCACCTACGCCACCTGGTGGATCCGCCAGGCCATGTCCCGGGCCCTCGCCGACCAGGCCCGCACGATCCGGGTCCCGGTCCACGTCGTCGAGCTGATCAACCGGGTCGTCCGCGTCCAGCGCCGGATGCTCCAGGAACGCGGGTACGAGCCGACTCCGGAGGAAGTGGCCGCGCATTTGGATCTCGCCCCGGAAAGGGTCAGTGAGGTCCTCCGACTCGCCCAGGAACCGGTGTCGTTGCACGCTCCGGTCGGCGAGGAGGACGACGTGGCCCTCGGTGACCTGATCGAGGACGGCGACGCGGCGAGCCCCGTGGAGTCGGCGGCGTTCCTGCTGCTCAGGGAGCACCTGGAGGCCGTGCTGTCGACGCTGGGGGAGCGGGAGCGGAAGGTCGTACAGCTTCGGTACGGGTTGGCTGACGGCCGTCCTCGTACGTTGGAGGAGATCGGGCGGATCTTCGGAGTGACGCGGGAGCGGATACGGCAGATCGAGTCCAAGACGCTCAACAAGCTGCGGGATCACGCTTTCGCGGATCAGTTGCGGGGTTATCTGGACTGATGCCGTCTGCGGGCCGGTGGGGGCTGGTCGCGCAGTTCCCCGCGCCCCTGCGTGGGTCCAGCCCCCCGCGCTGTTTAGTCCACCTCCGCCACCGCCTGTGCGAACTGCGCCTTGTACAGGCGGGCGTAGGCGCCCCCCGCCTCCAACAGGTCGGTGTGCGTGCCCTGTTCGACGATCGAGCCGTTCTCCATCACCAGGATGGTGTCGGCGTCGCGGATCGTCGACAGGCGGTGCGCGATCACGAACGACGTGCGGCCGTGGGCCAGTTTGGCCATCGCCTTCTGGATCAGGACCTCGGTGCGGGTGTCCACCGAACTCGTCGCCTCGTCCAGGACCAGGATCACCGGGTCCGACAGGAACGCCCGCGCGATGGTGATGAGCTGCTTCTCGCCCGCGCTCACCCCGCTGCCCTCGTCGTCGATGACGGTGTCGTAGCCCTCGGGGAGCGTGCGGATGAAACGGTCCGCGTGCGCCGCCCGCGCCGCCTCCTCGATCTCGCCCCGGGTGACCTCGCGCGCGGCGCCGTACGCGATGTTCTCCGCGATCGTGCCGCCGAACAGCCAGGTGTCCTGGAGGACCATGCCGATCCCGGCGCGCAGGTCGTCCCGGGACATCGTGGCGATGTCCACCCCGTCGAGGGTGATCCGGCCGCCCGAGACGTCGTAGAACCGCATCAGGAGGTTGACCAGGGTCGTCTTGCCGGCGCCGGTCGGGCCGACGATCGCGACCGTGTGCCCGGGTTCGACCTTCAGCGAGAGGTCCTCGATGAGCGGCTTCTCGGGGTCGTAGCGGAAGGAGACGTGCTCCAGGGCGACCCGCCCGCGCAGTTCCTCCGGCTTCGCGCTCGGGACCGGGTCCGCCTGCTGCTCCTCCGCGTCCAGGAGTTCGAAGACCCGTTCCGCGGAGGCCACGCCCGACTGCACCAGGTTCGCCATCGACGCGACCTGCGTCAACGGCATCGAGAACTGCCGGGAGTACTGGATGAAGGCCTGCACGTCACCGATGGAGAGGGAACCGGACGCGACCCGCAGGCCGCCGACGACCGCCACCAGGACGTAGTTCAGGTTCGAGACGAACATCATCAGCGGCTGCATGACCCCGCTGTTGAACTGCGCCTTGAACCCGGCCTCGTACAGCGCCTCGTTCTGCTCGGCGAACTGCGCGGCCGACTCGTCCTGGCGGCCGAACACCTTCACCAGGGTGTGCCCGGTGTACATCTCCTCGATGTGGGCGTTGAGCTTGCCGGTGGAGCGCCACTGCTGCACGAAGTGCGGCTGCGAGCGCTTGCCGACGCGCGTGGCGACGACGAACGACAGCGGCACGGTGACCAGCGCGACCAGGGCCAGCAGCCAGGACACCCAGAACATCATCGCGAGCACGCCGATGATGGTGAGCAGAGAGTTGATGAGCTGTCCCATCGACTGCTGGAGGGTCTGGCCGATGTTGTCGATGTCGTTCGTGGCCCGGGACAGGACCTCGCCGCGCTGGCGCTTGTCGAAGTACGACAGCGGCAGCCGCGACAGCTTCGTCTGCACGTCCTCGCGCATCCGGAACATCGTGCGGTTGACGGTCCGGTTGACCAGCCGGGTCGCCACCGCCATCAGCAGCCCGGCGATCAGGAACACCCCGACCGCGAACAGCAGGACATGCCCGACCGCGGTGAAGTCGATGCCCTCGCCGGGCGTGAAGTCGGTGCTGCGGAGCATGTCGGCGACCTGACCGTCGCCGCGCTCCCGCATCCGCGCGAGGACCTCCTCCTTGCTCGCGCCGGCCGGCATCTGCCGTCCGATGATGCCCGCGAAGACCAGGTCGGTGGCCTCGCCGAGGATCTTCGGTCCGACCACGTTCAGGCCCACGCTCACCACCACGCAGGCCAGCATCGCGTAGAGGGTGAACCGCTCCGGCTTGAACTGGGCGAGCAGCCGCCTGCCGGACACCTTGAAGTCCAGCGAGCGGGTCTCGGGACCGCCGCCTGCCATCATGCGCCCCATGGGCCCGGCCATCAGGCAGCCTCCGCTTCCGTGAGCTGGGAGAGCACGATCTCCCGGTAGGTCTCGTTGTCCGCCATCAGCTCGCGGTGGGTGCCGGTGCCGACGACCCGTCCCTCGTCGAGGACGACGATCCGGTCGGCGTCGCGGATGGTGGCCACCCGCTGGGCGACGATCACGACGGTCGCCTCCGAGGTCTCCTCGGCGAGCGCCGCCCTGAGGGCCGCGTCGGTCGCGTAGTCGAGGGCGGAGAAGGAGTCGTCGAAGAGGTAGATCTCCGGCCGCTGCACGAGCGTGCGCGCGATGGCGAGCCGCTGCCGCTGACCGCCGGAGACGTTGGTGCCGCCCTGCGCGACGGGGGAGTCCAGCCCGTTCTCCAGCCGCTCGACGAAGTCCTTGGCCTGCGCCACCTCCAGCGCGTGCCACAGCTCCTCGTCCGTGGCGTCCGGATTGCCGTAGCGGAGGTTCGTGGCGACGGTGCCCGCGAAGAGGTACGGCTTCTGCGGGACGAGCCCCACGGTCTTCGCGAGCAGCTTCGGATCGATGGTCGACACCTCGGTGCCGTCGACGAGCACCTCGCCGTCGGTCGCGTCGAAGAGCCGGGGGACCAGGCCGAGCAGCGTGGACTTGCCGCTGCCGGTCGAGCCGATCACGGCGGTCACCTCGCCGGGCCGGGCCACCAGGTCGATCGCCTTGAGCACCGGCTCCTCAGCACCCGGGTAGCGGAAGCCCGCGCCCCGGATCTCCAGGTGCCCGTGCCGGCGCAGCTCGCGGACGGGGGCCGTGGGAGGCACCACGCTGGAGGAGGTGTCGAGGACCTCCTGGACGCGCTCGGCGCACACCTCGGCGCGCGGCACCATCATGAACATGAAGGTGGCCATCATCACGGACATGACGATCTGCATCAGATAGGCGAGGAACGCGGTCAGGTCGCCGATCTGCATCCCGCCGCTGTCGATGCGGTGGGCACCGAACCACACCACGGCGATCGACGACAGGTTCACCGTCGTCATCACGACCGGGAACATCAGCGCGAGCAGGTTGCCGGTCCTGAGGGACATCTCCGTCAGGTCGGTGTTGGCCTTCCGGAAGCGGTTCTCCTCGTACTCGTCCCGGACGAACGCCCGGATGACCCGGTTGCCGGTGATCTGCTCGCGCAGCACCCGGTTCACGGTGTCGAGCCGCACCTGCATGGACCGGAACAGCGGCCGCAGCCGCCGTACGATCAACGTCACGCAGATTCCCAGCGTCGGCACCACGGCCACCAGCACCCCGGACAGCGGCACGTCCAGGCCGAGCGCCAGCACGATGCCGCCCACGCACATGATGGGCGCCGAGACCATCAGGGTGAACGTCATCAGGGCCAGCATCTGGACCTGCTGCACGTCATTGGTCGTGCGGGTGATCAGTGAGGGCGCGCCGAACTGGCCGACCTCGCGCGCCGAGAACGACTGCACCCGGTCGAAGACCGCCGCCCGTACGTCCCGGCCGAGCGCGGCGGCGGTCCGGGCGCCGTAGAACACGGCCCCGATGTTGCACACCACCTGTGCCAGCGAGATGCCGATCATCAGGGCGCCGTAGCTGAGGATGTAGCCGGTGTCGCCGTTCACGACGCCTTCGTCGATGATGTCCGCGTTCAGCGTGGGCAGGTAGAGGGTGGCGCAGGTCTGGAGGAACTGCAGCAGCACCAGGATGGTGATGGGTTTCTTGTAGGGCCTGAGATAGGTCCGCAGAAGTCGTATGAGCACGCTACGTCTCTCGGAGTCGGCGATGGGGCGAGTGGTTGCCCCTGGCCCCTATCGTCGGACACTCCACCGGTGTTACCTCAACCGATTAAGCCGACAGCAGTGCCGCGTACGGCCCTACGGGTCACCGTGAGCGCCGACTCCTACCGGACCCTTACCTTCCGGCTCTAGCGGAACGCCCCGGGGTACGTCTGCTCCCGGACCGACACGTACTGCTGCCGCACCGCCTGTCCCACCGCCAGCTCCTCGCCCGGCTCCAGGACCTGCGCGGCCGGGCCCTGCCACATCGGCGGGGTGCGCGGGTCGAGCGTGCCCTGCGACACCCCGAGCGCCCAGGCCGCCTGGCGGGCGGCACCGATCGCCGCGTAGTCCGCCGGCTGCGGCACCACGACCTGCGCGCCGAACAGCGCGGGCGCGGCGGCCTGGACGGCGGACAGCTCGGCGGCCGCCCCCAGCAGGAAGACCCGTCGCACCTCGACACCCCGGCCGCGCAGCACGTCGAGCGCGTCGGCGAGCCCGCACAGCATGCCCTCGAACGCGGCCCGCGCCAGGTGCTCCGGCTTCATCGACTCCCGCCGGAGCCCGCTCAGCGTCCCCGCGGTGTGCGGCAGGTTCGGCGTCCGCTCACCTTCCAGATAGGGCAGCAGTACGAGGCCGTGGGCGCCCGGCGTCGACTTCACCGCCAGGTCGGACAGGCTCTCCAGGTCGCTCAGCCCGAGCATCTCGGCGGCCCCGCGCAGGGTCCGTACGGCGTTCAGGGTGGTGACGACGGGCAGGTGCATGCCGGTCGCGTCGGCCAGGGCGGTGATCATCCCGGTGTTGTCGACGAGCGCCTCGGGGTGCACGGCCATCACCGAGCCGGAGGCACCCAGGGAGACCACGGCGTCCCCCAGTCCGATCCCGAGCCCGAAGGCGGCGGCCATGGTCTCCCCGGTCCCGGCGGAGATCAGCAGCCCCTCCGGGGTCGTACCGGCCGCGTCCGCGGGGCCGATCACCTCGGGGAGCATCGCCTGGTGGCCGAGGGCCAGCTCGACCAGGTCGGAGCGGTAGGCGCCGGTGGCTGCGGACCAGTAGCCGGTACCGGAGGCGCCGCCGCGGTCGGTGGTCCTGCGCACCGGCCGGCCGAGCAGCTGCCACACCAGCCAGTCGTGCGCCTGGAGGAGGACGGCGGTGCGCAGGGCGGCGTCGGGCTCGGTCTTGCTGAGCCAGCGCAGCTTGGTGACGGGCTGCGCGGCCTGCGGGACGCACCCCACGGCCTGCGCCCAGGCCTCCCGTCCGCCGAGCGCGTCCACCAGGTCGGCCGCGGCGACCTGTGCGCGCTTGTCCCCGCCGACCATGGCGGGGCGCACGGTGTTGCCCTGCGCGTCGAGCGGCACGACGGCGTTCTGCTGGGCCGACACACCGATGGCCTGCACTCCTTCGAGGAGACCGCCGCCGGCGGCCTCACCAAGCGACAGGAGCCAGGCCTGGGGGTCGACGTCGGACGGACGGCCCTCGACCGGGTGTGGCGCGTACCCCTGTTTGAGCACGGCACCCGTGTCCGCGTCGCAGACGACGATGCGAGTGAATTCGGGTGAGCTGTCCAACCCGGCGACTATCCCCATGGCGGAAATTCTATGGGCGTAGCGTCGCCGCGGTGTGCGCGGTCACGCGGGTGCGGGACCGGCGGCGCCGGTCCCGCACCCGCGAAGTGAGCCGCGTCACCCTCGGTTCATGTGGTGCTCGTGCCCCAGTCGTCCTGGGCGGTGCCGTTCGTGTTGCGGTCCCGCAGCGAGCGCACCCGCTGCGTCACGGACTCCGGCACCCGGTCGCCCACCTTGTCGCTGACCGCGTGGTACGCCTTGCCGGCGAACTGGCGGCCCTGCTGTGCGGCGGTCTCCGCGGTGTTGCGGACGGCCGGGTTCTGGGCGACCTGACGAGCTGACTTCTTCAACTGTTCGTAGCGCTCGCGCCCGGCACGGGTGCCCAGCACGTAACCCAGAGTCAGTCCGACCACGAACGTGAGCTTGTAGCGCATGGCGGCCACCCTTCCTTGCGTAGGTCTCCGGTGCGACGTCGGTGTCGGTATCGGCGTCGGTCCCGGCGTCGGCGGAACCGATTGGCGGAGCACCCCCCTGCTTGCGCTAATGTATGTGTCGCAGCGAGCGCCCGCCCCCTGGCGAATACCCAGGGAGGTACGTTCGATGCAACGAGGCGATCCTCCGTAGCTCAATTGGCAGAGCAGCCGGCTGTTAACCGGCAGGTTACTGGTTCGAGTCCAGTCGGGGGAGCTTCGATCTTCCGTAGCTCAATTGGCAGAGCAGCCGGCTGTTAACCGGCAGGTTACTGGTTCGAGTCCAGTCGGGAGAGCAGGAAGAGGAAGGGCCCCCGATGGGGTCCTTTTTCATGTCCGGGGGAACTGCCCAGGTCACAGCGGAGTCCTGAAGGGCAGGCGAAGTCGCCCCTGCGGAGCAGGAGATCGTATGAGCGGCTATGCTGCGGCAGACGGCGCGCACGCATGTACGCGACACGCCGCTATGGGGCGGTAGCTCAGCCGGTTAGAGCAGCGGACTCATAATCCGTCGGCCGTGGGTTCGAGTCCCACCCGCCCCACCCTGCACTTCAGTGGCCCTGCGGAAACGTTCCTTGCGGGCTGTGGTGTCTTCGCGGCGATTCCCTGTGGAGGCCGGAGAACGGGGACCGAGCTCTGGCCCCCGGCCGGAGCGGGCACCGGCAAGGGCACGTCGGTCGACGTCCGGTACTGCAACGGCGGCGGCAAGCAGCGGTGGGCCAGGAGCTGACGCCGGTACCCGCTACGGCGGGCCCGGCGGCGCCCCGGTGCGGGCAGGTCCCGTCCCCGCACCGTCAGGACTCACCCGGCGAACGGCGGTTGGGGCGGGACCGGGCCCTCGCCGGCGTAGGTGTCGCCGAGCGGTGCCGACGGCGCGTCGTCCTCGGCGAGTGTCAGACTCGGCCAGGGCCCGGCCAGGGCGGCGTCGTCCAGGGTGATGCCGAGGTGGTCGAGGACCAGGGCCACCACCGGAGCCATCCCCGTGTCCTCACCCTCGTGCGCGGCGAGCGCCGCTTCCACCCGGTCCCACCAGGAGTCGGCCAGCGCGGGGCGCGTGTGCTCCATGCCCGGCTCGAAGTTCTCGACGCACTCGCCGTCGCGCCAGTACTGGAACACGTCGAGTCCCTCGGTGGTCAGCACGCTGTACGTCTCGGTGCCGCGGGACAGCTCCGTGAGTGCTTCCCTCCAGGAGCCGACGGCACCGTCCTCCTCGACGCAGAAGGCCCACTCGCCGAGCCTCCCGGACCGCAGCAGGGAGACCCCTTCGTCACCGGAGTCGGAGAGGAGGTCCGCGGCCTCGTCGGCGTCGAGCGGACGCGCCTGCCCGGGGTCGGCCCCGTACCGGACGAAGACCTCGTCAGGGCTCAGCCCCCGGGTGAAAGTGACGCACATCCAGGCCGTCGCCCAGGTGAGCGAACGCACGTCCGTGCCAGTCATGTCTGCCTCCGTCGGTCACAGCCTTCGCCGAGGCCCCGGCGTCCTTCGCGGACGCCGGGGCCGGGTTCATCATGCCGGGTCCGGGCGGCGCGCCCGGTCACGGGGGGACGCGGACCCTACGCCGTGAACTCGATGCGGAACGGGTCACCGTCCACGAGCCGCTGGTACTTGCGCAGGGAGCCGAGGACCCCGCCCGCCGAGCTGTTGGCGCGCTGGGTGATGTGGAGCCGCAGGCAGGTCTCGGTGCCCGTGGTCGGGCGGGTGGGCCAGGTCGCGGGGGCGGACCAGATGCCGTTGACCACCTGCGGGGTCAGTTCGGCGCACAGGGTGCCGTCCTGACCGCCCTCCGACGTGCTCGCGGGCGGGAACTCGTCGCAACTGTCCGCGCCGGTCACCCCCGGGTACAGGTTGGTGAAGGGCGTACAGGTCGCGGCGCGGTTGGCGTTCGCCTTGGTCTGGTTGACCGCGTGGAGGACGTCGGTGCCCCGCCGCCTCATGATCTCTTCGTAGATGGGCACGACGATGCCGTACTTCGCGTGCCCCCGTGAGTAGCTCAGCACCGGCATCTCGTCGGTCGGTATGACGCAGCCGCGCAACCGGGGCTGCTCCATGTCGCAGCGGATCTCGCCGGTCGCGGGGCTGGACCAGGAGGCGCTGGGGTCGACCGGGGTCGCGCCGGGCATCGTCACGTACATCTTGTAGCTGGTGCGGAAGGAGGAACGGGTGGTGTTCGCCGCGAAGGCGCCGCCGTTGTACTTGGTCTTCCCGGTCTTCTCCGCGCCGGGTGTCAGCTCCGAGGTGCCGTACCAGGGCTGCTTCGTCACCGTCGTGCAGCCGGCACCGCAGGCCACCTGCACCTTCACCACGAGACTCTTCACGTCGCCGGTGACCCGGACGAGTTTCGCGGTGATCGTCTCGTTGAGGTCGAGGGACTTGTAGGAGGTGGCGAGGGTGGAGTTGACCTGGATGAGGCCGGTGCCGATCGTCTTGCCGTTCGCGTCGTAGAGGGTGTACGTGACCTCGGCGCCGTTCAGGCACAGGCCGCCGGTGCGGCTCCAGGTCCACGTGCCCGGACTCGTCAGCACACACGAGGGCGGGGGCGGCTCGGGGTCGTCGGCGTCCGGCTCGAACTCCGTGCCGAGACCGTCACCGCCCGGGTCGTCGGCGGCGAGGCCGGCGGCTGCCGGGGCGGCGGCAGCGGTCTTCGTACGGGGCGCCGCGGCCGTCGCGCCGTCCACGCTCACACACGCGGTGACGGCGTCGGGGACCGTCGCGCGGGCTGCGGCGGGAAGCCGGGTGCAGGTGTCCTCGGCGGCGAACGCGGCACTCTGCAGGACCGTGGACGGAGCGGTGGAACCAGCGTCCGCGGCCGGGTCCGCCGCCGCGGTGAGGGTCGTACGGGCCGGTGCGGGCCGGTCCTCGGCGGCGCCGGCGGTACCGGTCGCGGTGAGGGCCATGGTGAGGAGCGGAGCGACCAGCACCCATCTGATGCGTGACGAGGTCATGACTTCTCTCTGCTGGGGTGGGAAAAGGAAGGCGTGGGGCGGCCGGGCTGTGGCCCGGCCGCCGGATGCGCGTGCGTCGGTGCCGCTGCTCAGAAGATGGACGACAGGACCTTGGTGGCCCCCGACACGACGTCCTCGCCGACGTCGGCGATCTTGCCGACGACGGGCTTGATGAGCTTGCCGCCGGCCGCCTTGTCCGCCGCGCCGATCCACTTGGACTGGCCGAAGGTGACCAGGCTCAGGCCGGTGCCGACGGCGGATTCGATGAACTCGCCGCTGGAGAAGCCGTGTTCGATACCGGTGAACAGGGTGCCGAGGGCGCCGGCGCCCATCGAGACCGCGGAGAAGAAGCCGGCCGCCGCGGCCGCCGGGGGGAACACGAAGGCGGCGAGGGCACAGCCCGCGGCCAGGAACCCGGCGCCGACGCTGATGGCGTTGAACGCGTCGGCGTAGAAGCCGGCGTCGTTCCACCACTCGTCGGTGTCCCCGCCGGTGCCGTTGGGGTTGATCTGGTCGTTGGTGTCCTTGTCGGCCGGGTCGGTGCCGTTCTGCCGCGCCCGGCGGGCCTCCTCGAGGGCGGCCTCGGCAGCCGCCCTGTCCTCGGCCGCGCGCTTGGCCGCGGCGATCTGCTTGGCCTGAGTGGCCGCGGCGGCGGCCGTCGCCGCGTCCTTGCCCGCAGCGATCGAGGAAGCACGGGCGGCGGCGGCCGAAGCCTGGGCGTTGTACGACGACTTGAGGGCCGCGCGGGCGGAGTCCATCGCCTTGTTCGCCGAGTAGTTCGCGGAGCGGGCGGCACGCCGGGCGGTGGACGCCGCCGCGGTCGCCCTGTTCGCGGACGCCTTGGCGTCGGCCGCGGACTTGTCGGCGGCGTCCGCGTTCCGCCGGGCCTCGTCGGCGTAACTGTCGGCCTTGGCCGCGGAGTCGAGCGCCTTGGCCGCCCACTCCTTGGCCTCGGCGGCGGCGTTGCGGGCGTCGGCGCCGGCCTTCGACGCCAGGGCGGCGTTCTCCTGCGCCTTCTGGGCGATCTTCGCCGCGGCCGCGATGGCGCCACGGACCGCGGCGACGTGGGTGGCGGTGTCGTGGTCGAGCTGGGCCGTCCGGTACTGCACCAGGGAGACGAAGTTGCGGCGCATCCAGGTGGGCCCCTCCATGGCCACCTCGGCGTACGCCCGGGTGAAGGCACCCCCGCTGATCATGAGCTGGCCGGTGAGGACGGCGTCGTCCTCCGCGATCGCCAGGGGGTAGTCGTGGTCGAAGAAGTTCTGCAGCGATTCGGTGGTGTTGATGCTGAGGGCCTTGTTCGCCGCGGCGGTGACGGCCCTGCCCGGGTTCGAGTTCAGGATCCGGCCGATCGCCACCCGGTTGTCCTCGTCGGAGGCCTTCTTCATGCCGCTGGTGAGGAAGTCGCCGACCGCCTTGGCCTCGGTGCTCCGCAGGGCGTTCAGGGCCGCCTCGGCGATCTTGGGCGCGGCGACCGTCGCCACGTGGAGCGTGGTCTCCCGGTCGTCCTGTCCCTGGGCCAGCACCCGGTCGAGGTCGATCCAGGCGTACACGTCGTCGTCCGTGCCGGAGAGGGCGAACTGGGCCGCCTGCCGGGTCCAGGCACCCCTGGAGTTGAGCAGGGCGACGGCCGCCTTGCGCCCGTGGACCGCCGCGCCCGCCATGTCGCCCGCCGCCAGCGCCTGTTCGGCCTTGGCGATCAGGTCCTTGGTGGCCTGATCGGTCTGCTGGGCCTGGGCCACCTTGTTCTGATAGGTGGTCAGTTCCTTCGACTCGATCTCGGCGAGCAGCCGGACCTCCTCGATGGCCTGGAGTTTGTCCTGTTCGAGGGTCTCCGCCTCGGCCTTCCGCGCGTTCTGCTCCACCAGGATGGCGTCCGAGACGGCCTTGGTGGCGGTGTTGGCGGCCAGTACGGCGGCCGCCGCGTGGGCGGTGGACCTGTTGGCGTAGTCGACGGCCTTGCCCGCGTTCCGTACGGCCTCCTCGGCGGCGGCCGCCGCCTTGTCGGCGTGGTCCGCCGCGGAGTTGGCCGCGTCCCGGGCGGTGCGGGCGGCCGTGGCCGCGGACGCGGCGAGGGCCTGGGCGGTGGAGGCGGCGTTGGTGGCCCGGTTCGCGGCGGCGGAGGCGATCGCGGCCTGGCGCTTGGCCTCCGCGGCCTCCGACTGGGCGGCGCCGGCGGCGGCACCGGCCTGGGCGGAGGCGTTCGCGGCGGCGGCCGCGTTGCGTGCGGCGGAGGCGGCCGCGGAACCGGCGGCGGCGGCCTTGGTTCCGGCGATGGCGGCCTGGTCGGCGGCCTTGGCCGCCGTGCGCGCCTTCGCCGCGGCGTTGCGGGCGGCGACCGCCGCGTTCTTGGCGGCCTCGGCCTTGCCGGCGTCCTTGGAGGCACCGATCGCGGCGTTGTAGGCGCGGGCCGCGGCGCTGCCGGCGTTCGCGGCGGCCTGGGCGGCACCGGTGGCGGCCCAGGAGGCGCGGCGGGACGCCTGCACCGCGGCGTTCGAGGCGTTGATGGCGTTGCGGGCGGCGTCCGCCGCGCCCCTCGCGGCGGACGCCGCCTTGCGGGCCGCCGCCCCGGACTTCTGCACGTCCTCCTTGGCGGCGGATGCCTCGGCGGCGGCCTTCTCCGCCGCCTCCTTCGCCTTCTCGGCCGCGGTCTGGGCGCGCGCGGAGGCCTCGACGGCGAGGTTCGTCTCCCGCTCGGCGCGCTTGCCCTCCCGTACGACGACGGCGACGAGCTCCTCGATCGTCGCCGACTCCTGGTCCCGGGCCCGGGCTATGTGCTGCCCGGTCTCGATGAACCACTCCACGTCGGACGCGGTGCCGCTGAGAGCGCGGTCGGCGTACTTCTGCACCTCGGGGCCGGCCTGCGTCAGCATGGCGGAGACCTGGACCCGGGCGTCCTCCAGGCGCGCGTCGTACTGCTTGTCGGTGAGGAACGTGATGAGGGTCGGCTGGGTGCCGGTGTTCAGGGCGGCGGTGGCGTCTCGCTGGACCGCCTTGTCGCCGGTGGCCGACACGATGGAGGTGGCCACCTGGAGGTCCTCGAGGATGGCGGGTTTGAAGCCGCCCGCCAGGAACTCGGCGATGGCGGCGTCACCGCTGTCGAGAGCGGCGACCGCTGCACGGCGCAGGCCCTTGCCCGCGCGGTCCAGGCTGCTGACGATGGCGACGCGGTTGTCCTGCACCGTCTGGACCGGCAGGGTCTCGGTCAGGAAGGTCTGGATCTCGCTGTCGGAGCCGGAAAGGGCGGCGGCGGCCGCGGCCTTGACGCCCTTTCCGCCCGATATCCAGGCCTTGACGACCTTCGCCCGCTCGGTGTCCGGCAGCGGGACCGGGTCGGGCGCCGTACCCTCCGCCGCGGCGGCGGCCGGGGGGAGGAGCACCGAGGGTGCGGAGGCCAGGGCGGTGGTGGCGGCGAGTGCGCCGAGCACGCGGCGCCGGCTCCAGAAAACGGTCTGCATAAGTGATGTGTCCCCGTGAGTTGTTGAACGGACATGTCGGATCTCATGGGTGAGCACATTTCCGACATGCCCGTGGGATGAATGGTCATGAGCTGTGAAGTGGCGTACAGACAGCGTTTCTTGTCGCCCCGGACCATATCAACCGGTCAGGAAAAAGGGACCAGTTGTGCGGTCCCGCTCGACAACTACGGTTGAATTCCGGACTTCTGACTGTTGATCGGAGAGCATTTACAGATCCTCCACAACCTCCCGTACAACCTTTACCTCGTGTGACGCGGATCACCGATTGCCGATGCGGAATGTCGCTTTATGTGCGGTTCTCGGCACTCGACCTGGAAGTCGCTTCATGTTGGTATGGCAAAGCGGATGACGATTACCGAGACGGGGGACCTCTCGCTTCGAGGGGTAAGGGGGCTGCTTTCCAGGGGAGTTGGGGCATACCCGGCGGAGCGATGTCGATATCGCATCCCGTGCGCCCGAATTCGACCCCGGTGACGCCCATCCGGCCGTCGGCGATGAACTTGGGGATGCAATGAAGAAAAACGGCAGAATGTCCGCGCGGTCGCAGCGCGGGCGGCTCGCGGTGCGCGCACTGGGTGCGGCCGCAGTCGGCGCCCTGGCGTGGATCACGGCGACCACGGGCATTCCCGGCGGGTCCTCGCAGGAGGCGAACCCCACCGCGCTGGTCGCGGGGGAGACCCCCGGCTACGCGGTGGAGGACTTCGGCTACCCGCTGGCGGACAAGATCCTGGCCGAGAAGAAGATCCTCCTCAAGCGCGGCGACGGGCACATCACCCTGGCCGACTGCGCGAGCGGGACCGGTCTGCTGGAGATCATGGCCCGCGACAAGGCGGACAAGATCTGCTTCAAGGTGGTGGGCAGCTCCGGCTGGCTGACCCTGGAGATCCCCGCGGTCTACGCGATCAAGGGCAACGACTACACGACCGCGGTCGACATGACCGTGGGCACCGAGGAGAAGTCGTTCGACGTCCTCAAGAACTCCTGGACGCCGGTCGGTGAGGCCGCGGACCCGGAGGGCCGCGACCACATGCTCGTCGAGATCAGGTCCACCAAGTAACCCAGGTCGATCCCGACATGCCCACCGCCCCGCGGTCCGGCGCCCACCGGGCGCGCGGCCCTCGTGACTAGGAACCCACGTTGACGTACCTCTCCAGAAGCCTCCGTCTCACCGTGTCGGCCGCCGCGCTGGTCGCGGCCCCCTTCGCGCTGGGCTCACCCACCGCCACCGCGCTCAACGGCACCGACGCCCCGGCGCAGTTGACCTACGTGGCGAAGATCAACGTCGGTGAGCAGAGCGCCTGCACCGGCACCCTCGTCGACCCGCAGTGGGTCCTGACCGCGGCCAGCTGCTTCACCACGGACGGCAGACCCGCCGAGGGTAAGCCCGCCGTCGCCACCACCGTCACCGTCGGCCGCACCGACCTGAGCCAGACCGGCGGCAGCGTCCTGCCGGCCATCCGGCTCGTGCCCCACGCCGACCGGGACCTGGTGCTCGTCAAGCTCGCCGCGAAGATCACCGACCCCGGCATCACGCCCGTCCGGCTGGCGACGACGCCCGCCGCCGCGGGCGAGGAGCTGGTGAAGGCCGGGTTCGGACGCACGAAGACCGAGTGGGTGCCCGACAAGCTGCACACCGGCACCTTCACTGTCGCCGCCACCGCGGCCACGACGGTGGACCTGAACGGCTCCGACACCGCGACCGTCTGCAAGGGCGACGCCGGCGGCCCCGCCCTGCGCACCGTCAACGGCACCACCGAACTCGTCGCCGTCAACTCCCGTTCCTGGCAGGGCGGATGCCTCGGCATCGACCCCACCGAGACCCGCACAGGCGCCGTCGACACCCGCGTCGACGACATCGGCGCCTGGGTCTCCCACGCCCTCTCCCGCGACCCCGACGACGTCACCGGCGACGGCAAGGCCGACCTCGTGGCCATCAAGGACGACGGCATCCTGTGGGTCTACCCCGGCACCGGGAACGCGACGGGCAGCACCTTCGGCACCCGCTTCCAGGCCGGTACCGGTTGGGGCAGCCAGAACGCCGTCACCGTCGGGGACCTCAACAACGACGGCCTCGGCGACCTCCTGTCCCGCCAGGCCTCGGACGGCACGCTGTGGGTCTACCCGGGCACCGGGAAGACCGGCATGGAGACCTTCGCCACCCGCTACCAGGTCGGCCGGAGCTGGCAGACCCAGGACGTCACCCGCACCGGGGACTTCAACACCGACGGGCTCACCGACGTACTGACCCGGCAGGCTTCCGACGGCACGCTGTGGGTCTACCCGGGCACCGGGAAGACCGGCATGGAGACCCTCGGCACCCGCTACCAGGTCGGCACCGGGTGGAAGAGCATGGACTTCATCACCACCGGCGACCTCGACAACGACGGGCGCCCCGACGTGCTGTCCCGTCAGGCGTCCGACGGCACGCTGTGGGTCTACCCCGGCACCGGACGGGTGAGCGGCGCCTTCGGTGCCCGCTATCAGGTCGGCCGGAGCTGGCAGACCCAGAACGCCCTGCGCACCGGGGACTACAACGGTGACGGGCGCACCGACGTGCTGTCCCGTCAGGCCTCCGACAACACGCTGTGGGTCTACCCCGGCACCGGGAAGACCGGCATGGACACCCTCGGCATCCGCTACCAGGCGGGCACCGGCTGGGGACCGTACCGCATCCTCTGAACCGGCCGCCGGCCCTCCCGAGCGGGCCCGGGGCCACGGCGCAGGCGTCCGACGCCCGCGTCGTGGCCCCGCGGCCGTGGAAGGGCCGGAGCGGCGGCCCGCCCGAGAGAAAGTCCGGCCGGCAGGGCAGTCGAACCGCCCTCCCCACCCGTCTTTACGGGGGAACGAGGGAGGGCGCATTGAACGCCGACGAGGAACGCCAGTTCCGCGAGTTCGTGGCGGCGCGGTCGAGATCGCTGCTGCACACGGCCTACCTGCTGACCGGGGACTGGGAGCAGGGCCGGGACCTGCTCCAGACCGCGCTCGCCGCCACCGCCCGGCGCTGGTCGAGGCTGCGCGACCGGGAGCAGCCGGAGATCTATGTGCGCCGGGCGCTCTACCACGCCCAGGTGGACCGCTTCCGCCTGCTCAGCTGGGGACGGGAGACGGTCACCGACACCCTGCCGGACCGGCCGTCCGCGCAGGCCGCCGACTGGGCCGACACCGTGGCCCAGCGGCAGGACATCATGGCAGCGCTGCGGCGGCTGCCCAAGCGCCAGCGGGCGGTGATCGTGCTGCGCTACTTCGAGGACCGGCCGGACGCCGAGATCGCCGCGATCCTGGGTGTCGCCCAGGGGACCGTCCGCAGCCAGACCCACAAGGCCCTCGCCTCCCTCCGCACCGCTCTGGCCGGGGCGGGACCGTCGGGCGCCTCCTCCACCGTCTCCGGAAGGGGCGTCGCATGAACGACTCGACCGCACACCCGCTGCACGACGCCCTGCACGCCCACGTCCGGGAGAGCGGCGGCGACGCCGGTGCCCGTCTGGCCGGTCTGGCCGACGACGCGTTGCGGATCGCCCGGCGGCGACAGCGGCTGGCCCGCGCCGGGATCGGCCTCGTCGCCGCGGCCGCGGTCGCCACCGCCTGGGCGGCCGTCGCGGACGGGACGTCCTCCCCCGCACAGGTGCTGCCCGGGGGCGGGGACGGCACCGGGAAGGCGGCCCTGGTCTCCCTGCTGCCGGTCACCTCCGCCGACCAGAGGCCGTGCGCCCCCGGCAGCGGCGGCTGGACCGTGCACGCGAGCGCCGACCATCCCACGTACTGCGTCCGGGTCGACCGGACCACGGGCATGACCGGCGTGGAGGTCGCCTCCGCCAAGGCCGTGAAGAGCGACACCGACGGCACCTGGCTGGTCGAGGTGAGCCTCGACGAGGCCGACCGGAAGAGCTTCGCCGCCCTCACCGGCTCGCTCGCGACGGCTCCGGTCCCGCGCAACGGGTTCGCCATCGTCGTCGACGGCAAGCTCTGGGGCACCCCCTACGTGAGCGCCGCGGTCACCGGCGGCCGCCTCGAGATCGTCGGACCCTTCTACGGCGACCTCACCCGCGACACCGCGCAGGACCTCGCCCACCGGCTCGACCCCGGCAGGTGACTCCCGGGGATCAGCCGCCGCCGGATCCCGTCGCCCGGGCCGTGCGGACGTCGGCCGACCGGGCTCACCCCTCGGGCAGCTCCGCGCGCAGGGTGTCGCGCAGCCGGCGCAGGTCGTCCGCGGGGCGGCCCAGACCGTTGAGGCCCAGCCGGGCCGCCTCGGTGCGGGCGACGGGACGGTCGGCGAAGGCCAGGTTCATCGAGGCACGCAGCATCCACAGGTCGTAGGCGAGCAGCCGGGCCGCGCGGGCCTGCGCCGCCAGCAGGTCCGGGTCGGTGGTCCCGAGGTCCTGCAACCGGGCGCGCAGCCGGTGCAGTCCGATGCTCTGCAACCCGCAGTCCCGTGCCGTCCCGCGCGGCACCGGGCCGGGCTCGCCGCACGCGGCCACCGCCTCGTCGGCCGGCCCCTGCGCGGCCACGGCCTCGTCCAGCACCGCGAGGAGCGCCCGCAGTTGGTCCGGCCGCGACGGGCGGACGGGGACCGGGCGGCGGTGACGGGGGCGGGGGCGGGGGCGCACCAGGGGGCGCAGGAAGGACGGTACGGCCGCGAGCCACCGTGCGGCTCGGGGCGCGGGCGCGTCCGGAGCTGTGCCTGTGCGCATGGCCCCTCCTGACGATGCGTGTGCCCGGCCCCCGCGAACCCGCCCACGGGAGCGCGGGGGACCGGCTTCCGGCGGCCGCGTCCCTCCAGTGTGCGCCTCGCGCGCGGGGCGGTGTTCCTGCGCGTCCTGCCGGCCAAGGCTTGATCGGGCGTTCTCGGGGGTAGTTCTCCTCCCCCGGGAGTAGCGGGAGGTGGTGCGGTCGTCCCGGGGAGGCAGGACAGGTGCCTCCATGGGCACGATGTGCGGGCGGGACTCGGGGACGAGGCTGGTCCGTGTCGGGGAACAGCAGCCAAGGCCCGAGGAGGGCGCCATGAACCGCCAGATCCGCGTTCGCGTGAGCCGCCGGCCCTCGTCCTCCCGTGACACCCGGCCGCCCGAGATCGACCGCAGGACCCCGTCGGGGCGGCTGCTGCCGTACTGACCCGGGTCCGCCCGGCCGCCGGTCAGTTCAGACAGCGGTCGATCGCCGTCCGCAGCGCCCGGCGCAGCTCGGGCGACGGCACCGGGCCACCGCCCCCGGCACCGGCCGCGACCACCGCGGCGACCGTGCGCAGCTTGGTGTTGGAGAGCTGGGAGGCCTCCCGCAGCACGTCCCACGCCTGGTCAGGGGAGCAGGCGTGGGTGGCCATCAGGACCCCGCGCGCCTGGTCGATGACCGGGCGGCTGGCGATCGCCCGCCGGAGCTGCTCGACCTCCGTGCGCAGCTTGTCGAGCTGCTGGGTGCGCTCCAGGACCACGACGGAGGGCACGGTCTCCCGGCGCGTCCCGGGGCCGTGCAGCGGATCGTCGGGATCCAGACCGGCCGTCTCCAGGACCCGGCGCGGCTGTTCGGTCCAGCCGGTCGCCGACACCCGTGCGCGACGGCGGCGGGCCCAGGTGTCGAGGACCTCCAGGAACTGCAGTCCCGCCGTGTCCATGAAGGCCACGCCGGACATGTCCAGGTCCACCCGGTGGACGCCGTCCGGCAGTCGGGCCAGACTCCTGGCCAGGGTGTCCGCACAGCCGTGCACCAGATCGCCGCGGGGCCGGAGCACGGCCCCGTCCCCGTCCACGCCGCCGTCGACGGTCAGGGTGTTCAGCCGCCCCGCGAGTGATGTGTGCGTCGCTGACCTCATGTCCGCCTCGCTGCTCCCCACAGTCGTCACGACGTTGAGTCACCGATAGCCGCCGGATCCCGCTCCGGGCATGGCTGTGCGGATCCGCCGGTGCTGGGATGCGCCTGCCCGGCCCGTGGGGGAGTACACCAGGGCCGCCGGGGCGTGACGGGCGCACTCCGGGGGTAGACGCGGTCTGGTCCAAGTGGCGACAGGAGACGTTCCAAAAAGGGAGACGTATCGGAAGGGCCTGAGTCGGGTCGGCAGTGGGGAGTCGCAGTGAGGATCCGGTACCGGGCGGCACATCGCCGCCCTCCGGCGCGCGGACAGGCGGTGACGCCGTGAACATCGCCGCCGCCGGGACCACGGATCCGTTCGTGCATCCCGCGCTCTTCTACCGCGACGAGCGGGAGTACCTCGCCGGAGTGGTGCCGTTCGTGCACAAGGCGCTCGCGGCCGGCGAACCGGTGGCCGTGGCCGTGCCCACCGAGAACCTGCGGCTGCTGAAGGCGGAGCTCGGCGCCGAGAAGGCCGTGCGCTTCCTCGACATGCGGGAGGCCGGACGCAACCCCGGCCGGATCATCCCGGGGGTGCTGCGCGCCTTCGCCGACGCCCAGCCGCCGGACACCCGGGTGCGGATCGTCGGCGAACCGGTCTGGGCCGGCCGCTCGCCCGTCGAGTACCCCGCCTGCGTCCAGCACGAGGCGCTGATCAACACCGCCTTCCGGGGCCGCGCCGTCACCGTCCTGTGCCCCTACGACACCGGACGCCTCGACCCGCAGGCCGTCGACGACGCCTACGCCACCCACCCCGTGGTCGTCGACGCCGGTTCCGGACGCGAGGAGCCAAGCCGACGGTACGACGCCGAGGGCGTGCACGCCCGCTGCAACGCCCCGCTGCCCCCGGCAGCGGACGCGGTCGCCCACGCCTTCTTCGCCGATGTGCTCGGCGACGTCCGGCACTTTGCGTCCGACGCGGCCGAGCGGTTCGGGCTCGTGCGGTCCCGGCTCGACGACCTGGCGCTGGCCGTCGCCGAGCTGACCACCAACAGCGTGGTGCACGGCGGCGGTTCGGGGCTGCTGCGGGTGTGGGCCGAGGACGGGTACGTGGTGTGCGAGGTCCGCGACCGGGGGCACCTCGCGGACCCGCTGGCCGGCCGCCGCCCGCCGGCCCGGGACCAGCTGGGCGGCCGCGGCCTGCTGATGGTCAACCTCGTCGCCGACCTCGTACGGGTGCACACCGGGCCGGACGGCACGACGGTCCGCTGCTGGTTCGCCCTCTGAGGGCCGCGCGCCCCGGCCGCCGGTTCCCGAGGCCCGGGCGGACCTCGCCGCGATGGCCGAACTGCGCCGGTCCGCCCCGCCCCGGTCCCCCTTTGACCTGCGCATTCGTTTCGCCGTACGCCCGCGTGGGCAAGGTTCGGGCAGCGTGGCCCGGTCAAGGCCTCGGGTGTGGGGGGGAGCGCGGCGGTGCCCGACCATGTGCGCACGGCGGACGGACGACGGTTACGGGTGGAGGTCTCGGGGGATCCGCACGGACGCCCCGTGTTCCTCCTGCACGGCATGCCGGGCAGCCGGGTGGGACCCAAACCCCGCTCGATGTTCCTCCACCAGCGCGGCGCCCGCCTCATCAGCTACGACCGCCCCGGGTACGGCGGTTCGGACCGGATGCCGCGCCGCCGGGTGGCGGACGTGGCCCAGGACGTCGCCGAAGTCGCCGACGCCCTCGGACTGGACCGGTTCGCGGTGGCCGGCCGGTCCGCCGGCGCCCCGCACGCCCTGGCCTGCGCCGCGCTGCTGCCCGACCGGGTCACCAGGGCGGCGGCGATGGTGGGCTGGGCGCCGCGCGACGCCGAGGGCCTGGACTGGTACGCCGGAATGGCGCCGTCCAACGTCGCCGCCCTGAGCACGGCCGCCTCCGACCCCGAGCGGTTCGCCGCCGGGATCATCCCGCGCTCCGCCGCCATCCGCAGCAACCCGGCGCGGCTGCTGGAGGAACTGCGCGAGGACCTCACCGCCGACGACCGGCTGATCGTCTCGGACAACACCATCCGCTCGATGCTGCTGCGCAACTACCGCGAGGCGCTGCGTACTTCACCGTACGGCTGGATCGACGACGCGCTCGCCCTCACCGCCTCCTGGGGTTTCGACCCGGCCCGGATCAAGGTGCCGGTGCTGCTGTGGCACGGCAAGGACGACGTGTTCTCCCCGGCCTCGCACGCCTCGTGGCTCGCCGACCGCATCCCCCGCGCCACGGCCGTCCTGGAACCCACCTCGGCCCACTTCGCCGCGCTGCGCGCCCTGCCCGCCGTACTGGACTGGCTGCTCACCGACGCCCGCGCGAACTGACGGGCGGGCGTGCGGATTCACTACGAGGCGGAGTGTCCGCGTCTGCCCGTGCGGGCACCCCGACGGGCGGCGCCGCCCAGCCCCCGCTCACACCGACAGGGGCTCCAGATCCCGGTAGATCCGCCGTTCCCGGCCGGCCAGGAGGGTGATGCCGTTGTCCTCGCCGAGCAGCAGGCGCAGTTCCGCCATCGCCTCCTCCCGCAGGGCCCGGGCCTCGCTCTCCCGGCCCAGGGCGCGCACGGTGAGCCCCAGGTTGGTGACCACGGCGAGCGTCTCGGGGTGGTGGCCGCCGAGGGTCCCGCGCAGCACCGGCAGCGCGGCCTCGTCCCGTTCCCGCGCCTCCTCGTAACGGCCCTGGTCGTAGAGGACGTTGGCGTAGTTCACGCTGCAGAACACGGCGTGCGGATGGTGCTCGCCCAGCACCTCCGCCATGCGGGGCAGCACCTTCAGGAACACCGCCTCCGCCTCGTCCAGGTCCCCGCAGCCCCAGTGGAAGATCCCCAGGTTGTTCAGGGCCGCCTGGGTGTACGGGTGGGCCTCGCCCGGCACCTTCATGTACTCGGCGAGCACGTCCCTGGCCACCTCGCGGGCCCGGTCCCGTTCGTCGGCCGCGAACAGGTCGGCCGCCAGGTTCAGTTCGCAGGCCAGCGAGTCGGGGGTCGGGGCCGCGTACTGGTCCTTGTACCGCTTGCGGGTCGCCTCGGTCAGCCGCCGGGCGTCCTCCAGCTGCCCGTTGCGGCGCAGCGACACCGCCAGGGACTTGGCGCAGCGCAGCGTGCCGGGGAACTCCACGGTCAGGATCCGTTTGTGGGCCGCGTACGTGCGCGACAGGATCGACACGGACTCCGCGTACCGGCCGACCTCCCGCAGGTCCCGGCCGAGGCGTTCGGCCGAGGCCAGCGTGTACGGGTGGTCGGGACCGAGGACGGCCATGCGCCGGTCGAGGGTGTCCTGGTCGATGCCGCGGGCCTCGCCGTAGTTGCCCACCATCCGCAGCGCGAGGGCGAGGTTGTTGGCCGCGCTGAGGGTGCGCCGGTGCGACTCGTGGAAGATCTCGCTGAAGCCGGTGTGCGCCTCCTTGGCCAGCTCGACGGCCTTGGTGTACTCGCCGAGGGCGGCCAGGTCGCTGGAGAGCGCGGACATGGTGGCGTACGTGTGCGGGTGCTGCTCGCCCAGTTCCCGGCGCTGCCGCTCCAGCAGGTCCTCCCCTATCTCCCGGGCCTCCACGTAACGCCCTTGCGAGCGCAGCACGTTGGCGAGGTGGAAGCGCAGGTAGAGGTAGTAGACGTCGTCCTCCCCGAGCACCGGCCTCCAGTGCTGGAGCAGGTCCTCCGCGAGGCGCCGCGCGGCGAGGAAGTCACCGCGCTTCCACTGGTAGCGGACCCGGTCGATGAGCAGCCGGCGGGTGTCGGCCTCACGGCAGTTGCGGGCGTCGGAGGCGGCCAGGTGCGGCCAGATGACGGCGAAGCGGGGCCAGGTGGTCGGGTCGTCGATGGGTTCGTCGCCGTCGGGCCGGGCGCCCGCCAGGACGGTGTGCACGACGTGCCGGGCCTCCCGCTGCTTCTCCTCGGGCATCTGGGAGCGGATCACGGCCTGCACCAGCCGGTGCACCTGGAGGCTGTTGGTCTTCTGGTCGACCTTGGCGAGCGCGAACCGGCCGATCTCCCGGATGACCCGGCCGAGCAGCAGACTCTCCTGGAGGGAGGGGTCGTACGGCTTGAGTGCCGTGATCATCTCCTTGCTGTACAGCAACTGCTGGGAGATCGGCTCGGGGGCGAGGAAGGCGCACAGCTGGAGCAGCCGTACCGCCGCCGGTGAGCGTTTCTCCAGCTGCTCGATGGAGACGTTCCAGGTCGCCGCGACGGTGCGCGGGTAGTCGGGCGGCTGGTTGAGGTCCAGGACCTCGGTGGTCTGCCGGGCCAGTTGCCGCAGGTAGTCCTCGATCGGGGTGGCGGTCTCGGCCAGCCAGGCCGCCGCCTGCTCGACCGCCAGCGGCAGGTCGCCGACGGCCTCCGCCACCCGGTCGGCGTCCTCGGCCGTCAGTCCGCCCTCGGTGCGCCGGGTCAGGTGCTCGATGCTCTCCTTGCGCTCGAAGACGTCGATCTGCTGGGAGGCGCCGTGCTGCGACCAGGCCTGGTTGCGGGAGGTGACGAGGATGTGGCCGCCGTCCCCGGTGGGGAAGTAGCGGGCCAGCTCCGCGGGGTCGCCGGCGTTGTCGAAGACCAGGATCCAGCGTTTGGTCGGCAGGCCCCGGGACAGCCGCTGCACGGCTTCCTGGCTGGCCTTCGTCATGTCCTCCTCGGTGCCCGTGGCGCCTATCAGCGGGGCGAGTTCGGCGAGCGAGGCGACCACGTCGTCGACGTGCTCGGCGGACATCCACCACACCAGGTCGTAGTCGGCCATGAACCGGTGCACGTACTCGATGGCCAGCTGGGTCTTGCCCACCCCGCCCAGCCCGAACAGCGCCTGCGGCTGCGGCGGCCCGGACAGCTCGCCGAGCTGGGTGCGGATCCGGTCCATGATCGGGGCCCGGCCGGTGAAGGTCGTGTTGCGCTGGGGCGCGTTCCAGATGCCCGGGGTGATGCCGGGGAAGCGGGGGGCCGTCGGGCTGCTCTCCGCCTGCTGCAACGGCAGTTCCAGGGCACGCTGGAGCGCGGCCACGCACTCCGTCTCGTCGAGCCGGTGCAGGTCGGTGCAAGGTTCCGGGAGCGGGACCTCCTCGACGCGCAGCGGCACCACCGAGCCCCGCGCGCCGTCCGCAGGCCGCTCACCGATGGCCCGCCACACGGAGTCGGCGTACCGGGACTCCTGGAAGGTCTTCGACAGCAGCACCACGGTGTGGGCGGTGCTCTCCGCCGGCTCGACCGGGCCGGTGGAGATCTCGTGCAGGGTGACCTCGCAGCCCGCCCGCTTCAGCAGGTACTCGACCCAGTCGGCCCACATCCGCTTCTCCGCCGCGTACGCGACCACGACGTCGGCCACACTGGTCAGCGGCCGGCGCCTGAGGTAGGCGTCCCGGCAGCGCAGCCGGACCGGTTCGGGGATCTGCGGCAGCGAGGTGACCTCGCGGTCGGAGATGACGGCGGTGAGCCGCTCGAACGCGGACAGCAGCGAGTTGGCGATGCCGCTCTCGTCCCCGACGGTGGCGAGCGTCTCCTCGTAAGCGTAGTAGGGGCGGTACGGGATCTCGACGTTGCCCCAGTAGGCGCTGAGCTCCTCCTGGCTCAGCGGCCGGCCGTCCGCTCCCTTGGGCAGCCCCTCGAACCGCATCCGGGCCAGCGCGCGGCCCGCGTCGACCTTCTCCTTCTCGCCCTCGTCGATGCGCATCGGCACCGGCAGCACCCGTATCCGGCGCGGCCGGTAGCCCTCCTCGACACTGCGGGCGACGACCGCGGCGCCCTCCAGCGCCTGGTCGCTCAGCGTGAAGCAGTCCACCAGGACGTCCGGCATCTCCATGGTGCAGATGTCGGCGTTGTCCGACAGGCCGGTGCGGCTGTCGATCAGGACGTAGTCGTACGTCGCCTTCATGCTGGCCCGCAGGGCCCTGAGGAAGGTGCCGCCGCCGAGGCGTTCGTAGAAGTTGTCCCACTCGAACGAGGTGACCGCCGCCGAGTAGGCCCGGTCCTGGCGGCCCGCGGACAGGAAGTCCAGGGAGCCGCCCTCGGGGAAGTGCAGGTCGAAGCGTTCGGGGCGGATGGAGACGGCGTGCTGCTCGACCTGGGCGTAGGACAGGTGCCAGTCGTCGGGGCGCTGGGTCCCGGTGGTCGCGGCCCAGGCGTAGTCCTGGATGATGTTGATGACGCCCGGGGTCGCGGACAGCGCCTTGGGGTCGAGGAACGGGTGGAAGAAGCGGTGCAGGCCCGGCGCCTCCAGGTCCCAGTCGACGGCGAGCACCCGTTTGCCGTTGGCGGCCAGGATCCAGGCGGTGTTGGCCAGCGCCATGGTGCGTCCCGTGCCGCCTTTGTACGAATAGAACGTGATCACTCGTCCGTCGCGCGGGCCCGTCATGCTTCTCCTCCGTGGTCGGGTCCGCCTTCGGGGTACGGCGGCCGGATGGGGCCCAGCAGACGGGGCCTGGGCACGTGCGGACCCGGCGGCGGATGGGCCTCCGCGTGTTTCAGGTACTGCCGGGTGGTGTGCGCCACGACGGCGGGCAGCACGTCGGTGAACGCCTTGAGGGTGGGGACCCCGTTGACCGCGGTACGGCAGTCGGTGCGCCTGCCGCGTTCCAGCAGCAGGGGCAGGGTGCGCTCGAACTCCATGGTCAGGCGCTGCCCCTCGTCGCTGTGGCACTGGAGGTCGGCGCGGTTCCAGGGGACGACCGCGCTCACCCACGGCTGGGCCTGCGCGTCGAACGCCTTGAGCCTGCGCCGTCGTTCCTCGTCCGTCAGCGTCCACCGGTCGACGAGCAGGATGCGCGGGCGGCCCGTCTTGCCGCCCTCCTCGCCGGCGGAGAGCGGGCCCTCGGTGTCCTCGTCGTCGAAGGAGGAGACCGTGGGCCGGTAGTCCAGCGAGCGGATCAGCTCCTCCGCCAGGGCGGGCAGCGGGCGGGTCGACTCGGAGTGGTACGGGTTCCAGTCCAGCGGGTCCTCGCCGTACGGGCGCGGGTCCCGGTCCTCGGGCACGCTGTCGAGGGTGGGCGCGGCCACCGTCAGGTGGATGTGCCGGGGTTCCTCGCCGCGCGGCCGGAACGCGCTCGGGGTGGACTCGTAGTCGCGCAGCCGGCCGGGTGGCAGCGGTGACTCCTCGGCGACCTGGACGATGCGCTGGGCGAGGGTGAGGACGGTCTCCTCGTACTCGTCGCGCAGCCGGCTGAGCTTGATGAGCCCGTAGAAGCCGTTGGTGGCGTAACGGTCGCCGAAGGTCGTGCGGTCCAGGTGGATGTGGCGTATGGAGTCGGGCAGTTGCTGGAAGTCGACGCGCGTCCACAGGGCCGGGACGATCGCGGACACCTCGCGTCCGCCGGCGGCCTTGGCGTGCAGGAGGCGCTCGTTGAACGCGTACAGCTCCCGGCCGCACATCTCGCTGGTGAAGTAGCGCGGTGACAGCAGCGGCACGAAGACGCGGCAGCGGGCGAGGTTCTCGCTGAGCTTGCGCGGCCAGCCGACCCCGGAGCCCATCTCCCGGTCTATGAAGCCGACTTCGGCCCCGGCGGGCAGGTCGGTCAGGGCCATGATGTGGTTGCACAGGTCGCGGTAGAGCTGGTGCACCCAGTGGTCGGGGTCGCCGCCGCCCGATCCCCACGGCGGGGTGTGGGCGTAGCTGAGGAAGAAATAGGGCTGCCCCTCGGCCGGGGCCTGCCCCCACTCCCCGTCAGGTGTGTCCAACACGCCCCCCTGCGCGTCGGTGACCCCGTAGCCGGAGCCACCTGGAACCGGAAGAACAATGTGCCCGACCGGAAGGCCTGACGGATCGCTTATTTCACGTCATTCCGGAGACGAGATCTGGACAGTTGATCGCGTACGTCGTCGACGGCGGCCCGCATTCCGAACAGCGTGACCGGTCTTCCGGACCATTTCCGCCGCGTGAGGAGTTCATCCGGAAGCCGCGCGCCGGCCTCCGCGAAGTCACCGTCGTCCAAGGTCAGATCCTCGTAGGTGACCCAGTTCCCCTTGTCGCCCAGAACGCAGCGGTACTGCCGCAGGGGCGGTCGCGGGGTCATGCGGTACTCGGCGAGGTGGAAGGCGCTGCACACCTCGAACCCCACTCGTAGCAACAGCACTTGGGCATCCGCGTCGTACAGCTTGGCGAGGGGTGAACGCTCGCCGAGGTGGCAGTGCGGGTCGTGCCCGGCGAGCAACTCGCCCGCCCTGGCGCCGAGCGCGGCCAGCGAGGTCTGCGGGTGGGCGCTGCGCACGGCTCCCGGAGTGGTCCGTACGCACTCGGCCAGCGCGCCCATCGACGGGCAGGGCGTGGCGTCCGGCTCGAAGGGGAGCATCGACGCGCGGAACTCCGCGGCCTCCGCGGCGCTCAGGTGCGCGACGAGGGCCCGGTGGGCGCGGGAGCTGTCCGAGTTCTCGGGCGTGAAGGCGGGTACGACGAGGGTGCCGCGCGGACCGAGCGCGTCGAGCAGCGCGTCCCGGACCCGGGTGGGGGAGAGGCCGGTGCCGCTCAGGGAGGCGTGGACCATGAGAGGGGCGTCGGGGCGGATCGGTAACTCGGCCAGGAGGGCGTCCAGTTGGCGGCCACTGGTCGGATCGGCGGGAGAGGAGCCCGGACGCCCGAGGTGCCGGCCGGCAGACCGTGAGCCGGGGTGCCCGGTGTCGGGTGCGGAAGGACGGGTGCCGGGGCGGCTGGTCTCCAGGCGGGGCGCTGACGGGCCTGGGTGGCCGGCGCTCGCATCGGTTGGCGATCCGCCGCAGCGGTCGGCGGGTTGGCGGGGCGGCTCGTCGGCCGAGGGGGGCGCGCCCCCCTGGGTGACCGTCTCCGTCACGGTTGCCCCGCGATCGTCGTCCACTCCGCGCGCAGTTCCGCGGCCAGCACCTCGCCGCTCTCGGTGAGATCGCGGTCGGGCAGTTCGCCCAGCGCGGCCAGGGCGCGGCCGGCCCGGGCCAGGGACCGGCGGCCCTCCGGGGTTTCCTGGCCCCAGTAGGCCACGTCACCCAGTCCCTCGACCGCCTCTGTGAGCAGTCGACCCGCCTGGTTGCCCGGCACGTGCAGATCGGTCGTCGCGCGCAGGGCGGCCAGCCGGGCCCGGCGCCCGAGCCGCGGCAACTCCCGTACGAACGCGTCTGGTTCGAAGTCGACGGCGACCCCGAGCCCGCCCAGGCCGTCGACGGCGAGCCGCACCCCGGCCCCGGCGACGAGCGGGGTGACGGCGTCCACGCGCAGGGCGTTGCGGTCGTCGTCCGCCCCGGGGTCCTGCTCCGCCCTCAGCTCGTAGGCCGTCCGCAACCGCTCGCGGAACGCGGCCAGTTCGTCCGGGTCCAGCGGGCCGGTGACGGGAGCCGGGTAGACCGCACGGCGCGGGTCCGCGTCGTCGATGAGCAGCGGCTCGGCGGCGGCCACCTTCAGCACCGTCAACGGCCTCCAGGTGTCGTTGGGTTGGTCGCCGACGGTGAGACGCGTCCCGTCCTCGGTACGGACGTCGAGACCCCGTGTGCTCACCTCGGCCGCCACCCGCCCCGGCGCGGGCAGGGTCAGGGTGCCGAGGGTCGGCAGGTGCAGCTCCCGGTCCGGCTGTTCCCAGGCGAGCCGCAGCGGGGCGTGCGCGTGGACGGCCGCCGCCACGGCGACCCGGGCGAAGCGGGCCGCGGTGACGTGGGCGGCCTCGGCGTGCCGCAGGGCGGCCCGCAGGTAGGGGTGGGACAGCACCCGGTTGAGGTGTTCCGCGCCGGTCCGGTCCGCGTCCAGCCTGAGCAGGGCCAGCCAGGTCGCGTCCCAGTCGGGGTGCCCGGCCAGCCGCTCGTTGGCGTAGGCGAGGAGGGTGCGGTCCAGCTCCTGCCGGGCGAACCGCAGGGCCTCGGGGTCGAGGACGGCGGGCGAGAGGGAGCGGTCGGTGATCCGCTCGGCGATCCCGTCGACGAGAGCGCGGAGATCGGCGCAGAACACCGACGGGTTGTCGAACTCGCGTTCGCTGCTGTAGCGGTGGGCGTAGAGGCCGCCGCCGCAGGACTCCACCACCGGGCACGCACGGCAGGTCTCCGAGAGCCCGAGCAGACCGCGCTGCCGGGCCTGGACGCCGGGATGCCGGGCCACTTGCTCGAACGTGTGGTGGTCGACGTGGTATCCCGTGGCGGGCGCGCCGTCGTAGGCCGTCTTGAGCGAGTCCACCTGCTCGAAGGAGCCGTCCGTCTCCACGACGGCCAGGTCCGAGGGGGCCAGTCCCATGGCCTCGGTCAGGCTGGGCCCGCCGCGCAGGGTGCTGAGCACCGAGTCGAAGGTCCGCACCCGTACCTTGCGCCCCTGCTCCGTCCAGCGGTCGAACACGGCGAGCAGCCAGTCGGCGTACGGCGTCGCCGACCCGGAGGTACCGCGCGGCGGCGGGGTGTCCCAGGTGGAGTGCGGCAGCAGGTAGTCGATGCGGGGCGGCGCGAGGGCCGACAGGGTGTCGTGCACGACGACGGGGTCGTTCGCCACGTCCACCGTGCAGAGCAGTCCGCCGAACAGGTGCCGGTACTCCTCGGTGCGCAGCAGGTCGATCGCGCGCAGCACGCGCTGGTAGCTGCTCCGGTACCTGCGGTCGAGCCGGTGCCGGTCGTTGGCGGCCCGGTCGCCGTCCAGCGAGACGCTCACCAGGACGCCGTACTCCCGGAAGACGTCCAGGTGGCGGCGGCTGAGCTGCATGCCGTTGGTGTGGATCTTCAGCTCCAGCTCGGCGACGCCTTCGAGAGCGGAGCTGAACTCGGCGCAGATGGAGCGGAGTCGGGCGGGACCGGCCAGCAGGGGCTCGCCGCCGTGCAGGATGACGGTCACGGAGGAGAGACCGTGGTCGCGCGCGTACGCGGCGAACCGGGCCGCCGTCCGACGGACCGTGTCCTCGCCGATCACGATCGGGCGGGTCTTCCAGCTCTTGTCCGCGTGCTCGTACACATAGCAGTGGTCGCACGCCAGATCGCACCGACTGTGGATCTTCAGGACGAGTTGCTGAAGTGGGTGGTCCCCCGTGGAAACGGTCACTTAGCACACGCTACCGCGCCGCGTCACCCCCGCACGCCAACTATCGGCCAATTGGGATACCGCACAGGTGTGTTGTGGCATCCGGGCGTGTCCGGCGCACCGACCGCGCACGTCGTCGTGGACGGCGCGCGCGGTCGCGGCCGGACGTCCGTCCTACAGCGCCGAGTCGAACGTCGTCGGACGCCTTCCCGGACCACCCGTGACCCGGTCAGCGGCCTTCGTCGTGGCGGTGGAGCCGATCGCACCCAGCGGGGTGTGCTGACCGTGGGGAGCGGAACCGGCGGCCGTCGCGCGTTCCGTGACCGTCTGAGCCTTCATCTGTCTGATGTCTCCTTCCGTGGGGACCGGCGTGTCCCCGGCCCAAAAGACCTGAGGCCCGGTGTCGGAAATCGAACCATGAGACAGAGACAACCCGGTTTTAGGCGGACGATACCCCAGCCGAAGGGCTCCGGAGCATGGCTAGGGGGCGCGTACGCGCCCATACTCGGATGTCCCAGCGAGCCTGTTGTCGGGGGTGGGCCATGAGGGTCGGTGTTCCGGGGCCGGGTGTCACATGGAACGACGACGACCTCCCCCCGCTCTTCCGCGTTAACGATCAACTCGCGATCACCCATCAGAGTGAATCCTTCCGTGCCGTCCGCGCCCAGTTGATCGTCCTGCTGGCAGCTACCACCTCGGCCATGCTGGCCGAACGCCTGGACAGTCACGTCCCCGCGTTCCTGGCCGCGCTGCTGTACGCCCTGACCATCGGCATCGGTCTGCGCACCACGCGTCGGCGGGCCCGCGCACGCTGGCAGGCCCATCGTGCCGTCGCCGAGATGCTCAAGTCCCTGGCGTGGCAGTACATGGTGCACGGCGGTGTCTTCCACTCCCGAGTGGCCAACGCGGACGCGCTGTTCGCGGAACGGGTCGAGGAGCGGCTCCGGGAGATGCGCAAGGTGGGCTGGGAGGACTCCAGGAACGGCGTCCACACCCGCGGCGAGGGCCAGATCACGCCGGTGATGCGGCAGATGCGGGCGAAGCCCTTCCCGGTGCGGCGGGACGTCTATCTGCGTGAGCGATTACTGGAGCAGCACGCCTGGTACCGGCGGCGTGCCGCGCAGGCCCACCGCGCCTCCGTGCGGTGGTCGTCGGTGACCGCCGTGCTGACCCTGCTGGCCCTGCTCGCCGCCGTGCTCCGGGCGGCCGGGATGCTCGGCGGCTGGGACCTGACCGGGGTGTTCAGCGCGTCCGCGGCGGCCGGCGTGGCCTGGCAGGAGGTGCGCAGGCACCGGCCGCTGACCTACGCCCATTCGCTGGTCGAGCAGGATCTGGAGACCCTGCGGGTGGAGATGAGCACGACGGTGACCGAGGACCGGTGGGCCCGCGCGGTGGCGGAGGCGGAACGGCTGGTGTCGCCGCAGCACTCGGACTGGCTCGGTCGGTTCGGCGGTTGACGGGAGCTCAGGCCGGCTGACGCCAGGGTGACGGTCGTTCAGACTGCCTAGCGGCCGACGTGATTGTCGCTCAGGCCGCTGTGCCACCCGGTGGCTGTCGCTCATGCCGCTGTGCCATCACGGTGACGGTGGCTCAGACCTCCGTATCGCCCCGGGTGTCGGCGCTCACGGCTCGCGGTGGACGTCCGGCTCCCACAGAACGGTGACCGGGACCTGCGTCCTGCGCGCGTAGGCCACGACGTCGGCGGTGCCCCCGAGCCCCCGGGCCGGGCGCCCGTCCCACACGGCGACCAGGCGGTCGCAGTGGTCGACGATCCAGCGGCCCGCCGCGAAGTACGCCTCCTCGTGCGTCGGTTCGGGCGGCAGCTCGACCCGGTTCGCGCAGGCGCCCAGGATCCTGCGGTACCCGGCGCGGGCCGCGTCGTCGTCGAGGTGGGCCTCGTAGTCCATGCCCGGGATCACCGCCGTCACCGGAACGCCGCTGTCCAGGGCGATGTCCGCGAAGAGCTGGTCGGCGCCGGCCGCGAGACAGGAGAGGGCCTCCAGGGCGCCGCCGAGCTGTCTGCGCATCTCCGCCCGCACGCCCGGCAGGACCGGGCCCGGGATGCTGCGGTGTCCCGTCACGCCGATCCGGGTGACGGAGGTGAGAGCCGGTGCGGTCACGGAGGAGGAGGTTCCGGCCTGTCGGGTCGTCGCGGTTCCGCTCGTCACGAGAGAGCCTCCCACAGCCGTCGGATACTCCACCGTAGCGCCCGTCGGCGGGGAGCACACAGGGGCGCACCCGCTCACACCGGTCTCGCCGGACGGTGGCCGCCCGGCCCGACCGCGCCCGACCGCGCGTGGTTCACGGCTCGCGGTGCCGGGAGTCGGAGCGTGCGACCCCCTCCCCGCCCGGCGGGCGCGCCGACGACCCTCCACCCGGTCCTGACCGCCGTCCGAACCCCCGTGGCCGGCGCGGTGTTTCCCTGAGGGGCCGGGAAAAGTACCAGTCGGTTGGTTTCTTCGTTGATCGGGAAGGCAGACTGATCGCGAGGGCTCGTCGTGACACGGTCAGGGGTGGGCGCATGGTCAGGCAGGAACGCGCGGAGGCCACCCGGTCGGCCATCCTCGACGGAGCGGCCCGCGCCTTCGAGGCCGAGGGGTACCACGGGACGTCGCTCGGGGACATCCTCAAGGAGGCCGGGGTGACGAAGGGCGCGCTCTACTTCCACTTCGGCTCCAAGGAGGAGCTGGCCCAGGCCCTCGTCGACGAGCAGCTCTCCGCCCTGGAGTCGGTCACGGACCCGGGGAGACCGGGGATGCAGACCGTCATCGACATCGTGCACGCCATGGCCCGGCGACTGGTCGAGGACGTCCGGGTGCGGGCGGGCATCCGGCTGGTCGTCGACCGGAGCTCCAAGGCGGGCCCGGTCAGCGAGCCGTACACCCGGTGGATCGAGCTCTTCCGGGAGTGCCTCGTCCGGGCCCAGCAGCGCGGGGACGTCAAGGCCGACCTCGACCCCGGACGGGTGGCCCGGCTGATCGTCGGCTCCTGGACCGGACTGCAGCTCAGCTCCCAGGTCCTCAGCGGGCGGGCCGACCTGACCGAGGAGACCACCCTCATGTGGGAGATGCTGCTGCCGAGCATCGTGCCGCCGCGGCGGCTGGAGCGGTTCCACCCCGAGGGAGGGGCCCGGGTGCCCGAGATGGTCTGACGCGGGCCTCACCGCCGCCGCCCCCGGCGAGACGAGCTGTCCCTCAGGTGGCCAGCGGGTTCAGTGACAGCGGCTCGATCTTGCCCTCCAGCATGTGCCCCAGTCCCTGTACGGCGCACACGTCGGGCCGTTCGGCGATGTGCACCGGCATCCCGGTGGCCTGCCGCAGCATCTGGTCGAGCCCGGGGAGCAGGGCGGAGCCGCCGACCATCATGATCCCGCGGTCGGCGAGGTCGGCCACGAGGTCGGGCGGGCAGTTGCGCAGCACCCGGCCAATGCCGTCGAGCACGGCGGTCAGCGGGGTCTCGATCGCGTCCCGCACGGCGGCGGTGTCGACCCGCACGGAACGGGCGAGGCCGGTGGCGACGTCCCGTCCGTGGATCTCGGTGGAGGCGGGGCCCTGCGGGGTGAGGCCGTTGCCGGAGAGGGCGAGCTGGAGCGGCCGTACGGACTGGCTGGGCAGCATCAGCTCGTGCTCGTGACGCAGGTGCTGCACGATCGCGTGGTCGACGGCCTCGCCGCCGACCGGGATGCGCTCGGCGGTCACGATCGACCCGAGGGAGAGCACGGCGACCTGGGTGGCGGCCGCCCCGCACACCATGATCATGGTGGCCTCGGCCCGCTCGACGGGCAGTCCGCAGCCCACGGCGGCGGCGATGAGGGTGTCCACGAGCTCCACGCGCCGTGCCCCGAGTCCGACGAGGGTCTCGATGGCGGCGCGGCGGGCCAGCGGGTCGGCGTCGTGCGGGGTGCAGGCGGCGGCCCGCAGCCGGGGCTTGCGGCGCAGGTTGCGGCGGATCCTGTCGCCGAGCAGATGGCGCAGCATGCGCTGGGCCATCTCGATGTCGACGACGGTGCCGCCGGAGACGGGCCGGACGACGCGGATGTAGTCGGGGGTGCGGCCCGTCATCTTCTCGGCGAACTCGCCGACCGCGATCAGCGCGCCGGTACGGGTGTTCACGGCGGCGGCCGACGGCTGGTCGACGACGAGCCCGGCCCCCTTCACGTAGACCCGCGTCCGCGCCGCGCCCAGGTCGACGGCGAAGTGGCAGCGGCGCAGCTGCTCCAGACTGGCGGTCATGGCAGGTCCTCCCGAGAACACAGACCGTGGGGCCGCGCCGGGTGGCGGGGCTTAGTGGCATCGTGCGGGGGCGGGAGAGGGGCCGCCTTTCCTGGGGGGCCGGGCGGGGCGCGGCTGAATGGGGGGTTTTGTCCCGGAGCCCCGAGTGAACTCCGCACAAGGCCGCATGAGGCCGGATCAGGGGTGCCGGGGACCGTCCCCGTCACCGGGACGTGCGACCACCCCGAGCTCCGCCAGGTCCTGCGGCCTGATCCGCAGGTCCTCCGCCGTCGCCTCCACCTCCTCCGGCGCGCGCTTCAGGATCGCCGCCGCCAGTTCCGGCGCGATCACGGAGAAGTAGCTGTCCGCAGTGGCGTACGTGCTTCCCGGCGCCGCCAGGGCCAGGGCGCCCCCGGAGCCGCCCTCGCCGATGAGCAGGGTGGTGATCGGGGTGCGGGCGGCGGCGACCGTGGTGAACAGGTCGGCGATCGCCGCGCCCGCGCCCGCGCGCTCGGCCTCCGCGTCGTTGGCCGCGCCCGGGGTGTCCACCAGCGTGAGCACCGGGATGCCGAGACGGTCCGCGAGGCGGATCAGACGGGTGGCGGTGCGGTACCCGGCGGGGCGGGTCGCCGTGCCGGTCTGGGCGGCGTAGGCGATGGTGCGGCCCCGGTGCTCGCCGAAGCCGCACAGCATGCCCGGGTCGGTGCCGCCGCAGCGGTCGCCGGACACCGCGAGGCGGTGGGTGAAGTAGGCGTCCAGGTAGGCATGCGCGCGCGGCCGTTCGGGGGAACGGGCCCGGCGGACCGCGTCCCACCCGGTGGCGGGCAGGTCGGTCGTGCCGAGCGGGGCCGGGACGGGGGCGGGTTCGGGTGTTGATTCGGCGGACGGGCCGTCGCCGGGTGCGCCCGACGGCCGGGCCAGCAGCCGCAGCCACCGCCCCAGCGTCCTCCGCAGCTCGTGCGGCCGTACGACCGCGTCCGCCGCGCCCGCCGCCACCTGCGCCTCCGCCGTGTACGCCGCCGGGTCCGCGTCCGGCGGACGGACCCGGGAGCCCGCGAAGCCGACCTGTGCCCCCGGCAGGGCGAGGACCACGTCGGCCCCCGCGCCCAGGGTGGCCCAGCCGCCGCCCGTGGTGGGGTCGCGCAGGACCGCGATCTGGGGCAGGCCCGCCGCCCGGGTCAGGGCCGACTCCCGTGCCACCCGCTGGAGTTGGGACAGGGCGAGCATGCCCTCCTGCATCCGGCTGCCGCCCGTGGCCACCAACGGCACGACGGGGAGGCGGTGTTCCCGGGCGTACCGGTACGCCGCCTCCAGCCGGTCGCCGGTGCGTTCGCCCAGCGAGCCGCCGAGGAAGCCGAACTCGAAGGCGATCAGGACGGCTCGCACGCCCTCGACGTGCGCGGTGCCGCAGACGACCGACTCCTGCTCGCCGGTGCGCTCGGCCGCCCGGGCGCGCGAGGCGTCGTAGCCCTGCCAGGCGAGCGGGCCGTCGGGCCTCGACCGCCGCTCGGGGTACGGGATCTCGGAGAAGTCGTCGGTGAGCAGCGCGACCGTCTCGCGTGCGGACAGGCGCTCAGCCATGCAGTGCCCGCTTCATGATCTTCCCCATGTCGTTGCGGGGCAGGGAGTCGAGGTGGTGGACGACCCGCGGGCGCTTGTGCGGGGCCAGGCGGCCGGCCACGTGGTCGGCCAACTCCTCCAGCGACGGAGGGGATTGGGCGTCCGCCGGGACGATCCAGGCCACGATCCGCTCGCCCAGGTCCGGGTCCGGCTCCCCGGTCACCGCCGCCTCCCGTACGCCCGGATGCTCCAGCAGCGCGTTCTCGATCTCACCCGCCCCGATCTTGTAGCCCCCGCTCTTGATGAGGTCGGTGGCCTTCCGGCCGACGATCCGGACGTACCCGTCGGGGTCCCGGACCGCCATGTCCCCCGTACGGAACCAGCCGTCCGCCGTGAACGCGGCCGCCGTCGCCTCCGGCCGGTTGAGGTACTCGGTGAACAGGTTGGGGCCGCGCACCTGGATCTCGCCCACCGTCTCGCCGTCGTACGACGTGATCGGCGACCCGTCCTCCTCCACCAGCCGCAGCTCCACGCCCGGCAGCGGTACGCCCACCGTCCCGGCGCGCGGCTCGCCGTCCGCGCGCACGCTGGTGTTCATGAGGGTCTCCGTCATGCCGTAGCGCTCGACGACCCGGCGCCCGGTCGCGGCCGCGATGCGCTCGTGGTCGTGCACGGGCAGCGCCGCCGAACCGGAGACGAGGAGCCGGGCCCCGGCCAGCGCCTTCACCAACTCCGGGTCCTCCGACAGGGTTTCGGCGATCCGGTGGTACATCGTGGGGACACCGAACAGCATGGTCGCGCCGGCGTTCAGCTCGCGGGCCACCCCGTCCGTGCTGAAGCGGCCGAGGTGACGGACCGAGCCGCCGCGGCGGAGCGGGCCGAGGACCCCCAGCACCAGACCGTGCACGTGGAAGAGGGGCAGGCCGTGCACGAGGACGTCCTGTGACGTCCACTGCCAGGCGTCGGCGAGGGCGTCCAGGGTGCCGGCCACGGCCCGGCGGGGGAGCACCGCCCCCTTCGGGGGGCCCGTGGTGCCGGAGGTGTAGACGACGAGGGCGGGGTCGCCGTCCCGTGCCGCGCTCTCGGGGGCGGGGCCGCCGGTGCCGTGCACGTCGATGTCCAGGCGCTCCACATCACCCACGGCCGAGGGGAGTTCGGCACCGGGTGCGGCGAGCAGCAGGCCCGGGGCGCTGTCGTCCAGGATGTGCCCCAGCTCCTTGCCGCCGGACTTCGGGTTGAGAGGCACCGCCGCGACTCCGGCCTCCAGCGCCGCCACCACGGCCACCGCGGTCTCCAGTTCCGGCGTCGCCCACACGGCCACCCGGTCGTACCGCGCGAGACGGGCCGCCAGGGTGCCGGTCGCGGCGGCGAGTCGCGCGTAGCTGAGTGAGCGGTCGCCGAACCGCAGGGCGGGCCGGTCCGCCGAGGCGCCCCTGAGGGCCGGGAAGAGAGAGGTCACGCTTCACCTGTTTCTCGCGAGGAGGCTCCGAGGCCCGGGACAACACCACACCAGCCGCACCGGGGACCGCGCTACCGCGCGGCCCGCAGCACCGCCTCCACCACCGGCCCCAGCGACCGCGGGTGCAGGAACAGGAAGAGGTTCGGTTCGACCAGTTCCAGTTCCATGACCCGCGGCTGCCCGTCCTCCCCGTCGACGAGGTCCACGCGCGCGTACAGCAGCTCCGGCGCGTCCGGGACGGCGGCCAGGGCGCGCTCGGCGACGGCGTGTTCGGCCGCGGTCGGGGTCCAGGGCTCCAGGCCCGGGTGGGCGACCTTCTCCGCGTCGAAGGACGTACCGGGAGCGAGCACGGCCCGCTTGCGGCTCGCGTGCAGCAGCCGGCCGCCGAAGAACTGCAACGCCCGCTCACCGCCCGCGTCGATGCCCCGCATGTACGGCTGCACCATCGCCGTCAGCCCCTCGGCGTGCATGCGCTCCAGATGCCGTACGGCACGCTCGTGCTGCTCCGGGGTGTACCGCGCCGCGTACCGGGCGCCCGCCCCGGACGTGGGCTTGACGACGTACTCGTGGTCGTCGGGCAGGTCCGCCGGGTCGCCGGGGGCGAGATAGCGGGTCGGCACGACCGGGACCCCCGCCTCCGCGAGCTCCCCGAGGTACCGCTTGTCGGTGTTCCAGCGCACGACCTCCGCCGGATTGGCGAGCCGCGTCAGCTTGGCGCAGCGCTCCGCCCACGCCACGAACTCGGCGGCCCGCCAGCTGTAGTCCCAGGTGGACCGGATGACGGCCAGGTCGTAGCCGGCCCAGTCGACGTCGGCGTCGTCCCAGAACACGGCCCGGGCGTCGGCCCCGGCCTCGCGGAGCGCGGCCGTCAGGACGGGCAGGTCGGCGTCCTTGCTGGGCTCGGGCCGGGGGTCGTAGGTGACGAGGGCGACTCGGGGCACGGCGGGTTCCTTTCCCGTACGGATCGACTCCCGTACAGCTCGACCGGAAGGCTAACCACGCCGGACGCAACCGCGGCAACCGCTTTACCTTCCCCCTCGGTGAAGCCCCACCATCGGGGCGAGGAACGGAGGAGGCCGTATGGAGTGGCTCACGATCGGGGCCTTCGCACGGGCGTGCCGGCTGACGCCGAAGGCACTGCGGCTCTACGACGAGCTGGAGCTGCTGCGCCCGGCACGCGTCGACGCGGCCACGGGCTACCGCTACTACACCCCGGACCAGCTCGAACAGGCCCAGCTGGTGGCGTGGCTGCGACGGCTGGGCATGCCGCTGGCCCGCATCCGCACGGTGTGCGCGCTCCCGCCCGCCGCTGCCGCCGGAGAGATCCGCGCGTACTGGGCGCGGGTCGAGGCGGAGACGGCCGTACGGCGGGACCTCGCCGCGTTCCTCGTCGACGAGCTGACGGCAGCACCGAGGAAGGACACCCCCGTGCTCGAACTGCGCTACTGCGCCCACTCGGACCCCGGCCGGGTCCGCCCCGCCAACCAGGACACCGCCTACGCGGGTGCCCGCCTCCTCGCGGTCGCCGACGGCTACGGCCCCGCGGGCGGCCCCGCCAGCAACGCGGCCGTGGCCGCGCTGCGGTTCCTCGACAGCGCCGAACTCCCGGCCGGGAACGTCCTCGACCTGCTGGAGGACGCCGTGCACGGCGCGAGCCGGGCGGTGCGGGACGTGACCGCGGGCGCCGACGGGAACGGCACCACCCTGACCGCCCTGCTGTGGACCGGCTCCCGGCTCGCCCTCGTCCACGTCGGCGACTCGCGCGCCTACCTCCTGCGCGGCGGTGAGCTCTTCCGCGTCACCCACGACCACACGGTGGTCCAGTCACTGGTCGACGAGGGCCGGCTGACCGCGGAGGAGGCGGTCACCCACCCCCAGCGGGCCCTGCTCCTCAAGGCCCTCACGACCGGCACCCCGGACCTGGGACTGCGGGACGCGGAGCCCGGCGACCGCTACCTGCTGTGCTCCGACGGCCTCTGCGCCGTCGTCCCCGACCCGGCCGTCCGCGACCTGCTCACCGCCGCCCCCACCCCGGACACGGCCGTGCACGCCCTGGTCGACGCCGCGAACACCGCGGGCGGCCCGGACAACGTCAGCTGCGTGGTGGCGGACGTGGTGGAGAGAGCGGCCTGACGCCCTGCATCATGGCGGGCATGTCGAGGCGCTGCCCTCAGCGGACGGTCAGCCGTTGCAGCAGGCCCCACGTGAACTCGGCGACCACCTCATGCCGTGTGCCCTTCTCGTCCGGGGCCGTGAAGGCCAGGCCCCAGCGGGTCGGGGCCGTGCCCTCCAGGGGGCGGGCCGGGGGGAAGGCGCGGGCCGCCTCGTCGACCGTGCACGACCAGGGGGTGAGGTCGGCGAGGGTGCGCAGGGCGGGGCCCTCGGCACCCGGCGCGCGGATCAGCCATTCGTTCCAGACCGCGCCGGCCGGGGAGAGGAGGACCTCGAAGCGGAGGTCGGGCCAGAGCGGGACCGGCCACAGCCAGGCCTCGCACTCCAGATCGCCCACCGCGCGGGTCAGGACGGTCTCCGGGGCGCCGAGCACCGAGCGGTACCGGGACGCGGCGGCACGGGCCCGCGGGGAGCGGACCATCGCCTGCCAGCGCCTGTTGGCCTCCCGCATCTCGGCGATCGACACGCCCAGCGCGCGCCGGGCGTCCTCCACCGGCCCGGGGTTGTGGTCGGCCATGCGGCGCAGCAGGACCAGCTGGAAGTCATGGACGGTGAAGGGGCTGGCCGGGGGCTTTCCGGAGGGCATGCTCCCCATCGTCCCCCACGGCACTGACACCGGGCCGGCGGCCGTCGGGGAGGAAGAGCACCGAGTTGACGTACCGGGGGCGGCGGAGGAGGGGCAGCACCCGGCGGAGCAGGCCCTGGCTGACGACGTACGACGCCGTCTCCTGGTGGGCCTCCAGGGGGAAGCCGGACAACGGGACCCAGGTGGTGCGGGGCAGTACCCAGCCGTCGTAGCCGAGGAGGGCGAGATAGGTGACGACCGGCGCGACCGGCTGGATCCGGGACTCCAGTTCGACGAAGAGCGCTGGTCGGTCACGCGCGAGGATCCCCGTCGCCCCGCGCAGCACCGCCAGCTCGCTGCCGTCCACGTCGATCTTGATGAAGTCGACGTCCTTCAGGTTCAGTTCGTCCAGCGTGACGCAGCGGACGTGCACCGCGCGGCCGTGGATGTCCCGCCGGACCAGGGAGGACACCCCGCGGTCGCCCTCGTCGCCGGGCGGCAGCCACAGCCGGGCGGTGCCCGGGCGGTCCGCGGCGGCGGCCTGGACGACCCGCACGTTCGGCGGGGCCGCCGAGGTCAGCAGCCGGGCCAGATGGGGGACCGGCTCGACGGTCACCACCTGCCGCGCCCGCCCGGCCAGCCGGCGCGTCCACGGTCCGTACCAGCCGCCCACGTCCACCGCCGTGCGGCAGTCCGCCGGGCACAGCTCGGCCAGCCGTGCCAGCTCCGGCTCGAAGCGCGGGTACACCGCCCGGGCGGCCGCCGCGACGAGACGGGTGGGCAGATGGGGGGCCACCCGTGCCGCCCAGGTGCGGGCCGGCCCGGTCATGGGGTCGTCCCGGGGGTCTGGGGGGAACCCCCGGTACAGCGGCGCAGGAGGTCCTCGTGCTGGTCGTCGGTGACCTGCTCGCCGGAGGCCGGCAGCAACTGCGGGATGCCGTCGACGATCGGGTAGCGCCGGTGCAGCCGGGGGTTGTAGAGGGCCTCGTCCGGCGGTACGAGGTGCAGGGGGCCCTTGTCGAGCGGGCATGCCAGGATCTGCAGCAGCGGATCGTCGGGATTCATGGTGGCGTCAACTCCTTGCTGTTGATGGGGGGTTGGGGCGCCTGGTCGTGCTTGGGCATGCTCAGCAGGACGGCGACGGCGAGCACCGTGCCCGCGAGGCGCAGCGCGAGCCGCACCGGGTCGTGGGGCAGCGACTCGCCGAACGAGAGCGTGCCCAGCACCGCGGTGTACAGACAGGTCACCGTCGTGCACACCGGCACGATCAGCGACGCCCGGCAGCGTTGCAGCGCCGCCTGCGACATCACCAGGCCGAACGGCCCGGTGAACAAAAGGAGATACGGATAAGGGGACCGCAACAGCTCAACCACCGTGCCGCCGAGGTCACTTGTCGTCAGAGAGGTCGACACGCCCTTGATCGCGAGCGAGCTGACCCCGTACAGCAGGCCGACCGCCACGCCGTACTCGACGCCCGTCGTCGGCATGCGGTGCCGGTGTCTGGTGCGCCGCTCGGCGGACCCGTACAGCCACACGCCCGCCGCGAGCGACGGCACGCACACCAGCAGGACGAGCTGGTAGGGGGCGTCCTGGCTGACCCGGTCCGAGCCCTCCTTCAGGGACAGCACGACCATGAGGAGCGCGACGAGGATGGCGCCCAGGGCGTACCGCTCCCGGCCGGTCGTCTCCTCGCCCAGCAGCCGCGCCGACAGCAGGACCAGCAGCACCAGACCGGAGACGAAGATGCCCTGCGCGGCCGCGATCGGCAGCGTCCGGTAGACCGCGAGCTGCGCCCCGAACCCGGCGGCCAGCGACAGCGAGCCGCCGATCCAGAGCGGGCTCCTGACCACCAGCCCCAGCAGCCGGGCGGGCTGCCGGATCGTCACCTCGGGCAGGGCGGTCAGCGCCCGTTTCTCCAGCACGAACCCGACGCTGTAGAGGGTGTTCGCCAACAGGGCCGCCGCCACTCCCCACCACATGGTCCACGCCCCCTAGGTCTTGCGCGCGTGCAGCAGCAGGATCGACGCGATCGACGGTCTGGCACACGCCAGCCGGTCCAGCGCCCGCAGCGGACGCGGCACCCCGTGAAAGGGCGCTCCCGCCAGCCGTACGACCTCGAAGCCGGCCGCCGTGACGAACTCCCGCAGCGCGCGGGCCGTGTACAGCCGCAGATGCCCCACGACCTCACGTCCCGGCCGCCCGTGGACGGCCCGCAGGCTCACCTCCGAGAACACCGGCTGGACACCGGCCAGCAGCAGTCCGCGGTTGTACCAGGCGGCCAGGTTCGGGGTGGACAGCATGAGATGGCCGCCGGGGCGCAGGACGCGGCGGATCTCGTCCAGCGCCGAGTCCGGGTCGACCAGGTGCTCGACGACCTCGCTGAACAGCACGGCGTCCACGGAGGCGTCCCGGAACGGCAGCCCGGAGTCGCTCAGTTCACCGCGGACCGCGTACGGCAGCCTGGCGCGGGCGCGCTTGAGGGCGTCCTGGGACCAGTCGACGCCGACGATCCGGTGGCCGGTGAGGAGCGGGGCGGCGGTGGCGGCCGCGGTGCCGTCGCCGCAGCCGATGTCCAGGACGGTACACGGGGCCGTTCCGGCGGTGCCGAGGGCGGCGGCGAGCATGCGGGCCTGGCGCAGGGAGCGCGGGGTGCCGGAGGCGACCGGGACGGCCGGGTCCTCGTAGAAGTCCCTGAGGCCGCCGCGGCGCGGGGGCGCGGTGGTGTTCACGGGGCCACCTCCGTGGTGTGCAGGTAGTGCTCGAACAGGTCCCGCAGGTGGGCGCCGTCGCCGTGCCCGAGCAGGGACCGTGACCAGCGCAGGGCCAGGTGCAGCCGGCCCGCGGTGGAGGCGGTCGTGACGGTGAGTCCGCGGGGCATCCGGGCGGGCGCCGAGAACCACACGGCGTGGGCGCGGCCCGCCTCCTCGCCGAAGTCCAGGGGGTACGGGATGCGGCCGATGTTGCTGAGGAGGGTGGTGGAGGTCCAGGGTGCGGCCGCCCTGCGCAGTCCGCGGGTGAGGGCCGCGCGCCAGGCCACCGGGGTGACGGGGGCGGTGAGGAGGCCGGCGCCGTGGCCGAGCTGGGGGCGGCTGAGGGATTTGAGGGCGCGGGTTCGTCGGGCGGTGCGGCGCAGGAGGTCGGGCATGTCCTGCGGCGCCTGCCGCAACTCGCCCGGGGAGAACGGGACTTCCACCAGCCGGGTGCCGTTTCCTATCGGCATCGTCATGTCCCTGGGGCGGTCGTCCACGGGCATCGTGATGCGCAGGGGGCGGGGGGACTGTCCGTGCTCCCTGTTCCAGTGGGCGATGGTCAGGGCGGTGGTGACCATGAGCTGGTCGTTGACCGTGTACGGGGAGCCCTTGGGGCGGTGGGGGAGGGGCAGTTCGGTGACGAGGAGGCCGTTGCCGGGGGTGTGCTCGGGTGTGCCGGGCGCTACGCGGGCTGGACGGGCCCAGTTGGAGTGGGTGCCCTCGGGGGGTGCGGGGGGTTCCTGGGGGCGGGTGGGGGGCGCGGCGGGGGAGTTGTCCCTGCCGCCGTAGATCTCGGCCGCCGTGGCGAGGATGCGCAGGCAGGCGGGGCCGTCCAGGGCTGTGTGGTTGATGGTGAGGAAGAGGACGGTCGAATCGCGGGTGCGGGCCGGTGAGGGCTGGTCACGCAGTTCCCCGCGCCCCTGAGGGGGTCGGTGCAGGCCGACGGTGTCCGATGCCTCGCTGCCCTCTGCCGGGCCCGCTCCCTCCACGACCTCCAGACGGATCGGTGGGGACAGGCTCAGGGCAGGCGCCTGTTCCAACGCCCTTGTCCTCGCGTCCCGCAAGGCGTCCCGCCCCGGACGCGGAAAGGACACCACTTCCACGTCCGGCTCCGCCGTCAGCTCCCACTCGTAGCGGCGCCGGTACCAGCCCCTCGGGGCCTCCCGCATCAGGATCCGGGGGTGGCGGTTGAGGGCCTCCAGGAACGCCTTCCGCAGCCGGGACCGGTCCAGCCGGCCCGGCAGGTGCACCTCGATGTGGACCGTCTCCGGTTCCTCCTCCTGGAGGCAGTGGCGGGAGACCTCGTCGACCACCGGGAACGGGATCCGGGCGGGAGTCGTCATGCCGGGTCGCCCCTTTCCCCCTCCACTCGGACCGGCGGCAGCTGCTGTGTCGGCGCCTCCGACTCGGCGGGCGCCTCCCGCTCACGCACACTCACCAGCGCGGCGAACAGGCCGATCAGCGCGAGCAGTTGGGCCGCGTGCCCGAAGGCGCCCTCCGACGCGCCCACCGGCTCGCCCGCGCCCACCGCCGCGGCGATGCCCGCCCCTGCCAGTGCCACGAAGGCGATCGGCACCAGGAGCCCGTGCCGTCGGGAGGCGAGCAGCGCCAGCGCCGGGACCAGCAGCGCGAACCACCCGGCGATCACCACGCCCACCAGCGTGAGCGCCACCACCCCGAGCCACACCCCCGGCGCCGGAGGCACCGGCTGCGGCTCGTCGGGGTTCGGGGAGCGCCCGCGCCACAGCACCAGGCCCACCAGCACCAGCAGGGCGACCCCGCTGCCGATCAGCGCGCCGTCGTACGCGGTCGCGGGCTCGTACGACAGTTTCACGGTGCCGCCCGCCCCTGCCGGGACCCGCCAGCCCTGCTGCCAGCCGTCGAGCCGCAGCGGGGTGAGGGACTCGCCGTTCAGGGTGGCCTTCCAGCCGTCGTTGTAGTTCTCGTACGTCGTCAGGTACGAGGCGGCGCCCGACCCCACGGTCACCTCGCGCCGGTCGCCGAGCCAGTCCCGTATCTTCAAGTCGCGGCTCAGGGAGCTCGGTTCGGTGATCGTGCCGCGGGTCAGGGTGATGTCGGTCAGGGCGAGCGGTCCGGCGTCACCGCCCTCGACGACGTGCTCACCGGCGGGCAGGGACAGTTCGGCGTCGGAGCGCCCGGACTGGCAGAGGGTCACCGTCAGCGCCCGCCGCTCGGTCAGGTCGCGGATCCGGCCCGACACGGCCGTCCGGTACAGCTTTCCGTCGATCGCCGTCACCGGGCCCTTGCCGCACGGCAGGGAGAACGTCCGATCGGGCTTCGGCTGCGGGGTCCGGTACTGGTCCAGGGCCGGAATGTACGCCTCCGTGAGTCCCACCGGGAGCTGGAGGTCCTCGTCGGCGACCGGGTTGTGCAGGACCAGCGGGGCCGTCTTGGTGATCGTGATGTCGAGACGGTCGGTCGTGATGGCAGGGAAGCGCACCGCGCCGTTCTCGTCGACCCCGGCGACCGTCGCGCCGTCGGGCGAGGTGATGTCCACCTCGGTGGGACGGGTGGAGAGGCCGCCCGCGGCCGCCAGCACCACTTCGGACACGGGCTGCTTGCCGTTCCAGCTCAGGTGGATCGTGGGGCGGTCGCCCGCGATCCAGGCGGTCGTGAGGTCGCCGTCGGTGAGGTTGCGGGCGGACAGGCCGGTGCCGAGGCCGGCCGTGGAGTCGGCGGTCGCGGTGATGCGGTTGCGCTGGTCGGGGGCGACCTCGTACAGCAGCCTGTCGAGCTCCGGCCCGGACACCGGCACCGCGTGCGCCTTCACCGCGTACGTGCCGGGGGCCGCCGTGGTGAAGCGGCGGTGCAGGCCGGCCTCCGTGCCGGTCGGGGAGATCCCGGCCGGGTCGGGGACCCGGTGCAGGGAGACGACCTCGGCGGCGGAGTCCGCGCGGTCGGCGTCGGCCGGCAGCCTCAGCAGCCGGGTCACCCGCACGTCCGGCAGGTCGATCTCGGAGAACCCGGCTCCGGCGAGACCGGTCCGCCGCGCGACCGAGTCGACGATCGTGAGCTTCATCCAACTCGTCGCTCCGGGCGGGGCCTTGACGCTCTGCGTCGAGCCGTCGGCCCGCAGGAAGCTGGTCCGCGAGCCCCGCTCGGTCTCCACCCGCACCTTGGTGGCCGCCGACCGCACGCTCTCCTGCGGCAACGGCGTGACCTTGAACGACGCGGGCATGTCGTACGCGGGGTCGGACAGGCCGATGCGCAGCCACTGCCCGTCCGGCGAGCCCGCGACGCCCTCCGCCCAGGCGGTGTCCGGGTTGCCGTCGAAGGCGTTGACCGGGTCGAACTGCGGCAGGTGGAACAGCCAGTTGCCGTACGAGGAGGCCGTCACCGAGCGGGCGCCGCGCAGTTCCGCGACCGTCTGGTGGGCCCGGCCCGTGATCGGCAGGATCTGGTGCGGCTTCTCACCGGCGTCCTGGGCGGCCCCGGAGGCATTGCGCTCGTCCCTGGTGTACGTGTAGGACGTGTTCGCGTTGACGAGCCCGAAGCGGGTGTCCGCCCGCCGCAGTCCGTCGCCGACGACCTGGAGCGGCGGGGTGCCGAGCCCGGGGTGGTTGTCACCCGTCAACACCGTGGCCCGGCCGCGCAGTTCGCCGGCCAGCGGGAGCAGGGACTCGGGGCCGCCGGACACCTGGGCGGTGTCGGCGACCGGCAGCAGGCCGGCCTGTGCGGGCCGCGGCACGTCCTCGCTCGCCGGGCGGTAGATCTCCACCGCCCGCTGCCGGGGGTACAGCCCCTCGATCTGGAGCGGGGTGTCGGGCGCGATCCTCCCGCCCGTCATGAGCGGCCCCAGACCCGTCACCCGCTCGTAGCCGGACTGCTCCAGGGCCCGTTTGACCACCGAGGACGACACCGCGCCGATCTGGTCGGGGTCCAGGTCGTTGCGGACGACGACGTAGTACACCCCGGCCCGGCTCAAGTAGTCGGCGAGACCCGGTATCTCGCCGCCGGTCAGCAGCGCCTGCTCGACCGCGTCCGTGGCCCGCCGGTTGCCGGGGGTGCCGAAGGGGACGTAGTCGCGCTGTGCCCAGCGGGACTCGGCGAGGACGTCGAGGGGCTGGTCGATGGGGGAGCCCCAGGTGTAGAGGCCGTGCGCGGTCGCGGGGACGACGAGGGCGCGGGAGTCGGGGGAGTACTTCTCCAGCCAGTCGGCCGTGGCGTGCCAGTACTTCGGCAGCTCCCGGAAGGAACCGGGGTTCAGGATCGAGCCGTTGAGGTACGGCCACAGCAGCCCGGGCAGGATCAGGACGGCCGCGACGAGCGGGGCGTACCGGCGGCCCCTGATCTCTCTCGCCCCGCGCGGCTCGGCGGCCACGCCGACCAGATGGGCGAGGCCCAGCACCAGGGCGAGCGCCAGGCCCGGCTGGAACTTGTAGATGTTGCGGAAGGGCGCGAGACCACCGTCCAGCCAGTCCCGCACCACCCCGTGGAAGGGGGCGCCGAACGCGCCGCCGTACCCGGCGAGCAGCACCAGGACGGCCGTCAGCGCGGTCAGCACCAGCCACCGGCGCTCCGGCAGGTCCCGTCGCGCCAGACCGGCGAGGCCGAGCCCGGCCGCGAACGCCGAGCACAGGATCACGATCACCGAGGAGGCCACGGTCCAGCCGGCCGGCAGCCACGCCTCCCCCAGGTGCAGATAGGCGACCCAGTTGCCGGCCCCGCGCAGGGCCTCCGTAGCCGACATCGTCTCGGTCGTGGTGCGCGCGCTCTCCACGTACGGCAGGAAGTTCTCGCCGTAGAGGCCGAGCAGCAGCAGCGGGATCACCCACCAGGCCGTCGCGAGGATCACGCCCGGCACCCACCAGGCGATCAGCTTGCGCTGCCGTGGTCCGGGCGGCCGGGACAGGAGATACAGCCCGACCGGGAGCAGACAGGCCAGCGTGGAGGCCGCGTTCACCCCGCCCATGAACGGGATGATCAGCGCGGAGCGCAGGGCGGCGATCCGGGCGTTGTACCGCTCGTTCGTCAGGGGCAGCAGCACCCACGGCAGGAAGGCGCCGGGCAGCGCGGCCGCGGAGGTCGAGCCGACGACGATGGTGAAGGTCGGCCACAGCGCGTACGCGACGGCGGCCGGCAGCCGGGACGCCCCGCTGCCGATCCGCAGCCGCTCGGCCAGCCGCAGCGCCCCCCAGAAGGCCACCGACACGACCACCGACAGCCACAGCCGCTCCACCAGCCACACCGGCAGCTGAATTGCGTGGCCCAGCCAGTAGAACGGCAGCATCGGCCAGAGATAGCCGACGTACTGGTCCTGGATGCCGCCGAAGGAGCCCTGATCGTGCCAGAGCTGCCCGAGGTCGGCGAGGAACCGGCCCGGGTCCGTGGTGACGCCCAGCTTGGTGTCGAAGGTCTGCCGGCCCGGGTGGACCGCCAGGAACAGCACGAAGACCACGGCCCAGAACCCGAGCAGCCAGCTCCGTGACCGCGGGCCCTCCGGGGGGCCCGACATGACCGCGGTGGTGGGGACGGCTGCCGGTGGAGGGGCCTGGACCGTGGACGTCGTCATGGTGGACACCGCCGGAGGATGAGGAGGAGGTTCCAGGTGGCGACCTCGCGGATGCCGGGAGCCCGTACGACGGTCTCCGCGAGGAAGGGCCAGTAGCGGGAGCGCGCCGAGACGACCGTGACGTCGTCCCGGGCGCGCACCTGCCGCAGGGTCGGGCCGATGTGCACGGCGAACAGGTTCTCGCCGAGGGTGTGCTTGGCGGCCTTTCCGGTACGGCGCCGGTAGCGGGCGCGGGCCCGCTCGGCACCCAGGTAGTGCCAGGGCGCCCACTCGTGGCCGCCCCACGGGGACAGCCAGTTGGTGAACGACACGTAGATCAGCCCGCCGGGCCGGGTCACCCGGACGAGCTCGCTGAGGAAGGTCTCCGGATCGGCCACGTGCTCGAGGACGTTGGAGGAGAAGGTGACGTCGGCGGCCGCGTCCCGCAGCGGAAGCAGGTAGCCGTCGGCGATCACGGTGGCGTCGGGCGGTTTCTCCCCCAGCTCCCGGGCGTCCGGCTCGAAGAGGAACGCGTCGGCGCCCCGTCTGCGGAACTCCTCGGTGAAGTACCCGCTGCCGCCGCCGACGTCCACGACCGTGCGGCCGGCGACCGGGCCGTCGTAGGCCTCGACCTGGTCGACGGCGTCCCGGGCGAGCAGCGAGTAGCAGGCGTCGGGATCATCCTGCTCGTGCCGAAAGGCGCGAAGGAGAGCGAGAGAACGTCGAAACGAGGGGTCCTTGAACTCCTCGGGACGCGGGGCGGTGTTGAACATGCGGCTGCCGCCGCGCAGGCGCGACCAGCCACGACGACGCCGCACCCGGCTCACGGCCCCCAGCCCCTCACCGCCTCCGAGGCGACCGCACGGAACTGTCTGACAGTCCGGTGCCAACGGAACTGCGCCGCCCGGTCCCGAGCAGCCTTGCCCATCAGCTCCCGCCGGTGCGAGGACAGCGCCAAGGCGCACCAGGCGGCGGCGAACGAGGACTCGCCGCGCGCGAGCACCCCGGTCTTCCCGTCCAAGACGGAGTCCCGCAGCCCGGGCACGTCGAAGGCGATCGTCGGTGTCTCGCGGGTCGCGGCCTCGGTGACGACCAGCCCCCACCCCTCCACGGCGGAGGGGTGGAGCAGCAGCCACGCCTCGCACAGCAGGCGGTGCTTCTCCGCCTCGGAGACATGGCCGGTGAACTCCACGCCGGGACCGGCGAGTTGCTCAAGCCGGGAGCGCTCGGGTCCGTCGCCGACGATCACCAGCCGGCCACCGGTGACCGGCCGTACCCGCTCCCACAGTCTCAGCAGCAGGTCGATCCGCTTGTACTCGACGAGCCGGCCCACGGCCACGAAGAGCGGTTCCGGCGAGCGGCGCACCAACGGCTCCGGCTCCTCGACGCCGTTGTGCACGACCCGGATGCGGTCCCGTTCGACGCCGATCGCCCGCAGGGCCTGGGCCGTCGAGGGGGACACGGCGACCAGCAGACTCCGGTGGCGGGCCGCCGCACCGGCCAGCGCCCAGTGTTCGAGTCTTCGGCCGATGCGGGCGGCCGGGGCCAGGGGGCCGCCGAACCGCATCTTCCACAGGTCGGTGTGCACGTGGTTGACCAGGCACAGGGTGGGGCCGCGGTGCCACAGGGGCGCGAGGTACGGCATGCCGTTGCAGACCTCGACCAGGAGGTCGGTCTCGCCCACCTGGCGGGCGAAGGCCGTGCGGGCGCGCAGATAGTGCCCGAACTCGCCGCCCGCCGACACGACACGGTAGTCCCGGTAGGCGGCCGGCCCACCGCACAGGAGGGTCACCTGGTGGCCGAGCCGGGTCAGTCCGTCGGCGAGCCGGTCGACGAGGAGCTCGGAGCCGCCGGCGGCCGGGTTGTCGAGGTCGCGATGGGCGAGGAAAACGATTCGGCGCGGGGGTGGGGGGAGCGCCGAGGAGTGGTGCGGGCTGTGCGATGAGGGTTGCCACTGCGACGCCTGGGGAGACGTGCGCAGCGGGTGGGGCACGTGCTGGGGCATGGGTGCTCCAACTCGTCTCAGGGTGCGGAACTCAGTGATCTCTTCCGACTGGTTGTGGGGGGACTGAGCGCTTCCTAGGAGGGGGGTGTGGATGGGTTGTGCTCGGGTGGGGTGGCACAGTTTTCGCCCACCCGTACGCCGTGGCTACTCACGTACGTGACAATTTCGGGCCTTATTAGAGCTGACGTCCAGTCACTTCGTGAGAGCCGGCTGGGGCGTACCGCTCATATCGGTGGACTCGGGACGCCTGCGTCCCCGTACCACCAAAACGCCCCCCACGGCAGCCAGCACGAATCCGGCCACAGCCGCCCCGATGGGCAACGTCTGTCCCACCGCGCGCAGTTGTCCGCTGTCCCGCTCGGCCAGCCGTACCGCGTCCTTCTGTGTCGCGGTGGTGAACGCGATCTTGCGGCTGTCCAGCAGGACCACGGCGTCCTTCTTCGCGCCGGGTGCCCGCAGGGTGCGCTTCGGACCCACCTGTGCGTAGACGACCCGGCCGGTGCGCTGGTCGACGACCAGCTCGATGCCGTGGTTGGAGTACCACTCCTCGGCCAGCACCTGCGGCCGGCCGGGTTCGTCCACGATCGTGCCCGGCACGAGCCGCGTCCCGACCTTCGCCGGGGCGACCGTGCCGGTGAACCGGTAACCCGTGTACCCCTGAACCTTCTTCGTACCCTGGTAACGCAACGTCACCGTGGAACCCAGGGAGTTGTCCCACCACTGGTAGGAGCGTCGCTGCACGTCGAAGGGGAACTTCAGATAGGCCTCGCCCTCGATGTACGGCTTCTCGCCGCAGCAGTGCACCGGCCTGGTCGTCCGGCGGTCCATGACCCAGCGGTGCGGGACGAACTCCAGGGCGTCGTGCGGGTCGGAGGCCGGCAGCGACTTGTCGGTGTCGACGGTGGTGGTCACGTCCCACACCGCGGCCCGGCCGCTGCGCTCACTGTCCTCGACGTCGCCGCGCACCCGCTGGGTGACGGTGATCCGCTGCCCGGAAACCGTCTCCAGCTCCTCGGTGTCGAAGACGCTGCCGGTCCCTCGGTAGACGGCGGTCTGGTCGATGTCGATCGGGTTCACGGCGGCGCGCGGTTCCACGTACCACGCGAGCAGAGGCGCCAGTACCAGCAGAAACGTGCCGAGTCCCAGCAGAATCAGGGAGATTGGAGAGGCTGTACGGCGCATCCGGACACTCCTGGGGCGTGAGATGACGGAGTTCGGGCCGCTCTATGGGCCGGAGACCGTAGGCGTATCGGCACGGGGTGTCAACGTCTTGACGGATTGTCAGGGCGATGTCGACACTGGGTCGACAGGCAGGGTGGGTGCCGGGCTTGGACGCTGGGTGGGACACCGGATCGAGCCGCTCGAGAGAGGCTGCCCCTGCGATGTCCAGACTGCTCGCCGCCGCACTGACCGTCGTGGCCGCCGCGCTGCTCGCCCTCGGTGCCGCCCTCGGTATCGTCGCGCTCCTGGAGGCGACGCCCGAGCAGCCCAACACACCCCTGGTCACCTACGAGCAGACGGACCAGGGGAGTTGACCCGTGGCCGCCCGACCGGCAGCCCTGAACACCCGCTCGGCCTGGCATGACGTCCCCCGCCTCCAGGTCCGCCGCTTCGCGGCCATCGCCATGTCCGAGGCGCCGGCCCTGGCGGAGGAGATCCTGCGCGAGATCCGCCGCGAGTACCCCCATCTGCCGGTGGTCCTCGACGAGTCCGGCGAACCGATGGCACTGGTCGGCATCCGCCGCGCGATCGAGGTCTTCGTCCAGCACCTGGAGACGGCGGAGGGCCGCCCGACGGTCCCCCCGGGGGTCTTCCAGGAGTTCGGCCGCGGCGAGGGCCTGAACGGCCGCAGCCTGGACTCCCTCCAGGCGATCTACCGCATGGGCGTACGCCTGGCCTGGCGCCGTTTCGCCGACATCGGCCAGCGTGTCGAGATCCCGCCGCCGGCGATGTACGAGCTGGTGGACGCGGGCTACGAGTACCTGGACGGCCTCGTCGACCAGTCGGTCCGCGGCTACGCGGAAGCGGCGGCCCGCCAGGCCGGCGAGCGCCTGCGCCTCCAGCGCCGCCTGATGGAGTTACTGCTGGCCGAACGCCACCGGGGCGACCCCGCGGACGCGCTGACGGAACGCGCGGCCCGTATCGGCTGGCCCCTCCCGCAGAAGGTGGCGGTCGGCGTCCTGCTCCGCCCGGCCCGCGAGGCGGTGCCGCCCGCGGTGGGCCAGAGCGTCCTGCTGGACATGGACTACGAACAGCCCCGCATGGTCGTCCCGGAGCCGGACGCGGCGGGCCGCCCCGAACTCCTGCACCGGGCCCTGACCGGCTGGGCCGGTGCGATCGGCCCCCCGGTCCCGCTGGCGGACGCGGCGAAGTCCCTCCGCTGGGCCGAGGCCGCCGTACGCCTGATGGAACGCGACCTGCTCCCCACCGGGGAGGTGCTGTACTGCACCGAGCACACCGAGGCCCTGGTCCTGCTCCAGCCCGAGGAATTGATCGACGACCTGGCCCTGCGCTGCCTGGCCCCCCTGCGCCACTGCGGCCCCACCCACGGCCGCCGCCTCGCGGAGACCCTGCTCGCCTGGCTGGAGACCCGCGGCGGGGCCCCCGAGGTGGCTGCCCGCCTCGGCGTCCACCCCCAGACCGTCCGCTACCGCCTGCGCCAGATCCGCGAACTGTGGGGCGACGAGATAGACGACCCGGACCGCCGCTTCGAACTCGAGCTGGTGCTGCGGGCCCGGCGGTTGCGGGGGGAGCTGGCGTGAGCGACCCCGTGTGACGTGCCGCACACGGAGTGGGTCTACGTCCCCCTTGCCCATTGCCGGAGGAAACAGCATGTCGCTAGCCTGTGTTCGTCATGCCGATCGTCTGTTGAAATTTCGAACGCAGACTTCTTAGACGCAAAGGGAGGGGGCCGGTTGTGGGACGCCTCGTACCTGCCGTGACCCGGGCTCTCGACATTCTCGAGCTCTTCCTCGACGGAGACGGGACGCTCTCCGCCCCCGACATCGTGCGCAAGCTCCAGCTGCCGCGCACCACCGTGCACGAGCTGGTCACCACTCTCGCCGCCCGGTCGTACATCGTCCAGGTCCCGGGCCAGCCGGGACGCTACCGGCTCGGGGTACGGCCCTACCAGCTCGGCAGCCGCTACGCCGAGCAGCTCGACCTCGCCGCCGAGGGACAGCAGGTGGCCCGGTCCGTCGCCGAGACCTGCGACGAGACCGTGCACGTGGCGATCCTGGAGGGCACCGACGTCATCTACATCGCCAAGGTCGACTCGACGCACGCGGTGCGGATGGTGTCGGCCGCCGGCCGGCGGCTGCCCGCGCACTGCACCTCCGTCGGCAAGATGCTCCTCGCCTCCCTTCCCGAGCCGCAGCTCGCCTCCCGCATCCCGGAGGACGGCACGCTCGCGGCCATGACGCCCAACAGCATCACCGACCCGGCCGCCCTGCGCGAGGCCCTCGACGAGATCCGGCAGCGCGGTATCGCCGTCGAGAACCGCGAGTCCAACCCGGACGTCTCCTGCGTGGCCGCCCCGGTCCGCGACCGCACCGGGCAGGTCGTCGCCGCGCTCTCCATCTCGGTGCCGATGATCCGCTGGAGCGACGACCGCCGCGGCGAGCTGGAGCAGCTCGCCGCCAAGGGCGCCGCCGAGCTGTCCGAGCGCCTCGGCCACCGGAGCGTCGGATGACCCACAGCACGCGGTACGACGTCGCCGTGCGCGCCGGGGCCACCCTCGGTGAGGGGCCCACCTGGGACGGCGAGCGGCTGCTGTGGATCGACATCCTCGGCGCCCGGCTGCACAGCTACGACCCCGTCTCCGGGCACCGCACGGTCCGCGTCCTCGACCAGCACATCGGTGCCGTCAAGCCGCGCGCGGGCGGCGGACTCGTCCTCAACCTGCGGGACGGCGTGGCCCTGACGGACCCCGACGGCACCTTGCGCTGGCTGCACCACGAGCCCGTCCCCGGCCGCCGCGCCAACGACGCCGCCGTGGCCCCCGACGGCTCCCTCTGGGCCGGCACCATGCGCTATGACGAGGCCCCCGGCGGCGGCACCCTGTCCCGGATCACCGGTGACGGCACGCACCGCACGGTCCTGGACGACGTGGCCGTGAGCAACGGCACCGGCTGGAGCCCGGACGGCCGGCTCATGTACTACGTCGACTCGCCCACCCGCCGCGTCGACGTCTTCGACCACGAGGACGGGCAGATCTCCGGCCGCCGGACCTTCGTCGCCGTCGAGGAGGGCGTCGGGTTCCCGGACGGGCTCACGGTCGACGCCGACGGGTGCGTGTGGGTCGCGCTGTGGGACGGGAGCGCGGTACGGCGGTACACACCCGACGGGAAGCTGGACCGGGTGATCACCCTCCCGACCCCGCGCGTCACGGCGTGCGCCTTCGGCGGCCCGGACCTGACCGACCTCTACATCACCACGGCCCGGGTGGGACTGAGCTCCCCCCACCCGGTCGCGGGCTCCCTGCTCGTGGTGCCGGGGGCCGGGAAGGGCGTACCGCAACAGCCCTTCGCGGGCTGACTACTCGAGCCCCGCCCTCTTCGACTCCTCTGCCGTCAGCGGCGGTCCGGTCAGCGCCGGCTTCAACGGGCCGACCGCCGCCGCCAAAAGCACCCCCGGCGCCAGCAGCACCTCCGCCCGCCGCTCCAGCGACGTGACGTCGGTGACGCGGCGGGCGATCCGCCCGTTGCCGGTCGCGGTGTACATCAACCGGTCGACGTAGGCGGCCACCAGGCGGTCCCGCAGCGTCGGTCCGTCCTCGGTGGCGCCCGGGTAGAACACGTCCTGCCCGATCGCCAGGTCCCACGCGGCCCCGACCGGCCCCGCGACCGCCTTCTGGATACGACGGGACAGACCGGGCGCGCCCCAGCCGTGCCGTCGTACCGCCGCCCGCAGGGCCACCGCGCCCTGCGCCGCCACCGACATGCCGTGCCCGTACACCGGGTTGAAGGCGGCGACGGCGTCGCCCAACACGGCGAAGTTCTCGGGCCAGGCCGGCATCCGCTCGTAGAAGTGACGGCGATTGGCCGTCGTACGGGTGAGGGCCACCTCCGTCAGTGGCTCGGCCCCCTCGACCAGGTCGGCGATCACCGGATGGCGCAGCTCGGCGCGGGCGTACCGGGCGAAGTCGGCGGTGTCGGCGGTGGGTTCGCCACCGCGGGTGCCGTACAGCGTCACCAGCCACTGGCCGTCCTCGATGGGCAGCAGCACACCGCCGCGGCCGGGCAGGCCGGAGCGCGCGTCGGGCTGGACGTTGACGACGGGGTAGCCGTCCCGGGCGGCCTCGGGGGCGCGGAAGCGGCGGCTGGCGTAGGTCAGGCCGGAGTCCACGGTCCGGCTCCGCGGGGCGGGCAGGCCGAGCCCGGTCAGCCACTGCGGGGTCCTGGAGGCCCGGCCCGTCGCGTCGATGACCAGATCGGCCCGCAGAGTGCGTTCGCCGCCGTCCGCCCGGACCCGGACGCCGGTCACCGCGTCGCGGGTGCCGTCGAGCCCGAGCACCTCGGTCTCGGCCAGCAGCTCGATCCGGTCGTCGGCCAGTGCCCGGGCACGGACCGTGGCGTCCAGCAGGTCCCTGCTGGACAGCAGCATGAAGTGCGACTCGCTCCAGCGGCGGAACCAGCCCCGCGGCGACAGCGCCACCATGTCCGTGGTCACCGGCAGCCGGTGCGCCCCCGCCGCGCGCAGCCCCTCGGTGACCCCCGGCAGCAGTTCCTCCAGGGCGAGCGCCCCGCCGGACCACAGCTGGTGGACGTGGCGGGCCTGCGGAAGTCCCTTGCGGGGCGCGGGCCCCGAGGGCAGCACGTCGCGTTCGACGACGACGACCCGGTCGGCGAGCCCGGCCAGGGCCACCGCCGCGAGCATGCCGGTGTGGGATCCCCCGAGGACGACGGCGACTCTGGCGGGGGAGGGGCGTTCAGTCATGCGCGGACATGCTCTCTGCCGGGACGGCCGCGCGCTCGCGCACCGCCGTGATCTCGTCGGGACTGCGCAGGGCCGCGGAGACGGCGTGGATCTCCTGCAACAGGTATGCGGTGTCGAGAGCCGCCGTGTCGTCGCCGTCCGAGGTGTGCCGCCCGGTCTCCACGGCGTCCAGGATCGTCACGGCGGCGGCGAGGGCCCGGGCCCGGCCTGATTCGGCGCCGAGCGCGAGGGCGGCGTCGAGGGCACGGCGCCGCAGGTCCTGGTCGAGGTGGCGGGAGAGCTGGAGCAGCGCGTCACGGATGTAGGTCTCGCGGCGGATGAGCCGGATCTCCGGGGTGGCCTGGAGCGCGAGGGGCTCGCGGCGGCCCGGTACCGCCCGCAGCAGCCGGGCCAGCGGCTTGAGGTTCCGGCGCCTGCGGCGGACCAGCCAGCGCTCCTGGAGGTACTGCCCGGCGTGCGGGACGATGACGCCCGTCGCGACCATGGTGGCGCCGATGCAGGCGGCGGACGGGGCGATGTTGGTGTTGAGCCAGTCGAGGTCGTGCCCGGTCCACCGGGCCGCGATGGCGGTGAACTTGGCCGCGCTGAACAGCAGGTTGGTGACGTAGCCGACGCTCAGGAACCGCAGGCCCCAGCGCAGCCAGCCGTCCAGCCCGTCGGCGCGGATCCAGGTCCAGATGAGCCGGGCGGTGATCAGACAGGCCGCCGTGTGCACGGTCAGGTAGAGGAGGATCTCCTCGCGCATGAAGGGCGTGGTGGCGTAGTACGTGTCGAGGTCCCGGATCTGCTCCACCGGTACGTCGGCGAGGGCGAACAGCACCCACAGCGCGACCACCACGGCCGTGTACACCGAGACCACCCACCGGGTCGCCCGCCGGGTCTGCTCGCGGCGCTCGGTGTGGCCGTTGCGCCAGTGCACGACGAGCAGCAGCCAGGACGCGGACAGCGCGGTGATCAGGGAGTACACCCAGGGAGCCGCGATGTTGGGGACACCGGTGACCCGGTTGGTCCAGGCGATGGTGGTCGGGGCCGCGAAGACGAACACCGCGCAGGCGAGCAGCAGCAGGCCGCCGACGGCGCGCAGCAGGGGGTCCCGCCACAGCTTGACGATGCTCGGCAGCTTGATCGCCAGGGCCGCGCCCAGGACCAGGCCCGGCAGCCAGAAGGAGATGTAGAGGCCGGTGAAGAAGGAGCTCGGTCCTCCGGCCAGTGGCTGAGGTGTCACAGCGCCCCGCCTCCGCGTCCCCGGTAGCCGAGCGACCGCTGGACCGGATCGGGGGAGGCGCCGGGGCCCCGGCCCTGCCCCAGGTGCCGGAAGGCGGCCGCCAGCCGGTGCCCGAAGTCGTCCGCCTCGGCCTCGTCGGCCTCCCGTGAGCCGTTGCGGGCGGCGACGGTCAGGGCGACGGAGTCCCAGCCGGGCTGGCCGGCGAGCGCGTCCGCGGCGGCCGCGTGGTGGTGGGCGTGGCCCGCGTGCAGGTGCCACAGCTCATGGCCCAGGATGACCAACTGCTGCATCTCCTCGGCTCGTTCCTCGACGATGACGAGGTCGAAGTCCTCGAACTCCACCCACAGTCCGGTCACCGCGATCTCGTCGGGGAACCGTTCGAAGCGCAGGTCCACGGGGCGGCCGCCGCGCCGCGCGCTCATCTCCTGGCACAGCATCCGGCACAGCCCGGGCACGTCGGCCGGAGGCCGGGGGGCGGCCCGCACCGCGTCGCTGAGACCGGAGACCAGTTCGCGCATGGCCGGGGTCGCACGGGTGCGCCGCAGCGCCGAGGCGATCCGGGCCGCACTCCTGCGCGCGCCCGCGATGTCCATCCCACCCCCTGAACTCTCCCGCCGCCGTAGGGCGGGCCGTTCGAGACTACGCGCCCCGAACTGTCCCCGTCACGCGATCGGGTGCCAGGTCCTCGTCCGGTGTTCGACCGGTGGACCGGACCCTCGTTTTTCCTGCGCGACCCATTGACTGGAAAGCGCTTCCTGCCTACGGTCCCGTTCGAAGTTACGAGCGCAATTCGAGATCTCGAACAGATAGGGCAGGGAATGGGACGACCTGACCTGAGCCGCAGGCGACTTCTCGCCGGCGCCGGCGGACTGACCGTCGCCGCCGGCTTCGGCTTCGCGGCCCTCGGCACCGGGGCCGACGCGCTCGCCTCCGGCGCGGACACCCGGGTGCGCTACTGGAACCTCTTCAGCGGCGGCGACGGCGCCAACATGATCACGATGCTGGACGCCTTCCGCAAGGACCACCCGGACATCGACGTGAAGGACTCCACCCTCCAGTGGGGCAACCCCTTCTACACCAAACTCGCCATGGCGGCCGCGGGCAACCGCGCCCCCGACCTGGGCGTCATGCACATGGGCCGGGTCACCGGCTTCTCCCCGGGCCGCCTCCTCGACCCGTGGGACGTCGGCCTGCTCGCCAAGTACGGCGTACGGGAGCAGGACTACAACCCCGCGCTGTGGAAGCGCGGCGTCATCGACGGCAAGCTCTACGCCCTCCCTCTCGACATCCACGTCCAGCTCTGCTTCTACCGCAAGGACGTGCTCAAGAAGGCGGGACTGCTCGGTGACGACGGCCGGATGGTCCCGGTCACCTCCACCGACGAGTGGTTCGACGTCCTCAAGAAGGCCAGGGCCGCCCAGAAGAAGGGCCTCCAGACCATCGGCCTGTGGACCAACGACCAGAACTTCCAGTGGTGGTTCTTCGTCGCCTTCTACACCCAGCTCGGCGGCCGGTGGTTCGACGCCGACAACACCGAGGTCCTCTTCGACCCCGACAAGGCCACCCAGGTCCTGGAGTTCCTCCGCCGCCACGTCACCGACGGGTACGTCGTCCCCGGCGCCCCCACCGGCGAGCAGTTCATCAACGGCGCCCCCTTCACCTGGGAGGGCAACTGGTCCGTGCCGGTCTTCTCCGGCGCCGGACTGGACTACGGCGCGACCCCGCTGCCGCCCGTGTTCGGCAGGCCGGCCACCCACGCCGAGTCGCACGCCTTCGTCCTGCCCCACCAGGCGGGCCGGGGCGGCGCCACCAACGAGGGCGCCCACGAACTCGCCGCGTACGTCGTCACCCACGCCCTCCAGTGGGCGGCCGGCGGACACATCCCCGCCTACACACCGACGCTGTCCACCGGGGCGTACAAGAAGCTCACCCCGCAGAACGAGTACGCCGGCGCCATGGACCACCAGGCCACCGAGCCGAAAGTGTGGTTCGCGGGCTCCACCGGCGTGCTCGCCCAGGACCTCGGCCCGGTCGTCGTCTCCTCGACCATGGGCTCCGCCAAGCCGGCGTCCGTCGCGCAGACCATGAAGAGACACCTCACCCGACTCCTCGCCGCCAAGAACCCGATGGACGGCAGGACCGCCGCTCAGGGAGGTGCGGTCGCATGACGACCAGCGCTCACATGTCCGCCGGCGCTCACATGACGACCGGAGCCGTCGCCGCCCCGGCCCGCGCCAGGACCGCGACCGCCGTCGCGACGGTGCGCCGCAGGCAGGGTTTCCAGCACGGCGGCTGGTTCGTCGCCCCCTTCCTCGCGCTCTTCGTGCTCTTCGTGATCTGGCCGTTGCTGCGCGGTGTCTGGCTCAGCTTCACCGACGCCAACATCTCCGGCGAGGGCGCGAGCTTCGTCGGCCTCGACAACTACCGAGAGGCCCTGCACGACCAGGCGATGTGGGACGCGCTCGGCCACAGCGCGTACTTCACGCTGCTGGTCGTCCCCTGCATCACCGTCCTCGCCTTCCTGCTGGCCATGCTCGCCCACCACATCGAACGCGGGAAGTGGCTGTGGCGGCTGTGCTTCTTCGCGCCCTTCCTCCTCCCCTCCACGGTCGCCGCCAACATGTTCCAGTGGCTGTTCACCCAGGGCATCGGCCTGGTCAACGAGACCTTCGGGCTCGACACGCCCTGGCTGACCGACAAGTCGTACGCGATGCTCGCCATCGTCATCGAGACCCTGTGGTGGACCGTCGGTTTCAGCTTCCTGCTGTACCTGGCCGCCCTCCAGGGCATCCCCGGCCACCTCTACGAGGCCGCGAAGCTGGACGGTGCCAACGCCTGGCACCGCATGGTCCACATCACGCTGCCGATGCTGCGTCACATCACCGGGCTGGTGATCGCGCTCCAGATCCTCGCCTCGCTGCAACTCTTCGACCAGGCCGTCGTGATGATGGACTTCGGCCCCGGACCGGAGCTCAGCACCCGCTCCTTCGTGCAGTACACCCTCGAACAGGGCTTCACCAGCTACCGCGTGGGCTACGCCTCCGCGATGTCCATCGTCTTCTTCGTGATCATCGCAGTCGTCGCCCTGGCCCGGATGTGGCTGCTGCGCAACCGTGAGGAGAGCGGCCGATGACCACCGCCGTACAGGTCCGCAAGAGTCCCCGCAAGCCCTGGACGCCCAGCCAGATCGTCCTCACGCTGCTGGGCGTCGCCGTCTCCGCCGTCTTCGTCGCACCGATCGCGGCGGCGCTGTTCACCTCGCTCAAGTCCGAGGCGGAGGCGGCCGAGATCCCGCCGCACTGGCTGCCGGAGGTCTGGACGGTCCAGGCCTGGAAGGCCCTGTGGGAGACCGGCAACATCACCAACTGGTTCATCAACTCGCTGGTGGTGTCGGTCTGCGTCACCTCCGTCGTGCTGGCGGTCAGCGCACTCGCCGGATACGGCTTCGCCCGCACGGAGTTCCGCGGCAAGGGGGTGCTGATGGGCATCGTGATGTCCGGCCTGATGATCTCCCCGGCCGTCCTCGGCGTACCCCTCTTCACCACGGTCCAGCAGATGGGGATGGTCGACACGTACTGGGGCATGATCCTCCCGCAGTGCGCGCCGGCCGCGATGGTCTACATCCTCTACAAGTTCTTCCAGGGCGTGCCGCGCGAGCTGGGGGAGGCCGCCTTCATCGACGGCGCGGGCCGCTGGCGGGTCTTCTTCACGATCGTGGTCCCGCTGGCCCGTCCCTCCCTGGCGGCGGTCGGCATCTTCACCTTCATCGCCTCCTGGAACAACTTCCTGTGGCCCTACATGGTGACCAACAACCCCGACCTCATGACCATGCCGAACGGCATCGCGACCGTCATGAACTCCTACGGCATCCAGTGGGCCCAGCTCATGGCCGGCGGCCTCATGGCGGGCCTCCCCCTGATCGTCGTCTTCGTCTTCTTCCAGCGCCAGATCGTGGCAGGCGTGGCCCACACGGGCCTGGCGGGCCAGTGACAAGGCGGCGACGGGGCGGCCGGCCGCTCCCCGACGACCTCCCTGGAGCGCGGAACTCCGGGCAGCGACCGGGGCCACGGTCCACCTTCGGGTCTCCCGGTCGGCCGTGGCCCGGCGGGCCGCAATGGGCGGCGGCGGTGCGGGAGTTGGTCCTCGGCGGCCGGAGTGTGCGCGGGGCAGCCACGGTTTCGTGGCGCGCCGGTGGGTCCCTGGGCCCGGAACGGCCCGGCGCGGGTTCTGCCGCCGGGCGCCGCCTGTCTGTGTCACGCCCCGGCCGCCCGCTTACCGGGGCGCGCCCAGCACGTCCTCTGGGCGCCGGCGGTGTCCGCCGCGCCGGGCACGGCTCTCCGCCGACCCGGGACGACCACCTGCCCCTGGTCGTCCCGGGCCCGCCACCGCCACGTCCCGGCCGACGGCGGCCTCGCCTCGTCGTACCGATCGCATCCGGCCCCCATGGGGCGTCACCGAGACAGGGAGTCACAGTCGATGCGTCTCAGACTCGCCGGCGTGCTGGCCGCCGCCCTCGTCGCACTGCTGCCGGGGTCGGCACGGGCGGACACCGGGTATCCCGATCCGCTTCCGCTCAGCGGGCAGCAGATCATCCATGACCCGACCGTCATCCGGATGAAGTCCGGCGGGTACGTGGCCTACTCGACCGGCGGTGTCATCGGGGCCCGGCTGTCGAAGGACCTCCGGCACTGGACCGACGCGGGCAACGCCTTCGCCGAACCGCCGGCGTGGTGGTACGAGTACAACGACACCGGGGACCCCTGGGCGCCCGACATCTCCTACCGGGCCGGCCGGTACTGGCTCTACTACGCCGTCTCGTCCTGGGGCACCAACCACTCCGCCATCGGCGTGGCCACCTCCCCTTCCGGCCTCCCCGGCACCTGGACCGACCACGGCAAGGTCCTCACCTCCGAGACCACCGACTCCTGGAACGCCATCGACCCGGCGATCGTCCGGGCGGACGGCAGACTGTGGATGTCGTTCGGCTCGTACTGGACCGGCATCCGCATGGTCGAGCTCAGCCCCGCCACCGGCAAGGCACTCCCCGGTGCCGCCGTGCACCACCTGGCCACCCGCCCGGACGCCCCGTACGCCGTCGAGGGCCCGTCCATCGTGCGGCACGGCCGCTACTACTACCTCTTCGCCTCCTACGACACCTGTTGTGCCGGAGCGGACTCCACGTACAAGATCAGGGTCGGACGATCCACCACGGTCACGGGGCCGTACGCCGACAGCACCGGCACACCGATGCTGGCGGGCGGCGGCGACCTGCTGCTGGCCGGACACGGGAGGTACATCGGCACGGGAGGCGAGTCCGTCTTCCGCACCCACGGCCAGGACTGGCTGGCCTACCACTACTACGACGCACAGGACAACGGCACACCGAAGCTGGGCCTGAACAGGCTCGGCTGGGTGCGTGACTGGCCGGTTGTCGAGCAACTCCCCTCCTGAAAGGCACCCATGAGCACGTCCACCGCCCGCTTCACCCTCGACCCCGCCTTCAAGGTCGGCCAGGTCAACCCCCGTCTCTTCGGCTCCTTCGTGGAACACCTCGGCCGCTGCGTCTACACCGGCGTGTTCGAGCCCGGCCACCCCGCCGCCGACGAGGACGGCATCCGCACCGACGTCCTGGAGCTCGTCCGCGAACTCGGCGTCACCGCCGTCCGCTACCCCGGCGGCAACTTCGTCTCCGGCTACAAGTGGGAGGACTCCGTCGGCCCCGTCGAGGACCGCCCCCGCCGCCTCGACCTCGCCTGGCGCTCCACCGAGACCAACCGCTTCGGCCTCTCCGAGTACATCGCCTTCCTGAAGAAGATCGGCCCCCAGGCCGAGCCCATGATGGCCCTCAACCTCGGCACCCGCGGCGTCGCCGAGGCCCTCGAACTCCAGGAGTACGCCAACCACCCCGCCGGCACGGCCCTGTCCGACCTGCGTGTCTCCCACGGCGACAAGGACCCCTTCGGCATCAGGCTGTGGTGCCTGGGCAACGAGATGGACGGCCCCTGGCAGACCGGCCACAAGACCGCCCAGGAGTACGGCCGGATCGCCGCCGAGACCGCCCGCGCGATGCGCCAGATCGACCCGGGCGTCGAACTCGTCGCCTGCGGCTCCTCCAGCCAGGCCATGCCGACCTTCGCCGCCTGGGAGGCGACGGTCCTGGAGGAGACGTACGACCTCGTCGACCACATCTCCCTGCACGCCTACTACCAGCCCGAGGACGGTGACATCGACTCCTTCCTCGCCTCCGCCGTCGACATGGAGTCCTTCATCGAGAACGTGGTCGCCACCGCCGACCACATCGGCGCGAAGCTGAAGTCGAAGAAGAAGATCAACCTCTCCTTCGACGAGTGGAACGTCTGGTACATGTCGAAGTGGCACGAGATCGAGAACTCCGGCACCCGGGACTGGGCGGAGGCCCCGCGCCTCCTGGAGGACAACTACAGCGTCCTGGACGCGGTCGTCTTCGGTTCCCTCCTCATCGCCCTGCTGCGGCACGCGGACCGCGTCACCGTCGCCTGTCTCGCCCAGTTGGTGAACGTGATCGCCCCGATCATGACCGAGCCCGGCGGCCCGGCCTGGCGCCAGACGACGTTCTTCCCGTTCGCCCAGGCCTCGAAGCACGGCCGCGGCGAGGTCCTCGACGTCCGGGTCGACTCGCCGACGTACGAGACGAGGAAGTTCGGCGAGACGGACCTCCTGCACGCCACCGCGGTCCGTGCCGAGGACGGCTCGGTCACCGTCTTCGCCGTCAACCGCGGCCGCACCGGGTCGCTGCCGCTCGAAGTCGCCCTGAGCGGCCTCGACCTGACGGAGGTCGTCGAGCACAGCGTCCTGGCCGACGCCGACCCGGACGCCCGCAACACCCTCGACGCCCCCGACCGGGTCGCCCCGCACGCGGCCGAGGGCACCGCGCTGAAGGACGGCGTCCTCACCGCCGTACTGGAGCCGCTGTCCTGGAACGTGATCCGGCTCGCCTGACGGGTTCAGCGGCCGGGGGAGTCCACCGGTGCCACCGGCACTCCCCCGGCCGAAGTCCCCAGCAGTCTCAGCCGTACGTCACCGGGCCCCGACTCCGTCGTCCCGTCGGACAGCACCGCCAGCGCCAGGGTGTTGGTGCCGCGGGTGCGCAGGATGCCGTTGGGCAGGACGAAGGTGTGCTGCGGGCCCACGTCGTTGACGTACTGGCCCATGTTCCAGCCGTTGAGGAAGATCTGGACGCGGTAGGCGCGCTCCGGGTCGTCGTCGAGGGTGAGACCGACGGAGGCGTCGATACCGGCGTCCACGGCGAGCCGGAACGTCGTCCGGTACCAGGTGACTCCCTGGCGCCGGTCGGCGCGCGGCAACTCCGTGTTCTCCCAGTGCTCTTCCGCGAAGCCCGGCAGGTGCCAGCCCTTGCGCTCCCCGTACAGCCCGCCGTTGTTGAGCGGCCCGCGCACCGGGTCGGCGGCCGTCCCGCCCTGGATGCGCCAACTCACCTTCGGCGCACCGCCCTTGAAGGTGACCGCGGTCAGTCCCCGGGCCGCCTTGTGGGAGTCGGCGGACCCGCCGTCCATGTCGTGCGCCATCCGCCGCACCAGCACGGACAGGACGCGGGGCGTGTGCCCCGAGGGCGGCGGCACGTCGAAGGCGGCCGTCGCCGTCCACGTGCCCCTGCCGGCCGTGCTCCGGTCCGGCACCGGCATCCGGTGCGTGCCCAGCGGCTCGCCGTCCAGCCACGCCATCAGCAGCCCCTGGGTGCCGGTGCTGTAGGACAGGGACACCGACTCCAGCTCGTCCGCGCCCGTCAGGCGCCCCCGGTACCAGACGTCGCCGTAGTGGAAGCCGTAGTCGTCGGCGAACAGCACCGGCTGGCCCTTCGGGACCGGGGTGATGCTGCAAGAGCTCGTGCGGTCGGCCCGGGTCCAGCCGGAGTCGTCGTAGTCCGGGACGGACTCGAAGTTCTCGGTACGGCGCCGCCAGCCGCCCAGCGCGGGCAGCCGCACCTCGCCCACCGCCGGGACGGGGAGCTGCCCGGGCGTGGCCGGCATGTCGGCCCGCAGGCTGTCCATGGGGGTGGGGGAGACGCGCAGCGGGCGTCCGTTCCAGGTGATCCGGGCCATCCCGCGCGGCCCCCACACCTCCATGCCCGTGCCCTCGACGGTGTCGCCGGTGAGATGGGCGGTGGCGCCGTCCAGGGTGACCCCGCGCACCAGCGACGGCCCGTACACCAGCACCGGTCCGGTCGGGGTGTCCACCGGGAACAGCCGCAGTGCGGCCGGGTCGTCGGCGAGGATCAGCAGCAGCGGGGTGTCGCTGCCGCCGCCCTCGATCCGCACCCGGGCCAGCCCGCCGACGCCCATCGGCGCGGTGACCCTGAGGACGCCGAGGTCGTAGTTCCACGCGGGTTCCGCGTCGCCCCGGGTGACCAGGGGCTCCTCCGGGCACTCCAGCAGGACCTGGGCCATCTCGCCGTGCGGGGCCGTGAAGACGGCGACGTCCGTCCGCCCGACCCTCAGGCTCATCATGGGCTGCGCGGTGGCGTACTTGAGGGTGCGTCCGCCCAACTGGAGTCCCGCGGCCAGCAGTCGGGCGTCGTGCGGGGCGACGGTGAACGCCACGTCGATCCCGGCGTCCGGGATGGTCGTCGTGATCGGCGCGTCGGTGTCGTTGCGCACGACGTACACATGGGACCCGGTGTCCGGGTTGGTCAGGTGGTACACCTTCAGCCGCTCGTCGGCGGCCCGCACCGGGTCGGCCCGGTCCAGCTTGGCGAAGTCCGGCACCGTGCGCAGGAGATGGCCGAGCTGGTGCTGGGGGGCCAGCTTGGGGGTCTGCCGGCGGGCCTCGTCGATCGCCGCCCCGTAGTCGTACGACGTGTAGACCTGCGGCGCGGGCAGCCAGCCCCAGGAGGTGCCGCCGAAGGTCATGTAGACGTTGTGCACGGTGATGCCGTTGGCGAGGTTGGTGAGCTGGAAGCGCCGCTCGTAGGCCGCGTCCCGGCTGTACCGCGCCCCGGCGTACCCCTTGCCGTCGAAGGCGGCCCCGCCCCACGGATCGGGCCGGCCCCCGCCGAACTCCGGCAGGAAGCCGGGCGTCCCGGGACTGGCCGTCGCCCCGCCCCTGAGCCCGCCCTCGCCGAAGTCGCCCCAGTCCGGCGGCACTTCGTCGGGCAGCGGGTATCCGTCGAAGCCGTAGAGCCAACCGCGCTCCTCGCCGCCGGTGTTGAAGGAGCCGGGGGTCCAGTGGCCGTTCCTGCCCTTGTCGTTGTGGAACAGCGGGACGTCGATCCCGTCCGCCCGCACCTTCTTGTACAGGTGGGACATGTAGTCCCGGCCGAGGGGCTCGTCGACGAAGGCGTCGTACCCGTTCTCGATCTGGTAGAGCAGGACCGTGCCCCTGCCCTGGGTGAACAGGTGCCGGGCGGCGATCGCGTTCACCTCGGTCAGCCACTCGTCGACGTACGACAGATAGGTGGGGTCGGAGGTGCGGGCCCGGCCCCCGGTCGCCGCGAGCCAGCCCGGGAAGCCGCCGCCGTCGACGTCGGCGTCGATGTAGGGGCCCGGGCGCAGGATGACGTACAGGCCGGTCTCGGTGGCCGTGCGCAGGAACAGGTCGAGGTCGCGGACGCCGGTGAAGTCGTACTGGCCGGGGCCGGGGGAGTGGTAGTTCCAGGCCACGTGGACGCTCACCGCGTTGAAGCCGTGCGCGCGCATCTTCTGCAGGACGTCCCGCCACAGCGACGGGCTCGGCAGCCGGAAGGGGTGCATCTCGCCGGACCACAGCACCAGGCGCCGGCCGTCGATGAGCAGCGAGTGCTTGTCGTAGCCGACCTTGTGGCGCGCCCGGTCGGCGGCGGGCGCGCCGGGCGCCGGTCCGGTGGGCACGCTGCGGGAGGCGTAGGCCCGGGTGGTCTCCCCACCACTGCCGCTCAGCGCGAAGCCGAGCGCCGTGGTGCCGGCGAGGGCGCTGAATGTACGTCTGCTCAGCTCCAAGGGAGCGCCTCCTGGTCGTGCCGCGCTAGCGCCAGTCCGTCCGTGGTGTGGGTGGTGTGCCTATTGTGGCGTGCCATTGTCTCCGCCCTGACGCCGCACAATTGTCGTATGAGGATCTCTGCACGGGCGGACTACGCGGTACGGGCGGTGCTGGAGCTTGCCGTGCGGCAGGACACGGAGCCGGTGAAGGCGGAGGCCATCGCGGCGGTCCAGGACATTCCGCACAAGTTCCTGGAGGGGATCCTCGGCGATCTCCGGCGTGGCGGGATCGTCGACAGCAGGCGGGGCGGGGGCGGCGGTTACCGGCTCGCGCGCGAGGCGTCGGCCATCACGGTCGCGGACGTCATCCGCGCGGTCGACGGGCCGATCGTGTCGGTGCGCGGCGAGCGGCCCACCGGTCTGGAGTACACGGGTTCCGCACAGCCCCTGCTCCCGCTGTGGATCGCCCTGCGGGCCAACGTCCGCAAGATCCTGGAGGGCGTGACCATCGCCGACATCGCGGGCGACGCGCTCCCCGAGCCGGTGCGGCGGCTCGCGGCCGAACCGGCCGCGTGGGAGAACCCCTGAGCCGCCCAACTCCGCTTGCTGACACGTGAGTTCGGCCATTGCCGGAATGGCCGGAGTTCGCTCTGGCGGCGCCCCAGGGGGCTCCCTACGATTCGAGCGCCGCGGTGCTTCACAAAAAACACACAGGTTCTCCACGCTTCAACATGTCAGCGCAGAGGAGAGACCCCCCATGGCAAGCGGACTTCTTCTGGGCGGCGCCGTCGCCGCCCTCGTCACCGCGGTGGTGCCCGCGCACAACCCCTCCGGCGGGTTCGTCGACCCGCCCCCGGACAAGATCGTCATCAACGTCGCCACGGTGAACGGCTCCGGCTGTCCCGCGGGCACGGCGGCCGTCGCGGTCTCCGAGGACAACACCGCGTTCACGGTGACCTACAGCGACTACCTCGCCCAGGTCGGCGGCAACTCCGACCCCACGGCGTTCCGCAAGAACTGCCAGCTCAACCTGATCGTCCACGTCCCGCAGGGCTTCACGTACGCCATCGCCAGCGCGGACTACCGGGGCTTCGCCTCGCTCCAGGCCGGCGCGAGCGGCGTCCAGCGGGCCTCGTACTACTTCCAGGGCTCCTCGCAGACCGCCTTCAAGACCCACACCTTCCCCGGCGCCTACAACGACAACTGGCAGGCGACCGACACCACCGACTGGGCCCAACTGGTCTGGGCGCCCTGCGGGGTGCAGCGCAACTTCAACATCAACACCGAGGTCCGCGTGAACGCGGGCACCTCCTCGCCCTCCAAGGTCAGCTTCATGACGATGGACTCGACCGACGGCGACATCAGCACCGTGTACCACATGGCGTGGAAGGAGTGCCCGGGCAAGTGAGGTCCTGAGAGCGAGAGTTGCCCGCCGCCTTCCGGGCGGCGGGCAACTTCTGTCCGGTGCGTCAGCGTTCGACACCGAGGGTGAGGGCGAGGGCGCCGGTGTGGCCGGCCGAGGGGCTGCCGCCCCGGGCGGTCAGGGTCAGGAGGCCGGACGCGGCGCCGCCGTCGTCGTAGATCCCGCCCTGGACGAGGGCGGTGCGGGTGACCGTGTCGGCCGAGTACGGCGGCAGCGCGTCGACCCCGGCGGTGACCGTCTCGTCGAAGAAGAGCCGGCCGGTGTGGAGTGCGGTGCCGCCGGTGAACGAGCCGTCGGCGGTGAGAGCGAGTTCGAGCGGGAAGCCGGCCTTGCCCTCGGTGATGTCGGAGCGGACGTACTGGCCGTCGGGGTAGCAGGGGCCTTCGGTCATCTCCTTGGGGAGGGTGCAGACCGCCGGGGCGGCGACGGGGACCGTGTCGGTGGGGCCGGCGACGGGGAGGTACGGGTCCCGGATACCGCGGCGCCGGTGGCGAACAGGAGGGATTCGGCAAAGTGAGGGGTCGGCAGGTTTCTTGCGAGACAGCTTGCGGTGTCGAACGGGTCGGGCGCGGTAGCGTATCGGGGCGTATGCCGACAAGGAGGTTAAATGGGGCTTACCGTGCGGGTCGAACGGCGCATCGCGGAGGACTTCCCCGGCCGGGAGGGCGAGGTGGTGGGCGATCTCCTCACCGAGCTGGTCAACCACCTGACCGACCGGGGCGACCAGGAGGACAAGGAACGGATCGCCGCCGCGACGCTGCTGTGCGGACAGGGCCGGGTGGACCGGCTCCTGGACGCCGTCCAGCTGGCCAAGGAGGACTGGCGGGACGTGCTCGTGGGGGCGGGGCTGGCGGACGCGGGGTGGAGGGAGCGGCTGGAGGCGGACTTCGGCCCAGCGACCGCCTCCGGCTGACGCGGGGCCCCGCGGGGCCGCCGGACCATGGGTTCGGACGGCTCTGCGGGGTTGCGCGTTTCGTGGTGGGGCGGCGGGGTTGTTCGGTCGGGCTGCTGGACGGGGCGGTGGCCTGGCCCGGGGCCTCCGGCGGCTGGGCGCGGTGGGGCTTGTGTCGCCGAGGGGGTCTCTGAGTTCGCCGGGCGCTTACCCCTCGGGTAATCGACCCCCGTTCGCCGCGCGTGCCAGGCTCATCCGTGTACGGAGCCCCACCGAACAGGAGGACACCATGACCGCCTACGGCATCGCCCACCTGCGGGAAGCCGCGCCGCATCCGGAGATCGCCGAGTACATCGAGCGCATCACCGCCACCTTCGAGCCGTACGGCGGACGCTTCCTCGTGCACGGCGCGCAGCACGAGGTGAAGGAGGGCAGCTGGCCGGGTCACGTCGTGGTGATCGGGTTCCCCGGGATCGCGGAGGCGCGGGCCTGGTGGGACTCCGACGCGTACCAGGAGATCGCGCCGCTGAGGTCACGGCACATCGAGGGCGACATCATCCTGGTCGAGGGCGTTCCCGACGGCTACGACCCCGCGGTCACCGCGAAGGCGCTGCGGGACTCCCTCACGTCGTGAGGGGCGGTCGCGTTCCCCGACTCCCGTGACCCACGGGGCTGTTGGATACTGGGGCGGCCAGCGCAGGGAAGGGGGAGGTTCACGTGCCGGACGGACGCGAGGTGGATCAGTCGGAGTTGCTGGGCGTCGCGAAGGACGAGGAACGGGCCCGTAGCCTGCTCCGCGCGCTGCGCACCCTGAGCACCGGACCCGATCCGAAGCTGCGGGAGATGGCCCGCGGGGTGCTGCGCGGCGACCTCACCGCCGAACAGGCCTTCACCGACCCGGAGTACACCGCCGCGCTCTTCTCCGGCGCCGACAAGATCCGCCGCGCGGGGGAGCAGCGCACCGACGCCGAGGCCCGCGAGGCGAGCGAACGGTTCGGTGCGTGGCAGGAGGCGCGGCGTACCGAGGACGAACACGAGGGCCAGGGCCCGGGTGAGGGTCAGGGCCAGGGCGTGTCACGGTCCGACGCGGGGACCCGTAGCGCCCCTCACCAGCCCTCGGGACCTTGGCGACACTCCGGCCCAGGCGGACTGGGCGGACCGGGCGGCTTGGGTTCCTCGGGCCGACGCTGAAGTGGTGGAGCGGCCAGGGCCGGTCTTCTGGTGTCGAGCGCTGTCGCCGCTCCGGCCCTTTCCGGTCGCCGGTGAAGTCTGCTCCGGTTTGAGCACCGGCCCCGCACTCCTGTCGTCGGCATTGTGCGCAGGGTGACGCCAAGGCAGGTCGGCCACCCCCGAGCACTGGCGTCGGCGCCGAGTTCGACGAGCGCCGCTGAGCCTGGACCCCGGCCTGGCACGGGCCCACTCAGGGGGAGAGCACGGCCAGGACCGCTCCGGCCGCCGCCGCACACCGCAGACGCCTGCGAGAGCCGCTGACATCGGGTCCCAGCTCCAGCGGCGGCCCGATTCCGGCGTCCTCTCGATGACCTCCGGACATCGTCCGTTCCCGGTCCCGTCCCCCACCCCATCCCCTCCCGACCCTCCAGCAATTCCGGCCCCCCGTAGTAAAGTTCGGCCGTCGTACGCGTGACCTGAAATGGTCCTGCCAAGACAAAGGGGGAACGAGCATGGGGGTCGTGCTGCCCGACGAGGCCGCCTGGGTGCTGGACCTCATCGGCGTCGAGTGGCCGAACGTCGACGAGGACGACTACCGGGACATGGCCGACGGCCTGCGCTCCTTCGCCGCCCAGATGCGGGAGGGCAAGGACGCCACGGCGAGCGTCGTCCGGGAGTTCCTGGAGGGCAACGAGGGCATCGCGACCGCGGCCTTCCAGCAGCACTGGGGCAAGGTCAGCGACGTACACCTGGAACGGCTCGGGGAAGCCGCCGACCTCGGGGCGATGGCCCTGGACGGTGCCGCGATCGCCGTGGCCGGAGCCAAGGTGGCCGCCATCGTCCAACTCGGCATCCTGGCCGCCGAGATCATCGCCGCCCAGGCCGCCGCACCCTTCACGCTCGGGCTCTCCGAGGTCGGCGCGCTCGGCGCCACCCAGGCCACCCGCCTCATCGTGCGGCGGCTGCTGAAGGAGGCCGAGCAACTCCTCGTCGAGGAGCTCATGTCCGTCGCCATGGGCCCGGTCTACTCCGCGCTCGGCAACATGGCCACCGACCTCGTCCTCCAGCTCGGCGCCAACGCCGTGGGCCTCCAGGACGGTTACAGCCCCGGCAAGACCCTGCGGGCGGGCAGCGAGGGCTTCTCCGAAGGGCTGGACGCGGCCACCGGAACCACGGGCACCTTCAGCAAGGGGGGTGCCGCGTGAGCGACACCGTACGCAGCGACAAGGACCTCCACGACCGGCTCGCCGACCGCATCACCTCGCAGGCCGACGAGCACGAGTCCGGCGCCCGCCCCCATCTGCGCCGCAGCCGCGCCGGCCTGGACCGCACCCGGGGCAAGGGCGCCCTCGCGGCGGCCGTGGAGACCGGGGCCGAGAAGATCCTCAGGGCCATCGAGGAGGCCGAGGACCAGCTCCACAAGCACCTCCAGGACGTGTCCAAGGGCGTGCGGGCGATGGGCGACAACCACGCGCGCAACGACAAGAACATCGAGACGATGCTCCAGAGCATCGTCAAGCGCTCCCGCGACCAGGACGCGGTCCGCGACGGCGGCGGGATCGGCAAGGACCGGCCGGACACCACGAAGGACCCGCACACCGTCACCCTGGAGTGGAAGCCCGGGATGCCCAAGCCGGCTTTCGAGCGGAAGGCGCGGGCCCTCCAGCGGCTCGGCGAGGAGGGCAAGCTCTTCAAGTTCAAGGGCAGGACGGAGGACTACCGGGACAAGGAGATCACCAAGCAGTACAAGGGCGCGCTGGAGGCGCTGATCCGCAGGAACCACAAGGACGACCCCGAGTTCGCCGAGGAGGCCGCGGTGGCGGCCCGTGCGATGCAGCCCGACCACGTCAACGAACTCCAGACCGGTGGTCCGGACGCGTGGCGTAACCTGCGGATGCTGGACCGGACGACCAACTTCGACATCGGTACGCAGCAGATACGTCCGCAGATCAAGGATCTTCCGGACGGCAATCCGATCAACATCGACATCAAGTGGTGGCCAGATGACTAGCGCGAGCCCGGGACCGTCCCGCCTGACCGACACGGTGGACGCCCTGCGGACGGCACTGGCGGAGAGCCCGGACGTGCTGAGCTTCACGCTCGGCGGGACGATCGACGAGGAGACCGCGGCCGCCGCGGAGGCCGACGGGGTGCCGCGGGAGTTCCTGGACTTCTGCCGGATCCTGGACGGTGCGAGCTGCGGGCCGAACGTGCAGCTCTTCGGCCTTGCGGAGGCCGAGGAGCACCAGTTCTACTGCGGTCCGGTGGTCGACTCCCCGCTGCCGCTGTCCCCGGAGAAGCTGTACTGCATCGGGATGGTCAACGAGGCACCGGTCTTCCTCGACCGCGCCGGAGGCGGTGTCCTCGGCAACCCGGAAGCGGGCGGCGACTGGGTCGACGCGGAGCGCTTCGAGCAGCTCGCGCCCGGCGTGGAGGCGTTCTTCCTGGACCGGCTGGCCACCGCGGACTACGCGCGGCTTGCGGAGATCGACGACGAGCTGCTGGAGTACGACGACTGGCTGAAACTGCTGCGGCGGGCCGGTCTCACCGGCTGACACGGACAGAGCACGAGGGGAAGCAGGGACGCATGGCCACCCATGACGAGATGACGGAGCTGTTCGGCGCGGACCGCGTGGTCACGCTGGACCGTGCCGTCGCCGAGGAGCGCGGACTGTCCGAGGCCGACGCCGAGGTGCTGTGCGAGGTCGGCGTCCCGGTCTTCGTCGACGTGCTGTTCACCCTCGACACCGCCGACGAGGGACCCGATCCCTTCACCGTGGTGCCGGTGGCCGCGGGCGGCGAGGAGACCCACATCCTCGTCCTGGGCGGCCCCACCGACGATCCGGCGATGCGGTACTGCCTGGACATGGACCGCGGCTACGTCATCCTCATGTCCTTCGACGCGGAGCCGCGCGCCGAGATCGTGAACCGCACCCTCGCCGACCTCGTCGAGTTCCTGTACCGGTTCGCGCTGCGCACCCGGCACCTGGAGCAGGCCGCGCCGCAGGACCGCGCCCCCTACACCGACAAGCTCGTCGAGTACCTCAAGGCCCGCGACCCGTACGCCTTCGCCCAGCCGGACAGTTGGTGGTCGATGGTGTTCGAGCAGGTCGGCTGAGACCTACGACCTTTATCCACCCGTACGAGACGCGCCCCGAGCGACTCCGTGAGGGACTCGGCGACAGCCATCAGCGGGCGGCCCACGTGCTCGCGGTACGCCGCCGGCGCGTCCTCCCAGGTCCCGCAGACCACCAGAACCGGCACGGCGGCGGTCCGGACGGCCGGCAGCGGGATCTCGGCCTCCCGGATCGGCCGCTCCCGCATCGACGTGGCGGCGGCCCGCAGCCGGCCCGGCGTGGGTTCCGGCATCGCCGGCCCGATGCCCTCCGTGGAGTCACGCAGGAACCGCTCCGGCGTCACGCCGTCCGGGGCGCCCGGGGCGCTTCCGCGCACGGAGGTCCGCGACGACACCGCCGTTGCCGTGTCCCACGAGGTGGCCGCCGCCGTCCCCCGCATGCTCGTCGAGCACCTCGACCACGTCCTCGGCGTCGGCCTGGAAGTCGCTGCGCACGGTGTCCGGGCTGTGGCCGTAACCCCGCCGGTCCATCAGCAGCAGCCGCCGGCCGGCCGCGAGGGGCCGCTGCCCGGCGAACCCGTACGTCGGATCGCTGCACCAGCTCAGCAGGTTGTGGACGAAGAGAGCCGGTGCGCCCGCTCCACCGCCCTCCCGGTCGTCCCACACGATCACGTGCACGGCAGCCACGGAGCCCCCTGAGGACCACTGACGACAGGTGAGGTTGCGCGGACCATTGACGCGCAAGGGGTTCGATTCTACGGTCCCGTCCGAAGCTCTGATCGGTGATCGGCATATCGAACATCCCCCCACTCGCATCCTGCGAAGGAGCGTCACCGTGCGCCGCACCTCACTCCTGGCCGTCCCCGTGGCCTTCCTGCTGGCCCTGATCCCGGGCACGGCCTCCGCCTACCCCAACCCCGGGACCGTCACCGGTGCCACCACCGTCCACGACCCCACGATGATCCGTACCTCGGCGGGCCGTTACCTGCTGTACGGCACCGGCGGCGGCCTCGGTCACCGCACCTCCACCGACCGGATCGCGTTCACGGCCGGCGGCGACGCCTTCTCCGCCAAGCCGGGCTGGTGGTCGTCGTACGCCACCGAGGCCTGGGCGCCGGACATCTCCTACCAGGGCGGCAAGTACCTGATGTACTACGCCGTCTCGACCTTCGGGTCCAACAAGTCAGCGATAGGGCTGGCGACTTCGAGCACCGGCCTGCCCGGCTCCTGGAGCGACCAGGGCACCGTGTACACCTCCACCACCGCCAGCGACTACAACGCCATCGACCCGAACCTGTTCGTCGACGGCGACGGCAAGTGGTGGCTGTCCTTCGGCAGTTGGTGGACCGGTCTGAAGATGATCCAGATCAACCCGGCCACCGGCAAGCAGCTCTCCACCAACACCACCCGCTACTCGATCGCCTCCCGCCCGACGGGGACCAAGGCCGTCGAGGCGCCGTACATCGTGAAGCGGAACGGCTACTACTACCTCTTCGCGTCCTACGACACCTGCTGTGCCGGTACCAGCTCGACCTACAAGGTCAAGGTCGGCCGCGCCACCAGCGTCACCGGGCCGTACGTCGACAGGAACGGCGTCCCGATGACGAACAACGGCGGCACGCCGGTCCTGGAGTCGCACGGCCGGTACATCGGCCCCGGCGGCCAGTCGATCATGAACGACTCCGACGGCGACCTGATCGTCTACCACTACTACGACGGCAACGACAACGGCACGCCCAAGCTCGGCATCAACCTCCTGAACTGGAGCAGCGGCTGGCCGGTCGCCTACTGATCCGGCCGGCCGCGCTGCTGCTCTCCAGGCGGAGCGGCCTCAGCCGACCTGTCCCATCCCCGCCGCGTTCGGCCAGCTCTGGGCGTTGGGCCAGCCGGTGGCCGGGGCCTGGGAGAGTTCCTGCGGAGCTCCCGGGGCCGGGGCGGTCATGCCACGGACCTGCGCGGCCGTGAGCCCGCCACGGGCCGGTACTCCCGGCGGGGTCGGGCCGCCGGGCGGCGGGAAGGAGGCCGGGGCCGGTGGGGCGGGGGGCATGGGCACGGGGGCCGGCATCGGGGCGGGCGTGGGCATCTGGGCCGGAGCGGGCATCTGCGCCGGCATCGGCATCCCCGCCCCCATGGAGCCTGCCGTGCCCATGGAGCCGGCCGTGCCCATGGACCCTGCGGTGCCTATGGAGCCGGCCGTGCCCGTCGAGGCGACCGCTCCCATCGAGGCGGCCGTCCCCATGGGCGGCGCCGCGGCCACCGCCACCGGCTGGGGGGTCGGCATCGGCGTGCCTGCGCTCATCCCTCCGCCGCCGACGGCCACCGCCGCGAGGTCCTGGAGTCCGGCCCCGTTGGTCTGGCCGACCAGCCGGTCCACTGCCGCCGTACCCGAGCTGTAGCCGGTCCCTTGAGCGAGCTCGGGCACGGCGGCTCCCCTCCTGGTCCCGTAGAGCACCTGTTCCAGGCCGGACACCAGGCGACGCACGTCCACCTGGGGGCGCACCACGAGCCGCAGGAAGCGGCTGGAGGAGCCGATCTTGTTGCCGCACTCGCGGACGAGGATGCGGTGCTCGGTGAGCATCCGGTCCCGGACCACGGTGCCCTCGGCGCCGACCGGCAGGCGCACGAAGAGGAAGTTCCCCTGCGAGGGGTAGACGGTCAGGCCGGGCAGCGCGGCGAGCTGGCTCGCCATGTCGAGGCGGTCCCGGCGCACCTGGTGCAGGCTCTGCGCGTACTCGGCGCCGTGCTCCTTGAGCATGAACACCACGTACTCGGCGAAGGCGTTGAGGTTCCACTTCGGCAGCATCGAGCGAACCTTGCCCGCGAGGGAGGGGTTGGCGACCATGTAGCCGAAGCGGATGCCGTGCAGACCGAAGTTCTTGCCGAGGCTGCGCAGCACGATGACGTTCGGCCGGACCATCGCCTCCTGGACGACGCTCGGCTCCTGCTCGGCGTCCGCGAACTCCAGGAACGACTCGTCGATGACGATGAGGTCAAGGTCGGCCATGGCGTCCATGAACTGCACGAGCGCGTGCTTGTGGAGGAAGCCGCCGTCGGGGTTGTTCGGGTTGCAGATGACCGCGACCCGCGTGCCCCGGGTGCGTATGAACTCGGCGTACTGCGCGAGGTCCAGGGCGAACCCGCTGGACTCCTGGAGCGGGAACATGTCGACCCGCTTGCCGGTCTCCATCGGCTGGTCGGTCCAGCGGCCGAACGTGGGGACCGGGACGGCGAGGGACTCGCGGACCAGCAGGTGGTCGATCCAGGTGATCAGTTCGGTCGAGCCGTTGCCCATCGCCACGGCCTGCGGCGGCAGTTGGAGCAGGTTGCACAGCTCGGCGGTGATCGTGTCGGCGCTGCTGGGGTAGTAGGTGATGATGTCCTTCAGCCGTGCGGCCATGGTGTCCATCATCGCCGGGGTGGGGAAGTAGGGATTGCAGGGGATACAGAAGTCCACCGGGCCGGTCCCGTCTCCGCCTTCACGCGCCAGCGCCGCCATGGACGGGCTGTGCGCAGTCGTGCTGCGGAACAACGAGGTGACGTTGTCGGCCATCGAACCTCCGTATGGGGCGGACCCGGCGGGGACGACCGGGTCCGTCGTCATGGGGTGGCCCGCGCGGGGGAGCACGGGCCGCCCTTACATACGGACTGCTGCGTGGCGCTGTTCAACGGGTGTGAAAGAAGTGTGAGTTCGGGAACCCCCGTCCCGTTCTCCGCATCAGTGCAGGTCAGGCGCCGAACGAGTGGATCGTCGTGGTCCGGTACGTCTGTCCCGGGCGCAGCACCGTCGAGGGGAACGACGGGTGGTTCGGCGAGTCCGGGAAGTGCTGCGTCTCCAGGCACAGGGCGTCGCCCTGGCGGTAGGTGTGACCGGAGGGCCCGACCAGGGTGCCGTCGAGGAAGTTGCCCGAGTAGAACTGCAGACCCGGCTCGACGGTGGAGATCCGCAGGGTGCGGCCGGACGCCCGGTCGCGCAGGGTCGCCACGTGCTCGGGCTTGGCCGTGATGCCCTTGTCCAGGACCCAGTTGTGGTCGAAGCCCTTGGCGGTGACCAGCTGCGGATGCCCGACGCGGATGTCCCGGCCGATCTGCTTGCCCTTGCGGAAGTCGAAGGGGGTGCCCGCGACCCTCGCCAGCTCACCGGTCGGGATGAGGCCCGAGTCGGTGGGCGTGTAGCGGGAGGCGGCGATGCGCAGCTCGTGGTCCTCGATGGTGCCGGTGCCCTCGCCGCCGAGGTTCCAGTACACGTGGCTGGTCAGGTTGACCACGGTGGCCTTGTCGGTGGTGGCCTCGTAGTCGATCCGCCAGTCGCCGTGCCGGGTGAGGGTGTACGTCACCTTCACCTTGAGGGTGCCCGGGTAGCCCATCTCGCCGTCGACCGACGTGTAGTACAGGTGCAGGCCGACGTCCGAGCCCTTGGTGAACGGCTCGACGTCCCAGACCCGCTTGTCGAAGCCCTGGGTGCCGCCGTGCAGGCTGTTGTCGCCGTCGTTCACGGAGAGCTGGTAGCTCTTGCCGTCCAGGGTGAACTGCCCCTTGGCGATGCGGTTGCCGTACCGCCCGATCAGCGCGCCGAAGTACGGGGTCTTGGCGACGTAGTCATCGAGGTTGTCGAAGCCCGCCGAGACGTTGGCGTAGTGGCCCTTGCGGTCCGGGATCTCCAGGGACTGGACGACACCGCCCCAGGACAGGACCTTCATGCGCGTGCCGCCGTTGGCCAGCGACCAGATGTGGACCTTCGTGCCGTCGGCGAGGGTGCCGAAGACCTTCTTGGTCGGCTTCCTGCTGCCGGCTGCTGCCTCAGCGGTGCCCCCGAGCGTCGTCGCGGCGATTCCCGCGGCCGCGGCACCGGCGATGACCGTTCGTCTGTTCAGTTCCATCTAGCGGCTCCTGTGAAGGAAGCGGGCCCCGCCGGGTTGCTCCGACGGGGCCCGAGATGACTTACGAACCGGACTTGCGCTTGTTCCACACGTCGAACCCGACCGCGGCCAGCAGGGCGAGGCCCTTGATGACCTGCTGCCAGTCGGTGCCGACACTGAGGAGGTTCATGCCGTTGTTCAGCACACCGAGGACGAGACCACCGATGATCGCGCCGAGGACGGTTCCCACACCGCCGCTCATGGACGCGCCACCGATGAACGACGAGGCGATGGCCTCGAGTTCGAAGTTCAGGCCCGCCTTCGGGGAGGCCGCGTTCAGACGGGCTGCGACCACCAGACCCGCCAGGGCCGCGAGCACGCCCATGTTCAGGAAGACAAGGAAGGTGACCTTCTTGTCCTTGACGCCGGACAGCTTCGCGGCCGGCAGGTTGCCGCCGATCGCGTAGATGTGCCGGCCGAAGACCGCGTTGCGCATGACGTAGCCGTAGCCGACCACGAGCACACCGAGGACGAGCAGGATGATCGGCGCGCCCTTGTAGCTGGCGAGCATCATCGTCAGGGCGATGATCGCCGCGCTGATGGCGACCAGCTTGAGCAGGAAGAGGTTGCGCGGCGCCACCTCCAGGGAGAACTCCTGCGAGCGCCTGCGCTCACGAAGCTCCTGGAGGATCACGAAGGCCAGCAGGACGAAGCCCAGCAGCAGCGTGATGTTGTGGTAGTTGGTCTCCGGGCCGACCTCGGGCAGGAAGCCGTTGCCGAGCTTCTGGAGTCCGTCCGGGAAGGGGCCGAGGGTCTGGCCCTCCAGGAAGATCTCCGTCAGACCGCGGAAGAGCAGCATGCCGGCCAGCGTGACGATGAACGACGGTATGCCGAGATACGCGATCAGATAGCCCTGGACCGAGCCCGCGACGGCACCCACCACCAGGCACAGCACCAGGGCGATGGGCCATGCCACGTCGTGCTGCACGGTCAGGACGGCCGCGAAGGCGCCCACGAACGCGGTCAGCGAACCGACCGACAGGTCGATGTGCCCCGCGATGATCACCAGCATCATGCCGATCGCGAGGATCAGGATGTAGCTGTTCTGGAGCACCAGGTTGGACACGTTGCGCGGCAGCAGCAGGTCGCCGTCGGTCCACACGGCGAACAGCGCGACGATCAGGCCGAGCGCGATCAGCATGCCGTACTGCCGCATGTTGCGGCGCAGCCCGTTCAGCATCAGCTGGAGCAGGCCCTCGCCGGAGGACGACGACCCCCCGCCCTTGCCCGGCGGCGCCGCGGCCGGGACCTTCGTCACATCGGTGCTCATCGCGTTACCTCTTTGTCCTTCGTCATCTGGCGCATCAGCACTTCCTGCGTGGCCTCGGCCCGCGGAACCTCACCCGTGAGGCGTCCGGCGGCCATGGTGTAGATGCGGTCGCACATGCCGAGCAGCTCCGGCAGCTCGGAGGAGATGAAGATGACCGCCTTGCCCTCGGCGGCCAGCTGGTCGATGACCGTGTAGATCTCGTACTTGGCGCCCACGTCGATGCCGCGCGTGGGCTCGTCCAGGATCAGCACCTCGGGACCCGCGAAGATCCACTTGCTGAGGACGACCTTCTGCTGGTTGCCGCCGGAGAGCTTGCCCACCGGCTCGAACACGGTCGGCGCCTTGATGTTCATGGACTTGCGGAACCGCTCGGCCACCTGCCGTTCCTCGTGCTCGTCCACCACACCGCGCTTGGCCACCTTGTTCAGGGCCGTCAGCGAGATGTTGCGGTTGATGGTGTCGATGAGGTTGAGGCCGTAGTGCTTGCGGTCCTCGGTGACGTAGGCGATGCCGTGCTTGACCGCCTCGGCGACGGTCCTGGTACGGATCTCCTTGCCGTCCTTGAAGACCTGACCGCCCGCGTGCCGGCCGTAGGTGCGCCCGAACACGCTCATCGCGAGCTCGGTACGCCCCGCGCCCATCAGGCCCGCGATGCCGACGATCTCCCCGCGCCGCACGTTGATCGACACGTTGTCGACCACCTTGCGCGTCTGGTCGATCGGGTGGTGGACCGTCCAGTCGCGGATCTCCAGCGCCGGGGCCGCGTCCACCTCGCCCTCGTAGGGCGTGCGGTCGGGGAAGCGGTGGTCGAGGTCGCGGCCGACCATGCCCGTGATGATCCGGTCCTCGGTGGTCTCCGGGGCCTTCACGTCGAGGGTCTCGATGGACCTCCCGTCGCGGATGATCGTGACCGAGTCGGCGACCCGGCGGATCTCGTTGAGCTTGTGGGAGATGATGATCGAGGTGATGCCCTGCTTCTTCAACTCCAGGATCAGGTCCAGGAGTTTGCCGCTGTCCTCGTCGTTCAGAGCCGCGGTCGGCTCGTCCAGGATGAGGAGCTTCACCTTCTTGGAGAGTGCCTTGGCGATCTCCACGAGCTGCTGCTTGCCCACGCCGATGTCGGCGATCCGGGTCTCCGGGTGGTCGGTCAGGCCCACCCGGCGCAGCAGTTCGGTGGCGTGCTTCAGCGTCTCGTTCCAGTTGATGAACCCGCCCGCGGCGTGCTCGTTGCCGAGGAAGATGTTCTCCGCGATCGACAGGAACGGCACGAGTGCCAGCTCCTGGTGGATGATGACAATGCCGTGCTGCTCGCTCGCCCGGATGTCCTTGAAGGAGCAGAGCTCCCCCTCGAAGAGGATCTCCCCCTCGTAGGTGCCGTGCGGATGGACGCCGGAGAGCACCTTCATCAAGGTGGACTTGCCGGCGCCGTTCTCACCGCAGATGGCGTGGACCTCGCCCTGGCGGACGGTCAGTGTGACGTCCGACAGCGCCTTGACGCCGGGAAAGGTCTTGACGATCGAGCGCATTTCCAGGACGGGTCCCGCCATGGTCGTGCCTTCCAATCCGTAAGGTTCGACGCTTACTTGAGCTGGTCCGCCGTGTAGTAGCCGTCGTCCACGAGCTCCTTGACGTAGTTGCTCTTGTCGACGCTCACCGGCTGGAGCAGGTAGGCCGGGACGACCTTGGTGCCGTTGTCGTACGACTTGGTGTCGTTGATCTCCGGCTTCTTGCCGTTGAGGGAGGCGTCCACCATGTCGGTGGCGACCTGGGCGAGCTTGCGCAGGTCCTTGTAGATCGTCATCGACTGCTGGCCGGCGATGATCGACTTCACCGAGGCCAGCTCGGCGTCCTGACCGGTGACCACGGGGAGCTTCTTGCTGCCCGAGCCGTAACCGTCCGACTTCAGCGCCGCGATGATGCCGATGGAGATGCCGTCGTACGGCGACAGGACCGCGTCGACCTTGGCGTTGCCGTACGTGGAGGTGAGGATGTCCTCCATGCGCTTCTGGGCGGTGGCGCCGTCCCAGCGCAGCGTGGTGACCTGGGTGAGCTTGGTCTGGCCGGACTTGACCACGAGCTTCTTGCTGTCGATGTACGGCTGGAGCACGCTCATCGCGCCGTTGAAGAAGTACTTGGTGTTGTTGTCGTCGTTGGAGCCGGCGAACAGCTCGATGTTGAAGGGGCCCTTGCCGCTCTCGAGGCCGAGCTTGTCGACGATGTACTGGGCCTGGAGCTTGCCGACCTTCTCGTTGTCGAAGGACGCGTAGTAGTCGACGTTCTTCGTGCCGAGGATCAGGCGGTCGTAGGAGATGACCGGGATCTTGGCGTCGGCGGCCTGCTGGAGGACGTTGTTCAGGGACTTGTTGTCGATGGCGGCGATGACGAGTGCCTTGACGCCCTGGGTGATCAGGTTCTCGATCTGGGAGACCTGCTGGTCGGGGTCGTCCTCGCCGAAGACCAGCTTGGTCTTGTAGCCCTTGGCCTTGAGGTCCTTCTCGACGTTGGCGCCGTCGGTGATCCACCGCTCGGAGGACTTGGTCGGCATCGCGATGCCGATGGTCGCGCCCTTGGTGCTGCCGCCCTTCTCCTCGCTGCCGCCCTCGCTGTTCTGGCCGCAGGCGGTGAGGGTGAGGGCGAGCGAGGCGGCGCCGGCTATGGCGGTGAGTGCGGCTCGACGAGTACGCATGATCATCATCCTTGATGTCGGGACGGGCTCGGTCTGGGTGGTGCGGTGACGCTCCGGCAACGAGGTGCGGCTCGGACCGAGGACAAGAGGGTGTGTGGGATTGTGTGTGACTGCGTCTGCTTTTGTGAAGGGACTCGGCCCGAAACGTTATGAGGGTGTTTCGAAACGTCGCAGTGCCCCGGGCAGTCGCGAACCGAGCGGCGCCATGTCGCCGTCCGCTCCGTGGCGTGCCAGCAGGTCCAGGGCGAGCCGCCCCCGACGCACCCGTTCCCGGGCCGTGTTCAGGGTCAGATCACGCAGGTGGTGGCCGTACGGGTAGATCCCCGGGGCCTTCGACAGGCCGAACTTCAGGTAGAGCGGCGCACCGCGCCGGATGAGTTCGGCGACCTCGTACATCCGTACATAACCGCCGAGATCGTCGGGCGCCTCGATGTACATGTCCATCGGGGCGGCCGACACCCGCCGGATCTCGGTGAGGTGATCGAGCGTCAGATCGCTGGGCACGTTGATCGAGTCGGCGCCCAGGTTCTCGTAGACCGCGAAGGCGGCCGGGTTGACCGGTCCGACGAGCGCGCTCAACTTCAGGGTGGTGTCGGCCGGGATGATGCCGGCGGCCCGCGCCCGGTGCAGTGTCCACAGCACGCCCTCGTCGGCGACGAGGAGGCACTGGACGCCCAACTCGGTTGCCCGGACGGCGTCTTCGACGCAGCCGGCCACCGCGTCGTGGCCGCGGGCCCGCAGGCCCCCGCCGCGCGAGTCGGTCCGGACGGAGCCGCCGATGTCCCAGGTGCCGCGCGGGCCGGTGAACAGGCAGAGCTCGATGTCCCGCTCGTTCGTGGCGTCGACCATCTCGGTGATCTCGGCGTCGGTCAGCATCCACACCCCGCTGCCCTGACTGATCCGGTGGATCGGCACGTCGAGCCGCGAGGCTTCCTTCAGGACGACGGCCAGCGCCTCCGGCCCCTCGCACGAGGGGATCTCGGTGCGCCAGCGGCCGCCGCCGGGGAAGGCGTGCGGTGAGGCGTCGGCGGGATCGAGGGCGGGCGCGCCCAGGCCGAGCGCGGTGAGCGCCTGCTCACCGGGTCGGCGGGCCGCCGGGGCGGAAGCGTCGGTCGTCACAAGCTGTCCTTTGTGTTCGAAATGTCGGACAAGGTTCGCGGCTCAAGTCGTGCGGGGCTGGGTGTACGCCGGTACGGAGTGGTCAGGTCACCCCGTACCGGCGTACGTCTAGGGGCGGAGCAGCACCTTCCCGACCTTCGGGTCACCGGACCCGACCAGCTCGATCGCCTCCGGGAACCCGTCGAGCGGCAGCTCGTGCGTGACCAGCGGCAGCGGATCGAGCAGGCCGGCCCCGAAGACCCGCACCGTGTGCGCCCAGGCGTCCGGCGGGGCACCGAAGACGGTGTGCACCTCCAGTTGCCGTACGACCAGGTCCGTCGGGTCGAGGCCCTCGGCGCCCGGCGCCGGGATGCCCGTCAGGACCAGACGTCCGCCCCGCCTGAGCAGGGCGGCGGCGGTGCGCGCGGCGGACGCGGACCCCGCGGTCTCGATCACGACGTCGAAGTCGTCCGGGAGCTCCTGCGCCCTGGTGCGGAAGTCGGTGGCACCGAAAGCTTTCGAAAGCTCCGCCCGGTCGGGCCGGGTCCCTACCACGAGCAGCTCGGCGGGGGAGTTCGCCTTCAGGAACTGAACGGCGAACATCCCGAGCGTCCCGGTCCCCACCACGGCCACCCGCTCACCGGGCAGGGCGTTCGCCTTGATCGCGGCGGCCGCGATGCAGGCGGCCGGCTCCAGCAGGGCCGCGGCCGTCAGGTCGGCGTCGTCCGGCAGGACGTGCAGCAGACGGGCGGGCAGGGTCAGCGTGGTGGCCATCGCACCCGGCTGGGTGAACCCGGTCTCCTCGTACCCGGCCGTGCACAGGGTCGTCTCGCCCGCGTGACAGCGGTCGCAGACCTGGCAGTTGCGGAAGCCCTCGCCGACGACCTTGCGGCCGACAAGAGTTGAAGGCACATCCGCCCCGACCGCCTCCACCGTCCCGGACCACTCATGGCCCGGCGTGAGGGGGTAACGCACGTATCCCTCGGGCCGGTTGCCCTGGTACACCTCGCGGTCGCTGCCGCAGATGCCGACCGCGTGGACGCGCACCAGCGCCTCACCGGCCCCGGGCTCACGAGGGGCGTGCTCGTCGAGCCGGTGCTCGCCGGGCCCCTCGATGACGACCTGGGTGCTCACTTGGTGCCCTTGGGCTTGCGCTGCTCCCAGCCCTCGGCCCACAGGTCGAACCGGGCCTGCTGCTGCGGGAACTCGGCGGCCGCGTCCACGTCCAGCTCGACACCGAGACCCGGCGCGTCGGAGAGGTGGAAGTAGCCGTCCACGACCTGCGGGGCGCCCTTGACGACCTTCTTGATCTCCGCGTCGGCGAAGTCGTTGAAGTGCTCCAGGATCTTGAAGTTCGGGGAGGTGAACCCGACCTGGAGGGAGGCGGCGGTCAGCACCGGACCACCCACGTTGTGCGGGGCGACCAGCATGTAGTGGGTCTCGGCGGTCGCGGCCAGCTTGCGGGTCTCCCAGATGCCGCCGATGTGGCCGACGTCGGGCTGGATGATGTCCACGGCCTGGTTCTCGAAGAGCTCGCGGAACTCGATGCGGTCGTGGATGCGCTCACCGGTGGCGACCGGGATGTCGACCTTGGCGGCGACCTTCTCCAGCGCCTTCAGGTTCTCCGGCGGCACCGGCTCCTCCAGCCACGCGGGCTTGAAGGGCGCGAGGTCCTTGGCCAGCCGGACGGCGGTCGACGGCGAGAAGCGGCCGTGCATCTCCAGCATCAGCTCGGCGTCGGGGCCGATGGCGTCCCGGACGGCCTCGATGAGGGAGACGGCGTACAGGCTCTGCTCGTGGTCCAGCTCGAAGTGGCCGGTGCCGAAGGGGTCGATCTTCAGCGCCTTGTAACCGCGCTCCATGACGCCACGGGCGGCCTTGTGGTAGGCCTCCGGCGTCCGCTCGGTGGTGTACCAGCCGTTGGCGTACGCCTTGACCTTGTCGGTGACCTTGCCGCCCAGGAGCTGCCAGACCGGCACGCCGAGGGCCTTGCCCTTGATGTCCCAGCAGGCCATCTCGATCACGGCGATGCCGGACATGACGATCTCGCCGGCCCGACCGTAGTCGCCGTACTTCATCCTCTTGACGAGGTCCTCGACAGCGAACGGGTCGGAGCCGAGAATGTGATTGGCCTCGGCCTCCCGCAGGTAGCCGATCAGCGCGTCGGTGTGTCCCAGCATCCGGGTCTCGCCGACTCCGGTGATGCCTTCGTCGGTGTGCACCTGGACGTACGTCAGGTTGCGCCACGGCGTCCCGACCACGTGTGTGCTGATTCCGGTGATGCGCACGGCGGTTGCCCCTCGTTGCTTCGTCGGCTCAGTGACGTCTGTTCGAAATTTCGTCACACGTTCGAAATGCTGACGTGACAGTAGGGAGGGGGTGGCGGGAGTGTCAATGGGTCGAACGCATAACGGTTTCGACACCGCTTTCGACACGGCTTTCGAAGTCGGTTTCGACGAGATCGGGAAGGATGCCCGAACGGTCCCCGGCACACCCCTCAACTCGCCGCGCCGAAGCGGGTAGTTCGACACACAACCTTCACAGGCGTGACTATGAAAGGCGGGTGAGAGGAACTTAGTCTTCCCGCGTCATGGACTACTGCGACCCGTGCCGAAGGCACCTCAACGGCGCCCTCGCCTGCCCGGGGTGCGGCACCTCGATCGAAGAGCTGCGCGCGAACACCCCGCGCGTGCCCGCCCAGGCCCGGCCGCAGGAGCACGCGGTCCCGGCGTACGCGGCCTACGGGGTCGCCGAGTCGCAGTACGGCACCGCGGACGGCCCCGGGACGACGCCGTACGGGGGAGGGGGCCAGGGCGCCCGGGATTCCTCCCCGCACGGCACGGACGGCGCGGTGTACGGCGCGCACGGCACGGCCGGCCAGGCGGACATGGCGTACGGCGCCGACGGCCTGGGCGGCGGGACGTACGGCACGGCCGGTCCGGCCGACATGGCATACGGAGGCGGTCAGGGCGGCGCGGGGTACGGCGAGGACGGACCCGGGAGCGCCTCGCGCGCGGGTGATCCGGTGGGCGGTGGGCCGGCGGAGTACGGCTCGACCGGAGCCGGCACCGGCTCGGGCGCCGATCCCGACATCGATGCCAACCCGGCCGAGGGCGCCGACGGCGCGGCCGAGGGGGTCGTGGAATCCACCGGCGGCAGAGCGGCACGCCGACGCGCACGCGGCCGGGGCCCCGCGGAACCCGAGGACGCCCACGACGGGTACGGCGAGCGCGACGAGGACGAGTCCGACGACCCGGACGACTCCTCCGACGGCGCCAGTCGTCGCGACCGCAAAGCAGCGGCGCACCGCCGTCGCCAGCGCCGGACCCTGCTGATCGCCGCGGGCTTCGTGCTCGCGGCCGGCGGTCTCAGCCTCGCGGAGCTGGGCATGGACGCCCCGGGCTCCCCCTCCAAGCCGGCCGCGGCCTCCGAGGAGTCGGCCGAGGGCGGCGCCTCCCCGGAGGCGAGCGCGTCGGCGTCCGGGGCGGCCGACTCCGCGGGGACCGTTCCCTCCGACTCGCCTTCACCGTCGACCTCCGAGTCCCCGTCGCCGTCCGCGTCCGAGAGCGGTGACCCCGACGCGAGCAAGAGCCCCGAGGCCGGGTCGGCGAGCACCCGGCCCTCCGGTGCGTCGACCCCCACCGCCACGCCCACGTCCACGAGCGGCGGCTCGGCACCCACGGCCACCCCCACCACCACGGCACCGAGCCCCACCCCGACCCCGACGGAGTGCGACCGCTTCCTGTGGTGGTGCACGTAGGACTTCGCCTGTGCGAAGGCGGGGCGGGGGTCCACGGACCGCCCCGGGGTGTCCCCGCTACGGCCCGCTGTGGATCAGCGAGGCCCACAAGTGCGGTCGCCCGGGATGCTCGGCACGCAGGTGCCGGATGACGCGATGGAGCACGGCCGCCGCGTCGTCGGCCGACGGCGTGTCCGGCATCAGCCGGTAGAAGTGCTCGGCCGCCCCGGCCGCGACGCGGTCGTCCAGCGGCCACAGACTCGCGACGACATGCCGGAACCCGGCCAGCTGGAACGCGGAGGCGAGGTGGATGGACTCGTCCGCGTGCCGACGGCCGACATGTCCGGTGGAACACGCGGACAGGTAGGCCAGCTCGGCCTCGTGGAGGTCGCGACGGCCGATCTCCGCGATGGACAGCACACCGTCGTGCAGATGGAGCCCGCCCTCCGAGGGCGCGTCGGGGTCGGTGCCCGCGTGGCAGGCGAAGTGCGCCCAGTTGGCCTCGGGGAGCGCGCCGGTCACCCGGGCGGCGGTGGCCTGCTCGTTGACCAGCAACGGCATGTCCGGATGGGCCGCGTGCAGGCTCGCGGCCTCGGCGGTGGTGGCCGGCAGGTCCGGCAGCCCCGGGGTCCGGTCGAGGGCGACGGTGAGCCGGCGCAGGGCGGTCGCGGCCGGCCGCCCCTGGGCGCGGGCCAGGGCCCGCAGCGTGGGCGTGTACGACGAGACCACCCGGTCGAGCGCCCCGGTCCGGTCCGGGTGCCCGGCCGCGTGCAGCGGCAGCAGCCCGAGCGGTCCGGTCGGCATCCACCACACGCGGGGGAGGACTCCGTCGTCCGGACGGAGCCGTTGTCCGACCGCGTCGAGCACCGGCCCGACCGCCGTGTCCCACAGCCGGCCGAGCACCTCCGTGAGCACCCGCTGCCGGCGCAACTCGCCCGTGAACGAACCGGAGTCGTGCGTCGCCTCCGTCAACTCGGCGGCCCACGCCTCGGCGTCGGCCAGTCGCAGGTCGGGCAGCGGTACCAGCAGCGGGGGCCCGTCGGCGGTGACGACGATGCCGTCGCACCTCTGCAGTCCGGCGTTGAGCAGCACGACCGCCCCGCCGGCGGCCGCCGGCCGCAGCTCGTTCCACGTCGGTGGGAGCAGGAACCGGTCAAGGCCCGGCAGGCGCCGGATCTCCGTCAGGACGGCGTCGTGCTCGGCCCACAGCCTTCTGCGCCGGTCGACGTGGTCGATGTCCTGGCCGTCGTCGGGCGTGGCCATGGCCGGGGGGTCCGGCGCGTTGAGGGCCGTGCGGACGCGGCTCAGACGGCGGGCCAGGACGGGGTGCTCGGCCTCCAGCTCCGCCAGGGGGGTGCGCAGCGCCAGCCGGGACGCCAGCAGGACCGACCGGCCCAGCTCGCCGGCCTGGACCGCGCCCCCCGGATCGTCGAGGGCGCAGTGCACGGCGATCGTCTCGCCGACGAGTCCGCGGTTCGCTCCGAGGCGGAACTCGTGGTCCGCCGAGGAGGTCTCCCGCGCCGCGACCGACGGCAGCAGCTCCACCGCCGTGTCGAACAGCAGCCGGGCGGTGTGCGGTTCGTCCAGGACGTAGGCGAGCCGGCCCGTCGCCCAGCAGGCGCGCAGCCGGTCCAGCGGGGGCGCCGTGGTGGCCGCGAGCGCTTCCCGCGCGAGCCCGGCGATCCTCGGCCGGTCCAGGGCGCCGCCGGTGTCCCACCGCCTCCGGTAACAGGTCGCCAGGAAGTAGATGCGCGCGGCCCGGCCGGGATGGTCGCCGGGTGTGGCCCTGACCGCCTGTTCCGCGGCCTCCACGGCGCGGTCGAGGTCGGAGGCGGCGCCGGTCCGCTGGAACCGCAGCCGGTGGGCGTTGCCGAGACTGAACAGGTACCGGGCGCGCTCCGGATGGCCGGCGGGGACCGCGGCGGCCGTCTCCAGCGCCAGCTCGACGGAGCGGTCCAGGTCGGCCGGGTCGCCCGAGTGCTCGTACCGGCTCTGATGGGCCCGCGTGAGATTGAACAGGCGCAGCGCACGGTCGGGATGGTCCGCAGGGGTGGCGGCCACCGCCTGGAGCGCGAGGTCGACGGCGCGGTCGAGGTCGGCCGTGGCGCGGGTGCGCTGGAACCGGTCCTGGTGCACGATCCCGAGGCTGGTCAGGTACAGGGCCCGGGCCGGGTGGCCGGCCGGTGTCGCGGCCAGGGCCCGTTCGTGATGGGCGAGAGCCCGGTCCAGGTCGTGCAGGCTGCCGTTGTGCCCGAAGCGCTGGCTGAAGGCGCTGCCGAGGTTGCTCAGGTGCCTCGCACGGTTCGGGTGGTCGTCGGGGGTGGCGGCCACCGCGCGCCGGCCGGCGTCGATGGCCGCGTCCAGGTCGGACGGCTCCCCGACCCGGGCGAACCTGGACCAGTGGACGAGGCTCAGGTTCGACAGGCGGTGGGCGACATCCGGGTGGTCGGGGGGCGTGGCGGCCACGGCCTGTTGCTGATGGGCGACGGCCCGGTCCAGATCGGCCACGTCCCCCAGCTGTTCGAACCGCCCGCGCAGGGCCAGCGCGAGGTTGTTCAGGGCGGTCGCGCGGAACGGGTGGTCTGCGGGCGCCGCGGCGACCGACCTCTCCAGATTCTCGACGGCCCGGTGCATGTCGACGGGATTGCCGGTCCGGTCGAATCGCGTGTCGTACGCGGCACCGAGGTTGGACATGAGGAGCGCACGGTTCGGGTGGTCGGCGGGTGTGGCGGCGACGGCCCGTTCGTAGTGCGCGACGACACGGTCCAGATCGCCCGCCTCACCCAGCCGTTCGAACCGCGCGTGGTACACGACCCCGAGGTTGGACAGGAACGTCGCGAACTGGTGGTGCCCCTGGGGCGCCGTGGCGACGGCACGCCCCAGGTGGTCGACGGCCCGGTCCACATCGGCCGGTTCTCCCAGCCGTTCGAACCGCGCGTGGTACGCCATGCCGAGGTTGGACAGGTAGGTCGCACGGTCCGGCGCGTCGTCCGGGGCCGCGGCCACCGCGTCCTCGTGGTGGCCGATGGCCCGGTCCAGGTCCGCCAGGCTCCCGGTCCGCTCGAAGCGGGCCTGGTAGGCGACGGCGAGATTGGACAGGGTGGTCAGTCGGTACGGGCTGCCGGTGTGGGTGGCGGCCCGCTCCCCGAACCCGATGGCGCGGTCCAGGTCCGCCGGCCCGCCCGCACGCTCGAAGCGTGCCCAGTAGGCGGTGCCGAGGTTGGTCAGGATGGTCGCCAGGTGCGGGGAGCCGGCGGGGTTGGCGGCCAGGGCGCGCTCGCCGGTGTCGATGGCGCGGTCCAGGTCCGCGAGGTGCCCGCTTGCTTCGAAGCGCCGCAGATGACACGTGGTGAGGTTGGTCAGGGCCGTCGCCCGGTTCAGGGGGTCGGCGGGGTTGGCGGCCAGGGCGCGCTCGCCGGTGTCGACGGCCCGGTCGAGGTCCGCGAAGTACCGCGTCCTCTCGAAGCGGAACAGGTAGCCCGAGGCGAGGTCGGTCAGGATGGTCGCGAGACGCGGGGAGGCGGCGGGGGCCACGGCCAGCGCGCGTTCGTCCATGTCGATGGCACGGTCCAGGTTCGCGTGGTGCCCGGTCCGCTGGAACCGCATCAAGTGTCCCGTGGCGAGGGTGGCCAGGTAGAACGCCATGTTCGGCTCGGCGCCGGTCGCGACGACGGCCCGTTCCCCGAACTCGATCACTCCGTCGAGGTCGTTCGGGTCCCCCGCCCGCTGGAACCGCAGGAGGTGGGTGACGCTGAGGTTGCCCAGGATCAGCGCGGAGTTGGGGTCGCCGGCCCGGAGGGCGGCCACGGACTGCCGCCCGACGGCGATCGACCGGTCGGCCTCGTCCTCCCGCCCCGTCAGCGCGTACAGCGCCCGGTGGGTCTCGGCGAGGTTGTACAGGCGGGTGGCGCGGTACGGATGCTCCGGCGGTGTCAGGGCGACGATGCTCCGGAACATTGGGACGCAGCGGCTCAGCAGGACCGTGTCCCCGGCCTGGGTCGCGCGGTTCAGAAGGTCGACCGCCCGGTCGTTCAGCTGACCCGGATCAAGCCGGTGGTCGGAGGACATCGCCCATGAGACTATCGGCCGACTGACGGAAGGGGGAGCCGTGGTGGACGCCGAACGATCGGCCCTGACCACGCTGTGCAAGGAGTTCGACGCGCTGATCGGCGAGACCAGGCTCCACACCGCGGCACGGCAGCAACTGCTGGAACGGATCGTGGCCGAGGCACGGGCCCGGCGCCCGGTGCTCGCCCTGCTGGGCCAGTTGCTCAACACCGACCGCGAGACCACCCTGCGCACCCTCGCCACGGGACTGCCGGGAGCCGGGCCGGGCACCGCCCGTCAGGAGAGCTTCCGCTGCCCGGACGGCGCCTGCGACCGGACGGCGGTGCCGCCGCCGGCGGGTGCCGTCCCGCGCTGCGCGGTCCTGGGCCGTGTCATGGAGCGGGGGTAGCGCAAGTGGGCGGATTCCTCCAGCAGTTGGCCAAGACCCTGGCCGACCGGTGGATCAGCCTGCTGGTGCTGCCCGGGGCGTTCTTCCTCGGCGCGGTCTGGCTCGCCGTCCAGCTCGGCCATGCCGACGCGTGGAACGTCGCGCTGCTGACCCGGCGGGCCGAGGACACCATGGCCGAGATCGCGGACCTGTCGAGCGGGGCGCAGGCACTGCTCGTCGTGGCCGTCCTGGCGGCCGCCTCCGGTGTGGGCTTCGTCGTGCAGACGCTGGCCGCGGTCACCCGACGGGTCTGGCTGGGACCGTGGCCCCGCCCCCTCGCCCGGGTCGCGGCGGTGCGTACGGCACGCCGGCGCGCTCGGTGGTACCGGCTCGTGCAGGAACGCCGGGCGCTGGAAGCCGTGAGCCCGGCCACCCGCACCCGCGAGCGGCAGGACCGGATCGACGACGTGGCCCGGCGCATCACCCGGCTGGCCATGGCCGAGCCGGGCAGGCCGACCTGGATGGGGGACCGGATCCACGCCGTGGAGTCCATCGCACACCACCGCTACGGACTCGACCTGACCTACGGCTGGTCCCGCCTCTGGCTGGTGCTCCCCGACTCCGCCCGGACCGATCTCACCGCCGCGCACTCGGCGTTCGCCGCCGCGGTCGCCACCGGTACGTGGGCCGTGCCCTACCTGCTGCTCACCGCGGTGTGGTGGCCGGCCGTGCTGATCGCCGCGGGCATCGGCCTGACCGGATGGGCCCGCGCCCGCGCGGCCGTGGCCGAGCTCACCACGCTGACCGAGGCCACCCTCGACGTCCACGGCCGCACCCTGGCGGCCGCGCTGGGATTCGGCAACGAGACCACCGGCCCCCTCACGATCAGCGAGGGCGAACACATCACCGACATCATCCGCAAGGGCCGCTAGCCCCAGCGGCCGAGCCGACCCCGACACCGCCCGCGCCGCAGCGGCCCCCGTCACGCGTCCCGCATCCGGCGCAGCAGATCCCGCAGCGACTCCCGCTCCCCCTGGGACAGCCCCGCCAGCGGCTCGCGGGCGAACCGCAGGCCCTCCCGCAGTTCCCGGGCCACCTGGAGCCCCGCCTCCGTCGCCGCCGCCACCTTGACCCGGCGGTCCGCGGGATCGGGGCGCCGTTCCACCAGTCCGCGCGTCTCCAGCCGGTCCACTATCCCGGTGACGTTCGACGGCTCGCACTTCAGTTTCTGGGCCAGTTTGCGCATGGGCAGCGGCTCCAGGGACAGCAGACTCAGCAGCCGCGCCTGCGCCCCGGTGAGGGCGTGCTCCGCGGCCGCGTCCTCGTAGTCCGAGTAGAAGCGGGCCACCACGTCCCCGATGAGCTCCACCACTTCCATGGTGAGCGCGTCGGGCCGGGTCTTGTGAGGAGTGGGCATGGGCTCCAGGATACCCCTTTACTTGACAACATGAAATATTCAGGAGCATGGTTGTTTAAGGCACTGAAGTAAATGGAAAGGTCGCAGGCATCATGATCAACCGCGAATGGCACCTCGTCTCCCGCCCGGTCGGCTGGCCGAAGCCCGAGGACTTCGCCCTGGTCGAGGCAGAGGTGCCGACCCCCGGCGAGGGCCAGGTGCTGGTCCGCAACAAGTACCTCTCGGTCGACCCGTACATGCGCGGCCGGATGAGCGCCGCGAAGTCCTACACCGCGCCCTTCGAGCTCGGCAAGGTCATGCAGGGCGGGGCGGTCGGCGAGGTCGTCGAGTCCCACGCCGAGGGCATCGCCGTCGGCGACCACGTCCTGCACTTCTTCGGCTGGCGCGAGCACGCGGTCATGGACGCCAGGCACGCCGTCAAGGTGGACGCCGACGCGGCCCCCCTGTCGACGTACCTCGGTGTCCTCGGCATGACCGGTCTCACCGCCTACGCCGGTCTCCTGCGCACCGCCTCCTTCAAGGAGGGCGACGCGGTCTTCGTCTCCGGCGCCGCCGGTGCCGTCGGCAGCCAGGTCGGGCAGATCGCCAAACTCAAGGGCGCCTCCCGGGTCATCGGCTCGGCCGGCTCGGACGAGAAGGTCAAGCTGCTGGTCGAGGAGTACGGCTTCGACGCGGCCTTCAACTACAAGAACGGCAAGGTCAGCGACCAGCTCCGCGAGGCCGCCCCGGACGGTGTCGACGTCTACTTCGACAACGTCGGCGGCGACCACCTGGAGGCCGCCATCGGCTCCCTCAACCAGGGCGGCCGGATCGCGGTCTGCGGCATGATCTCCGTCTACAACAACACCGAGGCGGCCCCCGGCCCGCGCAACCTCGCCCGTCTGATCCAGACCCGCGGCCGCATCGAGGGCTTCCTGGTCGGCGACCACTACGACCTCCAGCCGGAGTTCGTCGCCGAGGTCGGCCCGTGGGTGGCGTCCGGGCAGCTCAAGTACCGCGAGACGGTCGTCGAGGGCATCGAGAACAACCTGGAGGCGTTCCTCGGGGTCCTGCGTGGCGACAACACCGGAAAGATGATCGTCAAGCTCTGACCCCTGTGCTGGATTTCCGGCATGCGGTAACTTCTTTCCGAATCCCGCCGTCGATCGTGGGCGCGAGTCGCGGTGGACCGAGGAGGAAGACAACCGCATGTCCATCCAGCAGACCGATGTCCTCTACACGGCCGTCGCCACCGCCGAGAACGGCCGCGACGGCCGTGTCGCCACCGACGACGGCAGGCTCGACCTGGTCGTCAACCCGCCCGAGGAGATGGGCGGCAGCGGCAAGGGCACCAACCCCGAGCAGCTCTTCGCGGCCGGTTACAGCGCCTGCTTCCAGGGCGCTCTGGGCGTCGTCGCCCGCCAGGAGAAGGCCGACATCTCCGGCTCGACGGTCACCGCGAAGGTCGGCCTGGGCAAGAACGCCGACGGCTTCGGCCTGATCGTCGAGATCTCGGCGGCCCTCCCGAACGTCGACACGGGAACCGCCCGGGCCCTCCTCGAGAAGGCCCACCAGGTCTGCCCGTACTCGAAGGCGACCCGCGGGAACATCTCCGTGACGCTCGTCTGACGGAGCCCGTCGGCCGCACGAGACGGAGGCGGCACCCCTGGACGTGGGGTGCCGCCTCCGTTCCCGTCACACCGCCAGGGCGGCCCGGTGCACGGCCCGCACGAACCGCTCGTTCTCCGGCGCCGCCCCTCCCGGGAACGCCATCCGGCGCCGGGTGTAGCCGTAGGCCAGTCCGCTGCGCGGGTCGGCGAAGGCCTGGGAGCCGCCGGCGCCGCTGTGGCCGAAGGAACCGGCGCCGAGGTAGGGGTGCCACATGTCGGCCGTCGCCTGGAAGCCCAGGCCGTACGACCTGTGGGCACGGGCCACCAGGTCGTAGCCGGCCGAGTGGATCTGCCCCACCTCCGCGACCGTGTCCGGCTTCAGCAGGGGCGGCCGGTCGGCCACTTCGCTGATCGCCGCCGCGTACATCCCGGCCAGCCCGCGTGCGGCGGCCACTCCGCCCGCCGACGCCGGCCCCTTCGCGCGCACGGCACGGGAGTTGGCGTAGTCGGCCAGGTCACCCGGGTCCGGCGCCTGCTGGTTGAAGGCGATCGCGGCCAGGGTGTGCGGACCCGTCGGCAGGGCGTCCAGCAGCGCCTGCTGCGTGGCCGTCGGCGCCATCGGCTGCACGGAGCGGTAGCGGGGTTCCAGCGCCTCGGGCAGCCCCAGGTGGAAGTCCAGCCCGTACGGCGCCCGGATCCGCTCCTCGTACACCTCCTGGAGCGTGCGGCCCGTGGCCCGCCGTACGATCTCGCCGGTCAGCGCGCCGATCACGAGCGCGTGGTAGCCGAAGGCCGTGCCGGGCCGCCAGAACGGCTTCTGATCCGCCAGCCGTTCCGCCATGGCCCGGTCGTCCGCCAGCTCCTGCGCGCTGAACCCGGCGTCCAGCCCCACCACCCCGGCCCGGTGCGCCAGCAGGTCCCGCAGGGTGAGCTGACCCTTGCCCTCCGCGCCGAACTCCGGCCAGTAGTAGGTGACTTTGCGGTCGAGTTCCAGCGTGCCCTCCTGGACGAGGAGCGCGACCACCAGATGGGCGGCCCCCTTGGTCGACGAGAACACGCCGTACAGGGAGTCCGGCCCGGCCCCCTCGCCGGCCCACAGGTCGACGACCCGCCTGCCGTGCACGTACGCGCTCAACTGTCCCTCGTAGTCGGGTCGTTCGCCCCTCACGAAAGCGGCGAACTCCTCGCGTACCGCCTCGAAGCCGTCGGCGACGGTGCCGTGGATCTCCTGCGTCATCCGCTCTCCTCAACCTCAGCCGCTGCTCGCGTGCGCCATGGTGAACAACGCCCGTCCGACCTGGGCGAACTCCCCCTTGGGGTGATCCCGGAAGAGTGGCTCGGTGCCGAACAGGACGGCTTGCGGGCCACTGACGACCGAGGCCCCCCCCGGCCGCGGCGGCGGAACCGCCCGAGCCGTCCGCCAGCGGCCGCCAGTGCCCGGAGACCAGCGGGGGTCGGCGCTCGCGCTGGTCGGGGTGAGCAGCAGCGAGCCGGCGAGGGCGATGAGCAGGACGGGTCTCGCAGGAACGGTTCTCGTGGTGGGCACGCGTACCTCCTCCGGGCTTCCTGAGATCGGTACGGCGAGATGTACCTGTTCGACTCAACCGCAACAAGAGGGAGTTGATGGCGCGGATGCCCCGGACGGCGCAACCCGGGCGCCCGGACCGGACCCGCGGCCGTCTCCGCGGCTCGGGAGTCACCCGATAGGGTGCGGGACATGCGTGATCTCGGGGCGGGTTTCCACTATCTCCTGAAGGGCCAGCGGTGGGTGGCCCGGCACGGCAAGCAGTACGGCTTCGGACTGGTCCCTGGCCTGATCACCCTGGTGCTGTACGTGGCGGCCCTGGTGGCGCTGGCGGCCTGGGGCGAGGACGCGGTGTCCTGGGCGACCCCCTTCGCCGACGACTGGTCGAGCCCCTGGCAGGGCCTGTTCCGCGGCTTCCTCACGGCGGTCCTGTTCGCGCTGGCCCTGCTCCTCGCGGTCCTGACCTTCACCGCGGTCACCCTTCTCATCGGCCAGCCCTTCTACGAGAACCTCTCCGAGAAGGTGGACCGGGACGTCTCCCCGGACGGCACGGCCCCCGAGTCGGGTCTGCCGCTCTGGCGCGAACTGTGGATCTCGGCCAGGGACAGCCTGCGCATCGTGGTGCGGGCGGCCCTGTGGGCGGTCCTGCTCTTCGCCCTCGGCTTCGTGCCCGTCGTCGGTCAGACCGCGATCCCGGTGATCGGCTTCTTCGTGACCGGTTTCTTCCTCACCGAGGAGCTCACCGCGGTGGCCCTCCAGCGCCGGGGCGTGGAACTCCGCGCCCGCCTGGCCCTGCTGCGCTCCCGCAAGACCCTCGTCTGGGGCTTCGGCACCCCGCTCGGCCTGTCCTTCCTGGTCCCCTTCGTCGCGGTGTTCCTGATGCCGGGAGCGGTGGCGGGAGCCACGCTGATGGCCCGGGATCTGCTGGGGGAGGAGACGCGGGACGGGGACGAGGAGCGCGACGAGCCGGACGGGGAAGCCGTGTCCGGTGAACTCGGCGCCTGAGCCCACGATCCGCCCGGCGACGCGCACGGACGCGGACGCGGTCTTCCGGCTCCTGTGCGATTTCGCCACCACCTACCGTCCCGACCGCACCCGCTACGAGACCGTCACCTTCCCCCAGGTCCTGCGGGCGGCCGCCGAGAACCGGGCCGAGTTCCTGGTCGCCGAGCACGGCACGCGGGTCGTCGGCTACGCCTGCGCGGCCCGGCTGCCGACCCTGTTCGCCGGCGGCACCGTCCTGCAACTCCTGGAACTCGCCGTGGACGCACCCCTGCGCGGCCACGGCACGGGCTCCCGGCTCGTCCGGGAAATGCAGGCCCGCGCGCGGCACGCTCAGGACGTGGAGATCACCGTGCCGACGCGCAGGGCCGCCGGCTTCTACCGTCGGCTGGGCTTCACCGAGACGGCGGTCTTCCTCAAGTGGCCTGCTCCACCGCCACCACCACGATCGCCCGCACCTGCGCGATGATGTCCAGCCGGTTGCGCACGAACTCCGGATCGGTCACCGTCCCCGTCGCAGGATCCGTGTTCCCCGTCCCGAACTGCAGCACCGGCGTGTGCACATGGCCGCCCGGCAGGACGTCGTGCAGCCCGAGCCGGTCCCGCAGCAGCGTGGCGCGGTACGCGATCTCGTTGGACAGGTAGTCCCCGCCACCGCCCGCCCTCGCCGTGGACCCCGGGGTCGGCCCGTCCGGACGGACGACCGGCTGCGTCCCTCCCGCCGGGATCTCGGTCACGCTCGTGTTGTCGTAGACGGGGAAGCGCCCGGTCCCCGCGTCCACGATCGCCTTGTACGGCAGCGTGGTCGTCGTCCACTGCGGCTGCGAGGCCGGGTCGTCGACCGGGACCGTCCCCGTCACCCCGATGTTGTCGTTGTCCGGGAACCCGCCGCGCCACGCCCCGTTGGTCCGCTCGACGTCGAACCGGCCCACCCGCCCCTGGCTCACGGTCGTGAAGAGGTCCACCTTCTTCAGATACGGCCGCAGCGCCCGCTCCACCGTCCGGTCGGTGAAGTCCTGCCACCGCACCGGGAACACGACGGTCTCCACGCGCGCCGGCCCGTCCGCCGTCTCGATCACCGTCCCGTCGAGGGCCAGCGCGGTGGCCCCGGACGGATTCGAGATCCGTATGTCCCGGTCCAGCGTGAACGGGTCGAACCCGGTGACGAGCACCCGCTTCAGCCGCTCACCGCCCGGATACCGCACCGCGGTCTGCCCCCGTGACGTCCGCTCCAACTCGTCCAGCAGGGCCGCCCGTTGCACCTCCGACAGCCCGAACGACGGTTCCCAGGTCCGTACCGCGCGGGTCATGCCCAGCCGGGCCCAGTACAGGGGCCGGTCGTCGTCCCGGCTCAGGTCCCCGGCGGCCGGTCCCCGCCCCTGCGCGCGGTCCACGGCCCGCTTCCACAGCGCGGACCCCTGCTGCGCGACGACGTGCCGCGCCTGCGCGTAGGAACGCGCCGACCCGAGCGCCCGCGTGAAACAGACTGGCACGGCGTCGAATCCGGACCGTTCGAGAATCTCCCGCGGCACGGCCTGGTCGAGCCGCCGCTCCTCCACCGTGGGCGAGGGCGCGGTCGCGGCCGCCGCCGGACTGATGGCGACCGACGGCGCCGCCAGCAGGGCAAGTCCGAGCATTCCGATCCGAACACGTAGGCGTATCAAGGGGGTTCAGGTCCTTCCGTCGCTGTGGGGCGCGAGTGGTGCCGGACCCCGGCAGTATCGCGTGACGGAAGTGGTCTACGCCATGGGGAGTGACGTACGGGGGATCCGGCCCGCCGCCTCCCGCAGTGCCCCGACGAACGCCTCCACGGCCGGCGAGGACGACCGCCCGCGCGGTGTCGCCGCGTACACCGCCCGCGCCGGAGCCCCCTCGTCGAGCACCGGGAGCAGGACGACGTCCGGCCGCACGGACCCCGCGGCGAGCGCCGGGACCAGCGTCACCCCGAGCCCGGCGGCGACGTACCCCTGCTTGGCGGTCCACTCGCCGACGACGTGTGCGATCCGCGGCCGGAAGCCCTGCCGCAGGGCCGCGTCGAGGAGCGTCCCCTCGGCGCGCGGGCTGCCGGAGATCCAGTCGGCGTCCGCGAGCCGTCCGAGCCGCACCGGCCCGCCGCCCGCACCGGCCAGCGGATGCCCGGCCGGGACGGCGACGTACAGCGACTCGTCGAGCAGATGGCTCAGTTCGTACGCCGACAGCGGCGCCCCGCCGGTCGTGGAGACCACCGCGAGGTCCAGCCGCCCCTCGGTCAGCCGGTCCAGCAACGCCGGGGTGAGGCCCTCCTCGCGCGAGACCCGCACGCCCGGATGCCGGGCGCGGAAGACACCGAGGGCGTGCGGGACCAGGGCCGCGTCGGCGGTCGGGAACGCCCCGAACCGCAGGTGCCCGCCGGTCAGTTCACGCAGCGCCGCCAACTCGCGCGCGGCCCCCTGAAGCGCCCCGGTGACGGTCTGCGCGTACGGCACGAGCACCCGTCCCGCCTCCGTCAGCCGGACACCCCTGGGCAGCCGGTCGAACAGCGGCGCCCCGCCCAACGCCCCCTCCAGCGAGGAGATCTGCCGGGACACCGCCGACTGCGTCCAGCCCAGTGTGCGCGCGGCCACGGTGAACGACTCGTGCCGGGCGACCTCCAGGAAGACCCGCAGCCAGACGGTGGCGAGGTCGGGAGGCAGATCCTTGTGATGCGGGTTCGGCATGGCAGCCATGCTGGACATTCGCTTGTCGCATCGCAAGGGCGGTCCTAGCGTCGACGGCATGCAGATCACCCTGGACAACCCCGCCGGCGCGCCCCAGCCCCTGAGCCCTTACTACTCCCAGGTCGCCCGCGTCGAACAGGCCGACGGCAGCGCCCTGTTGTTCGTCTCCGGCCAGATCGCCGAGGGCGCCACACTCGCCGAGCAGTCCCGGGGCGTCTTCGAGACCCTCGCCGCGCTGCTGGAGGCCCACGGGGCGGGCCTGGCTGACGTCATCAACATCCGCACCTACCTCACGGACATCTCGGAGCTGGACCAGTACGGCGCCGTACGCCGCGAGTTCCTCACCGGCACCCCGCCCACCAGCATGACCTTCGAGGTTCCGCGGCTGTTCAGGCCGGAGGCACTGATCGAGGTCGAAGTCGTGGCGGCGGTGCCCGCGGGCGGGTGACACCGCGACCCGTGAAGGCGGCCGACCGGGGCGTTCTCCTCCTGGTGGTCGGGCTTCCTGGTCGAGCTCGGCGCCCTGGCCGCCCCGGCCCCGCCGCACCGTCGTACTCGCCGCCGTCCGTGCGCTCAGCAAGGCTCTCGCCGTCGTCCGGTGCCAGGGAGCCTCAGTCCGCCGGCTCGCCCAACAGCCGCAGGAAGTCCCGGAACGCGCCCGGCATGTCCACCGACTCCGGGTCCAGCAGCCACTGGTACTGGAGGCCGTCCATGACGGCGACCAGCAGCGGCGCGGTGCGTTCCGGGCTCAGTCCGCTGGGGAGCCGGTCGCCGTACTCCGCGCGCAGGGCCACCGCCATCGATTCCCGCACCCGGGTGTAGCGGCCGGTGAAGTACTCCCGTGCCGGATGCCCCTCCGTCACGCTCTCGCCGAGCAGCGCCGAGAAGGTCTGGATGATGCCGGGCCGCATCGCGTTGTACTCGACGAGCGCGGCGAGCAGGTCGACCCGCCAGGTGCCGTGCGGCACGGCGTCCCACTTGTCCCGCTCCTCCAGCACCGCGACCAGCAGCGCGTCCTTGGTCGGGAAGTGGTGCAGCAGTCCCTGCTGGGTCAGCCCGACCCGCTCGGCCACCGCGGCCAGGCTCGCACCCCGGTAACCGCGCTCGGCGATGACCTCCAGGGCCGCCCGGACGATCTCGGCCCGGCGCTCCTCGCTTCTGGTCCTGGCGTTCATGGCGTCACCGTACGACATGCCGTCCTGATGAATATAACGGCAGGGTAACGAAACCTACCGCTCGCCAGGTGACCGATGCACGATGAGAGGTCCGCACGGACTTCAACGAGGAGGCACCGCCATGGCGGCACCCGAGGGACCCGAGGGCATCACCCCCGCCGACCAGGCCCGCGAGGCGGTCGTCGAAGCGGCACTGGCCCGGCTGGACCTGGACGCCAAGGCCCGGCTCCTGGCCGGCCAGGACATGTGGAGCCTGCCCGCCCTCCCCGGGATCGGCCTGGCCTCCCTCGTCATGTCCGACGGCCCGATCGGCGTCCGAGGCGTGCGCTGGAGCGCCGACGACCCCTCGATCGCCCTGCCCTCCCCGACCGCGCTCGCCGCCGCCTGGGACCCCGGACTCGCGCGCCGGGCAGGCCGTCTCCTCGCCCAAGAGGCCCGCCGCAAGGGCGTCCACGTCCTGCTCGCCCCCACCGTCAACCTCCACCGCTCCCCGCTCGGCGGCCGCCACTTCGAGGCGTACAGCGAGGACCCCTACCTGACCGGACGGATCGGCGCCGGGTACGTCACCGGCGTGCAGGAGGGCGGTGTCGGCACCACCGTCAAGCACTTCGTCGCCAACGACGCCGAGACCGACCGCTTCACCGTGAACAACCTGGTCTCCGAACGCGCCCTGCGCGAGCTGTACCTGGCGCCCTTCGAGCACATCGTGGAGAACGCCCACCCGTGGGGCGTCATGACCGCCTACAACAGTGTCAACGGCACGACGATGACCGAGCACCACCACCTGGTCAATGAGGTCCTGCGCGGCGAATGGGGCTTCGACGGCTTCAACGTCTCCGACTGGACGGCCGCCCGCTCCACCAAGGCCGCCATCGAGGGCGGCCTCGACGTCGCCATGCCCGGCCCGCGAACCGTCTACGGCGAACCCCTCGCCCGAGCGGTCCGGGACGGCGAGGTGGAGGAGAGCGCGGTCGACGCGGCCGTGCGCAACGTACTGCGGCTCGCCGCCCGCGTCGGCGTCCTGGACGGCGCCGAACCCGTCGTCACCGACCTGCCGGACCCCGTCGACGGCGTCGAACTGGCCCGTGAGATCGCCCGCCGCACCTTCGTCCTGGTCCGCAACCAGGGGGCGCTGCCGCTGAAGCCGGGCACGGTCGCCCTCATCGGCGCCGCCGCCCGAGACGCCCGGGTCCTCGGCGGCGGGTCCGCCACCGTCTTCCCGGACCATGTGGTCTCCCCGCTCGACGGCCTCACCGCCGCCCTGCCCGAGGGCACCCTGACCTACGCCGTCGGCGCCGACCCCAACACCGAACTCGCCGTCGCCGACCGGGGTTTCACCCTGCGCGCAGTGTGCCGGGACGCGGCCGGGGACGTCATCGGCACGGGGTCCGCCCCCAACGGCCACATCCAGTGGATGGGTTCGGACCTCCCTGAGGGCGTCACCCACGACCGGCTGCACACCGTCGAGCTGACCGGCACCTTCACCCCGCGCGAGAGCGGCACGCACACCTTCGGCATCAAGGGACTCGGCGCCTTCAGACTGGCCGTCGACGGCACGACGTACTACGACGACGTCCAGCGCGCCGACAAGGACGACCCGTTCCTCACCTTCTTCGGTGCCCCCGAGCCCCGCGCCCGGGTCGAACTGACGGCGGGCGAGCCGGTCGAGGTCTCCCTGACCCACGTGGTCGCCCTGCCCGAAGACGTGCCGATGAAGGCCGTCACGTTCTCGCTGGCCCACCAGGACCCCCGGCGCGCGCCCGACGAGCTGATCGCCGAGGCCGTGGAGGCGGCCCGGAACGCCGACACGGCCGTCGTCGTGGTCGCCACCACCGAGCGCGTCGAGTCCGAGGGCTACGACCGCAGGGACCTGACCCTCCCGGGCGGTCAGGACGAGCTGGTCCGCGCGGTCGCCGCCGCCAACCCGAACACCGTCGTGATCGTCAACTCCGGCTCCCCGGTGGAACTGCCCTGGCGTGAGGACGTCGCCGCGATCCTGCTCGGCTGGTTCCCCGGCCAGGAGGGCGGAGCCGCCCTCGCCGACGTGCTGACCGGCGCCCACGAGCCCGGCGGCCGGCTCCCCACCACCTGGGGCGCCCTGGCCGACGCCCCGGTCACCCGGGTCGAACCGCACGACGGCGAACTCCCCTACACCGAGGGCGTGTTCATCGGGTACGCGGCCTGGGAGAAGGAGGGCCGCACCCCCGCCTACCCCTTCGGCCACGGCCTCGGCTACACCGACTGGACCTACGAGTCCGTCGAGGTGCGGGGCACCACCGTCCGGGTCCGGCTGCGCAACTCCGGTGCCCGTCCGGGCCGCGAGGTCGTCCAGGTCTACCTGGCGCCCGGCGAGCCCGACGCCGAGCGCCCGACCCGCCGGCTCGCCGGATTCGCCGGCGTCGAGGCCGGGCCCGGGGAGAGTGTCGAGGCCACCGTGGAGATCCCGCGCCGGGCCTTCGAGATCTGGGACGAGAAGACCTCATCGTGGTCGTATGTGAAGGGTTCGTACGAAATCCAGGTGGGGCGCTCGATCGGGGACCGCCGGGTGACCGTGACGATTAACGTCTGATCACAGGGGGCACGGCCCTCGCACAAGCAGCCCCGGCCCGGGACCTGACCCCTGGGCCGGGGCTCGTGCGTGCTCAGCGCGTACCGAAGCCGTACACCGTCTCCGAGCGGTAGACCTCACCCGGCCGCAGCACCGTGCTCGGGAACTCCGGGCGGTTCGGGGAGTCGGGGAAGTGCTGGGTCTCCAGCGCGATGCCGTCGCCGGGCGCGAAGGGCTCGGGCAGATGGTCCCCGGTGTAGAGCTGGATGCCCGGCTCGGTGGTCGCCACCGTCAGCACCCGTCCGGACGCGGGGTCGTACAACGCGGCGACCTCGACGGCCTCTTCGGTGATCCCCTTGTCGAGCACGAAGTTGTGGTCGTAACCGGAGCCCACCTTGCGCGCCTGACGGAAGTCGAACCGGGTGTCCGCGACCTCCGCCACCCCGGTCGGGATCAGGTCCGCGTCGACCGGCGTGAACCGCGAGGCGTCGATCCGCAGCTCGTGCCCGCCCGCGTTCCCGGACCCGGCCAGGTTGAAGTAGCTGTGGTTGGTCAGGTTCACCAGGGTCGGCGCGTCGGTCACCGCCTCGTAGGAGATCCGCAGCGCGCCCGACTCGTCCAGGCTGTACGTCCCCGAGACCTCGAGGCGCCCCGGGAAGCCCTCCTCGCCGTGCGGGCTGACCCGGCTCAGCCGTACCCCGTGCGCACCCGCCGGCTCCATGTCCCACACCCGCTTGTCGAAGCCGTTCTCACCGCCGTGCAGGGAGTTGGGCGCGTTGTTGGGCGCCAGCGCGTACGTCACCCCGTCCAGCACGAAGCGACCGCCCCCGATCCGGTTCGCGTACCGCCCGACGAAGGCCCCCAGATACGGCTCCGGGTGCTCCAGGTACCCCTCCAGCCCGGCGAAGCCCAGCACCACGTCCGCCGCGCGCCCGTCCCGGTCCGGGACCTCGACCGACTGCACGATCCCGCCGTACGACAGGATCCGCACCCGCACGCCCGCGCGCTCCAGGGTCCAGCGGTGCACCGGCGTGCCGTCGGGAAGTGTGGCGAAGAGTTCGTTCATGTGCGGAACTTTAGGACACGGACCTGACCTTGCGATATGCGATCTCCGCCAGCCGTGCCTGTCCGTTCACACTCGGATGGAACCAGTCCCAGTGGCTGAGCTGCTCGGTGCCGAACCGGTAGTCGTACACCGCGCCCCCGTCGTACCGGCACCGCCTGTCCTCGGCGCACACCTCCTTCAGCACGGCGTTGTACGCCTCCACCCGCTCCTGCACGGTGGCCCGCCGCTCGGTCGCCGCCGCGTCCACGGCGTCCGCGTCGGCCAGCATCGACGGGCACACGCCCAGCTTCCACACCTGCTTGCCCAGCGGATTGGTGCGGCCCTCGGACCACAGCCGCTTGAGGTTCGGCACGCTCGCCACGTACACCTGCGCCTTGGGCGCCGACTTCCGCAGCACGCCGAGCGCGTCCTCGAAACCGGCGCGGAAGTCGGCCACCGACGTCATCGCCGCCGTGGAGTCCCGGCAGGCGTCGTTGGCGCCCACCATCACGGTGACCAGCGCCGGTGTGCGCGCGGCCGCCTGGGCCATCTGCGCCGGCAGATCGGCCATCCGCGACCCGGAGACCGCGAAGTTCCAGCTCCGCTCGGCCGCCCCCGCCCTCCCCAGCAGCCGTACGGCCAGGGAGTCGACCTGGGTGCTGCCCCCGGTGGCCCAGGACACGTCGGGGCAGTCCTTCAGCACCCCGCACGCGTCGAAGCCCCGGGTGATGGAGTCGCCGACGGCGGCGATCGAGGCCGGGCTGCTGTCCCATGCCGGGGTCGGCTTCGGCGAGGCCTTGGCCTTCGGGGTCGGCCCCGCCGAGTCGCCGCCCACGGCGTCACAGCCGGCGACACCCAGCAGAGCCGCCGTCAGGACGGCGACGACGGCCCGCGAGCGGTGGCCCTGCTTCCGCATCCGTGGTGTTCCCCTCGTGAGAATGGTGGTCCTCTCATGACAACGCGCGGGAGTTCCCGGTGGCCCCGAGGGAACGATCGGCACCCGTACCAGCGTCCTGCCGGGTGAATGGCGGGCGTTTCGGGGCATCGGGACCGACGGTACGTCACACTCCTTGCGCCGCCGCACGGTAGCCTCGCCATCAACGTGGCTGCCCGCCATCGCCGCCATGCCAGCCAGCAAGACTTGTCCCGCTCTGCCCGGAGGTCCCGGTGACGACACGTGGAGTTCTGTACGTGCACTCCGCGCCGCGCGCGCTGTGCCCGCACGTCGAGTGGGCCGTCGCCGGGGTGCTCGGCACGCGCGTCAACCTCGACTGGATCCGGCAGCCGGCCGCGCCGGGCACCTGGCGCTCGGAGTTCTCCTGGAAGGGCGAGGCGGGCACGGCGTCCAAGCTCGCCTCCGCCCTCAGAGGCTGGCACCTGCTGCGCTTCGAGGTCACGGCCGAGCCCTGCCCCACCGCGGAGGGCGAGCGCTACAGCTGCACGCCGGAGCTCGGCATCTTCCACGCCGTCACCGGCATCCACGGCGACATCCTGATCCCGGAGGACCGCCTGCGCGCGGCCCTGACGCGCTCGCAACGGGGTGAGACCGACCTGGAGGCCGAGCTCGCCAAGCTCCTCGGCAAGCCCTGGGACGACGAGCTGGAGCCGTTCCGGTACGCCGGCGAGGGCGCCCCGGTCCGCTGGCTTCACCAGGTGGTGTGAGCCGGCGTCCACGCCGCCCCGTACACGGGAAGGGCCCCCACCGACCGGTGGGGGCCCTTCCGTTTGCGTACGGACGGTTCTCAGACCGTGCGGAACGCCAGTACGACGTTGTGCCCGCCGAACCCGAACGAGTCGTTCAGGGCGGCGATACGGCCCTCCACGGGCAGCTTGCGCGCCTCGCCGCGGACGACGTCGGCGTTGGCCTCCGCCTCCGGGTCGAGGTTCTCGACGTTGATGGTCGGCGGAGCCACCCGGTGGTAGAGGGCGAGGACGGTCGCGACCGTCTCCACGCCGCCCGCGCCGCCGAGCAGGTGACCGGTCATCGACTTGGTGGCGGACACGGCGATGTGGTCGGCCTCGTCGCCGAAGACCTTGCGCAGCGCCTTGAGCTCGGCGATGTCACCGGCCGGCGTCGACGTGGCGTGCGCGTTGACGTGCACGACCTCCGCCGGGTCAAGGCCGGTGCTGTCCAGCAGGTTCTGCAGGGCGTGCGAGATGCCGCGGCCCTCCGGCTCCGGCTGCACGATGTCGTGGGCGTCGGCGGAGATGCCCTGGCCGACCGCCTCGGCGTACACCCGCGCACCGCGCTTGGCGGCGTGCTCGGCGGACTCCAGGACGACGACACCGGCGCCCTCGCCGAGGACGAAGCCGTCCCGGGCGACGTCGTAGGGACGCGAGGCGCCCTCGGGGTTCTCGTTGTTCTTGGACATCGCCATCATGTTGCCGAACGCGGCGATGGGCAGCGGGTGGATCGCGGCCTCCGTGCCACCGGCGACGACGACGTCGGCCCGGCCGGTACGGATCATCTCGATGGCGTAGCCGATGGCCTCGGCGCCCGACGCGCAGGCGGAGACCGGGGTGTGCACACCCGCGCGGGCCCCGACGAGCAGACCCACGTTGGCGGACGGGCTGTTGGGCATCAGCATCGGCACGGTGTGCGGGGAGACGCGGCGGACGCCCTTCTCCTTGAGCACGTCGTACTGGTCGAGCAGGGTCGTGACACCACCGATGCCGGAGGCGATGACGGCGCCGAGACGGTCGGGGTCGACGTCGCCGACCGAACCGTCCTCACCGGCCTTGCCCTCGAAACCGGCGTCGGCCCACGCCTCCTTGGCCGCGATCAGCGCGAACTGCGCCGAGCGGTCCAGCCGGCGGGCCTGCGGCCGGGGGATGACCTCGGTCGGCTCCACCGCGATCTGCGCGGCGATGCGGACCGCCTGCTCGGCGGCCCACTCCTGCTCCAGGGGCTTGACGCCGGACTTGCCGGCGACCAGACCCTCCCAGGTAGAGGCTGCGTCGCCACCCAGCGGTGTGGTTGCGCCGATACCGGTGACGACCACGGTGCGATTGGTCGGGCTCACGGGAAATCTTTCTCCAACGTTACGAGGATTAAGCGGCGCCACCGCCGGGTGGCGGGGCCGGCACGTCCGGCCTGGAGGGCTCCGCGGGAGCCCGGGGGACTCAGGCCTGGTGCTTGAGGATGTAGTCGGTGGCGTCGCCGACCGTCTTGAGGTTCTTGACGTCGTCGTCCGGGATCTTGACGTCGAAGCGCTCTTCGGCGGCGACGACGACCTCGACCATGGACAGCGAGTCGACGTCCAGGTCGTCGGTGAAGGACTTGTCCAGCTGGACGTCCTCAACCGGGATGCCGGCGATCTCGTTCACGATGTCGGCGAGACCGGCGACGATCTCTTCCTGAGTGGCGGCCATGGTGGCGCTCCTTCGTTTTCTTATCCAGAGGGTTGGCAGTGCTTCCCGTCCCGGACCGAGTGATCCGGCACGGAGTGCCTAGGGGAGGGTAACGACAGTGGCGGCGTAGACGAGACCCGCCCCGAATCCGATGACGAGCGCGGTGTCGCCGCTCTTCGCCTCACCGGTCGCCAGGAGCCGCTCCATCGCGAGCGGGATCGAGGCGGCCGAGGTGTTGCCGGTGGTGCGGACGTCGCGCGCGACCGTGACGTGCTCCGGCAGCTTCAGCGTCTTCACCATCGAGTCGATGATCCGCTCGTTGGCCTGGTGGGGAATGAAGACGTCCAGGTCGCTCGGGGTGATCCCGGCCGCGTCCAGCGCCTGCTGGGCGACCTTCGCCATCTCGAACACGGCCCAGCGGAAGACCGCCTGGCCCTCCTGCGTGATCGCGGGGAACTTGTCCGTGGAACTGTCGTACTCGTTCCACGCGACGGTCTGCTTGATCGTCTCGGACTTGTCGCCCTCGGAGCCCCAGACCGTGGGGCCGATCGCGGGCTCCTTGGAGGGTCCGACGACGACCGCGCCGGCGCCGTCGCCGAACAGGAAGGCCGTGGCCCGGTCCTCCAGGTCGGTGAGGTCGGAGAGCCGCTCCACGCCGATGACGAGGACGTACTCCGCCGAACCCTCGACGATCATGCCCTTGGCGAGGGTGAGGCCGTAGCCGAAGCCCGCGCAGCCCGCCGAGATGTCGAACGCGGCGGCCTTGTCCGTGCCCAGCTTGTCGGCGATCTCCGTCGCCACCGCCGGGGTCTGCTTGAAGTGCGAGACGGTCGAGACGATCACGCCACCGATCTGCTCGGCGGAGATCCCGGCGTCGGCGATCGCCTTGCCGGACGCCTCGATCGACATCGCGGCGACGGTCTCCTCGGCGTTCGCCCAGTGCCGGGTCTGGATGCCGGAGCGCGAGCGGATCCACTCGTCGGACGAGTCGATCGTCTCGAGGATCACCTCGTTCGGCACGACCCGGGTCGGGCGGTAGCCGCCGACACCGAGGATGCGCGCGTACGGGGCGCCCTTGCTGGGCTTGATCTTCGACATGCTCTCGTGCTCCTTCTCAGGCACTGTGCTCGGCGATGAGCTCGCGAGCAGCGTCGAGGTCGTCGGGGGTCTTGAGCGCGAGCGTCTTGACGCCGGGCAGCGCGCGCTTGGCGAGGCCGACCAGGGTGCCGCCGGGGCAGACCTCGATGAACGCGGTGGCGCCGAGCTCCTTGAAGGTCTCCATGCACAGGTCCCAGCGGACCGGGTTGGCGACCTGGCCGACCAGCCGCTCCAGCACCTCGGCGCCGGTGGCGACGGCCTGCCCGTCCTTGTTCGAGACGTACGTGACCTTCGGGTCGGCCGGCGTCAGATCGGCGGCGGCCTTGGCCAGCGCGTCGACCGCGGGGGCCATGTGATGGGTGTGGAAGGCGCCGGCGACCTGGAGCGCGACGATCTTGCGGACGCCCTCGGGCTTGTCGTCGTTCAGGGCGGCGAGCTGCTCCAGCGTGCCCGCGGCGACGATCTGGCCGGCGCCGTTGACGTTCGCCGGGGTCAGGCCCAGCTTCTCCAGGTGCGCCACGGAGACCTCGGGGTCGCCGCCGAGCAGCGCCGACATGCCCGTCTCGGTGATCGCGGCGGCGTCGGCCATGGCCAGACCCCGCTTGCGTACGAGGGTGAGGGCGGCGGTGTCCTCCAGGACGCCCGCGAAGGCCGCGGCGGTGATCTCACCGACGCTGTGCCCGGCGACCGCGCCGGGGGCGATGTCACCGAGGGCACCGAGTGCCGAGGCGGACAGGATTCCGGCCGCGACCAGCAGCGGCTGGGCCACGGAGGTGTCGCGGATGGCGTCCGCGTCGGCCTGTGTGCCGTAGTGGGCGAGGTCCAGTCCGATGGCGTCGGACCACGCGGCGACGCGGTCCGCGGCACCGGGGAGTTCGAGCCAGGGAGTCAGGAAGCCGGGCGTCTGGGCGCCTTGGCCGGGAGCGACGAGTACGAGCACTCTCACACTCTCTCTTGAGGGCGGCCCAAGCCGCCCGTGGTGACAGGGACGAAGAACAGGAGGGGGTTTTGTGGGCCCCCGACAAAAGCCTAGGGCTGGGCATCTCCGTCGGCCAGACGCCCCAGGATGAGCGCGATCCGCAAGGTGAACGCCGAACGTACATCGGAGGGCGACCAGCCGGTGACGTCAGTCACACGTCGAAGCCGGTAGCGCACGGTGTTGGGATGCACGAAGAGCATCCGGGCCGCGCCCTCCAGACTGGACGCCTGTTCGAGATAGACGGAGAGCGTCTCCAGGAGCGCGGAACCGGCCTCCTCCAGCGGTCTGTAGATCTCCTCCACCAACTGCTCTCGCGCGCTGGGATCGCCGGCCATCGCGCGTTCCGGAAGCAGGTCGTCCGCCAGGACCGGGCGCGGGGCGTCCTGCCAGGCGGAACACGCCTTGAGCCCGGCGGCGGCCGCCTGCGCGGACCGGGTCGCGGCCAGCAGATCGGGGACGACGGGCCCGGCGACCACGGGTCCGGCCGCGTAGGGCCCGATCAGCGACTTGGCCACGGCGAGCGGGTTGTCGCTGCCCCCCGCGATCACCACGAGCCGGGCCCCGAGCACCCCGGTCAGCACCTGGAGCTTGGCGTGCCGGGCGGCCCGCCGGATGGCCTCGACGGTCAGCTCCGAGTCACCGTCGGGGGCGGTGCCGAGGACCACGCACACGTGCTCGGGAGCGTTCCACCCCAGTGCGGCGGCCCGGCTCACGGCCCCCTCGTCGGCCTCCCCGCTGAGCACGGCGTTCACGACGAGCGACTCCAGCCGCGCGTCCCAGGCACCGCGTGCCTCGGCGGCCTGGGCGTAGACCTGCGCGGTCGCGAAGGCGATCTCGCGGGCGTACACGAGCAGGGCCTCACGCAGCACGGACTCGTCGCCCGGGGCGGCGACCTCGTCGATGGCCGACTCCATCACCTCGATGGTGGTGCGCACCATCTCGACGGTCTGGCGCAGGGTGATCGCCCGGGTCAGCTCACGCGGGGCGGTGCCGAACACATCGGTGGAGATGGCCTGCGGGGCGTCCGGATGCCGGAACCACTCGGTGAAGGCCGCGATGCCGGCCTGGGCGACCAGCCCGATCCAGGAACGGTTCTCCGGGGGCATCGCCCGGTACCACGGCAGCGTCTCGTCCATGCGCGTGATGGCCTGCTGCGCGAGAGACCCGGACGACTTCTCCAGCCGCTTCAGGGTCGCGGCATGTGCGTGGGCGCGGGGCGCTGCGGGGTCGGACTTGCTGTGTTCGGGTTCGGGCACGGGGACAAGACTGCCTTATCCGGACGTCAGTGCGCGCCGCCGGGTACCGACTGACGCCCCACCCACGGCCCGCCCTGGCACTACCGTGGTCCCGTGACGGACGTACGGCGCGCCGCGGAGCGCTACCCAGGCGGGGACCCCGGGACCGGAATCGAGTCGTGGCACGCCTTCTCGTTCGGGCCGCACTACGACCCCGACAACCTCCGGTTCGGCGCGCTGATCGCCTGCAACGAGGAGCGGCTCGTGCCCGGCGCCGGGTTCGACGAGCATCCGCACAGCCACACCGAGATCGTGACGTGGGTGGTCGAGGGCGAGCTGACGCACCGCGACTCCACCGGGCACGAGACGGTCGTGCGGCCCGGTGACGTGCAGCGGCTGAGCGCCGCCGCAGGCGTCCGGCACGTCGAGCGCAACGACGCCGAGACCCCGCTGACCTTCGTGCAGACCTGGCTCGCGCCCCTGGAACCCGGCGGCGAGCCGTCGTACGAGATCGTCCGAGGCATCGCCGACTCGACGCCGTACGCGGTCCCGGAGGCGGGCGCGCTGCTCCATGTACGGCGGCTGGCCGCGGGGGAGTGGACGGCGGTGCCGGACGGCCGGTTCGTCTACGTCCACGTCGTGCGCGGCGACGTACGGCTGGACGGCGAGGAGCTGGGCCCCGGGGACGCGGCCCGGGTCACCGGCGCGAAGGAACTGGACGCGGTGGCGGTGACCCCGGCCGAGCTGCTGCTGTGGGAGATGTCCTAGAGGCCGGCGAGCACCGCGTCGGTGAACGCGGGCCAGGCCTCGACGGCCCACGGCCCGAACGCGCGGTCCGTCAGCGCCACGCAGGCCGCCCCCGCGTCCGGGTCGATCCACAGGAACGTGCCGGACTGGCCGAAGTGCCCGAAGGTGCGGGGCGAGGACGCGGAGCCCGTCCAGTGCGGGGACTTGGAGTCGCGGATCTCGAAGCCGAGGCCCCAGTCGTTGGGGTTCTGGTGACCGTAGCCCGGCAGCACGCCCTTCGTGCCCGGGTACTGGACGGTCATCGCCGCCGCGACCGTCCGCGGGTCCAGCAGCCGCGGTGCCTGCACCTCCGCCGCGAACCGGAGGAGGTCCTCGACCGTCGACACGCCGTCCTTCGCGGGCGAGCCCTCCAGGGACGTCGACGTCATGCCCAGCGGCTCCAGCACCGCCTGCCGCAGGTACTCCGCGAACGGGATGTCCGTCGCCTTGGCGACGTGGTCGCCGAGCTGCTCGAAGCCGGCGTTCGAGTACAGCCGCCGCTCCCCGGGCGGGGCGGTGACCCGGTGCTCGTCGAAGGCGAGCCCGGAGGTGTGCGCGAGCAGATGACGCACGGTCGATCCGCTCGGCCCGGCCGGCTCGTCGAGCTCGACGGCCCCCTCCTCGTACGCGACGAGGACGGCGTACGCGGCGAGCGGCTTGGTGACCGAGGCCAGCGGGAAGCGGTGCGCCGTCGGACCGTGGGTGCCGAGGACGGTGCCGTCGGCCCGCGCCACCCCCGCCGCAGCGGTGGGAACCGGCCAGTTCTCGATCAACGCGAGGCTCTGCAAGGACATGCCGTCGAGACTAAGCGGCTCACAGCTTCAGAATCATCGTGGGGTCCGGCTTGTGGACGAAGCCGAGGGAGACGTAGAGCGGCTCTGCCTCCGGGGACGCGGTCAGCATGACCTGTCCGGCGCCCCGCTCGCGGAACCACGCCAGCAGTTCGTCCATGCACGCGCGCGCGTACCCGCGCCGCCGGGCCGTCGGGTCGGTGGCGACGCTGAAGACGTAGCCGGCCAGCCCGTGCGGATTGCCCGCCTTCCCGATCCGGTAGTCGACCGTCCCCGCCACCAGCGCGCCCAGCGCCCCCGGCCGCTCAGGGTGGTCGACGACGAAGGCCGCGAAATCCCCGTCGGCCTCCGCCAGCTTCCGCCGCAGCGACGGCAGCGCCTCGGTGTGCCACGCTGTGGAGGCGTCCCCGCCGGGCAGGGCGTCGATCATCACCTGGCGCAGCCGCAGCACTTCCGCGGCGTCCTCGGTCGTGGCACGGCGTACGAGACTCATGAGCCGCACGCTAGCGAGCGCACCCGGGGCGCGTCCTGCCGATTTCTTGCCGGTACCGCTTGCTTGGAGTGCACTCCAAGGTCCTAGCGTGGGAGGCATGACGGTGATGGAGACCACGAGCACCAGGACCGACAGCTGTGCCGCCCCGCCGCATCCGCATCGGCGCCCCAACGGCCAGGACAGCTACACGATCAGCGAGGTCGTCGCCTTCACCGGCCTGACCGCGCACACCCTGCGCTGGTACGAGCGCATCGGTCTGATGCCGCACATCGACCGCTCGCACACCGGCCAGCGCCGCTACAGCAACCGCGACCTCGACTGGCTCGACCTCGTCGGCAAGCTCCGGCTCACCGGCATGCCGGTCGCCGACATGGTGCGGTACGCGGAACTGGTGCGCGAGGGCGACCACACGTTCACCGAACGGTTCGAGCTCCTGGAGACGACCCGCCGGGACGTCCTGTCCCGGATCGCGGAGCTCCAGGACACGCTCGCCGTACTCGACCGGAAGATCAGCTTCTACGCCGAAGCCGGTCGCGCCTACGAAACGGAGAAGGCCGGATGACGGACCGCACCATCCCGACCGCACGGCTCGGCGACACCGGCCCCGCGGTCGGCGTCCAGGGCCTGGGCTGCATGGGCATGAGCTTCGCCTACGGCCCCGCGGACGCGAAGGAGTCCCGGGCCACCCTGGAGCGGGCCCTGGAGCTCGGCATCACGCTCTACGACACGGCGGACGCCTACGGCGCCGGGGAGAACGAGAAGTTCCTGTCGCCGTTCTTCAAGGCCCACCGCGACGAGGTCGTGATCGCCACCAAGTTCGCCCTGGCGATACCCCCGGACGACCCCACCCGGCGGATCATCCGCAACGACCCGCCGTACATCCGCGAGGCGGTCGAGGCGAGCCTGAAGCGCCTGGACGTCGACGTGATCGACCTCTACTACATGCACCGGCGGGACGTGAACGTGCCGATCGAGGAGACCGTCGCCGTCATGGCCGAGCTGGTGCGCGAGGGCAAGGTCAAGCACCTGGGCCTGAGCGAGGTCACCGCCGGTGAGCTGCGCGCGGCACAGGCCGTCCACCCGATCGCCGCCGTGCAGTCGGAGTGGTCCCTGTTCAGCCGGGACATCGAGGCCCAGGTGGTGCCGGCCGCCCGCGAACTGGGCGTCGCCCTCGTCCCGTACTCCCCGCTCGGCCGCGGCTTCCTCACCGGGTCCTTCACCGACGCCGACAAGGACCTCACCGCCGACGACTTCCGCCGTCAGCAGCCCCGCTTCACGGGCGACAACGCGGCGGCGAACGCGGCCCTGCTGGAGCCGGTCCGCCAGGTCGCCGAGGCCCACGGCGCCTCCCTGGGCCAGATCGCCCTGGCCTGGGTCCAGCAGCAGTCCGAGATCCACGGCCTCCCGGTCGTCCCGATCCCTGGCACCCGCAAGCCTGCCCGGGTCGAGGAGAACGCGGCGGCGACGGGCCTCCACCTCACCAAGGAGGAGCTGGAGCTCCTGGAGCCGATCGCGGGCCAGGTGGCGGGCGACCGTTACGCGGACATGCGGTTCTCGTCGGCGGGCCGGGAGTAGGTCAGAGCTCCGCCAGCAGCTCCGCCTTCTTCACGGAGAACTCCTCGTCGGTGACCAACCCGGCCTGGTGCAGTTCTCCGAGATGGCGGATGCGCTCGGCGATGTCCGCGGGGTCCCGGCGTGGCGCGACCACGGCCGGGACCACCGCCGTGGCGCCCCGCTGCTTCACCGCGGCCAGCACCGCGGCAGCGAAGGGCAACGACTCGTGCACGGGTCCGTACCCGAGCCCGAAGACCACGGCCGCCGGGTCCTGGTCCGCCTGTACCGGCTGAGACGGCGGAGCCTCCCGCAGCAGCCGCAGATGGCCCTCGAAGACCTCGGGTGACCGCCACTCGACACCGGTCAGCTCGGACACCGGGAAGCTCTGGTCGCCGGCCTTCCACTTCGCCGAGGACGCCCCGGTCCAGAACCAGCGGAAGTTCACGGTACGGCCGTCGAAGGACGCCTTCCCGTCGTACGCCTTGAACTGCAACGGCACCTCGGGCGCCGGCACCAGGAAGCGTTCCGCCGGTTCGTCGTCCCGCTTCAGCAGCGCGCGCAGCTCGTCCGCGTAGTACTCGGCGAGCGTCTCCTTGTCGGCCGGCAGCACCAGCCGGTACGGGTCGCACCCCTCCTTGAGCTGCCCCGCCGCCGCCTCCATGAGCGGGTCCGCCCCGGGCCGCGGTTCGGCGTGCAGCACCACCGTGCCCCGCTTGCCCGGGGTCAGCGTCACCCCGGAGATCGCCTCCAGGGGAATCCGTCGTTCCCCCAGTGCCTGGAAGAGCTTCGGTGTGCGAATCCCCCGTTCGTAGCGGATGAGCACGGAGTCGGACTCGAACTCCCAGGCGGCATGAAATCCGGCCAGTACGTCACCCATGCGGGTCATCGTATTCGGCACGAGCTCCTTCGTCCCCTCCTCGCGCAGACCGCGGTTCTTGCAGTCTCTACGCGCGTCCGGCCTCGGCCGTGCCGGACAAACCGGCGCGGCAGGCTTCGTCCTCGTGGGCGCAGTGCACCGAGCGGTATGCGCCAATGCCGATCTCGGCGAAGTTGAGCAGACTCTCCGTTCCGGGTTGGAAGTAACCGGCGTGCCCGTCCGCACCCCGCGCGGACAGCACGCGCGCGCCGAATGCGGAGGACACCGGGTCGGCGCCGTGGCCGAGCCCGCCCACCTCCAGGTAGGGCACGTCCTGGATCCAGTCGTCGGCGTCCCGCATCGCCCACACATGGGCGGTGGTGCGCAGGTGGGAGGCGTTGGCGACCCGCATCCCGGGGCTGCCGGCCACCGCGATGTCGGCCACCCGGCCGGGCAGCGTGCGCGCGGCCACCCCGCACACCACGGAGCCGTAGCTGTGGCAGAACAGGGAGACCGGTGAGGTGCCGGGCAGGGCGCGCACCAGCGCGTTCAGCCGGACGGCGCCGGTCTCGGCGCGCATCGCGGTGGCCGAGTCGATGCCGAGTCCGGCGGGCGCGGTGTAGTCGGCCCAGGCGATCACCGCGGTACGCGTGGTGGGGCTCGCCTCCCGCTCGGCCCGGTAGAGGGCCTTCGCCATGCCGACCGGCGCGGACCAGCTGCGCCTGGTGCGCTGGAAGGTGAGCACGTCGGTGTCGACACCGGGCACGACGACGGAGACCCGCTGCGCCGCGCCGAGGTCGCCGAAGACCTCGGCGACCCGGCCGGAGCCGTCCGGGTCGAAAGCGAGGATGTGGCGCTCCGGGGCGGTCAGTGCCTCGAAGCGGTGCATACGGCGGCCCGCCTCCTGCTGGCCGGCCGGCGTGAGCCGGGTGTCGTGCATGCGGGCGCGCTCGACGGCCCGGGCCTGGAGCAGTGCGAGGCGGTTGGCCTGGTAGCGCAGGGTGACGGGGGCGCCGTTCATGTTGCCGACCGCGAGCGGGTAGCGCTGGGCGAGGCGGACGCGCTCCTGGGAGGTGAGGGAGGCGAAGAACCGGGTGAGCCGGGCGGGGGCGGTGTCCGGGTCGGGCAGCCGGTGTCCGTGGAGGCGGCCGTGCGCCCAGGACTCGAGCGAGGCCTGGAGCGGGGTGGCCTCCCGGTGGTTGCGCAGAGCGGTCCAGCCGGTGGTCGCCAGCATCACGAACACCACGGCCAGCGCGAGCAGTGCGCGCCAGACGTTGAGTTGCGGGGAGGTGTCGAAGGAAGTCACTGAAAGGACACACTAGGAGAACGGGACGGTCTCGGGTTAATCGAGTGACGGGTATCACGTTTTGATGTAAGGGGGCCACTTGCCGGTCAGCGCGGGCCCCAGCAGCTCCAGGTGGGAGACCGTCAACGCGCGCATCGCCTCCAGGCTGAACTCCCCGTCGGTGAGCCACTGGCGCTCCGTCACCCGCATCACCGCACTGAAGACGGCCACCAGCAGCCGGGGCCGCGGGTCGGTCGCCGCGTCGAGGCCCTCGCGTTCGGCGAGCAGGCGCGTGAGCACCTCCTCGACCTCCGCGGAGCGCCGCAGATGGGCGGCGAGCAGGACGGGGGTCGATTCGATCACCCGGTACATGGCCAGGAACCGGGCCACCGGCACGACCGACTCCACGACCTCGTGCAGGGTGTCCCACCCCTCCAGGACGGCCTGCCGCAGCGCCTCCAGCGGCGGCTCGTGCGCGGGGCGCGCGCGTACGGCGTCGACGAAGTGCGCCACCGTCATCTCGTCGAGCGCGAGGGCCGCGTCCTCCTTGCCGGCGAAGTAGCGGAAGAAGGTGCGCTGCGAGACCCCGACGGTGTCGGCGATCTCGTCCACGGTCGTCCGGTCGTAGCCCTGGGTGGTGAAGAGCTCGATCGCGACCCTCAGCAGCGCCTCTCGGGTGCGCTGCTTCTTGCGTTCGCGCAGTGTTTCCATTGGTGTCAGTTACCGACTTGTGAATTGGTTTGTCAATTGTCAGCGACTGTCACTAGCCTCGAACGCATGACTAGTCAGACCACCCTCGACAAGACGGGGCCGGGGGACGGGGGATCCTCGTCGTCGTCGGACCAGGCGCCTGCCTCCGGGCTGCGCGGCCACCCGTGGCTCACCCTCCTGACCGTGGCCGTCGGCGTCATGATGGTGGCCCTCGACGGCACCATCGTGGCCATCGCCAACCCGGCCATCCAGGCCGACCTCAAGGCGAGCTTCGCGGACGTCCAGTGGATCACCAACGGCTACTTCCTCGCGCTGGCCGTCGCCCTGATCACCGCGGGCAAGCTCGGTGACCGCTTCGGCCACCGGCAGACCTTCCTGGTCGGTGTCGTCGGCTTCGCCGCCGCCTCGGGCGCGATCGGGCTGTCCAGCTCCATCGCCGCGGTCGTCAGCTTCCGTGTCCTGCAAGGCCTGTTCGGTGCCCTGCTGATGCCGGCCGCGCTCGGGCTGCTGCGGGCCACCTTCCCGGCCGAGAAGCTCAACATGGCCATCGGCATCTGGGGCATGGTCATCGGCGCCTCCACCGCCGGCGGTCCGATCCTCGGCGGTGTGCTCGTCGAGCACGTCAACTGGCAGTCGGTGTTCTTCATCAACGTCCCGGTCGGCGTCCTCGCCCTCGTCCTGGGCGTGCTGATCCTGCTCGACCACCGCGCCGAGAACGCCCCGCGCTCCTTCGACCTGCTGGGCATAGCCCTGCTGTCCGCCGCCATGTTCTGCCTGGTGTGGGCCCTCATCAAGGCCCCGACCTGGGGCTGGGGCGACGGACTGACCTGGACCTTCATCGCCGCCTCCGTGGTGGGCTTCGCGCTGTTCGCCTTCTGGGAGACGAAGGTCAAGGAGCCGCTGATCCCGCTCGGGCTGTTCCGGTCGGTCGCGCTGTCCGCGGGTGTGGTCCTCATGGTCCTCATGGCGTTCGCGTTCCTGGGCGGCCTGTTCTTCGTGACCTTCTACCTCCAGAACGTGCACGGCATGAGCCCGATCGACGCGGGCCTCCACCTGCTCCCGCTCACCGGCATGATGATCGTCGGCTCCCCGCTCGCGGGCGCGTTGATCACCAAGCTCGGCCCGCGCATTCCGCTGGCCGGCGGTATGGCGTCGGTGGCGATCGCCATGTTCGGGATGTCCACGCTGGAGACGGACACCGGCAGCGCGGTCATGTCCCTGTGGTTCGCGCTGCTCGGACTCGGCCTCGCACCCGTGATGGTCGGCGCCACCGAGGTCATCGTGGGCAACGCGCCCATGGAGCTCTCCGGTGTGGCCGGCGGTCTCCAGCAGGCCGCGATGCAGATCGGCGGCAGCCTGGGTACGGCCGTCCTCGGCGCCGTGATGGCCTCCAAGGTGGACGGCGACCTCCCGGGCAACTGGAAGGACGCGGGTCTGCCGGCGCTGCCGCCGGCCCAGCTCGACCAGGCGTCGGAGGCGGTCCAGGTGGGTGTCGCCCCGGTCACCAAGGGGACCCCGGCGGAGATCGCGACGAAGATCACCGACGTCGCGCACGACACCTTCATCTCCGGGATGAGCCTCGCGTCGCTGGTCGCCGCGGGTGTCGCCGCCTTCGCCATCCTCGTCGCCCTGCTCACCAAGCGCGGCGAGAACGCGGAGGCGGGTGCGGGCGTCGGCCATGTCTGACGCCTGACGGGACGTCAGCGCACTTCGCCTATCAGGGTGAAGAGGCTAAAGATTTCTCGCCCTCGGTACGCGCCGCAGGTCACAGTAAGTCAAGCCCTCCGCACGGCAGGTTCGTGAGCCGCGGAGGGCGGACGGCGCTGCGGCGCGCTGCCGGAGGGGGGCGGCGCGCCGCAAGGCCGGAGGATTAACCCCGGGGACCGGGGTACTCGCATCGTTGAACCCGAGACGAACCCAACCAACCTAGGGTGTCAGGGAGTTGATGATGGCGGGCTTCGGACACGGAACGCGCAGGTACCCCCGATCACGTGGCCGGACGTGGTCACGGAGCGGGCCGGATCGCGCGACGCTCGGAATCATCGGAGTCATCTGCGCAATCGCCGGTTTCTTCGTACTGGGCATCATCCTGGGCCCCGTCGCGATCGTCTGCGGTTGGCTTGCCATGGGCCGCACCTGGTCGGGCGGCGGCAACCGTGCCTGGCCCGCTCTGGTCGCCTTCGTACTGGGCGCCATCGACACGCTCCTGGCGATCATCTGGCTCGTCGGAGCGGCCACCCCGGGCAGCGGGACGTTCTGACCCGGGGCGCGTGAGGGAAGGGCCCCCGGTGGGACGACCGGGGGCCCGCTCGCGTTCTCGGACCGGTGGGGTGTCCCTCAGCCGCCGACGGATGTCTTGCGCAGGGCCGCGACCTCGGCTCGCAGGGCCCGTACTTCCTCTGTCAGGGCCCTGATCGCCTCCGTCTGCTCTCGTTCCTCCACGTCGTCCTTCTCGAAGCGCTCGATGAACCAGGCCGCGATGTTCGCGGTGACGACACCGAGGAGGGCGATGCCGGACAGCATCAGGCCCACCGCGATCATGCGGCCCAGCCCGGTCGTCGGGGCGTGGTCGCCGTAGCCGACGGTCGTCATGGTGGTGAAGGACCACCAGACCGCGTCACCCAGCGTCCGGATGTTCCCGTTCGGGGAGTCCCGCTCCACCGAGAGGACCGCCAGCGAACCGAACATCAGCAGCCCCACCACCGCCCCGGCGACATACGTCGTCACCCGGATCTGGGAGGCCATCCGCGCCCGCCGCCCCACCAGCAGCAGCGTGGAGACCAGGCGCAGCAGACGCAGGGGCTGTATCAGCGGCAGCACGACCGCGCACAGGTCCAGCCAGTGCTGCCGTACGAACCCCCGGCGGTCCTGCGAGAGGGACAACCGCATCAGGTAGTCGACGGCGAAGACCCCCCACACCACCCATTCGACCACCGTGCACAACGCCGTGAGCGACCGTCCCGCCGAGGTGTCCACGATCGGCACGGCATAGGCGACGGCGAACAGCACCGCGAGCGCCAGAAGGGGCCGCTGGGTGTGCTGTTCCCACCGGACCTGCGCCGACTGTTCCTTCATGCCCGCATCGTAGAGAAACGGTGAAGGGCGGTGGGCCCCGAGCCCACCGCCCTTCGGCTCACCGGGAGCCCGCAGAGCCGGCCGACTACGCGTCGCCCCCCGCCGCACCCGGGTCCGCGGCCGAGACGTCGAGCAACTGGTACCGGTCGATCGCCTGCTTCAGCACCGAACGGTCCACCTTGCCCTCCCGCGCCAGCTCCGTCAGCACGCCCACCACGATCGACTGCGCGTCGATGTGGAAGAACCGCCGCGCCGCGCCCCGGGTGTCCGCGAAGCCGAACCCGTCGGCGCCCAGCGACTGGTACGTGCCCGGCACCCACCGCGCGATCTGGTCGGGAACCGCCCGCATCCAGTCGGACACGGCCACGAACGGACCCTCCGCGCCGGCCAGCTTCCGCGTCACGTACGGCACCCGCTGCTCCTCCTCCGGGTGCAGCAGGTTGTACTCCTCGCAGGCCACGGCCTCGCGCCGCAGTTCGTTCCAGGAGGTCGCCGACCAGACGTCCGCCTTGACGTTCCACTCCTCGGCGAGGATCTTCTGCGCCTCGACCGCCCACGGCACGGCCACGCCGGACGCCATGATCTGCGCAGGGATCGACCCCGAGGTGCCCTCGGAGAAGCGGTAGACGCCCTTGAGGATGCCCTCGACGTCGACGTTCTCCGGCTCGGCCGGGTGCTGGATGGGCTCGTTGTAGACAGTGAGGTAGTAGAAGACGTCCTCGCCCACCTTGCCGTCGGCGGTCGGCCCGTACATCCGGCGCAGACCGTCCTGCACGATGTGCGCGATCTCGAACCCGAACGCCGGGTCGTACGCCACACACCCCGGGTTGGTCGAGGCGAGCAGCTGCGAGTGGCCGTCCGCGTGCTGGAGCCCCTCACCGGTCAGAGTCGTACGGCCCGCGGTCGCGCCCAGAACGAAACCGCGCGCGAGCTGGTCCGACATCTGCCAGAACTGGTCGCCGGTGCGCTGGAAACCGAACATGGAGTAGAAGACGTAGACCGGGATCAGCGGTTCGCCGTGCGTGGCGTACGCCGAACCCGCGGCGATGAGGGAGGCCGTGCAGCCCGCCTCCGAGATGCCGTCGTGCAGCATCTGGCCCGTCGGGGACTCCTTGTACGCGAGCAGCAGCTCCCGGTCGACCGACTCGTACTGCTGGCCCAGCGGGTTGTAGATCTTCGCACTCGGGAAGAACGAGTCCATGCCGAAGGTGCGGTACTCGTCCGGCGCGATCAGCACGAACCGCTTGCCGAGCTCCTTGTCCCGCATGAGGTCCTTGAGCAGTCGCACGAAGGCCATGGTGGTGGCGATCGACTGCTGGCCGGAGCCCTTCTTCACGGTCGCGTACGTCTTGTCGTCCGGCAGCGCCAGGGGCTTGGCGCGCACCACGCGCGTCGGGACGTAACCGCCGAGGCCCAGCCGGCGGTCGTGCATGTACTGGATCTCCTCCGAGTCCCGGCCCGGGTGGTAGTAGGGCGGCGCGCCCGACTCCAGCTCCTTGTCGGAGATCGGCAGGTGCAGCCGGTCGCGGAAGCCCTTGAGGTCGTCGACCGTCAGCTTCTTCATCTGGTGCGTGGCGTTGCGGCCCTCGAAGTTGGGGCCCAGCGTCCAGCCCTTCACCGTCTTGGCGAGGATCACCGTCGGCTGGCCGGTGTGCTCCACGGCCGCCTTGAACGCCGCGTAGATCTTCCGGTGGTCGTGACCGCCGCGGCCCAGGTGCAGGATCTGGTCGTCGGTCATGTTCTCGACCATGGCGCGCAGCCGGTGGTCGTCGCCGAAGAAGTGGTCGCGGATGTACGCGCCGGACTCGGTGGCGTAGGTCTGGAACTGGCCGTCCGGGGTGGTGTTCATCCGGTTGACGAGGATGCCGTCGCGGTCCTGCGCGAGCAGCGGGTCCCAGGAGCGGTCCCAGATCAGCTTGATGACGTTCCAGCCGGCGCCGCGGAACACCGACTCCAGCTCCTGGATGACCTTGCCGTTGCCGCGCACCGGGCCGTCGAGGCGCTGGAGGTTGCAGTTGACGACGAAGGTCAGGTTGTCCAGGCCCTCGCGGGCGGCGATGGTCAGCTGGCCGAGCGACTCGGGCTCGTCCATCTCGCCGTCGCCGAGGAACGCCCACACATGGGACCTGCTGGTGTCGGCGATCCCGCGCGCGTGCATGTAGCGGTTCATCCGCGCCTGGTAGATCGCGCCGATCGGGCCGAGACCCATCGACACGGTCGGGAACTCCCAGAAGTCCGGCATGAGGCGCGGGTGCGGGTACGAGGACAGCCCGTGCGGCGCCTTCGACCTCTCCTGGCGGAACGCGTCGAGGTTGTCCTCGCTGAGGCGGTCGAGCAGGAACGCGCGCGCGTAGATGCCCGGGGAGGCGTGGCCCTGGAAGAAGACCTGGTCGCCGCCGTCGCCCTCGTCCTTGCCGCGGAAGAAGTGGTTGAAGCCGACGTCGTACAGGGACGCCGAGGAGGCGAAGGTGGCGATGTGGCCGCCGACGCCGATCCCGGGACGCTGGGCGCGCGAGACCATCACGGCCGCGTTCCACCGGGTGGCGTTCAGGATCTTGCGCTCGATCTCCTCGTTGCCCGGGAAGAACGGCTCGGCACCGGTCGGGATGGTGTTCACGTAGTCCGTGCTGCGCATCTCGGGCACGGCCACGCGCTTCTCGCGGGCCCGCTCGATGAGCCGCAGCATCAGATAGCGGGCCCGCTGCCGGCCGCGCTCGTCCACCGCGGCGTCGAGGGAGTCGAGCCACTCCTGGGTTTCCTCGGGATCGAAGTCAGGAACCTGACTCGGAAGGCCGCCAATGATGATCGGGTTGCGATCGGATCCGGAAGCCACGCTGTTCCTTACCTGTCAGAGGGCCGTATTTCTGTATGTCTGCACCGCTCCCCATCGTGTACCTCGGGGGGCCAAACGTCATCTCTACTCCGGGGTAACCCGAGGCCCTCTACCCGGGTATGGTTCCAAACACGCAAAGAGGGCAGAAAGGTGTGGCATGCGTCACGACGTGACCGCGATGATGTGCCTGGAGTTGGGGTGACACGTTCCGGAACGTCACCGTTTCGGCGGTCTGAAACGCCGGGTACTTGCGCGATCCGCCCCGCCCGTGTGGACTACGGCCAATGCTTCGCGCACGCGCGTGGCTGAGACCCCCCAGAGCCTGAGAGCCTGGGGGGACCCATTCGAAGACAAGATCAGGAGGCACCCCGTGAGCGCGACCGCGGACCACGCGGAGACGAGCCCTGCCGTGAGGCTGGGGTTCCAGCCCGAGCAGGTGGTCCAGGAGATCGGCTACGACGACGACGTAGACCAGGAACTCCGCGAGGCCATCGAGCAGGTCATCGGCAGCGACCTTGTGGACGAGGACTACGACGACGTCGCCGATGCCGTGGTGCTCTGGTTCCGTGACGAGGACGGCGACCTGACCGATGTGCTGGTGGACGCCACCACGTACATCGAGGAGGGCGGCTCGATCCTGTTGCTGACGCCGAAGACCGGCCGGGACGGCTACGTGGAGCCGAGCGACATCTCCGAAGCCGCGACGACGGCAGGCCTGTCCGCCTCCAAGAGCGTCAGCGTGGGCAAGGACTGGAGTGGCAGCCGGCTGGTGACGCCCAAGGCGGCCAAGTCCAAGAAGTAGCCCGGTGGGACCGGACGGGCCGGCGAGACCGGCCCGTCCGCTTCCCCGCGGTGGTCGCTGCGTAGGGTGGACGCGTCACTCGAACAGCCCCCGAAGGGACACCCACGCGATGGCGATCCAGGTCGGCGCAAAGGCCCCCGACTTCGAGCTCAGGGACAACCACGGCCGGACCGTGCGGCTGTCCGACTTCCGCGGCGACAAGAACGTCGTGCTGCTCTTCTACCCCTTCGCCTTCACCGGCGTGTGCACCGGTGAGCTGTGCGAGCTGCGGGACAACCTGCCGAAGTTCACCGACCGCGACACCCAGCTCCTCGCCGTCTCCAACGACTCCATCCACACCCTGCGCGTCTTCGCCGAGCAGGAGAGCCTGGAGTACCCGCTGCTCAGCGACTTCTGGCCGCACGGCGAGGTCTCCCGCGCCTACGGCGTCTTCGCCGAGGACAAGGGCTGCGCGGTGCGCGGCACCTTCGTCATCGACAAGGAGGGCGTGGTCCGCTGGACCGTCGTCAACGCCCTCCCGGACGCCCGCGACCTCAATGAGTACGTGAAGGCGCTCGACACCCTGTGATTGTTCGCCTCCAGGGACTGCGTGCGCCGGGAACCCGTCACTAGGATCGAATCGTTGATCCGGCATCCGACATCGCACGCACGGCGGGGCTCCCGGCCCCCGGACACCAAATGGAGGACTCGTGGGAGTCAGCCTCAGCAAGGGCGGCAACGTATCGCTGACCAAGGAGGCCCCGGGCCTGACCGCGGTCATCGTCGGTCTGGGGTGGGACGTCCGCACCACGACCGGCACGGACTTCGACCTGGACGCGAGCGCGCTGCTGCTGAACGCGGCCGGCAAGGTCGCCAGTGACGCGAACTTCGTCTTCTTCAACAACCTCAAGAGCGCCGACGGCTCGGTCGAGCACACCGGCGACAACCTCACCGGTGAGGGTGAGGGCGACGACGAGCAGATCAAGGTCGACCTGGCCAACGTCCCGGCGGACGTCGACAAGATCGTCTTCCCGGTCTCGATCTACGACGCCGAGAACCGCCAGCAGTCCTTCGGCCAGGTGCGCAACGCGTTCATCCGCGTCGTGAACCAGGCCGGCGGCGCCGAGATCGCCCGCTACGACCTCTCCGAGGACGCGTCCACCGAGACCGCCATGGTCTTCGGCGAGCTCTACCGCAACGGCGCGGAGTGGAAGTTCCGCGCCATCGGCCAGGGCTACGCCTCGGGCCTGCGCGGTATCGCCCAGGACTTCGGCGTCAACGTCTAGGGCCACTCCTGGTCCCCCGTCCGGCGCCGCACGGTTTGCGTGCGGCGCCGGACGCGCAGGTACAGCACGGAAGCACACTCTCGGGGAGGGAACAGCACATGGGCGTCACGCTCGCCAAGGGAGGCAACGTCTCCCTGTCCAAGGCCGCCCCCAACCTCACCCAGGTGATGGTCGGACTCGGCTGGGACGCGCGCTCCACCACCGGAGCCGACTTCGACCTCGACGCCAGCGCCCTGATGTGCAGCAGCGGGCGGGTCCTGGGTGACGAGTACTTCGTCTTCTACAACCAGCTCAAGAGCCCGGACGGCTCGGTCGAGCACACCGGCGACAACCTCACCGGTGAGGGCGAGGGCGACGACGAGTCGATCCTGGTCGACCTCTCCCGGGTGCCGGACCGGTGCGACAAGATCGTCTTCCCGGTGTCGATCCACGACGCCGACAACCGCGGCCAGACCTTCGGCCAGGTCAGCAACGCCTTCATCCGCGTGGTCAACCAGGCCGACGGCCAGGAGCTGGCCCGCTACGACCTCTCCGAGGACGCCTCCACCGAGACCGCCATGATCTTCGGCGAGCTCTACCGCTACCAGGGCGAGTGGAAGTTCAGGGCGGTGGGACAGGGGTACGCGTCGGGACTGCGGGGCATCGCCCTCGACTTCGGGGTCAACGTCTCGTAACGCGATATGAGCAAAAGCCGGGGCCGGGTGGGGCTTCGAGGGTGCCCGACTACACTTCGCTTCAAAGTTTCGTAAAGCCGAGTGCGGCACGGGGGAATCCCGTACACGTACGGATTGGGTAGCCAGTGGTTCTCAAAACCTTCGGCTGGTCGTTCGCGGTCACCGCGCTCGGCCTGGTCGCTGCGGTCTTCTACGGGGGGTGGGAGGCCTTCGGAATCGTGGCGATCCTCTCCATCCTCGAGATCTCCCTGTCGTTCGACAACGCGGTGGTCAACGCCGGAATCCTGAAGAAGATGAACGCCTTCTGGCAGAAGATCTTCCTCACGATCGGCGTCCTGATCGCCGTGTTCGGCATGCGGCTGGTCTTCCCCGTCGTCATCGTGGCGATCAGCGCCAAGATGGGGCCGATCGAGGCGGTCGACCTCGCCCTCAACAACAAGGACCATTACCAGGAGCTGGTCACCGACGCGCATCCGGCGATCGCCGCGTTCGGTGGCATGTTCCTGCTGATGATCTTCCTGGACTTCATCTTCGAGGACCGGGACATCAAGTGGCTGGCCTGGCTGGAGCGGCCGCTGGCCAAGCTCGGCAAGGTCGACATGCTGTCGGTCTGCATCGCCCTGGTCGTCCTGCTGATCACCGCGTTCACCTTCGCCACCCACGCCCACCAGCACGGCGGCGCGCACGTGGACAAGGCGCAGACCGTGCTGATCTCGGGTATCGCGGGCTTGATCACCTACATGGTGGTCGGCGGCCTCTCCGGCTACTTCGAGGACAAGCTCGAAGAGGGGGAGGAACGCGAGCACGAGGAAGAGGAGCGCGCCGAGCGCGAGGGCAAGCCCAAGTCGGCCGTCCTGATGGCCGGCAAGGCGGCGTTCTTCATGTTCCTGTACCTGGAGGTCCTGGACGCCTCGTTCTCCTTCGACGGCGTGATCGGCGCGTTCGCCATCACCAACGACATCGTGCTGATGGCGCTCGGTCTGGGCATCGGCGCGATGTACGTCCGCTCGCTCACCGTGTACCTGGTCCGCCAGGGCACCCTCGACGACTACGTCTACCTGGAGCACGGCGCCCACTACGCGATCGGCGCCCTCGCCGTGATCCTCATGGTCACCATCCAGTACGAGATCAACGAGATCATCACCGGCCTGGTCGGCGTGATCCTGATCGGCTGGTCCTTCTGGTCGTCCGTGCGCCGCAACAAGGCGCTGGCGGCAGCCGAGGGAAAAGCCGCGGGCTCGGACGAGAAGACTGAGGTCTCGTCCGGGGTGTGACACCCTTCCGGGTGAGGAACGCTCTGAGCGGGGCGGCCGGGCCTCCGGCCGCCCCGCCGGTTTCTCCACAGTGCACAGGGGGGCGGGAATGGGCTTCTTGGACGGACTCCGGGGCGGCCGCGAGGTCGACTTCGACTCGGGCAGCGCGGCCAGCAACGCGATCGAACTGACCAAGCGGCACAACCGGGTCTCGCTCACCAAACAGGGCGCGGCGACCGGCAACCTCCGCATCAACCTGACCTGGCGGATGCGCACCTCCGACATCGGGGGCTCCCAGCGGGAGTCGCTGCTGCGGCACCCCTTCAAGGCGCTCAAGCCGCCGGAGGTCCTCGGGCACAGCCAGAGCATGGTCAACGTCGACCTCGACCTCGGGTGCCTGTACGAGCTGGCCGACGGCACCAAGGGTGTCGTACAGCCCCTGGGCGGGCTGCTCGGGGATGTCAACGCCCCGCCGTACGTGAAGCTCAGCGGGGACGACCGGTTCGGCTCGGCGTCCGGCGAGACGATGTACGTCAACCTCGACCACCGGGACCAGATCAAGCGGCTGCTGGTCTTCGTGTACATCTACGACCAGACCCCGGCGTTCGACCGTACGCACGCCATCGTGACGCTGTACCCGAGCAACGGCCCGCGGATCGAGATAGGCCTCGACGAACGGCACCCCCAGGCCCGGTCCTGCGCGGTGGTGATGATCGAGAACGTCAAGGGCGAGCTCGTCGTACGCCGCGAGGTGCAGTTCGTGTACGGCTTCCAGGGCGAGCTGGACCGGTTGTACGGGTGGGGGTTGCAGTGGGGGCGGGGCTACAAGGCCAAGGCGGACCGGTGAGCGCCGCTACCGCCCGATGAACTGGGGACCCTGCGGAGGCATCCGGAACTCCTGCGCGGCCGGGACCGTGGGCACCGGGGGCGGGTAGCCGTAGCCCGAGGCCGCCGGGACGGGTGCCGTGGCCGGTGTCGCGGGCTGCGGGTAGCCGTAGGCCGCCTGGGTGGGGACCGAGGTGGCCGACTGGGCCGGCGGCTGCTCCGGGGGCAGCGGGAAGGACGCGGGCTCGGGCTGCGGCGGCGCCTCTCCGGAGTCGGACTCGTCCACCACGATGCCGTAGTCCGTGGCCAGGCCCTGGAGGCCCTCCGCGTAGCCCTCGCCCAGGGCGCGGAACTTCCAGCCCTCGCCGCGGCGGTACAGCTCGCCGCAGATCAGGGCCGTCTCCTGGCCCGTCTCCGGCTTGATGTCGAAGGAGACCAGCGGCTCGCCGTCGGCGACCGAGGCGTCGTACAGCAGGATGCACAGGCCCTGCACGCGGCCGAACGTGGCGTCCTCCACCGACGTGTCGTCCACCGACGCGACCAGGAGAATCTGGCTGACCTCGGGCTCGACACCGGCGAGATCTGTCTGGATCGTGTCGGTGGGACCTTCGGCGAGCCGCTTCTTGCCGAGGAGCCAGACTTTCCCGGAGGGGTGCCGGGGCTGGTTGTAGAAGACGAAGTCCTCGTCGGATCGCACACGACCGTCGGGGCCGAGGAGGAGCGCCGAGGCGTCGACGACCGGGACCCCCTGCCCGGGGGACCAGCGCAGCACGGCGCGTACCGTGGTGGCTTCCAGCGGGACGTTCGACCCCTTCAGCATGGCGTGCGTCATGCGGTCATCCTGCCCTCTCGGTCCTGGTCACGACAACGCGGGGGTGCGGGACACCGGTTCATGTCGTACCGGTGTCGACATGGCCGTGTTTGTCTGCGTTACCTGAAATTCATGCCCGGTGGGAACCTCGGACATGGGTACCTACGTACTATTACCGGCCACCTGTGAACCCTTCACGGGTGTCACAGCTACCACGGGGGAGTCATATGCGTCATTTCGGGCACATCGCCCCTGAGGTGCGTCAGCGCCTCTTCCATCAGGAGCCCTGCGAGTTCACCCCGGACTCCCCGGCCCGGCTGCTCTCCGCGGCGCTGGGCGCCACGCTCTACAGTCCGGCCACGCGGCCGCGGCTCGCTGACGACATCGTCAAGCAGACCGGACGCGGCGTGGTCTCGATGGTGCTGTGCCTGGAAGACTCGATCGGTGACGACGACGTCGCCGAGGGCGAGGAGAACCTCGTCCGGCAGTTCGCCGACCTCGCGCAACGGCTGACGGACCCCCCGCTGCTGTTCATCCGGGTCCGCGCCCCGCAGCAGATCCCCGACCTCGTACGACGGCTCGGTCCCGCGGTCCGGCTGCTGGCCGGATTCGTGCTGCCGAAGTTCACCGAGGAGCGCGGCATACCCTTCCTGGAGGCCCTCTCCGGCGCCGAGGCCACGAGCGGGCACCGGCTGTTCGCCATGCCGGTGCTGGAGTCGCCCGAGCTGCTCTACCGGGAGACGCGCGTAGAGACCCTGGAGGGCATCGCCCGCGCGGTCGACAAATACCGCGACCGGGTCCTCGCCCTCCGCCTCGGCGTCACCGACTTCTGCTCCTCCTACGGCCTGCGCCGCGCCCCCGACATGACCGCCTGGGACGTTCAGATCGTCGCCTCCGTGATCGCCGACGTGGTGAACATGCTGGGCCGCGCCGACGGCACAGGGTTCACCGTGACCGGGCCGGTCTGGGAGTACTTCCGGGTCCAGGAGCGCATGTTCAAACCGCAGCTGCGCCGCAGCCCCTTCCTGGAGGGCCAGGCCGAGGAGCTGCGCGAGGCTCTCATCGAGCACGCCATGGACGGTCTGCTGCGCGAGATCACCCTCGACCAGGCCAACGGTCTGCTCGGCAAGACCTGCATCCACCCCTCCCACGTGCTGCCCGTGCACGCGCTGTCCGTGGTCAGCCACGAGGAGTTCAGCGACGCGCAGGACATCCTGCGGCCCGAGCGGGGCGGCGGCGGGGTGCTGAGGTCGCAGTACACGAACAAGATGAACGAAGTGAAGCCGCATCGCGCCTGGGCGGAGCGCACCCTGCTGCGCGCCGAGGTCTTCGGGGTGGCCAACGAGGACATCGGCTTCGTGGAGCTGCTCGCCGCCGGGATCTCCGGCTGATCATCCGTGGACACCAAGGGACGCATGAACAAGGCAGTGAACGACCGGGTCTGGTCGGGGACATGGGTCGCCGACCGGCTCGGCGTCGAACTCGTGGGCGACGACCGGCTGACCGACCTGCTGGGGCTGGCCCTGCGCCGCAACCCCAAGCGGGCCCACCTGCTGGTCTCCAACGTGCTGGGCAAGCACGTCCCGCAGTCACCGTCGGTGGTCTACGGCCACGGCCTCGCCCTGGGCCGCCGGGTCCGTGAGCTGCTGGGCGACGAGGAGGCGGCCCGCGCGGTCGTCCTCGGCTACGCGGAGACGGCGACGGGCCTCGGTCACTCCGTCGCCGACGGCATCGCCCTCGCCCCGTACCTGCACTCCACCCGCCGCCCGGTCCCCGGCGTGGCCTCCGCGGGCGGCTTCGAGGAGTCCCACTCCCACGCCACGAGCCATCTCCTGCTGCCGGAGGACCCCGCCCTGCTGGCCGGCGCCGGCCCCCTGGTCCTCGTCGACGACGAGTTCTCGACGGGCAACACGGTCCTGAACACCATCAGGGACCTGCACGCGCGGTATCCGCGACACCGGTACGTGGTGGTCGCCCTGGTGGACATGCGGTCGGAGGCGGACGCGGGGCGTCTGGAGGCTTTCGCGCGGGAGATAGGCGCGCGGGTGGACCTGGTGGCGGCGGCGTCGGGCACGGTGAAGCTGCCCGAAGGGGTCCTGGAGAAGGGGCAGGACCTTGTGACGAGGTTCGAGGATTCCCACTCAGGGGCGCGGGGAACTGCGCGCCAAGCCCCCACCGCCCCGCAGTCGGCATACAACCGTGTGGACCTCTTCTGGCCCCGGGACCTCCCCGACGGCGGCCGTCACGGTTTTACCCCGGCGCACCGAATACGCCTGGAGTCCGCCCTCCCCGCGATGGCCGCCCGCCTGGCCGAAGCCTTCCCGCCTCATGCGCACCGCGTGCACGTCCTCGGCTTCGAAGAGCTGATGTACGCCCCCCTGCGACTCGCCCGCGAGCTGGAACAGGTCGCCGAGGGCGTCGAGGTGACCTTCTCCACCACCACCCGCTCCCCGGTGCTGGCCGTGGACGACCCGGGCTACGCCATCCGCACCCGCCTGACCTTCCCGGCCCACGACAACCCGGCCGACGGCCCCGGCGACCGCTACGCCTACAACGTCGCCGGCGCCGGGTTCGACGCGGTGGTCGTGGTCGTCGACTCCACCGCCGACACCCCCGAACTGCACGCACCGGACGGCCTCCTGGCCCAGTTGGCCGCACACACCCGGCAGACGGTCCTCGCGGTGATCCCGAGCCACACCCCCGAAAGGCCCTCCATGCTTCCCGAGCCCCTCCGCGGCCCCGCCTTCTCCTCGTACGCCCCCGAGGAGGTCGGCTGGCTGCTCCAGGACCTCTCGGACGTCACGCTGGAGGCGCCGACCGAGGAGCGCGAGGAGGCCATCCAGAGCGGCGGCGCGCACTACGCGGAGTCGCTGCCGGTGGAGTACCAGCCGAGCGACCAGTACCAGGAGTTGTTCCGGACGGCTCTCGCGGAGTCGTCCGCGCGGCTCGCCCAGGCCGTCGGCGCGGTCACGGAGATCGTGCTCCAGGAGCGCTCGCCCCGGCCCGTCCTCGTCTCCCTCGCCCGCGCCGGCACGCCCGTCGGCGTCCTGATGCGCCGCTGGGCGCAGTTCCGCCACGGCCTCGAACTGCCGCACTACGCCGTCTCGATCGTCCGCGGCCGCGGTATCGACGCCAACGCCCTGCGCTGGCTGGCCGCCCACCACGACCCGGCCGACGTCGTCTTCGTCGACGGCTGGACCGGCAAGGGCGCGATCACCCGCGAACTGACGGAAGCGGTACGGAAGTTCGAGGCCGAGGGCGGCCCGGCGGGCTTCGACCCGGAGATCGCCGTCCTCGCCGACCCGGGCTCGTGCGTGCGGACGTACGGCACCCGCGAGGACTTCCTGATCCCCTCCGCCTGCCTCAACTCCACGGTGTCGGGCCTGATCTCGCGGACGGTCCTGCGCGCGGACCTGGTCGGGCCGAACGACTTCCACGGCGCGAAGTTCTACCGCGAACTCGCCGGCGCCGACGTGTCGGTGGACTTCCTGGACGCCGTCGCCGCCCGCTTCCCCGAGGTGGTGGACGCCGTCGACGCCACCGCGAAGGAACTGCTCGCCGGGGACCGCGAGCCCACCTGGGAGGGCTGGGCCGCCGTCGAACGCATCAGCGAGGAGTACGGCATCCACGACGTCAACCTCGTCAAGCCGGGTGTCGGCGAGACCACCCGGGTGCTGCTGCGCCGGGTGCCCTGGAAGATCCTGGCCCGGGCGGGCGCCGGCGCGGACCTCGACCATGTCCGCCTGCTGGCCGGGCAGAGAGGTGTCCCGGTGGAAGAGGTCGCCGAACTCCCATACACCTGCGTGGGATTGATCCACCCCAGGTACACCCGGGGCGCGACGGGTGCCGACGGCCGGGCGGTGTCGGTCTGATGCCCGCCCAGGCTCCGGTGCTGGTCGCGAGCGACCTCGACCGCACCCTCATCTACTCCGCCGCCGCCCTCGCGCTGACCATGCCGGACGCGCGGGCGCCCCGGCTGCTCTGCGTCGAGGTGCACGAGAGCAGGCCGCTGTCGTACATGACGGAGACCGCGGCCGGGCTGCTCGGCGAGCTCGGGGACGCGGCGGTGTTCGTGCCGACGACGACCCGCACCCGCAAGCAGTACCAGCGCATCAACCTGCCGGGTCCGCCGCCCGCCTACGCGATCTGCGCGAACGGCGGCCACCTCCTGGTCGACGGCGTCACCGACCTCGACTGGCACACGCGGGTCATGGCCCGTCTGGCCGACGAGTGCGCCCCGCTGGCCGAGATCACCGCACACCTCCAGACGACGGCCGACCCCCTGTGGGTGCGCAAGCACCGGATCGCCGAGGACCTCTTCGCCTACCTCGTCGTCGAGCGCGAACTGCTGCCCGAGGACTGGGTCAAGGAGCTCGCGGTGTGGGCCGAGGGCCGCGGCTGGACGGTGTCCCTCCAGGGCCGCAAGATCTACGCCGTCCCCAAGCCGCTCACCAAGAGCGCCGCCGTGCGCGAGGTGGCCCGGCGCACCGGGGCCGCCCTGACGCTGGCCGCGGGCGACTCCCTGCTCGACGCCGACCTGCTCCTCGCGGCCGACCGGGGCTGGCGGCCGGGGCACGGGGAGCTGGCGGACGAGAACTGGACCGCGCCGGCGATCAGCGCGCTGCCGGAGCGGGGGGTGCTGGCGGGGGAGCGGATCCTGCGGGAGCTGCTCAGGACGGCTCGGACGCCTCAGTAGAGGAGGGCCGCCGCAGCAGTCGTACGGCGACGAACGCCACGACCGCGAGCGCGGCGGCCCCGAGGACGACCTTCGAGTACGCGGACACCACGTCGGTGACCTGGGTCCAGTTGGCGCCCAGGGCGTGGCCCGCGAGGACGAACGCGGTGTTCCACAGGGCGCTGCCGAGAGTGGTCAGAGCCAGGAACACGGGCAGCGGCATGCGCTCGACGCCGGCCGGGACCGAGACGAGGCTGCGGAAGACGGGGATCATGCGGCCGAAGAACACCGCCTTGGTGCCGTGCCGCAGGAACCAGGCCTCGGTCCGCTCGATGTCCGAGACCTTGAGGAGCGGGAGCCGGGCCGCGAGGGCCACCGTGCGGTCCCGGCCGAGGAGCGCGCCGACGCCGTAGAGCGCGAGGGCGCCGATCACCGAGCCCGCCGTCGTCCACAGCAGCACGGCGACCAGGCTCAGCCTGCCGGTGCTCGCCGCGAAACCCGCGAGCGGCAGGATCGCCTCGCTCGGGATGGGCGGGAAGAGGTTCTCCAGGGCGATGGCCACCCCGGCGCCGGGGGCGCCCAGGGTGTCCATGAGGCCGTTGACCCACGCGATGGCTGACATGGGTCCACGCTAGGGAAGCGGACCTGAAGGCAGCCTGAAAGCAGCTCCGGTACGGCGGTCAGCCGCAGCAACCGCCGCCGCAGCAGCCGCCGCCACCGCCGCCGCCCGCCTGGGGCGCGGGGGCCGACGCGGACGCCGAGCCGCCCACCGCGACCGTCGACAGCAGCTTCACCGTGTCGTCGTGGCCGGCCGGGCAGTCGGCGGGGGCGGAGGACTCGGCCATGGGGCGGCTGAGTTCGAAGGTGTCTCCGCAGGTGCGGCAGCGGTATTCGTAGCGAGGCATGAGCACAGGTTAACCGGCACTCCGACAGGCATGTCCGAAATCTGATCATTGTCTGGTTAGCATGCGGGGGTTCTCTGCCGGCGATCAACCGCGGGAGGAGCCCCCTTGGCTTCGCGACACACCCCCGAACTGCGCGCCGCCGCACGGCACTTGGGCCGGCGGCGGTTTCTCACGGTCACCGCGGCCGCCGCCGCCCTCGCGTTCGGCACCCACCTGCCGGCCCGGGGTGCGGCCGGCTCCCGCGAACTCGACGCGGCGCGGATCGACAGCGATCCGTTCACGCTCGGCGTGGCCTCCGGGGACCCGCTGCCCGGCTCCGTGCTGCTGTGGACCCGGCTCGCCCCCGCCCCCTTCGAGCCCGACGGCGGTCTGCCCCAGCAGTACGTCGTCGTCCAGTGGGAGCTGGCCTCCGACGAGAGCTTCGGCACGACCGTCCGCAGCGGTGCCGCCGTCGCGTACCCCGAGTACCACCACACCCTGCACGTCGACGTCGACGGCCTCGACCCCGACCGCATCTACTACTACCGGTTCAAGGCCGGGACCTGGATCAGCGCGACCGGCCGCACCCGCACCGCCCCGCTCACCGGTGCCGCGGCCGCCTCGCTCTCCTACGCCGCCGTCTCCTGCCAGGCGTACTTCGACGGCTACTACACGGCACACCGCCACCTCGCCCAGGACGACGTCGACGTGGTCCTCCACCTCGGCGACTACCTGTACGAGTACGCCGTCGACTCCGCTGGCGGCCACCGCGCCTACACCGACCGCAAGCTGCCCGCCCTCTTCAACCGCGAGGCCACGACCCTGGAGGACTACCGGCTGCGGTACGCCCTCTACAAGAGCGACCCGGACCTCAGGGCGGCCCACGCGGCCCACCCCTTCGTGGTCACCTGGGACGACCACGAGACCGAGAACAACTACGCGGGCGCCGTCAGCGAGAACGACGACCCGCCGGAGGAGTTCCTGCTGCGCCGCGCCGCCGCCTACCGGGCCTACTGGGAGAACCAGCCGCTGCGCGCCGCGCAGATGCCGAACGGGCCCGACGCCCGGCTCTACCGCCGGCTCCAGTGGGGCACGCTCGCCCAGTTCGACGTCCTCGACACCCGGCAGTACCGCTCCGACCAGGTGTACGCGGACACCAAGCACACCGGCGGCCCCCTCCAGGACGACCCGGCGCGCACCATGACCGGGGCCGAGCAGGAGAGCTGGCTGATCGACGGCTGGCGTGCCTCGCAGGCCCTGTGGAACGTGATGGGGCAACAGGTCTGCTTCTCGCAGCGCAAACTGGACCTGACCGCGGAGCCCCAGATGTCCATGGACGCCTGGGACGGCTACCGGGCCTCGCGCCGCAGGGTCCTCGACGGCGCCAAGGCCGCCGGTGTCGAGAACCTGGTGGTGATGACCGGGGACCTGCACGCGGGGTACGCCTTCGACATCAAGGACGACTTCGACGACCCGGCCTCCACGACCCTGGGCACGGAGCTCACGGCCACCTCGGTCGCCAGCGGCCGGGACGGCGCCGAGAAGCCCCCCACCTGGGACACGTACCTCAAGGCCAACCCGCATCTGAAGTTCTACGACGGGCGCCGCGGCTATGTGCGGGTCACCCTCGACCGCCAGAAGGCGCGCGCCGACTTCAGGACCGTGTCCGCCGTGACGACACCCGGCGCGCCGGTCTCCACGGCCGCGTCCTTCGTGACGGAGGCCGGCAAGCCCGGTCTCGCACCCGCCTGACCGGCCGCCGGTACCCGGTGGGCCGGTCCGCGGGCATCCCGTGCTCGGCCGGGCGGCCCCTTCTTGTCGTCCGATGCGCGGAACACGCGGGAAACCGACATCGGCCGGGGCGTTCTCGGCAATACCTGGGGATTCGAGACCTTTCGCATCCCACCCGAGGAGACGCCCGATGGCCCACAGACAGGTTTCAGCCGGCTGTGCCGCGTTGACGGTACTCGGCGCACTCGTGCTCGCGGGGCTGCCCGCGGCCGCGGCCGTCGAGCCCCCGGCACCGGCCCCGGCACCGTCCGCCGCCGAGACGCTCGGCGCGAACAGCCCCTCCGCCGTGGTCCTGCGGGCCCTCCAGCGCGACCTGGGCCTGACCGAGGCGCAGGCCAGGACGCGCCTGGTGAACGAGGCCGAGGCGGGCACGCGCGCCGGCAGGCTGCAGAACGCGCTGGGCAAGCGGTTCGCGGGAGCCTGGGTGAGCGGCGCCACCTCCGCCGACCTGACGGTCGCGAGCACCGACGCGGCGGACGGCGCGGCCATCGAGGCCGGCGGAGCACGGGCCGTGGTCGTCAAGACCCCGCTGGCCGACCTGCGGACGGCCAAGACGAAGCTGGACCGTGCCGTGACCGGCAAGGCCCTCGACACCCCGGTCCGGTACGTCGACGTACGGACCAACCGGGTGACAGTGCAGGCGACCAGCCGCGCCGCCGCGGACAAGCTGATCGAGGCCGCCGGCGTCGACAGCGCGCTCGTGGACGTCAAGGTGTCCGCCGACCAGCCGCGAGCCCTGTACGACATCCGGGGCGGCGACGCCTTCTACATCGACGACACGGCCCGCTGTTCCGTGGGGTTCGGCGTCACCAAGGGCGACCAGCAGGGCTTCGCCACGGCCGGGCACTGCGGGAAGGCCGGGGCCAAGACCACCGGGTTCAACCAGGTCGCGCAGGGGACGTTCCAGGCGTCCGTGTTCCCCGGGCAGGACATGTCGTGGGTGGGCGTCAACAGCGACTGGACCGCGACGCCCGCGGTGAAGGGCGACGGCGAGGACGTGCAGACCGCCGGCTCGGTGCAGGCCCTGACGGGTGCCGCGGTGTGCCGGTCCGGTTCCACCACGGGCTGGCACTGCGGCACGATCGAGCAGCACGACACCAGCGTCAACTACGCCGAGGGCACCGTCGACGGCGTGACCCGGACGACCGTGTGCGCGGAGCCGGGTGACTCGGGCGGCTCCTACATCTCGGGGGTCCAGGCCCAGGGCGTCACGTCCGGAGGCTCCGGCGACTGCACGAGCGGCGGCACGACCTTCTACCAGCCGATCAACCCCGTGCTCAGCACCTACGGACTCACCCTGCGCACCAGCGCCGCCGAGAGCGGCACCCCCGCCCCCGAGGACGGCCCCGAGGGCGCCTGGGCCGCGGGCCGGGTGTACGAGGTCGGGGCGCGCGTGACGCACGACGGCGTGTCGTACGAGTGCCTCCAGCCGCACCAGGCGCAGGCCGCGTGGCAGCCCGCCCTCGCTCCGGGGCTGTGGCAGCGCGTCTGAGGACGCGATGACACCACGGCGAGGGGCGGGGTCCGCGGACCCCGCCCCTCGCCGTCGCCCGCTCGCCCTACAACTCGGCCAGCAGCGCGTACGCGGTCGGGATGAAGGCGTCGCGGGCGCGGAAGCGGCGGGTGCACACGGCGGCCAACGCCGTGCCGATGTCGGGCCGGAAGCCCAGGAAGGCCTGCTGACCGAGGGTCGCCCCGCCGTGGAAGTACATCGGGCCGCACTCCGTGGGGTGCTGGAACCAGGCCACCGTGTGCACGTGCCGGTGCCCGACACCGCGCCGCAGCACCGGGCGGCGGACCGCGCGCAGCGCCCCGGCCAGGGGCCGCCCCGACGGTTCCAGGTGTGCCTCCAGGAACGTGAGCAGGTCGTGCGGGGTGGCCCGGACGGCGCCGGCCGCCTGGAAGCCGCCGACGGCCAGCGGGGGTACGGGCGTCGAGCCGTCCTTGCGGTGCCCGGTGGCGTCGGTGTCCGGGCCGCCCGGGCCGAGGCGGGCGTCGCTCAGTCCGAGCGGCTCCAGCACATGAGCGGTGAGCAGGTCGTCCCACGAGGTGGCGGTGGCCGCCGTCAGGGCGTGACCGAGGACGGCGACACCGAAGTTGGAGTAGTGCCAGCGGGTGCCGGGACGGCGGTGCCGCCGGTGGCGCAGGAAGGCGTCGACCACGCGCTCGGCCGGGTAGCGGGCGTAGGGGTTGGTGTGCCACGCCGGCAGCGCCCGGACGAAGAAGTCGGCGGGCAGGGCGGGCAGTCCCGAGGTGTGGGTGATCAGGTGGGCCAGGGTGACGGGGTGCTCTCCGGCCGGCCGCCCCGGGTCCAGGAGGGCGGCGGCGGGTTCGCCGGCGGACAGCACGCCCGTGTCGGTCAGACGGGCCAGCAGGAGTCCGGTGAACGTCTTGGAGGCCGACCCCATTTCGTAGCGGGCCCGCTCGCGGGGCACGGGCGGGGAGGGCGCGGTGCCTCCGGCGCGCACGGTGCGGCGGCCGTGCCGGGACAGGGCGAAGACGACGTCGGGCGCGTCCACGGCGGTGACGGCCGCGTCGAGCCGCCGCCGCACCTGCTCCTCGTCGTGGTTGTCGGGTGCCTCCCGCGACCTCGCACCGGTGAGGTCGAGCGGCTCGCCCGGCCAGGGAGCGGGACGCGCGGGGCGTGCGCCGGCCGTCACGACGGGGTCCGCGCCAACTGCGTCAGGGCGCGGGACATGGCGAGAACCGAGGCGAAGGCGGCGACGAGCGTGGGGTGGTAGACGATGTCGAAGACCTCGTCGGGCGTGCCCTCCGGCATGGTGCGCACGGCGGGCATCGCCCCGTCGGGCTGCTGGGCGGCGGCGAAGCCCTCCCAGGCCCGCTCGTCGAAGGTGGGGCGGGGCAGGCAGGCGTCGACGACGAGCAGTTCACCGAGCAGGTCCCAGCGTTGCAGGTCCAGCCAGTCGTCCAGCCAGACCGGCAGCCAGGTCGCGAGGTAGTCGGCGACATCGGCCGGCAGACCCCCGGGGTTCTCGCCCCAGTCGGTGAGATGGAAGACGGTGTGGGTGATGTCGTAGGCGATGTGCCCCTCCACCGTCCAGGGTTCGGGGGCGCGCCCCAGCCAGGTCGTGCCCACGAGGTCGGCCTCCGGGGTGCGGGGCGGCAGGCCGAAGCGGCGCTGGAAGGCGGACAGGCCGAGGCGGCGGACCGGTGACATCTCCAGGGCGGCGAAGCTGTCCAGCCGCTGGTTGAGCCGGAAGGCCCGCTCCGCCTCCGGGTTGCTGTAGCCCAGCTCCTGGAACGGCAGGTACACCTCGAAGGGGATGGGCGAGATGGGCTCGGTGTGCTGCCCGCGCACCAGCATCCGGCCGCCGTCCAGCGTGTGACACCAGGCGTGGTCGATCAACTGCCGTGCCAGCGTGGACTGCCGGGACCCGGCCACGCCTTCGCGGAACAACACCTTGCAGATGAGGGCCAGTTCGCCGACCGGCTTGAAGCGCTCCAGGAAGCCGACCTCCGGGTCGACGTCCAACTCCAGCCGGAACCCGTCCCGGTGGGCGTGCAGCCACTCCAGGGCGCCGACCCCGACCTGGTGGAAGAGACGTGTGTCGGTCATCCCGGGGCTCCTTGTCCGCCGGCCACGTCCACGGCCGCCTCCACGCCGTCCTCGCGCAGCCGGTCGAGGGTCAGCACGGTGGCGAAGACGGTCATCAGCGTCGAGTGGTAGCAGTCGAGGAAGGCCGGCTCGGCCGTGCGGCCGCCGCGCCCGCCGACCTCAGGGACGGCCCCGGAGTCGCCCTGGGCCGGGGACAGCCGCGTCCACGCCTCCTGGAGCAGGGCGCGGTCCGGCGGGCCGGGCAGGCTGCTCGCCACGGCCAGCAGTTCACAGCTCAGGTCCCACTGCTCGTCCTCCAGACAGGTGTCGAGCCAGGGCGCGAGCCAGTGCCGCAGGTAGGCCGCGACCGGCGGGGGCACGGCCTGCGGGGTCAGGCCCCAGTCGGTGAGGTGGAAGATCACATGGGTCAGGGTGTAGCCGGCGGCCAGTTCGAACGTCCACGGCTCCGGCAGGCCGGCGAGCCAGGTGCGGTCCAGCGCCGGCCCCATCTGCCCGTGCTGCGGGATGCCGCTGCGCCGCTCGGAGTTGAGCACGCTCATGCGCCGGTTCGGTTCCTGCTCCGTCACGTGCCAGCCGCGGGTGCGGGCCACGGTCGCCGTGGCGCGCTCGTAGCCGGCGTGGCGCAGGCCCGCCGACGCGAAGGCCGCGTAGACCTCCAGCGGATACGTGGCGAAGGGTTCCAGGCGCTGCAACTCCACGAACAGGGCGCCCCGACCGGTCTGTTGCCACGCGAACGACAGCAGATCGGACGCCGTCACGTGGAGCGGGTCGGCCGGATCGGTGTGCCGTCGTGCACAGACGCACACCTGGGCCAGCTCGCCGAGGGGCTTCCAGGTGGTGTTCACGTTGCCGTGCTCGGCGAGCGCGTCGTCGCCGAGCGCGAATCCGTCGCGGTGGGTGCTCACCCACGTCAGCGCGGCCTCGGCCAGGCGCCGTACCTCGTGCGCCGTCTGCATGTCCGGCGCCGCCGGGTCCTCGTGCGCCGTCCGTGCGTCGGGCGCCGTCACACCAGGACTCCGGTCCGCATCAGTTGCGCCGCCTCGACCTGCAACGCCACGCGGGCGTCCGTGCCGCCCATCTGGGCCACGAACTCCAGCCCGGTGTCCAGGCCCAGTGTCGGCGGCACCTCGTCGAGGAGGACCAGCCAGCGTCCCGCTCCGGCCGCCTGGAGCCAGTCGCGGCGGCGGACGGCCCGGACGAATCCCCGGGCGACGTCGACCGGGCGGCTGCGGGCCACCCGGGCCACCGCACAGTCGTCGCCGGGCAGCGCGAGCGGGGCGAGCACGGCGAGTTGGTGGGTCAGGAACTGCCACGGTGCCTCGTCGAGCCAGGCCGTCCCGGGCTCGGCGTCGTCGTCCGACGCACCGTCGAAGGACGCGTCCAGCCGCTGGAGCGCCCGCCTCATGGCCCAGTGGCTCCACGCCACGGCGGGAGACGCTTCGGCGGGGGGCGGGTAGGCGTGGACGGCTCTGCCGAACACCGAGAGATCGTCCGGATCGGGGGGCGGACAGCGCAACAGGACGCTCGGCAGCACGACATCGGCTCCCACCACCCGGACGGCGGCGAGGGACGGGTCGGCGGTCGTCCCGGGGCCGTGCCCCGTGGCGACCGCGCCTGCCAGCCGGAAGCGGTCTCCGCTCCGAAGAGCGGAGACCAGTTCCGAGGTGAGGCCCTGCACCGCGCCCGCGAGGCGGGTCGAAGTGCCTGACTGCTCCATTCGGATTCTCCCGTCAGCCCTTCTTCGGCCGTGGCGTCGGAGGCGACAGCAGGAGGTTGCTCGACGAGGACGTCAGAGCAAGCGCCGCGCACTGGCGGCTGTCGCGGTAGTAACCGTCGGCCTCGACGGGGTCGAGAGCCGCTTCGACGTCGGTGCCGGGGACCTCGGTCAGGTCCTCGAGCTGGAACTCGGTGGAGGACATACCACCATCTCCTTTGCGAGAGATATGCGGGTCTTCATCCATGTCACCGTATTGGGGCGATGTATGCAAAAAAGGTCGAAATGTCTAGTTCGTGCGAGATTCAATCTCCTGCTCGCGAGCAGGCCTCCGCCCCGGCGCGTGGCGCCTCAGTGCGCGCCGCCGCGCTCCTCGCGGATCTGCGAGACCACCCGGGCCACCGACTGCCGTACCGCTTCCGTCTCGGTGAGGAAGTGCCAGTAGTCGGGGTGGCGGCCCTCCAGGGTCGCGATCGCCCGGTCCAGGCGGGCCACCGAGTCGTCCAGGGGCCGCGCGTGCCGCGGATCGGGCGTGGTGCGGCCGGTCATGGCGAGGCGCTGGGCGTCGCGGATGGCGAAGCGGGTGCGGTCGATCTCCTGCTGGGGGTCCTTCTGCACGGCGTTCAGCCGGCGCAGCCGGTCACCGGCGGCGGAGACGGACTCGTCGGTGGTGTTGAGCAGGGCGCGGACCGTGGAGAGCAGGGCGGTCGCGTCCGGCCAGCGCTGTTCGTCGCGCGCGGCGCGGGCCTCGCGGAGCTTCTGCTCGGCCTGCCGGACGTTCTCCGCGGCCTGGTCCGGGACGTGCTGGAGGTCCTGCCAGCAGGCGACGGTGAACCGGCGGCGCAGTTCGCTCAGGACCGGGTCGACCTGGCCCGCGCGGGTGGTGAGGGCCTCGGCGCGGGTGCGCAGGGAGACCAGCCGGTGGTCGATCTCGGCGGCCCGCTCCGGCAGCCGCTCGGCCTCGACCCGGATCGACTCCGCCTCCCGGGCGACCCGCTCGGCCCGCTCCAGGGTCTGCGGGACGCCGTGCTGCCCGGCGCCCTGGTTCAGCTTGGTCAGCTCGGGTCCGAGGGCGGCGAGCCGGGCGGCGAGGTCGTCCGCCTTCAGCCCCGACTCCCGTACGGCGTCCAGGGCGTTGGAGGCGGCCAGCAGCCCCTGCCGCGCCCGCTCCACGGCCGGGGCGAGGCGGGCGAGCTGGGTCTCGGCCTTGCCCAGCAGCGGGCCGAGGCTGTCGCCGAAACGGTCCAGCTCCTTCTTGACATTGCCGAGCTCGTCCTTGGCCCGGGTGAGCTCGGTGCGCGCCTGGGCGGCGACCGCGGCCTCCAGGTCGTCCCGGTCGAGGTCGTGGGCGTCGACGGCCTCGATGTAGTGCTGGCTGGCCGTGTCGATCCGCCCGCTGATCGCCTGGAAGTCGGCGACCGCCCGCCGGGCCGCGGGGGAGTCGTCGACGGCCGTGATCGTCTCTATCGAGATCCTCAGATCCCGCTGCGCGGTGTCCAGTTCGTAGAACGCGGCCGCGGCGGCGTCCTTCGCGGCCTGCGCCTCGGCCCGCTGGCTGTCCGCGCGCCCGCCGAACCAGCGCCGGGTGCCGCCGCCGGCGAACGCGGCCGGCAGCGCGAGGGCGGCCAGCAGGGGCAGGCCCAGAAGAGCGAGGGTGTCCCCGAGTGCCTGACGGTGTGCGCGCGGCACCGACGCCGACGAGTACGGCCGCGATGGTGTCGCCGTCACATCCCTCTCCCGTGCTGTGGTCCGTCCTGGCGGTGCCCGGTGTCATTCTCCCACCGGTGAAGGACGAACACACGGGCCGGTCAGTTCGCGGTTCGCACCGTGACCTTCCCGTCTCCGCTCTGGGCGGACACGAAGTGGTCGCTGGAGTCGGACCGGGGCACGGACACGTCGACCCCTCCGTCGCCGGTCTTCGTGTCCACGCGGTAGGTGGCCCTCGGCAGCTCGACGGTCACCGAGCCGTCGCCGCTGCGGGTCTCCACCCGGTCCGGTACGACGCCGAGTTCGAGGTGGAGCGAGCCGTCCCCGGTGCGGGCGGTGACCCGGCGGGAGGTGACCTCCGCGCGCATCGACCCGTCACCGGTGTGCAGCTCCAGCGGCCCACTGGAGTCGGTGACCCGCACGGAACCGTCGCCGGTGCTGATGCTGAGCGGCCGGGTGAAGCCCCGGGCCCGCACGCTGCCGTCGCGGTCCTCGACCTTCACGCTGATGTCCCGCGGCACCTCGATGCGGTGCTTGGCCGCGCAGTCGGCGACGACGCCGCTGCACTTCATCCGCAGCACCAGCCGGTCGTCCTTCATCGACCAGGTCACCTCGGGGTCCTTGCCGACGGCCACGGTCCCCTGGAACCAGCGGGTGACCTCGACCGTGCCGGCCTTGTTCGAATCGGCGGCGACGATCTCCAGCGCCGAGTCGTCGGAGTCGACGGTCAGGGTGCGGCCCTGGAGGGCGAAGGACCTGTGGTCGGGGGTCTTGTCGTCCCCGGCGGAGGCACCGCAGGCGGTGGCCCCCGCGACGACGAGCGCGACGACCCCGGCCGCGGCGGCGGCACGTGCGGGAACGGAACGGACCATGATGATCTCCCCCTGATCTAGCCCTGGGCGGGCGGCCGCGGGCACTCCGCGACCCTGCTTCGACCCTAGGGACCGGGGACCTGACGGGGGATCCGGGCCGCTCCCGGATCGGGGGTGGGGTTTTCCCCCGTACCGACCCCGACGTCCGCGGGGCCCCGGGTAAGGGTTTGCGGGACAGGGTCCGGGGCAAGGTAGGCTGTCGACTCGTCTCGGGTGCGTAGCTCAGGGGTAGAGCGCCTGCCTTACAAGCAGGATGTCGGCGGTTCGAAACCGTCCGCGCCCACACCGTGAAGGACCCCGGCCGATCCCGGCCGGGGTCCTTCGTCGTTCAGCCCGCTTCCTGCCTGCGGGACGCGTGCTTCAGCTCGGTCCGGGCGTCCACGCGGTCCGATGTCTCCACCTCGGTCCAGAAGCGGTGGGTGGTGACGAAGACCGCGAGTTCGTGCTCGCGCCGGCGGAGCTTCTCCACCTCGGCCTGTTCGTCGGGCGTCCAGCCCGGGGAGGCGGGGCGCTCCACCTTCCGCCAGCCCGTGTCGTCGCTGAAGCCGTCCAGGGGTGCGACCGACCAAGGGAGCCGCTTGAGCAGGGCCGACAGCTCGGCCCGGACCTGATGCAGCTCCTCCTGACCGGCGAGGAGGTCACTCGGAAAGTCATAGGTCTTAGCCACGGAGCAATGCTACGCCTGTTCGATTTTGAGTGGCGAGTCGCTTCGTGAGGTTCATGCGAACGGGCGCCGCCGGGTCGTTCGGGCGCGGTCAGTCGGTGGTGGGGGCGGGGTGCTCGGACGGGTGTCGATGTGGCGTGGGTGGCGTGGGTGTCGGAAGGGCCTGTCCCGGGCGGGGGAGCGGGGGGCACCATGGGCGCGAGGCGCACGCTTCCGCCGTCGCCGGGAGGCAGACGTTCCGCGCAAAAGGGGAGGCTCGCGATCTGGTCAGTCGGTGGTGGGGGCCGGGAGGGTTCGTCCCAGGCGGGCGAGCGGGGACAGGGCCATCACCGCGGGCGACAGCAGCATGCCCGCCGCCGTCACCAGGAGACTGGTGCGCAGCCCCCACTCCTGCGCGAGGTGTCCGCCGAGCAGGGAGCCGAGCGGGGTCAGGCCCATGCCGACGAACGTGATCGTGGCGGCCGCCCGCCCCTGCATCCCGTACGGGGTGACCGCCTGCCGGACGGTCATGACCGTGACGTTCACCAACTGGCCGCCCGCCCCGAACACGAAGCCGACCGCGAGGAGCGCGGCGACCGTCACCGCGGACGAGCCGTGCAGCGCGGGCACCCACAGGAACGCGCCGTCGCCGATCGCCGCCGCCGACACCAGTACCGCGCCATGACCGAACCGGCCCGGAAGCCGGGCCGCGAGCAGCGAGCCCAGGAGCGCGCCCGGCCCGACCGCCGCGAGCGACAGTCCGACGACCGTGCCCGACAGATGCAGTTCGCGCGGCAGGAACAGCAGATAGACGGTCATCAGCGCGGCGAAGGAGAACTGGAAGGCCGCCGAGGCGAGACACACGGTCCGCAGCGAGGTCTCGCGCCCGACGAAACGCAGGCCCTCCCGGATGCGCAGCCCCGTGCCAGAGGGCCGTTCCGTGTGCTCCGGGACCGGCTCGCGGCGGCGGATCCGGCGGATCGACAGGAACGACAGCGCGAAGAACAGTGCGCCCGCCGCCGCGGCGACCGGCGCCGACAGCCAGGACACCAGCGCACCGCCGAGGGCGGGACCGCCGATCTGCGCCGCCGACCGGCTGCCCTCGAGCGCGCTGTTGCCGCGCACCAGCTGATCGCGTCGCACCAGCCGTACGAGGGACGACTGGTAGGCGACGTCGAAGAACACGGAGAGGACCCCGACGGCGAGGACGACCACGAACAGCGCGGGCAGCCCGAGCCCGCCCAGGAGCGCGGCCAGGGCGGCGGCGCCCAGGGCCAGGGCCCGGCCGGCGTCCGACACGATCATCACCGTGCGGGTGCGCCGTCCGTCCACCCACGCGCCGGCGAGGAGCGACAGCAGCAGGATCGGCGCCTGCCCCACCGCACGCAGGGCACCCAACTCGCCGGGACCGGCGTCGAGGGTCAGGACGGCGAAGAGCGGCAACACCAACAGGCTCGTGTGCTCGCCGAGTTGGGAGGCAGTCTGGCCCACCCAGAGGCTGCGGAAGTCACGGTCCCGCCACAGGCTCGGCGGGCGAGAACGGCTGGAATCGGAGGGAAGGGAGGAAAAGGGCAGCACGACGATCCCCGGACCGAAGACGGGCTGTGCCGCACCATCGAGCGCAGCACGCGATGACAGGCCGCTCACGGCCTACGACGTCAGCGCGCGCTCGGAAGACCGACCATGTCCTCGCTCCTCCCCGGTCACCCGCCGGACTGAACATTAGCCGGGCGAGGCGGGGTAAGGGGAGGTCGATCGACCGCTGGTGAGAAGGAGCCGAGGATGACCGACGACGCCTACCTGTTCCTGCTCGACGACGCGTCCGCGCGACTCGGCGTGGCCCCCGCCGCCGTCGGCGAGCTCGCGTGCATGGAGACCCCCGCGGTCCGCGCGTGGCTGGACGCCCAGGGGACCACGGCGACCTCCCCGCACCTGCGCCTGCTGCCGCCCGAGGAGACCGCCGCCGTGCCCGAGGGCGCCGAACGGCTGCCCGTGCCGCTGAGCGACGAGGAACTGAGCCGGGTCCGCCACCACCTGGCACCGGAGTCGCTCGCCGGGGTCGAGGAGGAACTCCTCGCCTACCGCGACTGCGCGGACGGCCGGGACGGACTGATCGGGCGCGCGCTGGCCGCCGGTGTGCCACCGCACCGCATCGTCGAACTGACCGGCGTCGACCCGGCCACGGTCACCGCCGCGGCGCAGGGCTGACGGCGGGAACACCGCGCGGCCTCAGTCGCCCGGGCCGGGATCCGGGTGCACGGCCGACTCGATGCCCGCGCGGGCGGCTTCGAGCTGGGCGGCGAACGCGATGCCGAGGAACAGGGCGACAGCGGTGAGGTTCGCCCACAGCAGCAGGGCGATGAAGGCCGTGAGCGGGCCGTAGACCGCGCCGAAGGCCCCGCTCTCCTCGACGTACAGCGCGAGCAGCCAGGTGGCCGACACCCACAGCAGCAGATGCACGGCCGAGCCGAACGCCAGCCAGGTGTAACCGGGCTGCACCCGCCGCGGCGACCACCGGAAGATCACGGCGGAGGCCACCCAGGCCAGCGCGAGCCCCACCGGCAGGTCCAGCACGCCCCACCAGCGCGGCCCGCCGCCCTCCCGGCCCGCGGACTCGGCGACCGCGTCGCCCACGGCCTCTCCGGCCACCAGGACGACGAAGCCCAGCACCAGGGGCAGCCCGGCGGCGACCGCGAGCACGATCCCGCGCGCGTACTTGCGCGGGAAGGGACGGTCGCGCTCGATGCCGTAGATCCGGTTCGCGCCGCGCTCGATCTGGCCCATGGCCGAGGCGAGGTTCAGCAGGGCGAAGCCCAGTCCCAGCCACAGGGCGAGCGTGCTCCAGACACTGCCGTGCGCGGTGCGGCGCGTCCCGTCGAAGGCGTCCTTCACGATGTCGGCGCTCGCGCCCGGCACGATCCGGCCGAGCGTGAGCTCGATGATCCGGCCCACGCCCTCCGTGTGCACCGACGTGGCCAGGCCGACCAGGGCGACGGTGCAGGGCACCAGCCCGAGCACCACCTGGAAGGCGAGGGCCCGCGCGTTGGTGAAGCCGTCGGCGTACCGGAACCGCGCGAAGGAGTCGGTCAGCAGCCGCAGGCCGCCGTAGTGGCGCAGGGCGGTGAACGCCTCGTCTCCGGAGAGCTCGTCCCCGATCATGTCCCGGGTCTGCGGGACGTGGACGGCGGTACCCATCTCGTGGACGCTCCTCGGTCGTACGGCTGGTCCCTGTGCGGTTGCCCCGAGAACGGGGTTGTCAGCGCCGCCCGCCGAACTCCCATTCGTGGACCTCCACCACGGCGTACCGGTCCGCGGTCAGCACGGCCCGCGCCCGCTCCGGGGCCGGGGCGCGGACCAGGGCGGCGGTGCCCAGCCAGGCGGTGGCGTCGTCCGAGAGCAGCGGTCCGTAGGCGATCAGGTCGTCCTTTCCCGGCGGTACGGCGAGGTCGGCGGGCTCTCCCGCGCCGAGCCCCAGCACCAGGTACCGGTCGCCGCCGGTCCGGCCCCCGGGGAAGTCCCACATGGTGCGGCCCAGCAGGTTGCGCCAGCGGCGCAGCAGCACGTCCCGGTAGGCGCCTGCCTGGTAGGTGGGCTCGTCGAACGCGAACGCGCGCGCCGCGGCCGGATCGGGCAGATCCACGATGTGCACGCTCCCGCTCGGCGTCTCCCCGTCGGCGGCGAACGTCGGCCCGCGGGCGATCAGTTCGGCCTCGTACCGGTCCATGTACGACCAGTGCGCTTCCGTCAGCTCCGCCCGCAGGGGCAGGGAGCCGGGCCGGTCACGGTGGTAGCAGAAGAACTCCATGCCGAGAGCCTGGTCCACGCGGGACGCCGTCTCAACGGCATTCGCCCGGTGGCGCGACCGCACCCGCCGTCGTCCGAGCGTGCGTCCATGATCTCGGGGACCGTCGTGCGCAGCCCGGCGATGACTTTCGGGGATGCAGCCGGTCTTCAGGGAGGACAGGAGCGCTGCCGGAGAGGAACAAGTCATGGACGATCCCCACACCGCGTCGGCGGTGGACATGGCGCCGCAGACCGCCGCAGGCAAGGTGCTCTGGCACTTCACCATGTCGCTGGACGGGTTCGTGGCGGGCCCCGGGCACACGATGGACTGGATGACGGGGTTCTCGTTCCGGCCCGGCCTCGTCGAGGAGTACGCCGCGACGACCGGGGCCGTGCTGGGCGGCCGGGACGGCTGGGACGCCTTCCCCGACGCCGGAGCCGTCTACGGCGGCGCGTGGCAGGGGCCGCTGTTCGTCCTCACCCACCACCCCGAGGACGCACCGCCCGCCCCCGGTGTGACCTTCCTGAACTGCGACGCCGCCGACGCGGTCCGGATCGCCCTGGAGGCCGCCGGCGGCAAGAACGTGGAGGTCTTCTCGCCCACGATCGGCCGGCAGCTCCTCGACCGCGGACTGATCGACGAGATCGACCTCCACATCGCGCCCGTCCTGCTCGGCGACGGGATTCGGCTCTACGACCACCCCGGCGGCGCACCCGTACGCCTCGAACGCCTCGACGGCATCGGCCGCACGGCCGCCGTGGACGTGCGCTACCGCCCGCTCGCCACCGATCCCAGCCAGCCGGTCAGGTGACGGCCGACCTCCTCGGGACGTTCCTGTTGGATCCAGTGGCCGCAGCCGTCCAGGAGGTGGGCGGCGTGCAGGCCGGGGAGGGTCGTGGGGAAGGCGTCGACGGCGTCGGACAGCCAGGTGGTGGAGGCGTCCAGGGTGCCGCCCAGGAAGAGGGAGGGTTGTCGGACCGGAGCTCCCGCGTGGGCGGCCAGTTCCTTCCAGTCCAGGTCCATCGCGCGGTAGCGGTTCAGGGCACCGGTCAGTCCCGTGCGCTCGAACTCCCCGGCGTAGACGTCGAGATCGTCCTCGCTGAGCCAGGCAGGGAGGCGGCCGGCGGGGAAGCGGTCGCGCATCCTGCCGCCCGGTGCGACGAAGTGCGGGTCGGCGGGCAGGCCGTGGGCGCCGGGCTTCGGCATGGTGTCGGCCGAGAGCGCGGCGTAGAAGCCGGCCAGCCAGCCGCGTACGTCCGGCTCTATCTCCCGTTCGGCCCGGCCGGGCTCCTGGAAGTAGGAGACGTAGAACTCCTCCTCCCCGCCGATCCCCGCGAAGACCTCGCTGGGGCGGGGACCGCCGGGCGGTGTGTACGGCACGCTCAGCAGGGCGACCGCGTGGAAGACGTCCGGCCTGAGCAGCGCCGAGTGCGCGGCGATCGTCGCGCCCCAGTCGTGCCCGACGACCACCGCGGAACGCTCGCCGAGCGCCTCCACCACGGCCACGTTGTCCGCCACCAGCTCGGTCAGCCGGTACGCCGCCACCGCCTCCGGCTTCGAGGAGCGGCCGTATCCGCGCACGTCCACGGCGACCGCGCGGTATCCGGCCGCGGCCAGCACCGGCAACTGGTGGCGCCACGAGTACCAGGACTCCGGGAAGCCGTGCAGCAGCAGGACGAGCGGCCCGGTGCCCTGTTCCACGAGGTGGATCCGGCCGGCGGGAGCGGGGACCAGACGGTGGGTGAGGTGCGGCACGTGTCCTCCGTACGTACGGATCACTGGCTACGACGATCCTGCGGTGCGGGGGCGGGGCGGCGCGAGGTCTGTTGCCGGTTCGGCAAATCCGCAGGCCGGGAGGCGTTGTCAGACCCCGCGCCTAGGGTGGCCGGCATGGATGTGGAGCAGGTGGAGCAGGTGGAGCAGGTGCGGTTGGTGCCCTGGGCGGAGGGCGACTTCTGGCTGCTGGAGCGGACCAACAGCCCGGAGATGACCGACCACTTGGGTGGCCCGGAGAGCGAGGAGAAGCTCCTCGACCGGCACCGGCGGTACGTCGAGCTGTCGTCCGGGCGGATGTACCGGGTCACGCTCGCGGACGGCGGGGAGACCGTCGGCTCGGTGGGGTTCTGGGAGCGGGAGTGGAGGGACTCCCCGGTGTGGGAGACCGGGTGGGGGATCCTGCCGGAGTTCCAGGGCCGCGGACTGGCCGCGCAGGCGGCCCGTGCCGTCGTGGAGGAGGCACGGGCCGCCGGCCGGCACCGGTATCTGCACGCCTTCCCGAGCGTGGAGCACGCCGCGTCGAACGGCGTCTGCCGCCGGGCCGGCTTCATCCTGCTCGGAGAGGCCGAGTTCGAGTACCCGAAGGGCCACTGGATCAAGTCGAACGACTGGCGGTACGACCTGACGGGCGGGGACGGCCGCTGAGAGCGCGGGCCGGGCACCGGTGGTGGCAGTGAGGGTGCGGACGGGCCGGGGGCTCTCAGCTTCCGGCGTCCGCCAGCTCCCGCACCACCCGGGTCGCGACGGACACCTTCACCCCGTGCCGGTCCGCCGCGCGGAGCAACGCCCCGCCGATCGCGTCCAGTTCGAGCGGGCGGCCCGCCTCCGCGTCACGCTGCATCGAGGACTTCGTCCCGGGCGGGAAGGCGTCGTAGCGGGCGAGGGCCTGGGCGGGGTCGGCAGGACCGCCGCAGGCCGCGCTGACCGCGGCGGTCTCCTCGACCAGGGCGGTCAGCTCCTCGCGGTGGCGGGTGCGCACCTCGCCGAGGGGGAGGGCGTGCAGCGTGGTGAGCAGCGCGAAGGGAGCGAGGAAGGACATCTTGGCCCACAGGGCGGCCGTCTCGTCGTCCAGCACACGGGTCGTGGGGCCGGCCGCGGCCAGGGCGGAGGCCAGTGCGTCGAGCCGCTCGCGGGGGACGCCCTCGCCGGTCAGGTCGAGCTCGGCGAAGGGGCTGCCGTGCTCGATGACGCCGGGCGCGACCCTCGTGGACTCGACGCGGATCACCGCGGGGGCGACCCGGTCCGGACGGTAGCGGGCGCGCAGGACCGCCGGGTGCTCGACGCCGTTGAGGAGGGGGACGACCAGGCCGTCGCCGAGCGCGGTGGGCGGGACGCGGTCGAGTGCGGAGTGCAGGGAGGTGTGCTTGACGGCGATCACGCATGCGTCGACCGGTTCGCGCAGCTCGGTGTCGGCCTCGACGGGGGTCGTGAAGTCGCCGAAGGTGCCGCTGCGGACCTGGATGCCGGCCGTGCGCAGGGTGTTCGCGGTGTCGTCGCCGGCCAGGCAGATCACCCGGTGTCCGGCGCGGGCCAGCAGGGCGGCGAGGAGGCCGCCGGTGCCGCCCGGGCCCAGGACGGCCACGGTGAGTTCACGGTGCGCGGAGTCGTGCGCCATGTCGGGTTGTTCCTCTCGTCGGTCGGCCCCGGAATCGGTGGCCGCCTCGGCGAGGATCATGACATTCGGAACGGGCGGACGGAAGCGCCGGTCCGCCCGGGGAGGGAGACTGTCGGTATGTGCCGCAGTATCAAGACGCTTCGTCCGCCCGTGTTGCCCGAGGAGGCGACGGAGGAGGAGATCCGGGCCGCCGCGCTCCAGTACGTGCGCAAGGTCTCGGGTTTCCGGGCCCCCGCCGCCCACAACCGGGAGGTCTTCGAACGAGCCGTGGAGGCGATCACGGAGGCGACCGCGGAGCTCCTGGCAGGCCTGGAAGTCCGAGGGGCGGCCCGCCGCGAGGCGAGCTGACCGGCCCCGCCCCCGGACGCGCGTCCAGCACGGGCCGCCCGCCGATGCGACCCGCCCGGGCCGCGGAGGCGCGCCGCTGAGAGGCCTCCGCCGATCCGCAGGCGCCGTGCGCCCTGCGGGCCTGCCGGGGCTTGGGCTGCCTGGGGCGTGGGGTTTTCGGCGCATGGTTCCGTGGGCTGATCGGCGATGTGCTCCCGCTGTCGCTTGGCCGGTCCCGGCGCGGCTTGGGCTGTCTGGGGGCGGGGGCTCGTCGGCGCACGGTTCTCTCGGCTGCGAGCCGATGAGGCATGTCCTGCTGGCGCCGGGCGGGTCTGCCGGGGCTTGGGCTGCCTGGCGTGTGGGTTTTTCGGCGCGTGGTTCCGTGGGTTGACCGGCGATGTGCTCGCGCTGTCGCTTGGCCGGTCCCGGCGCGGCTTGGGCTGTCTGGGGTTGGGGGCCCGTCGGCGCACGGTTCTCCTGGCTGCGAGCCGATGAGGCATGTCCTGCTGGCGCCGGGCGGGTCTGCCGCGGTTTGAGGTGCCTGGGGGTGTGGGAGCCCTTCGACGCGCTCCGAGTTGTGGGGCCTCGTGGCGCTCCGCTCCCCCCCGGCCCCGCGCCGGTGAGGTGCGTTTGCCGTCGTTGGGTCTCGTGGCCCGGCTGGGCGCCGGGGTGTGCTGCGCGGCTTCGGCTGGTCGCCGGCGGTGATCGTTCCACCGTCGCCCGGCGGTTCCCGCCGCAGTTCGACCCGACGGGGCCCTCGCACTGCCCCACGGGCACGGGGCGCAGCCACGCACACCCGGCCCTCACCCGGCGCGCGGATCAACCACGGGGAACTGGCGGTCACAGTCGCCCCACGCTCCGCTCGCGGCGAAGCGCTCAGCGGGCCTCGGCTTGCTCCGGGCGGGGGCGCATCACGTAGGCCGCCGCCGCTCCCGCTCCGAAGAGGGCCGCAACCGACACCCCCGTCGCCAGCCAGGTCGCCCCGAGCCAGTGGGCGCCGAAGTAGCCGAGGGCCACGCTGTACGCGGCCCAGGACAGGCCCGCGAGGGCGGACCAGGGGAGGAAGTCGCGGGCCCGGCGTTGGGCGGTGCCGGCCAGGAGAGAGACCACCGAGCGGCCGGCGGGGGCGAAGCGGGCGAGGACCACCAGGGCCCCGCCGCCCGCGGCGAGCGCGTCGCCGAGACGTTCCTGCGCGGTGGTGAGCCGGCGCGAGCGGGCGATCGCGCGGTCGAGGCGTTCGCCGCCGCGGAAGGCGAGGCGGTACGCCGCCAGGTCGCCCAGCACGGATGCGGTCGTCGCGCAGAGGATCAGGGCCATCACATCGGGGACCCGGCCGGTCGCCGCACTGCCCGCGGCCGCGGCCGTCGCGGCCGTGATCACCAGGACCCCGCTGGGCAGCACCGGCACGAACACGTCAAGGAGCACCGACAGCGCGACCATGGCATAGATCCATGGACTGCCGGTCAGTGACCCCAGGCTCTCCAACACCGCGACTCCCCGTGATTCCCCCGTAGACAGCCATACAGCGTACGCCCGGGCAGTGACAGGAGATTCACGGGGGGCTCATGAGATGAACGCGGCATGTTCACCCGGCTGCCTCGCACGGTGCCCTCCCCCACGGACGCCAGGGAGGGCACCGTACGGGCTCGTCTCAGACGGCCACCGGCTCCGGCGCCGGCTTGCGTTCCTGCGCCGAGCGCTTCGCGAGCAGCCGGTCCAGGCCGAAGGCGCCGGACCCGGTGAAGACGAGCAGCAGGAAGGCCCAACTGAACATCGCGGCGGCCTCACCGCCGTTCTCCATGGGCCACAGCGCCATCGGCTGGTGCACCTTGAAGTACGCGTACGCCATGGACCCCGCGGCGAGGAACGCGGCGGCGCGCGTGCCCAGACCGAGCAGGACGAGGCTGCCGCAGACGAGCTGGATCACGGCCGCGTACCAGCCCGGCCAGGTGCCCGCTTCGAGGGTGCCGCCGTCGGTGCCCGCGGCACCGCCGAGCACGCCGAAGAGGGAGGCGGCGCCATGACAGAGGAAGAGCAGGCCGACGACGATGCGATACAGGCCGAGGGCATATGGCTGGGCGCTGTTCAGGCGTCCGGTCATGTGGGGGACTCCTTCGGTCGGGTCGGTCCCACAGGGGGGTCGCCCCAGGGGGATGGGAGCCGAATCAGCCCTTAACGCTAGGTGTCCCCGATCTCTGCTTGCAAGTTCAACATTTAGCCATGAGTTTGCCTCTGCCGCCCCTTCCGTCTCACCCGAAGTCGCACGTGGGAGCGCTCCCACCCTCCCGTCGGGTGACCGAAAGTGTGTCCGAATGCTCACCGGCCTGAAGGTAAGTCGATGACGAACCGCCCTGCTGCGGAACGTTTTTGACGGCGTGTCCGGTGCGTCAGGCGCTGGGACGGGTGACGCGGGACACCTCGTGTCCGCTCTCGCCGGTGAGTTCGGACTCCGAGATCGTCACCAGCCGGGTCCGGCCCTTGCCCGACTCCCGGGCGTGGTCCAGCCGCAGCCGCGCCGAACGCCCGTTCAGCGTCAGCGTCATGAGCTGGTTGCCGAACCACGGCCCGCCGGTGTGCCGCCAGGAGACCGGCGGTCGCGCGCAGCGTCCGTGCCGGGCGAGGCCCCGCCCGAGCGCCCGCGCCACCGCGCTCCAGCCGAAGCGGAAGCCGTACCGGATGGAGGAGGGCACGGAGTTGTGGACGGGGGAGCAGGTCAGCTGGAGGACCCGGGCGTCCGGCCCGCCGCTGCGCCACTTCGGCTCGGCCACGTACGCGTGGTGCACGTCCCCCGACAGCACCAGCACCGTCGCCGGCGCCTCGGGGCCCGAACCCACCTCGGCGATCAGGTCCGCCAGCGCCGCGAAGGAGTCCGGGAACGCCGCCCAGTGCTCCAGATCCGCCTTGCGCCGCAGGTCCTCGCCGAACCGGGCCCAGCGCGCCCCGCGCTCCCCCCGGCACAGCGCGGCGTCCCACGCCTCGGCGTCGTGCACCAGGTGCGGCAGCAGCCAGGGCAGCGAGGTGCCGATCAGGAGGTGGTCGTAGGAGGAGCGGTCCTCCAGCACCTGTCCGCGCAGCCACTCGGCCTCGCCGGGGTCCAGCATCGACCGGTTGTCCTCGTCGAGGACCCGGGCGGCGCGGGAATCGACCATGACCAGCCGCACCCGGCCGAAGTCGCGCCGGTAGCTCCAGCGCACGGAGGCCGCGTCGGCCTCGGCGCGGCAGGCGAAGGCGCGCAACTCGTCGGTGCCGTCGGGGGACCGGCGGACGGCCTCGTAGAGGGGGTCGGCGGCCAGTTCGGACGGGGGGAGGTTGCCCAGGTGCTGGTAGACCCAGTACGACATCAGTCCGCTCAGCAGCCGCTCCCGCCACCAGGTGAGGGCGCGCATGTCCTCGACCCAGGAGGCGGAGGTGTTCCAGTCGTCGATGACGTCGTGGTCGTCGAAGATCATGCAGCTGGGCACGGTGGACAGCAGCCAGCGCACCTCGGGGTCGAGCCAGGACTCGTAGTAGAGGTGGGTGTACTCCTCGTAGTCCGCCACCTGGTCGCCCGGCGGGTCGCTCAGGTCGCGGCGGGCAGCCAGCCAGCGCTGCGTGGCCGGGGAGGTCTCGTCGGCGTATACCTGGTCGCCCAGCAGGAGGAGGACGTCCGGGCGCTCGCCCTCCGGGTCGGCGGCGATACGGGCCGCGAGGGTGTCCAGGGCGTCGGGGCCCACGGGGTCCTTCTCGCCCTCCGGGGGCGCGGCCCAGCGGCAGGATCCGAAGGCGACGCGCACGGGCGCCTCCTCGGTGGGCGTGTGGATCACCGAGGGCGGGAAGGGCGAGTCGGCCAGCGGCCACACGCGTGTGCCGTCCAGGAGCACCTCGTACGACCGCTGTGTGCCGGGGGCGAGGCCGTCGACCGGGACGAGGGCGTAGTAGTGGCCCGCGACCTGGAAGGTGGGGGACTCGCCACCGGTGCCGTCCGAGCAGCGCACCTCGACGGTGCACGGACGGCTCGTCTCGACCCATACGGTCGCGGACGAGCCGTCGACGTACCTGAGCAGTGGTCCTACCCGCAGATCCGTCACGTGATCCTCCTCCGTCGCCCCGTACGGTACGGAACGACGGAGCTCCGCGGGGAGATTCCGGCACGGAATCGTCAGCAGTTGGCGAGGTAGCCGCTGAGCGCGCTCTTCTCCGCGGAGTCGACGGAGAGGCCGTAGTAGTACTTCACCTGGACCCAGGCGCGGACGTAGGTGCAGCGGTACGAGGTGAGCGACGGCATCCAGGTGGCCGGGTCCTGGTCGCCCTTGGACTGGTTCACGTTGTCGGTCACCGCGAGGAGCTGCGGGCGGGTGACGTCGTTGGCGAAGGACTGGCGCCGGGACGTGGTCCAGGCGCTCGCGCCGGAGTCCCACGCCTCGGCGAGCGGGACCAGGTGGTCGATGTCGACGTCGGAGGCGGCGGTCCAGGTGGCGCCGTCGTACGGGGAGTACCAACTGCCGCTGGTGGCGGCGCAGGCGGAGTCGGTGACGACGTTCGAGCCGTCCCGCTTGAGGATGTACTCGCGGGTGTTGCAAGTGCCGCTGATGGTGATCCAGGTCGGGAACAGGTCCCGGCTGTAGCCGGTGCGGTTCTCGGTCGCCACGGTGAGCGAGGCGAGGTAGGTGCGCGCGGTGGCCGCGCTGACCGGGGTGGGGAGGGCGGCGGAGGCGGTCGGGCCGTTGAGAACCGCGACGGAGGCTATGAGCGCGGTGAGCGCGCCGAGTATGCTCAGCCGTCGACGCGCGTAGAACTTCGACATGCGAACTCCCTTGGGAGGCAGGGGTGTTGGAGCGCGGGCGGTGGAATGCTCGCGGCTCCGTGTTGCCGGGGGATGTGCGTACGGTGAGAAGTTAGTGACGCGTACATGACACGACAAGGTCTACGGCGGAACGATCACGTACGATGGACGGTGTTGAAGGGGAGTAGCTCTTCGCCGGACCGTCGACATACTGCTCAGCTCGTCTGAGCCGGCGCCCGGAGGCAGGTCTTCAGGGACCGGCCAGCGAGACCTTCGGCCAGTAGTGCACTGACTGTGTGCTGCCGTGCCGAGGCGTCGTTTCGCAGGAACACTCTCGGTGGGGCAGCCCCGACCGATTGAGGACCCTTGATCAGCTTCACCGTGACGGCCGTCGTCTTCGGCGTCGTCTTCCTCGCCGAACTGCCCGACAAGACCGCGCTCGCCGGTCTCGTCCTCGGCACCCGCTACCGCGCCTCCTATGTCTTCGCGGGCGTCGCCGCCGCATTCGCGCTGCACGTCGCGCTCGCCGTCGCGGCCGGCAGTGTGCTCACCCTGCTGCCGCAGCAGATCGTGCAGGCGCTGACGGGCGTGCTCTTCCTCGGCGGCGCGGCCGTTCTGCTGCTGAAGAAGGACGACGGCGAGGAGGAGATCCGCAAGCCCGAGGACCAGTCCTTCTGGAAGGTGGCCGGGGCCGGGTTCATGCTGATCCTCGTCGCCGAGTTCGGGGACCTGACCCAGATCATGACGGCCAACCTCGCGGCCCGCTACGACGACCCGCTCTCCGTCGGCCTCGGCGCGGTGCTCGCGCTGTGGGCGGTGGCCGGTCTCGGCATCGTCGGCGGAAAGGCCCTGATGAAGCGGGTCCCGCTGAAGCTGATCACCAAGGTCGCGGCGCTGCTGATGCTGGCGCTCGGGCTGTGGAGCCTGTGGGAGGCCGTGGCCGGCTGAGCTGAACGGCGGGTGAACTGTTCCGGGCGGTCCCCGAGGGGTGGTGGCGGGAACCGGCTCGATTTTGTACCGTGGAGAAACAAAGTGGCCTCCGCCCGTTTTCCCTGACCGGCGGGCGGGGCCGCCTTGTCCCTCCGGGAGGTGCGGGGGAGACACCTCCGAAGCCCCCCGTCCCGCGTCCTGGAGCTGCCGATGACGGCCACCGCCGCCCCCACCGTGCTCACCGCCCGCGCCCTCCTGCTCGACATGGACGGCACCCTCGTCAACTCCGACGCCGTGGTCGAACGCATCTGGCGCCGCTGGGCCGACCAGCACGGGCTGGACGGCGACGAGGTCATGAAGGTGGTCCACGGCCGCCAGGGCCACGCGTCGATGGCGCTCCTGCTGCCCGACCGTCCCGTGGAACGCAACCTCGCGGACAACGCGCGCATGCTCGCGGAGGAGACCGCGGACATGGACGGGGTGGTGGCGATACCGGGCGCGCCGGAGTTCCTCGCGTCCCTGCGCGGACTGCCCCACGCGCTGGTGACCTCGGCCGACGTCCCCCTCTCCACGGCCCGGATGGCGGCCGCGGGCCTGGACCTGCCCGACGTCCGCGTCACCGCGGAGTCGGTCGGCGCCAGCAAGCCCGACCCCGAGGGCTTCCTCAAGGGGGCCGCGGAGCTGGGTGTGGCGCCCGCGGACTGCGTGGTCTTCGAGGACTCGGGCGCGGGCATCGCGGCCGGCAAGGCGGCGGGCATGCAGGTCGTGGGAATCGGCCCGAGGGCCGGCCTGCACGACCCGGACGTGGTCGTACGGGACCTGACGCAGGTGCGGGTGGAGGCACGCGGAGACGGCACGATCCGGCTGCACGTGGGCTAAGAGCCTTGCGGGGTGCGGGGCCGGGGGGAAGGCGCGGCTCCTGGTGGAGGGTTCCGGCTGCGCCGAGGGTGTCCCTTCCGGCCGTGCCGTGCTCGCTGTCGGGTCCGTGCGGCCGGTCGCTCGCGATGGTCCGGGCTCGGTCCTGACGGCAGGCTTCGGCTCCGGGTCGGGTGAGAGCCACCCGGGGGTACGGGGCGCGTGCTTTCTGCTCCGACGCACCGCCCCGCTCTCCGAGACCTGCTGCGACCGGTCCCGTGGCGCGCGGCGCCTACGGCTCTCTGGTCTCCGACTCCAGTCGCTCTCGGGTCGCCAGGTCGTACACCCCGCGTTCCGCGCTCTGGAGTCCCCGCTGCCACTGGTACACGGCGACCGCGTCCTCGACGCCCTCGTTGTAGTGGCCGGAGGGCTTGCGTCCGTACAGGCCGAGCTGGGTGAGGCGCAGTTCGAGCTCGACGACCTCCGGGCCCTCGGAACCCCGTCGCAGAACCGGCGGAGCCGCTTCTTCCGCCGAGTCCGCACCGGCCGCCGGCTTCGTCGCGGTGGAGGCCGTCGGGCTCGCCGAGGGCGCTGCCGAGCGGGAAGGGCCGGGGGAGGCGCTGGACTCCGACGCGGACGGGGAGGCCGAGGGGCTCGCGCTCGCCGTGGCGGACGGGGACGCGGAGGACGGCCGTACGGAGGGCGTGGGCGCGGTCGGGGACGCCGACGGCGCGGTCGTCGTCACGTCCGGGACGGCCGGCCGCACGTCCCGCGGTGCCGCCTCGTCCCGTGACGGCGGGTCGTACGTGAACAGCCCGCCGGCGACGGCCGCTGCGACCACGGCCACCACCGCCCCGGCCGAGGCGAGGAGGACGGTACGGCGGCGGGCGCGGCGCGGCCGCGGGTCCGGGGCAGGGCCGGGTGCGGAGAGTTCCTCATCCGGCTCGAACAGGCTCAGATCCGTGGGATTAGGGGCGCTCGGCGACGGTGGCGGTGTCGACGTCGGTGGTGACGGCGGCGCCGGCACGTGCAGCGGCACCGTGGCCTCCGGTGCGGGCACCCGCGGCACCGGTGCCGTCTCCTCGTCCAGCTCGACGTACGGCCGTATGCGCAGCGGATCGAAGTCCTCCGCCGCGGCCGCCTCCGCCGTACGCGCGTCCCGCAGCGCGTCCGACGCGCGCCGGGTGCACCCGCACGACGGGGTGTTGTCCGCCCCTCTCGGCGTCCCGCACTCCGGGCACAGATGGCCGTTCGACTCCGCCATGTGTTCGTCCCTCCCCTCACAAACTCCAGAGATTATGCAGAACCCCTCCACAGACGACTTTCGGAAGCCCCCGGAATATCCGCTTCCAACAGGACTCAACAGGCCGTAAACGGTCACACCGACCACGATGGAGAGGTAACGAGAGCCTCGGGAGGTCTTCATGGCCGCGGATGCGCACGGTATGACGGAGGATGTGCGAGACACGCGAGAACACCCCGTGTCCGGCAACGTCCTCGTCTCGATCGGGGCCCTGCTGCTGGGCATGCTGCTCGCCGCGCTGGACCAGACGATCGTCTCCACCGCGCTGCCCACGATCGTCAGCGACCTCGGGGGCATGGAGCATCTGTCCTGGGTCGTGACCGCGTATCTGCTCGCCTCCACGGCGGCGACACCGCTGTGGGGCAAGCTCGGTGACCAGTACGGGCGCAAGCGGCTGTTCCAGACCGCGATCGTGATCTTCCTGATCGGCTCGGCGCTGTGCGGGATGTCCCAGGACATGACCCAGCTCATCGCCTTCCGGGCGCTCCAGGGGCTGGGCGGCGGCGGGCTCATGGTGCTGTCGATGGCGATCGTCGGCGACCTCGTCCCGCCCCGCGAACGCGGCCGCTACCAGGGGCTGTTCGGGGCGGTGTTCGGCGCGACGAGCGTGCTCGGGCCGTTGCTGGGCGGGCTGTTCACCGAGCACCTGAGCTGGCGGTGGGTGTTCTACGTCAACCTGCCCGTCGGTGTGGTCGCGCTGGCCGTGATCGCCGTGGTGCTGCGGATCCCGCGCAAGTCGACCAAGCACGTCATCGACTACCTGGGGACCTTCCTCATCGCCGCCGTCGCCACCTGTCTGGTGCTGGTGGCCTCGCTGGGCGGGAACACCTGGGGATGGGGTTCGCCCCGGATCGTCGGGCTCGCGGTGCTGGGAGTGCTGCTCGCGATCGCGTTCGTGGCGGTCGAACGGCGGGCCGCCGAGCCCGTGCTGCCGCTGAAGCTGTTCCGGGTGCGGACCTTCACCCTGTCCGCCGTCATCAGCTTCATCGTCGGGTTCGCGATGTTCGGGGCCATGACCTATCTGCCCACCTTCCTCCAGGTGGTGCAGGGCGTCTCGCCGACCATGTCCGGGGTGCACATGCTGCCCATGGTGTTCGGGCTGCTGCTGTCCTCGACCGTGTCCGGGCAGATCGTCAGCCGTACCGGGCGGTGGAAGGTGTTCCCGGTGGCCGGGACCGCGGTCACCACGCTGGGACTGCTGCTCCTGCACCGGCTCGACGAGAGCAGTTCCACCTGGGTGATGAGCGCCTACTTCTGTGTGTTCGGGCTGGGGCTCGGCCTGGTCATGCAGGTGCTGGTGCTGATCGTGCAGAACGCCGTCTCGTACGAGGACCTCGGCGTCGCCACGTCCGGTGCGACCTTCTTCCGGTCCATCGGGGCGTCCTTCGGCGTCGCCATCTTCGGTACGGTCTTCGCGAACCGGCTCGGCGACAAGCTGGCCGAGGCGCTGCGCGGGGCCCAACTGCCGCCCGGGGTCTCGGTGTCGGAGCTCGAGGCCGACTCCCGGGGGCTGGCCGAACTGCCGGGCGCGCTCAGGCCCGAGGCGCTGCACGCGTACGCCTCGTCGATCACCGACGTCTTCCTCTACGCCGCGCCCGTCGCGTTCCTCGGCTTCGTGCTCGCGTGGTTCCTCAAGGAGGACCGGCTGCGGGGGTCGGTCACCGCGCCCGACGTCACGGAGACGCTCGCCAGCAATCCGGTGGAACGGTCGTCGTACGACGAGGTGTGCCGGGCCCTGTCGGTGCTCGGCACCCGGGAGGGGCGGCGGGAGATCTACCGCGAGATCACCGCGCGGGCGGGGTACGACCTGCTGCCCGCGTCGAGCTGGCTGGTGCTTCGGATCCGCAAGTACGGGTGGGTGGAGCCGGCGCTGCTCGCCGAGCGGACCTCCGTGCCCCTCGGGGCGATCATCGAGGCGGCACGGCAGGTGGAGGAGCGCGGGCTGGCCTCCCGCCAGGGCCTCGACCTGCTGCTCACCGAACAGGGCCGGGAGGTCGCCACGCGGCTCGCGTCGGCGCGGGAGGAGTCCCTGGGGGAGCTCCTGGGGGACTGGTGGGGTCCGGACCGGCCCACCGATCTCACCCAGCTCGTGAAGGATCTGAACGACGAGATGTGCGGGTCTGCGCGGGAACAGCCGCATGACGGGGGTGCGGGGGCTCGTCTGTGACGGTGCGGCCTTCGGTCGAGCGGGTTCGTGTGCGGGTTCGGTGGGGGCGGGCGTTCTGCGCAGTTCCCCGCGCCCCTGGTGCCTGGGGCGCAGCCGCATGTTCGGTGGGGGCTTGTGTAGCGCGTGCGGTGCGGTTGGGGGGCGGGGCCGGGGTGGGGGGGGGGGGGGCCCCCGGCGGGCCCCCCGGGGGGGGGGGCGGGGGGGGGGGGGGCACCCCCCCCCCCCCGGGGGGCCCCCCCC